>NZ_NXLQ01000029.1 GCF_003364195.1 Helicobacter didelphidarum | reverse complement strand
TGGATTCTTACTTTTAATTTTGTCAATATTGCTTGGATATTTTTTAGAGCTGAAAACTTAGATACTGCTATAAGCTTGCTGAAGAGTATGTTTGGGATTGTGTGGGTGGAATTTGATGCAAGGGCGAGATTGATACCACATTTTTTATCAAATATACAAGGCAGAAATGAAACACTTATTTATCTTATCTTAGCCTTTATTGTATGTCTTTGTTTTAAAAATAGCATTGATTTAACACGCGGTTTTAAACCCACAAAAACATATATCATGGCTACCATGTTGCTATTTTGGATACCTGCCATCATGCTGATACTGAATCCATATTCTGAATTTATCTATTTTAATTTTTAAGAGAATCCTTTATAAATTCTTTGGCTTTAGCCTCAAAATATATCAGAAAGGATACAACTATGAACATCTTATCTAAAATGAAATCGCTATTACAAAGTAAAGTAATATACGGCACAAGAGACTATAAAAGATATATAATAATAGTAATCTTTGTGCCTATTCCATTTTTTATATTTTTAGCTATTTTGCTTTATCTTTACGACCCTATGCAAGTATTTCACAAGCCATATTGGCGTGATACTAAATTTTTTAATTATGAGGGACATGCTCGACATGCCGCAAAAGGGGTAATTGATCATTATGATTTTAATTCCATGATACTTGGTTCTTCTATGATGTTTCAGTCATCGGAGCTACAAGCAGATACCATGCTGGGTGGTAAGTGGGTAAATTTTGCTTCAGGTGGTATGGGTATAGGGGAAAAGGCAGAAATCTTAAAATATGCCTTAAAACACAAAGAGATAAAGAAAGTTATCATGGATATAGGTTGGTTTCATGTAACACACAAAAGTAGGACAAATTACCTCTATGACGATATTCAATATAATGATATGCGTTTGTATTTTGATGTAAAGTTTGCATTATGTGCATTGCGTTGGTCGAGCAACCCTAAATGTATTGGCGAGTTTGATACTTATAGACAAGGAATGGTTGGATATAGTTTAGAATCGAATGGTTTGAGCTTTGAGGAAGGAGCTAGAGATTGGCTTAGTAGAAATAATGCGATTGGTCCAAAAGGAACTGGTATTACTGTGGGGCGATTGATAGAATATGAAAAATATCCATTTAATCCCACGCCTTATCCAATCGATGAGGCAAAGAAAAAAAGGCATGAGGAATTTTTGAATTATAATATGCTTGATATTGCTAGAAAATATCCAAATGTAAAGTTTTATTTTATTGTGCCAACATATTCTAGGATAACATATAGATTGCAAAGCGAAGTGCAGGATTTTTATGAATGGCGATGGGTATTAAAATATTTTGTGGAAATGAGTAAGGATATGGATAATGTAAGAATCTATGGCTTTGATGATATGGATTATGCTGATAATCTAGGGAATTACCCTGATAATACACATTATGGAGCTGATATGAATGCCTTGCATATAGAATCTATCGCTAAAGATTTACATATACTTAATATGCAAACTATTGATAGCTACCTTGAGACTACGCAAACAAAAATACAAAATTATGATTTAGAATCTTTGCGCAAGATTTATTTTGAAGTCAATCCAGACAAAAACAACTAGAATCTATAAAGCTAGATTCTGATGAATTATAGTTTTTATATATCAAAAATGTAATAAATTTTTAGAAACAGATTTTCAAATTCCACATGCTTATTTCATAATCCCAATAATATTTGATACTTTTCTAAAAAAGATGATTATTTTTATATATCAAAAATGTAATAAATTTTTAGAATCTTAAAGTTTCCTACGTGGATCAAGTGAGCCATAAATGATTTTACTTGCAGGGTCAATAATAATAGCATTTACATCGCCCATATATTCTGTTTCCATAAGTCTATAACCCATTTTTTTAAGATTCTCTATTGTATCTGCATTTAATAAGAATTTCTCAATATCGATCCTATCTGGTTGCCATTGCATGTGGAATCTTGGTGCTTGTATCGCCTCTGCAATATCCATCTTATAATCAATTATATTTACTATAACTTGAGTGAGTGTGCTTATAATTTTTCCACTACCTGGTGTGCCAAGCACCATAAAAAGTTGCTTATCTTTTAGGATAATCGTAGGACTCATTGAACTTAATGGGCGTTTGTTTGGCATAATTGCGTTATTTTCTCCCTCAATTAATCCATGTCGATTTGGCACACCGGTTTTAATCGCAAAATTTTCCATTTGATCATTGAGCAAAAAGCCATATCCATTTAAGGAAACTGCTGATCCATAACGTTTGTTAAGTGTATAAGTAACACTCACCGCATTTCCCCATTTATCGACAATGGAATAATGTGTTGTATTTGCTCCTTCTTTAAAATTTGCTTTGCTATATGGTTGTTTAATGCTATCTAAGCCTGCTTTGATTGTATTGCTAGGCATTGCATTTTTTGTAATATTGGTAAAAATTTTCTTTGCATATTCCTTACTTGTCAATATATCAAGTGGAATCTTAATAAAATCAGAATCTCCCATAAATGCTGCTCTATCCGCATACGCTTGACGCATAGCTTCTACCATAAGATGAATACTTTGTGAAGAATGAAACCCAAGACTTGCTATATTTGCATTTTCAAGAACATTTAATATCTGTACGATATGCGTCCCGCCACTACTTGGAGGTGGCATGGAAATAATCTCATAGCCACGATATGTCCCATAAATTGGCTTTCTCCATGTTACATTATAATTTTCTAAATCCTGTTTTGTAAGAATGCCCCCATTTTTTTGTATATCCTTTATAAGTGCATTTCCTATTTCACCACGATAAAATGCTTCAGCACCATCTTTTTGCAAAATTCTCAAAGTTTTTGCTAAATCCTTTTGAATCAAAATATCACCATCTTGATATACCGAACCATCTTTTTTTAAGAAATATGCACGAGAGCTTGGGAATTTCATAAAATCTTGTTGTGCTTCCTCCATGGTTTCACTTTGACGTTGTGTAACAATAAAGCCATTTTGTGCAAGTTGTATTGCTGGTTGCAAAAGATTTGCTAAACTTTTTGTTCCATATTTTTCAAGCATGGCACTCATGCCTTTTACCATACCGGGTGTAGCTATCGATAAATAGCCTATTGTAGCAGCATTAGGAATAATATCTTTTTTAGAATCTAAAAACATATCATGCGTTGCTGCAAGTGGAGATTTTTCACGAAAATCAAGTGCGAGATTCTCACCATTGGCAAGATGAATGAGAGCAAATCCACCACCACCGATATTGCCTGCTGCTGGGTGAGTAACGGCTAGAGCATAACCCATTGCCACAGCTGCATCAATGGCATTTCCTCCCTTTTCTAAAACTTGTTGTCCAATAGTCGTCGCATAAGGGCTACTTGAGAGGGCTAATCCAACTCCTTTCGAATCTTTGATAGGGACATAGTTTGCTGCATATATATTGCTCATAAAACAAAAAAATATAAGAAGGGGCATCAAAAAAAACATTTTAGGTTTTACATGATTTGGAGCAGAATTCCAATAAAAATTACATAATTTATGCAAGCTTTCTCCATCTGTATTGATAGAAGTCCTGATAATATGTTTGTATTTTGAAGAATCATCAATATCGATTTGTTCGAGATAAAGTTCGGGAGATTCTACTTTTTGATTGGAAAATACATAGAATGT
Source organism: Helicobacter didelphidarum (assembly GCF_003364195.1). Taxonomy (GTDB): domain Bacteria; phylum Campylobacterota; class Campylobacteria; order Campylobacterales; family Helicobacteraceae; genus Helicobacter_A; species Helicobacter_A didelphidarum. Next base: position 18,938 of record NZ_NXLQ01000029.1, on the reverse strand, counting down.
GGCATACATTAAATATCCTTTTGTAATTATTGCAATACAAAATATTATAGCCTGAAATAGAAATTTACATACATAGTTTTATGATAAATTGTATAAAATTACAAGTCATTTTCTTTTATATCCAACATAAGCTTTTGTATTTTCAAAATACTATGGAAAATTACCTTGAAAGATTGTAATCTCTTATAATATATTTCAAATTTTTTTAAGAAAATACTTTTTTACTTTTCCCAATTATAAATATAGCACGATGAAATGAAATCTTTGATTTTTTGTCTCTTCATATAAGGATTCTTGGTATTTCATTCTGTTGATTATAAATTTTTGCTATAATTGCTCTAATATATTCATACAATCGAGGAAATATGTTAGATTTTTTGACAGAATCTTATAACGGATTCAAAGCATTTCATATTATTTCTGTCATTACTTGGATGGCAGCATTATTTTATCTCCCTAGATTATTTGTCTATCACGCACAACAATATAATAATAAATCATTTACAGACATTGTTGAAATACAAGAAAAAAAGCTCTATTATTACATTGGTTATCCTGCTATGATTGCAACTTTCATAAGTGGTATTTTACTCCTTTTTATAACACCAATGGGAGCATGGTTACACGCAAAGCTTACTCTTGTTGCCTTATTATTTGTATTTCATTTTGCATGTGGATTTTACCGAAAAAAACTTATAGTCTCATTATACAAAAGTGAGATTTTTTTTCGATTTTTTAATGAAGTGCCAACACTCTTAATGATTGGTATCGTAATCTTTGCAGTAGTGAAACCTTTTTAAGCATATTTATTAATTTAATAAGGAGAACAATGATTTTACTTGATGGAAAATCTTTAGCACAAGAAATGCAAGAAAGTATTGCGACAGAAGTTCAACAACTCTCTACACATGGAATAATCCCGAGCCTTGCTGTTATTCTTGTTGGAAACGATCCTGCAAGTCAAACCTATGTAAATATGAAAGCAAGAGCATGCAAGCAAGTGGGTATTACTTCAATCCTGCATGAAATGCCAAAGAATATTACACAACAAGATTTAATAACAATGATTGAGAATCTCAATCAAAACGATAAACTTGATGGAATTTTAGTCCAACTCCCTCTACCAAAACATATTGATACTTATGAAATATTGGAATCTGTATGCCCTCAAAAAGATGTGGATGGATTCCATACGCAAAATAGCGGGAAACTCTTTAGCGGCGTAAAAGGCTTTGTTCCAGCAACTCCACTTGGAATCATGACACTTTTAAAACATTACAATATAGAATTACAGGGCAAAAATGTATGTATTATAGGTGCAAGCAATATTGTTGGTAAGCCTCTTGGGGCACTTATGTTAAATAAAAATGCAACAATCAGTATATGCCATATCCATACACAAAATATACAATTTTATACAAAAAATGCAGATATTATTTGCGTTGCTGTTGGCAAACCAAACCTCATTACAAAAGATATGGTAAAAGAAGGTGCAATAATTATTGATATAGGCATTACGCGTTTAGAAAGTGGAAAAATAGTTGGCGATGTGGATTTTGCTCATGTTGCTCCAATATGTTCATATATTACTCCTGTTCCAGGTGGAGTAGGACCAATGACGATTGTATCGCTTTTGCGAAACACACTAGAAAGTACAAAAAATCGTTTAAATAGATAATCAGATTGTTGCAATTTTATGCGTAAAAAGTTGGTTGGCAAAATGTTGTGAGTTGTTTATTAAGAAGAAAAATTTATCATGTTTTGAACCCAATAGCAATAAGTCATTTTCTCACTATCGATAAATTATATTTATTAGCAGACATCATGTGCTTAGTCATACTAATCCTTAATGAATGGCTACAAAATGCCTTAAGAGAGTTTGAGAATTTTCTCTTCTTAAAAAATACGATACTCCTTAAAGCCTAGCGAAGAAGCTTTAAAAACATCAAAAAATACTGACATCTAAAATGACTTTATGTTTATTGCTTACGATACTTTAAAATTATTGCACAAGTAGATTTAACAAACACTGTTTATAGGATTCTAAATCACTTTGTGAGTATGCCTCAAATCGTGTAACAAGCGTTGGTGTCGTATTACTTGCCCTTATAAGCCCCCAACCATTCTCAAATATCACACGCACACCATCAATATCAATTACATCTTTAATTTTTGGAAAATCTTTTGGGACTTGTGAATCTGTATGTAAACCTTTTTGAGATTCCCAAATAACATCAAGTTTGCATTTTAGATTCTTAATGCTTTCAAATTTTTTATCTTCGGTCGTGAGAATCTTTTCTTCATTTGTGTTGTATGTTTTTGGTAAAGCGAGTAGAGATTTTTCGAGTTTAGAGATTGGGTTATTGTTGCCATCTTCTTTTTCTTTATAAAGAAGTTCTAAGATTCGAAATCCTGCATAAATCGCATCATCATAACCAAAATATCTATCATTAAAAAAGATATGTCCGCTCATTTCACACGCAAGGTCTGCATGAAGTTCTTTCAATTTTACCTTTAAGTTACTATGTCCGGTTTTATACATGACGCTACTGCCAATCTTATTAATTTCATCATACATAATTTGAGAACATTTCACTTCCCCAATTACAATGGGATTTTTCTTTGTTTTTGCAATATCTCGTGCAAAAAGTATTGCCAATTCATCGCCTTTAAAATTATGATTTGGTGAAACAAGTGCTACTCTATCAGCATCGCCATCATAGGCAATTCCAATAGAAATATGATTCTCCTGCAAAGTGCGTTTCAAATCAACCAAATTTTTTTCTTCGCTTGGATCTGGGTGATGATTTGGAAAAGTGCCATCTGGCTCAAAAAAAAGATTGATTGTATCTAATTGCAGATTCTCTAAAATTTGTTTTAATGCAAGGCTAGCAACACCATTTCCACAATCAAAAACAATTTTTTCACTCCAACCTTTTAAGAAATAAAATTCTTTAGAAATAAAATCAATATAATCTTGCAAAACATCAATCTTTCTAGGTTCTTTCTTGTGAGATTCTATATCAGGTGTACGAATATCAAGTGTATCCATTTCCTTACCAAGATTTTGAATCTCATTGCCATAAAAAGGGGATTGATTAATTGTAATTTTAAAACCGTTATATTGTGGAGGATTATGTGAGCCTGTAATCATCACAGAGTTTTTAATATCAGTATGAAATGTGGAAAAATATGCCACAGGGGTTGGTATCATACCTAAATTATATACCTCAACACCATGCAACATAAGTCCCAAACCAAGCCACTCAAAAAGTATTGGGCTATGCGTTCTTGCATCATAACCGATAGCTACCTTATTATCATGCTTCTTTATATAATTACCAAGCAAATAACCAATTTTTATCACCTTTTCTTTATTTAAATCTTCCTCAAAAATCCCCCGAATATCATACTCACGGAAAATAGACATAGAATCTCCTTATGAAATAGAATTTTCCATTATAACACAAAACGCACAATACGCCAAATCTGGCTCATTCGTAATAAAAGTTATAAAAATATCAAAAAACCACAAGAAATATTCCAAATATATAGAATCTAAAAATCTAACCTTTTATATCTAAAATATGCTTTTCTGGCTTCATTAACATTTCATCTTCGGTGATGATTTTTTTTTCTTGTTTCTTCTTCACTGCTATACTATTTTTTTGCATTTCTTCTGTAAGATTTTCTTGAAAGTTTTTACCCTCTTCATCTTCCAACTCCTCTTCATTTTCATTCTCATCTTCAAATTCTCGCTTCCCGTTACCCTCTCTATCTTCAAGTTTATGTGTCTCCTCTGTTGGTCTTACCTCCTCAATCTTTTGCATTTGTTCATTAAATAAAGCATGATTAAGCGGAGTTTGATGTGTCATATTATTTGCTTGCAAAGCTGATGTTGCACTACTTGCTTGATTGATATAGGTTACATTTCCAATAGAGTTCAATGCCATATTTTGCTCCTTATGAAAGATTTAAGTGCAATTTACTTTCCTTTGAATATACTACATTTGAGCCTTGTATTATTTTTACAAATTTCCGCTTTGTGTAGTCTATCACAATTTTACCATTATTTATTCCACAAAGTCTAGCAAGAAGTGTTCCTGCGTATTCCAATATCGGAAAATCTACTTTACTTGCGTGAATAATCAAATGTGATGATGGTATATTAAGAATATGCAACCAAATAAAATCTGCTTTTGAATCTTTCAACAATTTAATATTTTCTTGTGCATTTCGTCCCATACTAATGCGGATTCCGTCAATATAGAAAGTTTCATAGTATTTTTTTGCTTCCTTTTTTCTCCCTTTTTGCTTTTGTTGTAAAATATGAAGTTCATCTAGATTTGCATGTCCAACATAGGTGAGTTGATTTTTTAAAAATGTGATTTTAGATTCTAAATTTTCTTTTTGTATATTACTATGGAGAATTTTTTGTTGTATTTTTTTTGCTTGTTTAAAAAGCTTATCACTTACAAGACTCATTTTGCATTCTTTGGGGATTTCATAGGAAATATCATTAACTATGATTTGTGTGCTGTATATTGGAATAGAATCTAAGTGCATGAGAATATAATTTGCAAGCATAATTTTTTCTTCCCTCTGTTTTTTTAACTCAACAATATTGGGGAAAGATTTAACAAGGGCTTCTAGCTTCTTAAGTTTATTGTGCAGGGAATACACAAGAATCTTGCGACACTCCTCTAATTTTATCTTTTGCATATTCTCATAATTTTGCAAGAGTTTTTCTTTTATATCTGCGAGATTACCATCAATCAGGATTTTTGTAAAACATGGTTGAAGCACAGGTGTAAATGAAATTTTGGGTGCAATTATTCTCTCTGTGTTAGAAAATCTCAATGCGGATATAATAATATTATTTTGCACAAGAATGACATTTGTATTCCGATTTATCATTTCTATATGTAAATTAATAAGCATACTTTTATACTTATTTTTGATTTCGCACTGCAAAATTAAAATTTTATTCATACCATCAAGCCTACAAGACTTTAAGTTTGCCTTATAAATATATTTGCTTAAAGCAATATCAAAGGGTGCGTTATAGATTTTTTTCCTTAATGGGTTTTGTAAGATATAAACTTGGGGACTACTTTTATTCAAATCAATACAATAATTTACACAATCAAGTCGTAATAAAATACTATTATCATCTAAACGCATTATATGCGTAATAACTTTATGAAAAGAAAAAAGATTCGCAATATCATGTAATTCTTGCAATCGCATATTTATCTCCTTTCTTTCATATCATCGAATATAATTGAAAACAGAAATAGTCTGCTTATATTAAATTAAAGTATTAATAAAACATATATTTATAAAGCTTATTTTTAAATATACTACTTCAATCATTTTACTTGAAAATTTAGCATAATGCCATTACGCAAAATATTTGCATTATAGTTATCTGTTATCATAATATATTGGGCTTGATTTGTGATTTGAATTTTATAGTTATCTGTTGCGTTTGTTAACATTACAGAATCAATTACATCCATATTTGCATCAAAAATCAAAATTTTTGGATACCATTTAACGCCACTCTCTCTTGGTGCAATATTTAACACACCAATATCATTTAATGTAAGCCAATATTTTCCATTAATTTTACTTAATTCGCTTTCTCCTTGTTTCACAATATCAGCATTAACAAGAGAAGATTGTCTCAAACTCACATCATAAATCCAATGTAATGGTGAATCCCGCGTAACATTAACAATGCGGTATCCACGTTTAGATAAATTATTGATCACAACAACTGGATCAATGTTTGATTCTGTATTTAACATATAAGTCAATGAAATTCTATCGTGATCTTTTTTCGCTTGTGAAGTATAAAAATAAGAATATCCCATACTTGTCAAAAGATTGCTGGTTGCATAGCTCAAAAACATAAAACTTGGCAATGAGTCGGTTTGGATGCCCGCAAAATTGATGCGAAAACTAATTGAAATATCGCTAGGTTTTGAAAGTTTTAATGACAATAATCCATTATTTTTTAGTGTAGAAATAATCTTTGAAACATTAAGATTTCCATTGTCATAAAAATTTTTTTCATTACTAAAAATCTTTTTAATAAAATTTTCATTTGTTTGATAGGTATTTTGTGGTATCAAGGTTTGAATTTTTTGTTGTAAGGTCTGACTATAACAAAAAAAACCTAATGAAAAAAACCATTGGCATAGAAGCATTCTATATAAAAAGATTCTCATTATTTGCTCCCAAATGTCTTGTATTCTTTTTGCGTAATAGTTTTAAAACCACTTTTTGGAGTATAAAGAAGATACATCACAGATGCTTGATTGTATTCAATTTTCTCGCCATCAATCTCAAGCGTTAAAATCCCATTGCCAAAATGAAATGCAGTAGGATTATAAAGCTCCATTGTAACCGCCTTAGCAGAATATTTATCCCCCTTTTTCTTTGTAATTGTATCTGTCCATGCAAACCAAACATCTTTTTTGGGGATAACAGTAAGGTGATATACATCGAATTGATTTTTTGCCACATTATTTTGTAGCTCCTTAACATAAGAAGTATCCGAGAGAGTTTGAGAATCTTTGTCTTGATGCGTTGTCTTATCTCTATTCAGACTTTCATCTTTTTGCGTATCTTGTAACATATTTTCATCATCTTTGAGTGCTTCCTGAAGAGAAATTTTGGGATATGTGCGTAAATCCTTTTCTATATTCTCTTTTTGTATATTATTATCTTGTGTAATCTTACTTGAATGTGAATTTGTTACAACACTAAGAAAATAAACCACAATCACAACCAGCAAAATACCAATAATACCAGAAGTAATAACAACTTTTGATCGCAAGGAGTATTGTGTTTTTGGAGTGCTAATCTCTATATTAATTCCACTGAGTTTTTGCTTATTTCTTTTCTGTTCTTTTTCTTTTACAATATTGCTTTTATATATTTTTGATTCTCTATCGTTATTTTGTCTCTTATTGCTTTCATCTTTAGAATCTTGTTGTATTTCATCATGTTTTTCTAAATGGCTTACCAAGGATTCATTGAATGTATCTTCTGTTTTTGCAATCTGAGTGTTTTCTTGTACTGTTGTATTTGTCTGTATTACAGTTTGATTCAAAGTAAAATCTTGCGTATTCCCATGACTTTTATAATAATCATATTCTTGCACCCAATCATCTAAATTTAAATGCAAATCTCGTTCTAAAATCTTAATAAATCCATGTGCCCGTGTTGGATCAATGTTGTCAAAATTCTTATTAATAATATCTTGCAATCGCTCCACAGAAATTCTTGTTTTATTTCGTATATCCTGAAGATTCATATTTTTTAATTTTTCAAAATCTGTCATAGTATCCCTTTTATATTGCTTGTTTTATCGTTGTATTCTATCAATAAGAATCCCTGTCGCCACGCTTACATTCAATGAATCAAAATTGTTGTGCATTGGAATATGCAATACAATATCCATTTTCTGTAAGAGCTTCTGTTTTAAGCCTCTATCCTCACTACCAATAAACAAAGCCCATTTTTGCAAGGATTCTCTAGAAAAATGTGCAGAATCTGGCATAAGCCCTGTTCCTAAAAGCGTAAAGCCTCTCATTTTTGCTTGATTGGCAAATTCTAAACTTGTCACACAAAAACCTAATGGCATTTGCAATAAAGCTCCACTACTTGCACGAAATATTCCCTCTAATATTTGCAAGGATGGATAATCTCTATCACAGAGCAAAACCCCACAAACCCCTAAAGCATAGGCTGTGCGAACAATTGAACCAATATTTCCCATATCGGTTAAACCACTTAAAACAACAAGAGTATGACAATCGAGTATATCTTTAGTTGAAAGCAATGGTATTTCTTGAATCTTTGCGAACATACCCTGATGATTTCTGCCATGTGCCATAGCTTGAGCTTTTTTATTATCAATTCGGAAAATAGGGACATGTAACTGTTGTAATCGCCTAAATATATCCTTGTTTAATTCTTTTGATAAATAAATTTCTTTAATTTGTTTTGGTGCTTTACATAAAACATATTCAAAACATTGTTTCCCAAAAATTATCATCGCCCTTAAACCCTAGATTCTAAGTAAAGTAATATACCATAAGAAAACTATAAAGTTACTAAAATTTTATCAAGAAATATAAAATTTTTTATTTTTTTTATAATAACTCCAACTTGAATAAAAATTATTACATTAGCTTTCAAACTTATAGTATTCAACACTTAAATTCTTATATCAATTATAATTTTAAAGGTGAGGTAAAAAGTAAAAATTTTAATCTTAATTTAGATAGCAATGATTGGAAGTAAATTGCAAAAAAACACTTATAAGCTTAATCGTAAGGTCATTATCTAAAATTATTATTTGTGTTAATGTCAAATTTTGTTATAATTACAGAAATCTAAAATACAAACAAAGGAAATGTAATGAAATGTATCATTTGCAATAGCGACAATGTGGGTTATTATTTTACGACAGAGTTTGAAGGTGAAGTGGCAAAGCTTTTGGATAAATCCATATATCACAATTGTAAAGAATGCGTTTTTACATTTTCTAAGACACTTTTTGAAATGGATTATGAGGCTTGGAGCAAGCTCAATCTCGATACGCATACTTATTGGGAGCTTATGTCAAAGAATAATTTGGATTATAGACTAAATACTATTGGCACAAATCAGCCTCCATATCTCGCACAAGCTGATATGGTGAATTTGATGATAAAAAATGGCATTATAGATTCTACTGCGGATTCCACCGCCTCTACTATCTCTGCTATGGGGGGGGGGGGCGAGTAGCCCCTCATAATCAAGATTCCCTAACTCGTGTGGATATGATTGACTATGCCGGCGGGATTGGCTCACTTGCGAGAATCTTGAAGCACTACTACCACATTCATTTACCTGTCTTTGAAAAATATATGGATAGCTTGTTTCAAGATGGCATTGTAAGCTATGTCAAAGAGCAGGATTTAGCACGATATAGCGTAGTTTTTAATAGTGCGATGTTTGAGCATATTACCAAAAGAGAGCATTTGGAGCATATCAATTCATTGGTCAAAGACGATGGTATGCTTATCATTCACACGCTAGTGAGGCAAAATATCCCCAAAAATCCAAAATGGTTTTATATCAATCCCGTGCATTGTGCATTCCATACCAACGACTCTATGCAGATTCTTATGCAACAATGGGGATATACACACTCCCTCTACTCACCAATCTCAAAATCATGGGTATGGTTTAAGAGGGATAATAAAAATGTCAAGAATGGCACTCTTCCGCAATTCGTGGATAAAATCAATTATGAATTACAAATGAAATATCTCTATTTCAAAGAAGGCTTTGTGGATTATTGGGTGGATTAGAATCTTAACGCATAATAAGTAAGTATATTATTAGAAATGTAATAGTTGGTATAATAGCTTTGTAGAATCTAGAATAGTGTATTTTACAACTCCATCTTGCCTTGATGTTATAAAATTCCGCTAAACTATAAATACAACAAAAACTCTGCCCATAAAAACTAAATGGTAGTTTTATAACATCTTAATAAAAATCTTTTAAGACACTACAATTCAAACACACTCACTAAAAATTAAACGCATATCCCAATTGTAGCATATATGTCCGTAAATGCGATTCTCCCACACGATCACTTCTGTAATTTTGACTCAGTATAGGAATCTTCGCACCAAATGTTATAGTATTATGATGCCCTATATTAAACTGCATACCTATGTTAAATGGTAAAGCAAAGTAACTACCAAATCCGTCGCTTCGTGATTCTGACACCGGGGCATTGATCGTGTTTCTGCTAATATTAAAAGCGGGTGTTAACCCCTGAAATCCAAGCCCTAGACCAGCATACACACCAAAAAAATCAGTAAAATTATAGAAAAATCCACATTTGCTAACAATAAATGCTGTGTGTGTTGTATCTACATCTATATTATCTCTTAAGTATTTCATCGCAAATAACTCAAAATCAAAATCTCTATTGTGTTAGATAAAAAAGAAACTGAAAGTTATAATAAAGAGTTTATAATTTTTATTGTAGATTTTATATTACATATTCTAAATACTGTCATATTAAAAATGAGTTAGCGAATTTTAAGTGTTATGAGTGCTACAATATTACTTAAAATTGCAATAATCCAGAATCGAACAATAATTTTATTTTCCGCCCAACCTTTTGCTTCAAAATGATGATGAATAGGTGCCATGAGAAAAATACGTTTTTGACGCAACTTATAACTGCCAATTTGTAAAATTACAGAAATTGTTTCAATGACAAAAATTGACCCCATAAGAATCAGTAGAATTTCATTTTTAGAAATAATTGCACAGAATGCAATAAATCCACCAAGTGCTAAGCTTCCACTATCTCCCATAAAAACTTGTGCCGGGTGGCAGTTATACCACAAAAAGCCAAATAATGCTCCAATCATTGCTAATATTAACACCATAATTTCACCAGAATCTACAATATGAGGCCATAAAAGATATTTTGCTATTTCAATATTTCCTCCAACATATACAAATATACTTAAACTTGTTAGCACACAAATACTAGGAATGGTAGCTAAGCCATCAAGTCCATCTGTTACATTCACAGCGTTAGTGGTAGAAAGAAAAACAAGCACCCAAAACGCAATGATGAGAATAGGCATTTTGCTAAGCTCAAAAAGGGGATTTTTTGCTATTGGAACATAAAAATCTGTTGATAACCCATTTTTATAGAGACAAAAACTTATAAAAATTGCCACACAAGCCAATAAGAGAAACTTAACACGGGAACTCATTCCCGCATTCTTTTTTGCAGAAATTTTCATGTAATCATCACGTGCACCAATTAGCATAAAAAGTGTAAGACACGCGAGTCCAATATGCACATAAGAATTATCGAGCTTTGCGGTTAAAAGGCTAGCAATAACAGCTGAAAAAACAAACACTAAACCACCCATAGTTGGGGTATCCTTCTTGTTTGCATGTGCTTTGATAGAGTCTGAAATTGGCTGACTTGCTTTTTTTGCTTTTGCCCAAGCAACAAAATGTGGCATGAGAAAAACACAAAGTAAAAATGCAATAAAAAAAGCTACACCGGCACGAAAAGTAATATATTTCAAAATCGCAACATTAGATAATCCATGTGCATAGAGTTCATAGAGCATTAACAACCTTTATAAAAAATTATTGAAGTTTTTTGTTATTCATATCTTGAATTAAAATTTTTTTATTCAATCTAGTATTCAATGATTTTATGCTTGTTTCATTTCAAGATTCTACAAAGACAATGCAATTCTAATCATAATTTTATATCAATATTCATTTGATTGCGAAAGTTACACAATCAAATTCAAATAATATTTTATATTTTAAGAATCCATATTTTACAATTTTTTGTTGATTTGTTGTATGGAATATTTACAATTTTTAATATTTTTTATGCAATAGCTCTTTTTATTGTGTTTCTAATTAGTATAGAAAATATACTTTATAAAATTATATTATAATATTTTTGATCAATATATTTTAGAATAGTGTTCTTCTAAAGTGTATTTAATGTATTGAGATGAGAATAGATAAATATTGATTATAAAAGGAATAAAAATGCTTAATTGGCATGATGGTTATTATACAGATTTGGCGGTTTATGATACTTATACACAAGAAATTTCTCCGCTACTGATTGATTTCAATCTCACTTTAGCTGGATATAGTACAGATAAAAATAATAAAATTGGAGCAAAAAAAAAATTTTCTTATCTTGAGTTAGGTTTTGGTAGGGGTACAAGTTTGAATGCACATGCAGCAACAAGCGAAGGTTTTTTTGTTGGGACAGATTTTAACCCAAAACATGCATTAATCGCACAAGAATATGGATATAAAAGTAAAGCGAATATGAGAATCTATGATGATAGTTTTCTTGAAATTGAGAAACGATTAGACGAATTAGCACATACATATCAAATCTACCGGGACTCAGATTCTAATAATTTTTCAATCAACACAAATGCCACAAAGTTTTCTCATGATAACAAACATTGTAAACAGGATTCTAACCTTAAAAATACTACTATATGCGAGGAATTAAAATTTGACTATATTGTTTTGCATGGAGTATTCTCATGGGTTAATAAAAGCAATCAAGAAGTTCTCTTGCGTATTATTTATAAATTTCTTAAAGTTGGGGGTATTGTTTATAATAGCTATAATTGTCATCCGGGTTGGTCGCCAAAAACTCCTGCTAGACATATATTTAGTCTCTATAATCAATATACTTATGGCACTCCGGCAGAAAAAATTACAAATTGCTTAGATTTCTTTGATGATATGTTAGAATGTGAACCTATGTTTGCCAAATTAAATCCACAAAATAAAAAACTGATTGCAGAGCTTAAACAAATGGCATTAACGCAAAAAGAATATATTGCACATGAATATCTTAATGCCGATTGGGAAGTATTTTATTTTAGTGATATGGCAAAAATGATGGGAAATGTAAAATGTGATTTTCTTTGCACGGGGAAGATTCTGGAGCATTTTGATGATTTTCATATTACAGAACAAGGAGTAGTGTTTTTAAATGGCATTCCCAATCACATAATGCGTGAGCAAGTAAAAGATTATTTTACTAATAAACAATTCCGCATGGATCTGTATGCTCGCGGTGCAACAACTATTCCTATCCATCAAGCACGTGAAAAAATCCTTAATACAGAGTTTATGCTTTTGCGTCCAATACATGAATTTGATTATAAGGTCAATACCGCACGCGGCGAGGTTAATCTCATGCGAGAACGTTACGATATGATATTTGAAATTTTAATGAGTGAGAATTTTCATCCAAAAAGTATGCGTGAGATTATAGAATCTAGCCAACTCCATTTTACTCATGCCCTTAGTGCGATTGTGGTGCTTATTCAAGAGGAGATGGTATTTATAGCACAGGATCTAAGTGAAAAGATTTTAGAACAATCACGAAAATATAACACATATTTATTTGAACAACAAGCAAATATTGCCTCATCTATTTATGTTATTGCCCCACGTATAGGCAGAATGATTGTTGTCTCTGAAACAGAGCAATTATTTATTCAAGCGTATATTGAAAAATTTGGTTATTGGATTACTATGCACGGAAATGAAATTGTAGAGTGTGATTCTAAAACAAAATCTCAAGAGAATAATATTGCTGTAAAAAATGGTAATGGTGTAGATTCTCATATTAAAAAAACACAAGAATTAGAATCTTATTTGGCACAATATGTTTCTACTATTTTTCAATCACAAGGAAGAAAACATGTTAAAGACGGAAAGGTGATAGAAGGCAAAGAAGAAAATGAACAAGAAGTTATCCGTTTGGCACATAATTTTGTTACAAATAAGCTTGTGCTATATCGTGCTTTAGGGATTTGTTAGATTGTATGATTGTAAATTCCTAAACTATTTTTTAAGGATACCGCTTATCAATTTATGATATTAATCTTAAAATTTGTTGCATGACTTTCTCATTTTCAACTATAAAAATAGTTAGAAATCTTTATAAAAGTTTTTGGAAAAATCGAAAAATGGTTTTGTTATATATTTTTTATTTTTGGTAAAACTTGGGAAAAAATTGAAAAAACAATATATTTTTCTTAAAATTTAATAAAAAATGGTATAATTATATAATTCCAAAAATATTAAAAAGGGTCAACATGAATAAGATTGTGTTATCAATGGCTGTTCTAGGTGTAAGTGGTTTTGTTTTTGCGAGCGATCCAGCAGGAATTATTGCAAAACAATGCAAAACTTGTCATGGTGCGAAAATGGAAAAATCCTATTTGAATAAAACTGCTGTTGTCAGTAATTTAACTGAAGAAGAAATCAAAAAAGATTTACTTGAATACAAAGCAGGGACTCTCAATCGCTATAAAATGGGTGCACAAATGAAAGCACAAACTGCAAAATTAACTGACGCTGACATTGAAGCATTGGCGAAATATATTCCAACTCTTAAATAAATTGATAGGGGGTTAGTCGCAGTTTTGCTAGATTCTGCGATAACTCATCATTTCTATTTTTGATATATTAAAATCTGCTTTCTAATTTTTAGATTCTCCTACTTTTTGTTTCTTGCTATATTTCGACTTCATGATATTTCCATAATAGACAAATAAGCAGAACAATACTTTTCTACATTTTTATGTTTTTTAGTTTTTAGTGATTGTTCCTAATATTTTGATATATTTATATGAAATAGATTTTTGACTATAAATACTTTGATTTTTTAGAATCCAATATTTTCTATTCTATACAGAACAAAAATATTGCTCTCCTATCTATATCATTTACAATATTATTTCAGCTCTTTTTTAAATATCTCAAAGCAGCTTACCCATTAATTAATTCTTAATTTTGTAATATTGCTTTCTTGTCTCTCAAACTACAATCATACAAAGAACCAAAAGCTTTTTATATGATTCTACAAATAAGAGTAAAAGGACTTTCAAACTATCTGTTATTCAATACTATTTATTTTCATTTTGTGAAAGAAAAAGCAGAGAAACAGAATTGACACAATGTCTTACATTCTTATTTGTAAAACCCTCACCATAAAATACATGCCCTAAGTGTGCTTCACATTTTGCACATACAATTTCTATGCGAATGCCGTCTTTGTCTGGAATCTGCCTTACATTATTATTAATCTGTCCATCAAAACTTGGCCAACCACAATGTCCCCTAAACTTAGAATCTGAACAATAAAGCTCATTCCCACAATTTTTACATACATAGATTCCGTTTTCAAAAAAATCATTATATTCTCCACTAAATGGAGGTTCTGTCCCTTTTTCAAAGAGAATATATTTTTCAAAATCACTAAGATTTTTATTTGGCATATTTTTTCCTTTTTCTTTTGTATCATCAAAGAGATTCTATAATTTTTTATATTTAGTATTTCATTCTCAAATGTAGCATCAGAAATATTTACTAAATTTGCAAATAACCCCATGAAAAATAAAAATATTTACTTACACTTACATTATACATTATTTTTTTAATAATGTATATGGGTTTTTATTGCTTTAAATATTCATGGAATCAATATGAACTTTATCATGGCAAAAACTTTTAATGTAATCTTTCATAATTTTATAAATAAATACATAAAAATGGAATCTTTTTTGCTGGTAAGAAAGGTAAGACTTTAAGTCTTTCTTGTTTTGTTGTTTATAATCTCTCTTTGAGATTATAAATACCTAACTTTCTCTCATAATTTATTAAGACATTTTTAAAAACTAAAAGCAAATCTCAAGCAAAATACCATAAACAACAAAAACATGTAAAAAATATACTATAATACTTTATTACTTCAGATTTACTAAAAAGAGGTTTCATGGCTAAAACTACTCCAAAACAAACAACACAATCACACAATAAAAAAACCAAAACAAATACAAAAAATACTAAGAAACAAAAACAACCCGATACATTACCTCAAGAAAATCTCCAACCAATCAGTAATATTGTCGCAAATATGGAAACTCAAAATGCCCAAACTCAAATTGAAGAAAATTCTATTTATCAAAGAAATCTTCATGCCTTAAGCTATCGTGATCCTCTTTTATTCTATAATCTTATGCAGATTCAAACAAATACAAAATATGAAGTTTTTATGGGAAATGATAGTGCAAATTTTAATATTGTTGAAATTGCTAATCAAACACCACTTTATCAAAACGACCCATTGCAAGAAAATCTTGAGCGGTTAAACCAATATGAAGTTTATCGCTATTATCCATACCTTTATAGTTATGGATTAGGAAATGGAATCTTGTATCGCATGATGCTTGGAAGCGAGATTCTGAAGCGAATCGTAGTTATTGAGCCAGAACTTGAGATTATTTACATTGTATTAAATCTCATTGATCTTAGTGATGAAATATATAGTAATCGCATGATTTTACTGCATTCTCCACAATGCAACTACCACATGATTAATTCACTTTTTGATATGGATAAATTCTCAAAAGTCTATTCAAAGGTTTATGATCTCCTTATTCCAAATAGTTACTATGAAAAATATAGCGAAGAGATTATTCGTGTAAATAAAGACTTTGTGCAAGCAATCGAGCATAATGTAATTAGCGTTGGTAATGACACAAAAGATGCGATAATTGGTATCAAGCAACATATTGAAAATATGAAATATTCATTGTTTGCACCATCTCTTGTAGAAGTTCATAATAAATTAAAAGGGAGAGACACCGCCATTATCGTTTCTACTGGACCCAGTTTATACAAACAATTAGAACAATTAAAAGAAATTGCCCCTTATGCAACTTTATTTTGCATTGACGCAAGTTTTCCTATTCTTTATCAACACGGAATCAAGCCTGATATTGTCTTTTCATTAGAACGCGTAAAAGAAAGTGCTAAATTCTATACAGATACTCCAGAGGAAGCTCAAGAGGGCGTAATTTTCTCACTTACATCAATAGTGCATGAGGACACTATTCATGCAATCACAAAAGGTATTAAGCAATTTAGCTTCCGTCCATTTGGCTATACAACTTTATTTAATCTTTATGAATATGGTTATCTTGGTATTGGTATGAGTGCTGCAAATATGGCGTATGAACTTGTGGTGCATTCACAATTTAAACGATGTATTATCATCGGGCAAGATTTAGCATTTGGTGAAGATGGTAGCTCTCATTCAAAAGGTGCTGTGTATGGAGAAAATGAAATAAAGCCAAAAGAAGAAAAAATGTTTGTAGAAAAATATGGCGGTGGAGGTGTAGTTGAGACAACAGAGATATGGAAACTTTTTTTGGGATTCTATGAAAAAGATATTGCAAACACACCCTATAAAATCGAAGTTATTAATGCCACAGAGGGCGGGGCTCGTATTCGTGGAACGATTGAGATGCCCTTCAAAGAAGCTTGTGCTCTCATTCCAAAAGTTAAAAAAAAGCAATTAAAGCTAAAAGCCCCAAGCAAAGCAGTCGCACGAAAAAATTTTGCACAAGTCATTGAAATTTGTCAAAATTGGATTGATTACGGTGAAACACAACAAAATCAAATCGAAGAAGTATTTTCAGAACTCATGCAATTTCTCCAAACAATAGAAAAACTCAATAAAGAAAATCGCCTTGAAGAATTTGACTTTGCTCAAATGGATAAACTCATCGATGAAATTGATGGATTAAAAGATATGTTTAACTCTCGTGTTTTCCATGATTATTTTACAGATGCGGTCCAATCATATATTTTTCATCAAGAACTTGATATTGCCCAACTCCTTGTGCGTCCTATCAAGAATGATGACGACAAGAAAGCAAAAGAACTCGAATGGCTTTATTGTCATCGTTATTGGCTTTTTAGTCTTGCGGGTGGGATTGATACCGTTGTAACTGTTATTCGTCGTGCGTTAAAATTCTTAACAGGTGCAGAATATGAGAGCGAAAGGGATAAAAAAATAGCACAAGAAAAATTAGAATCTAAAAAATCTTAATCTTTATCACAATAGCTCATCATAAGAAGGAATGATATGTCAATCAATGTCATTTTCTATTTTATAGGCATCATAACATTATCTTTCTATACACTATATGCACAAGAAAAGCATATTAATTCCCAATTACAAATTGACTATCACGCAATGATTGAAAAGCGAGAAAAATTCTTTTTGGAATCTTTGGCACAAAAATATGATTCTACAAAAATACGCATAACAGCAGAAAAATTACCCTATATTGATTTCTGTTCCTACCCACCAGATAGAAGTCTGCCCTATGGTGCGTTAGAGAATGGGAGATTTAAGGGAGAAAAAATTACAGATTTACCCTTTGCATGTAATCAAAATAGTGGTGCAAAAAAGTTTTTTATCAAAGATTCTAATATTTCTCAAGCATATTATATAATGAGATTCTCGTTGCGTTGGCTCTCTGCACTTGATGAGAATCTTCCTCCAACAAATACAAGTCACTTTTTCTCTATCAATCACAATAATCCAAAAAAGCGAGGTGAGATTCACTACATTTGGCAGTATTATGATAATATACAGCATACTTATCAAACATTTCTTCATCAAATTACCCAAAATCCACAGAGATTATGGATAATTTACAACGCTCAATTACAAAAATATACGATTATTTTTGACACAAAAGGCAAGGATACTGAAGTGATTGTGCAGTATCTTCATATGGAGAAGATTTAAGATATTGATTTCTCTATAAGTTATAAAGATTCTGAAAATTTCAAAAAATAAAAGGTAGAGAATAATGACAAAGCAACTTGCAAATCTCGTTAAAATAGCAAAGCAAAAGCTTGATACACAAGAAAAACTACTCATTCGGAATCAAACTTTGATTATGCGTAAAAAAAGTGATATAGATTCTATCAATGCTACCATTGCCTCTACCCCATTGCCATCATCAGGGAGCTTTAATGCCTATCAGAATCAAAAGGCAGCCATACAAGCTCACCTCTATGAGATAGAGGAGATTCAAGGACAAATCGCATTATTACGACAAGAACAAGAACATATCAAAGCCGAAATAAGAATCGCTCATATCGAACATGAAAAAATGCTTCATCTCTATAATAAAGCAAAAGATGAAGAAAAAATAGAGCTAAACAAAAAAGAGGTAAAAAAACTTGATGAAACCACACTCATGCTTCATATACGACAAAAAATAATGCAAAAGTAATATTTTCTTACATTGAATGTTTGTATGTATTGATACTATTTTATTATAATAATTTCACAGAAATTTATAAAAAACATTACTAAAAACTCCAACCAAAAACAACCCCACAACAACAATCAAAACATAAATAATTCGATATAGATTCAAAGAATATTTCTTATAAAATATTAAATATTTTAATTTTTTTAAAAAAAATCATCACATGTTACTTTTCTATCACATTGC
>NZ_NXLQ01000028.1 GCF_003364195.1 Helicobacter didelphidarum | reverse complement strand
AACGTGTGTGCGAAACTGGTGGATGCAATGATAGGGATGGAGTTGTTGGCTAGAGACGCGTCGTAGGCTGCGTGGAGGATTTTTTTTGTGAGGACACGGCGACCCCGGACATTCCGCACGATAGGTCGTCGGCCACGTCCGAAGTTTATAAAGGACAGGCCTCCACCCCCCTATTAAATTTTAAGGGAGGAGAATCCCCCCCCCCCCCACAGCATTGAAATGATAATTGCGGTATCAAATCCTCACAATCAAGAAATTTAGGTTCATCGCTTTGACCAAATAGTTCAGAATCTTGAAACATAAACTTACTCAAAGCTTTTGATACATTGCTTTTCCCTGTATTATTCTCACCGATGATTAATACTAGCCCACCCATAGAATCTGCCTCTAGATTTGTATTTAAAAGCAATGTTTGGGGTTGTTGTTTCTCATTATAATCTTTATCTCGTGTGCTGATACCAATGTTTCTAAAATTAGAAATCTCCAAAATTCTTTTTTGCATGACTTGCTCCCTTAAAATTAAATTATTTTCCCCAATGCACGATAGAGATTCTCCAATGGGGTTAGAGTTTCTCTCTCTTGCATTGTAGGTATATCTTTTTTTAAAATCTCATTACATGTAAGCAAATAACCCAAAATCTCATCAAAGCGATTCGTGTGTAACACCATAGTGATAAATTCCTCCTTCGTGGAATTTGGTGGAAAAATAAGATTTTTTATCATTTCCCTTTGTTGCGTCCTATCAAGCGGATTTTTCACTCTAATGATATTCTGTACAATATATTGAATCACATTATTTTTATTAATGTAGGGATTTTGCATATAATCAAACAACGCAATCAAATACGAGGGAATCTTCTCCAATTCTCTCTTTTGATATAATTCAATCATCTTATAGAGTGTTGGACGCGAAATCTCTAGGAACTCTGAAAGGTCCATGATTTTTATTTCAAGCTCCCGTAGCTTAGTTCGCAAATTAATATCTTGTGTTTTCTCTTGCATGTAAATCCTTTTAAAAAACACAATTATAATTTATTTTACAAAATATGTCAATATATTTTATATAAAATGTAAAGTTAATACATATATTTACAAATTATGTCTTTTATAGAGTAAAAATACACTATGCTTATTTGATGCAAAAAAATCGCAAAGTGCATCACACCTTATGTGTATTAGTAAAATTTTATACTTACATAAAAAAGTTTATTGTGATTACTTTCTTATTGATATTGTAAAAATTGAGGGAGATTCTAAAATACTTCTGGCTATTTTTATAGAAACTATAGAATCTAAAATTCTATAATATATTATAAAGGAAATAGATTTAAGATAATCTATTCTATTTCCTCATCATTGCTTTGCTTTTTACTTCGTGCTTCTATAATAATTGGAACACCTAAAAACTTAAATTGTTGGCGTAAAATATTAATAAGATAACGTTTATAGCTAAAATGTAAAGCATGTGGTCTATTCATCATAAGGGCAATTTTTGGAGGCTTAGAGTCAAATTGTGTCGCATAATAAATTTTTACTAACTTACCATGATCGCTTGGTATTGGATGTTTTTTAAGTGCATTTTGAATGCAGATATTGAGTTGTGCAGTTGGGATTCTAAATTGAAAATAAGAATAAACTTCTAGAATCTTTTGTTTTAATTCTTTAATATGTTTATGAGTGATACTTGAAATAGTTAGGGTTGGTGCATATTCAAGGAATTTGAACTTATGTTTATAAATTTGCATTTGTTCATCAAATTCTTTTATACGAATATCCCACTTATTAAAAACAACAATCAACCCAAGATGATTATTGCTTGCTATGGAGCTAATCTTTTCATCAAGTTCTACAAAATCCGTGCTACTATCTAAAACAAGCAAAGCAATATCACATTGGCGTAAAATCCTCTGTGTTCTATCAAGTGCGTATTTTTCAATACCATCAATCTTACTACGACGACGAATTCCTGCAGTATCAATAAAAGTGATTCTATAATCTTTGTAAAAAATACTTTCATCAACAGGGTCAATCGTCGTCCCCGCAATGCTTGATACAAGCGAACGATTTTGTTGTGTAAGAGCATTTAATAATGAACTTTTTCCAACATTTGGTCTGCCAATGATTCCCACTGAAATAGTCTGTTGGGTTTTTTCTTTTATATTAGACTCTTCACACATAAACTTATTCGTATCAATATCATTTTGCCATTCTTTAGAATCTTGACCACTTTGAGACTTTTTATTATGTTGGAAAATGTTTGTTTGGGTTTTTTCTTTCGTAAATTGTATAATACTTGCATCATTGTCAAAATAATCCATAAAATCTAGTTCCAATGGTTCAAGAGATTCTGTATTTGAACTAGATATAGCTGGATTTTTTAATTTTTTTGCTTTTATCAGAGATTCTATAATGTCCTCAAGATGTGTAAGTAACTTTGTAATACCGCGATTGTGAGAAACAGAAATTGGAAAAAATTCCACGCCAAAAGACATAAAATGGGATAAATTAAGTGCAATTTTATCATTATCAATTTTATTTAGAACAAGAATAGTTGGCTTTTGTTTATTCAGTTCACGAAATATTTTTATATCTTCATCGGAAGCTATTGGTGTGTTACCATCAACAATATAAATAATAATATCACTTTGTGTTATAATCTGATATGAATGATGGGAAATATTCTCCCGCAAATGCTTAGCAATAAGCTCCTGATCTTTTTTATTACTGAGATTATATTTATGAATATCTTGGTCCTGTCTTGAATACATATTAATATGCTCTATATGTTGATGTGTCATATTGGAATCTGTCGCATACGAAGAATTACTTTTTGTATAAAAAGATTTCAATTTTGTAATTGACAACTCTAAACCACCAGTATCAACAAGAGAAATATTAAATCTTTGAAGGCATAAGTTTCGTTTATTAATATCCCTTGTGCTACCACTAATAGGAGAGGTAATCGCAATATTTTTTTGATTTAGTCGATTGAATAATGAACTTTTTCCGACATTTGGCCTACCCATAATGGCGACTCTTGCAATTGGAAGAAAATTTTGCGTTGTGATATTAGAATCTTGATAAAAATCTTTATTGGATTTTGTAGGATTCTGGAATTTTGTTTGACATTGATTTTTATTCTTTCTTTCCATATTTTGATGAGGCGTGGTATTTTTTTGTTGGTCTTTTTGCATATAATCTTTTTTACTTATACCAAAAAGAGGTGTCTTTACTTTACGTGAGAAATTGATTTTTTTTATATTATTATTTTTTGCCATATATTTTTTATTCTAATTCTTAAACTATGTAGCAGTTTGTTGTATTGTTGAAGTATGGAAAAATTATATTCATTTCTTTAAATTTTGTAAAATCAAATAAACAACAAAACTAAAAATTCCTCTCCAAAGATTCTTATATTTAAAAAAGTTTTAAATATAAGCTACAAGCAGTCCATATTTCAACACATTAAAATGGTAAAAGTTTACTCAATAATCTTAAAATTGGATACCAACATTAAAACCGATTCGATTAATATTCGCTCTTACTCCCCCATCAATTTTTGGTCTTTGCCAAGATCCATCAATACCAACAGATATTGGAACAAGAGGAATCTTTGCATTTATACCATAGTTTAATGCCCAAGTATTATCAAAAGAACCTCCTGTAAATTGAGAATATGCTACACCAACATACGGAGTAAAAATCCATAAATTAACGCCAAACAATGCTCCATATTGTAAATTATTCGTACGTGGCTCTCCTGACACAAGTGTCTGGAGAGCATTATTCGCAGTTATTGTGTCAATAGATTCCCATTTGATAAATGGAGCAACTCTTACCTTACCTGTTTTCAACCATAAACGTCCATACGCTCCATAAGTAAATTCTGTATCATTGTTAAAATTCCAACTCGATACATTCTTAATATCTGTACTCAATACTACCCCAAATTCAATATCGATCAAAGGCAAAGCTTGTGATACACCTACTCCCAAAGTAGCAATGAAAAGGCTTGACTTTAAAATTTTCATAATAAATCCTTGTAAAAAATTGATTTCATAACATAATTATCGACAATAAAATTTAATATTTTATTAATAAAATATTAAATTTTATTAAAAATTGAAATATACGAGTCATATATTAATAACTTCATATTATTGTTCTACAACCTATAAAATACTAGGAAATGCAGAATACAGATTCTATATTTTTATGATATTCTTAATTTTTTAAATCAATATATCACAGGCAACCTAAATCAATCGAACTTTTTACTTCACGCATGCCCTTGTAAGATCACTTGTAGGCAATAATCTATTGTGCACAACCATACATACAAAATCTCGCACCTCATCACTTGAAATAACTACATTTTTTTGTTTTGAGTTGTTTGTTGTATAGAGAAATCCCACAAAACTCCCACCTGAATTAAATAGGGGCAAACC
This sequence comes from Helicobacter didelphidarum, assembly GCF_003364195.1. GTDB lineage: Bacteria > Campylobacterota > Campylobacteria > Campylobacterales > Helicobacteraceae > Helicobacter_A > Helicobacter_A didelphidarum. The sequence continues at coordinate 18,203 of NZ_NXLQ01000028.1, read as the reverse complement.
ATAAACTGCTGGGTGTTTTTGAATATTTGCAATACTTGAAGTTTTATATGACAACATATTTTTTTCTGTAATAAAAGGAAAAAGCACATTATCGGAACGAGATAAAATAGTATTCTTGAGTGTTCCTGCACGAATTGGTGTATAATAGTGTAAATTTATGCGTTGATGATAGAAACTTTCTGGACGCGTATTACAATAAATATCGGTATAATTTTCTGCACGCAAAAGAGATAACTTTGTGTCGGTTGCTCTCAAACGCAACATAGCAAAACACATAAGAGAATTAGAACTATCATCTTGCATTTTCGCAGTTACGCTCTTTAGATATGCTCCACCCTCTTCATTCATTAAATCAGCTGCAGTAAGTGTATAACCATCTTTTAATAAGATTCCATATCCTTGTTTTTGCACACCATTATCAAATAATGCAGTCAAAAAAACAACTGAATACAAAAAACTTTTCTTTTTCATACCAAGCTGCCCTATTGTTCCGCTTGAGAAAAAAGCATTTTGTGATGAAATACTTTTAGTATTATTTGTAATATTTGATGGTTGATTTTTAGGATTTGATGGCACATTATCTGTGTTTTGTTTTGTATTTCTGCTACTATCATAGCCCGAATTGCTTGTATTATAATTAGAATCTGAAGTATTATTACAATCACCATATAAATCATTACACTCAAAATTTACACCATCAGCATAAAGCCCTTTTGAAAAAACTATAAAGAGCATAATAAATGAGAGATAAAAATATATTTTTTTCATTATTACTCCAAGATTATAAATTCTAGATACATTAAATAAAGCAAAATTATAACATTTATCTTGCAAAATGAAGATAAAATTGATAGAATCTCATATTTATTTAGTTTAAGGAGTTTAAATATGGAAGAACTCAAAGTATTTGAGATTAATAATGCAGAATTAGAAGAATTACAATATGCAGTTATTACAACAGATAAGGGGGCTATCAATATCCAGCTTTTTCCAAAAGATGCACCACAGGCTGTTGGTAATTTTGCTAATCTTGCAAAGTCTGGATTCTATAAAGGGTTAAATTTTCATCGTGTAATCAGCGGCTTTATGGCACAAGGTGGTTGCCCAAAAGGTGATGGCACCGGTGGTCCAGGATATAGAATTAAATGTGAAACTGAAAATAATCCAAATAAACATAATCGTGGCACAATTTCTATGGCACATGCAGGAAAAGACACTGGTGGTAGCCAATTTTTCATTTGTTTTGCTCCACAACCACATCTTGATGGTGTGCATACAACATTTGGAAGAATTCCCGTATGGGATCGGACAAGTTATAAAGTTTTAGATTCCATACAACAAGGAGATAAGATTCTTAATATTGAAATAAAAGAAGAGATTGAACGAGAAAAATAATTTTTTTCCTAATTGATATGACGCTTTTCATTTCATATCATATAAGGATTTTTCAAAGTTTTACTATTTTATTTATAACAGTGGAACATATCTTAAGGTCATTTTATAAACTATAAGTTAGTTTATTTTTACTCGAAAATCACATATATTCGTTTCTATTTCTAAAGACTTATCTATTTATTTGTTTTTAAATTTATCTTTAAAGAACATACTTTATGGAGATTATACGCTTCGTAACGTATTTGTTTAAAAGTCTCACTTTTACCATATCGAACATAATTTTCTAATTTGAGGCATTCCTCTAAAACCCTCGCACTCTCACAAATACGACAAAAATTAGCATGTAAAATTGCTCCGATATCCTCTCGGTATATTTCTGTTGCAATACTTTCCTTTGCAATATCATTAATAATATCTCTTGATTGTAGAATCTCATTATAGTTATCAATGATTGCAAGATGTCGTAGCTTTTTTAGCTGATAAGCAATTTCTTTATCATTATAAATAAAACGAAAAATATCTTCAATAACTCGTATTCCTTCTTTCAATCTATTAAGATTTGCATCTATCATTCTATGAACTAAATATTGATTATCAGATAAAGATATTTTCAAAATATTTCCTTAAGAATTCAACCTAAAAGAAATAAGCAAGAAGTATTCAAAATATATACAAGAATATAAACTAGTATCTAATATATGGAAGATTATCTTATACTTAATCTATGTTACCCCAATGCATAAGATAAATATCTATTTTTTAATATTTATCTTATGCATTGAATCTACATTCAATGCAACTCCTTATTTTTAAATAAAGAAATCTAATCTCTAGAAGACATTCCTAGAATTTGTAACAATGCAGTAAAGACATTGAGAATATCAAGATATAATGCGATAGCTGCCATTATTGGATTATCATATCGTCCTGTTATAATATTTTGTGTGTCATAAGCAATGTAGAGACTAAATACAATTACCACAACACTAGCAATTGCAAACTGCAACATTGAACTTTGAAAAACAAACATATTTAAAAGTGAGAAAACAAATATAACTACAACAGACCAAAATAGTGCAACACCCATATTACCTAAATCTCTTTTTGTTTTAATAGCATAAATACTCATGATTCCAAAAATGATAGTAGTCATAGCTAATGCTTGAGCAATTATGCCCGGATTTTTCATCATAACAACCGCCAAAAGAGGAACAAGTGTCATACCACTAATAAAAGAAAAGAGTGCAAATACAGCTAAATTAATTCCAGGCTTATTTTGCACAAATCCTAATGCAAAAATCAAACCAAGCTCAACAAGAAACAATCCCATTTTATATTGTGCTACCATAGCAATATTTTGCCAACCTACAAGCACACCAACAAATGCTAATAAAAGACTTCCTGCAAGAAACTTGTAAGTAGTCTTAACGAAATTTACTAAAGCTGTATCGCTTTGTGAATAACTTACTCCTGTATCTTGAGTATAGTTTCTATCATAAATTCCCATAATTTCTCCTTATATATTTAAGAATGTATAGAACTTTATCAAATAATTATTAATAAAAAGTTAATCTTCTGACTATAATCAGAAAATATCAAACATCTCATAATGCTAATTGATCTAGATAACAAAGACTATTTTCCCAATTATTGACTTTATTGATTCTATAATATTAGAGAATCTGGGATTTAACTAAGACTCTTCTCTTTCTTTTTTATTTTATTTTTCTCTTCTAACTTGTGGTTTGCAGCCTCAATCAGTGGTATTAATTCATTGTCAACTTTAGGAAGTGCATCAATATAGTTTAACAGAATATCAACATAATCATTCTTTACCAAAAGTGTTAGAAACTCATAAAAATCTCCTTTTTTATTAAAAACCAATTTAGTGTTAAATGGCAATCCACTATAAACTTCCTTGAAATTTTTTGTTTTCAGCATTGTTTTTATGTCAGCATAATTAATTGCATTATAACTTTCTAGTATTGCATTTTTACTATTTTGCATAGCCTCCGATAGATTATGTGTGCGTTCATCAAAAGCATCTATGAAACTAAGTATCATCTTTTGTATTTTATGCTTATTGGCACGTGGCTCACACGTCAGCACACTTTGATAAAATTCATAAATTCCAATCGCCTCTTGCCCAAAATCCATACCCATATCTGATAAATAAAGTCCGATTTTAGTGTCTAAATCATTGGTATCAAGCCAAAAAGCATTTTGAAATAAATCAAAAGCTCGTCGAAAATCTCCCTGAAGAAGATTCTTTAGTCCTTTTTTTTGTAAAGTTTTTTTACTTGGGGAATTTAATGTATTTATATTAATTGTTTGCATATTGTCTCCTTGATTACTATAAAAACTATTACATATTGAAGATAAGTATAGCACAATTTGCTAACGATTAGTTATAATCTACCTTATAAAAAATATAAAATTTATCTTTATTAGAAACATTATTGAAAGATTTTATACATTAATCATATTATACGCATTAGGAATAGCAATGAATGATCAACTACAAGATAATATTGTACGCGGTTGCGATAAAAGCTTAAGTGCCTATAATGTAACATACAAACAAAGCTATCATTCTAAAAGTTTAGGAGCATATAGCGAAACAATTATAAAGCATATTATCCCTGCAGCCCTATTTTTTCGGCATATCACTTCCTCTCGATATACAATCAGCAACAAACAAGATTTCTATAAAAATTTCTCACAAGAAATCCTACAAACAATACATTCCTATCAGAATCTTACCTCACAAGGAATGCCATACACAGATATATATCTTACACAACAAAACTTTTTACATAATCTTTTCAATCAATCTTTGCTAATCAATCAAGCAACAAGTCAACATACCATACACTCCACAATTTTACGTCCAATCAGAATCTTAGATATATGTTTTGGACTAGGATATAATGCTATGTTGGGATTAGAAACATTCCAATGCTGTGAAATTTACTCTCCTGAAAAAGATTATTTATTGCCTGAGCTTCTAAAATTTGACTATACGAACATAGCAAATGCACATAAAATTTTAAATGAACTTCAAAAAAATAGAGTTTATAATCATAAAAAACAAACTCTTTATTTTTTACATGGTAATGCATTACATATTTTAGAATCTTTTCCACAAGGATTTTTTGATATTGTATTTCAAGATGCCTTTAGCCAAGCACAAAATCCAGAACTTTGGAGTAAGCAATATTTTCAAAAACTTGATTATATAACAGCAAAAAATTGCATTATCACAACTTATGCAAAAGCAAAAAATATTTTAGAATCTGCACAACATGCAAACTTTTCTACTATAAAATATGAGCATGGGAGTATTTTTTACAAATGATGATACATAGTTTGACTACAAAAAAATGATTAAAAAGTGAGAAATTACCATGGAATGACTCAATAAAAGTAATCTCAAAAATAACAGTAATTTTACATGTTAAATATAACATATGAAATCTCAATTTTATTATAATTACTTTTTTGAAGTGAATTATAATATTAATTATGATAGGAATAAAACTATTTAGATTTAATAAACTGTTCATTAAATAATAAAACGATTAAGGAATTATTATTGCTTATATTTATTTGAATCATACTTTAAATATTTTTTGCGAGAGGAATATCATGGTTGCTGAAATTAATACTACGGGTGCAGGACAACCTGCTACAATAACAAACAATACAAAACCGCAAGATAGCACAGATCCTACAGCCTTTACAGAAGCTTTGGCACAGAGCGTTGCAAAGAATGAGAATAAAGCTAATGCAACACAGAATACTTCTAAGACAACTGATAAGGAAGAGCAAAATAATGGGAAAAAAGTGCAACAAAAAGGCACAACAAATGTATCAAAGGAAAATAAAGAATTAAAAGATTCAAAAAATAATATAGATACTACACCAAATCCCATCACAACAAAGATAAATAAAAAAGAAACAAAATCAGCCCTCACAAAAGCTCTTAATGGCGAAGAAATACAAGATAGTAAAGCAGAAGAAAGTGAAAATGCTATAGAACTATCACTAGATGAAACAGAGAAAACAAATAAAGACAAAAAAGAGATTCCAACTTTAAATGCACACAAAATATCATCAGCAGAAACAAAAACTGCAACACCACAAAGCATGAATGCTGAAGATCTTACACAAGATTCGGAATCTGAAACTACACTTGATGAAAATTTACAAGAAACTAAAATTGACACCAAACAAAAGGATAAATCATCAAAGGAAATAGAGGCAAAATCGCTTCCTAAAACACTGCTTGATGTGAAAAAAGAGTCTCAAGCACGAAATTTGAATTTAAAAAAGATTGAAATAACTGAACAAGGTAGAAAAAATCAAATCAATCCACAAGATCTCATGGATCGTGAAGTTTTAGAAACTAATCGGGAAAAGCTTGCGAGTTCTTTACATGATAAAGGTATGGGAATTGCAAATTCAATCACAAAAGCCTTACCACAAGCAAATGCTGAAATGAGTGAAAAAGATAAACTTTTAGCAGAATTACTCAATCGTTATGATGCGGTAGCAAATGCAAAAAGAAAGGCACAAAATGAAGCAGAAAAGTTACAATTTAAAGTTGGTAATGGAGATAAATCACTCATTATCGAACGAACAAGTGTTCAGCCCAAAAATATTGTTGAGTCTAAATTCCGCAATGAAAGTATGCAACAAGAATTTTTAGAAAAACTCCATAATATTACAGGCGATGAAGAATTAGGTGAAGTTATAAAAACTAATAAAACAAAGCTTGAACTTCTAGCACAACAAGTAAATCAAGCCACAAAAGAACTTCCTAAAAATACACAAACGACGCTACAAGGATGGGCACAACAAGGACAATTTATTGAACCAGCAAAAGATGTTACGAAAGATTTAGGAGATTCTCACGGAATTGAATTTGAGATGGATACAAACAAGCCTTTTGATGCGTTATTAGCAGACCATGTTAAGACGGATAGTAAACAAAAAGAGGCAGATTCTCAAATCAAAGAAAGTAAAAAAGTTGATGAAAAAGCAAAAGAAAAAATAGATTCTAAACAAGAAGCGACAGCAGTGCATACTAAGCAAGAGGTAAACATGAAAAATGCAATGGCACGAGAAGCAATGAAAAATTTTGCAAGTCAATTCAGAGAAGAAATTATGAACTATAAGCCACCTATCACAAAAATTAATCTTGAACTCAATCCTGCAAACCTCGGGCAAGTAGCAATGACTATATCTAAAAAAGGTAAAGACTTACAAGTTAATATTACCTCAAATGCAAATGTTATGACAATGTTTGTCCAAAATGCACAAGAATTACGACAGAATCTAATGCAAATTGGCTTTAATAATCTTGATTTAAACTTTAACTCTCATGAAGGACAAAATAAAGATTCTAAAAATAATCCAAACGAAGAGAAAAAAGATACTATGAAATTACAAACAATCGATGAAGCCGAAGTAGCTCTACAAAATGGAAGTGTTCCACAATCTGTGGAAATCACTCTACCACAATATGCATAATCTTTTATTCTCATGAAACCTTTTAGAAAATTCTTATAGAATCTCTATATCTATAAAAATAGCATTTTCTTTGTTCTCTGCAAAATAACAAGAATCTAAAATCATCATTGCGAGACAAATCATAGGCTTAGTATAACAATTCATAGACTATGATTTCTAGATTTTTATATACAAAATCTTTCACACTGAAATTATATCTATTTAAAAAATGATCTTAAAATGAACCTACCTTATACTTTCATCTCCGCTCCATACTATTGTTTGAGTCTCTGCTGGAATCTTAGAGAGCAAAGCTATGCCTCAAGTTGCTATCATAATTTTATACATAAAGTGTAATTATTACAACATATATCTAAGCAGACTTGTAAAAAATCCATATCTTTTTAAGATCCAGTTCAGTGATAAATAAAGTGTTTTATAAAAGTAAATATGGGGTCTGTATAATTTTGGGAGTTTACTTATTTAAATAAATAATGAAAGAAGTTCAATGCAATACTCTTTATCTTGATAGATTTATTGTTATAATAATATACGATTTTACACAAAAGGAATGCCATGACTATTGGAATCATAGGTGCTATGCGTGAGGAAATTACACCACTTTTAGAATTTTACAAAGAATATGAAAGAATTGAAGCTGCTGGGAATACATTTTATAAAGTTAATTATAAACAAGTGCATATTATTATTGCATATAGTAAAATTGGTAAAGTCCATGCAGCCATAACAGCGAGTATAATGATTGCAACGTTTGGTTGTGAGCAATTAATTTTTAGTGGTGTTGCAGGTGGATTAACGAAAAAACTAAAAGTTGGAGACCTTGTCTTAGCGACTTCTTTATGTCAGCACGATGTTGATATTAGTGCATTTGGACATGCTTTAGGTTTTATTCCTGAAGGAAAACTTTTTTATGAAAGCGATTCAAAACTTCATAATTTAGCCTTGCAAGTAGCTAAAAATATAGGCTTAAATATTTATGAAGGTATTGTTGCAAGTGGTGACCAATTTATAGCAAGTCAGGAAAAAAAGGACTTTATTACGAAAGAGTTTGGAGCTGTTGCTGTTGAAATGGAGGGGGCAAGTGTGGCTTGCGTATGTGATAATTTTAAGATTCCATGCTGCATTTTCCGCTCCATTAGTGATAGTGCAGATGGGGAAGCAAATGTAAGTTTTGATGAATTTTTAGAATCAAGTGCAAAAGTTAGTGCAAATTTTGTAACAAAACTAATAAATGAAATCGTTGCTGACCTAAGCTAAATTTTTACACCATATAAAGCAATATACTTATTTATTTTTAAAATATTATAGAAAATTTTTGTTGAATATATTTTCAGAATTTAAATTCACAAAAAATTTATATCATTTAAAAAAGATTTTTTAAGTATTTTTTGAAAGCTTAAATTTTTTATAATATTTTTACCATAAATTCATATAAAATTACTTCTTGTATGACTATTTTTTCTATTAAGTAGTTAAATCTACTGGAATCAAATAAGGAACTCTATGCAATCATATACACAATCTCCATATCATATCTTAGAGGTAAGTGAATTGACTATGCAGATTAAATCCATATTAGAATCTGATTTTAGTTATGTTGAAGTTCAGGGTGAGGTAAGTGGGCTAACACTGCATGCAAGTGGACATACTTACTTTAGTCTCAAAGATGATTATGCGGTACTTTCATGCACATTTTTTCGTAATAATATGCGACAAAATCCAATCACACTTAATAATGGTGATAAAATTATTGCAAAAGGCACATTAAGTGTTTTTCCTCCGCGTGGAACATATAGTTTTAATGTAACAAAATGTGTATATGCGGGAGAAGGAAATCTAAAAGCAGAATATGAGAGATTAAAAAAAGATTTAGAATCACGCAATTATTTCATCAAACAAAAGCCATTACCAAAATTTCCAAAAAAGATTATTTTGCTAACAAGTCTTACTGGAGCAGCACTACAAGATATGATAAAAGTTGCAAGTAGACGATTTTGTCTCTGTGAATTTATCCTAATAGATACACTTACGCAAGGAAAAGAGGCAAAATATTCTATTGCTAAAAATTTACAATATGCTGATAGGCTTGGTGCTGATATTTTGGTTCTAGCTCGTGGTGGGGGGAGTATTGAAGATTTATGGAACTTTAATGAAATTGAAGTTTTAGAATCTATTTACCAATGCAAAACACCTGTGGTATCCGCTATCGGACATGAGATTGATTATCTTTTAAGTGATTATGTTGCAGATGTCCGTGCACCAACGCCAAGTGCAGCAATGGAAATGATATTAAGTGATAAAGAAAGTTTGATTATGCAGCTTTTTGATTTAGAAACTATGCTTGGACAATTCTTTGAGCGATTTTTAAGACAAAAGGCTGAAGTTTTGCGAATGCAAAAATATGATATAGAAATCCTAAATCCTCTGAAACGGATTGAACTCTACAAACAACTATTACACAATAATGAAAATACTTTGCGAGATTGTATAAAATTTTTTATCCACAAAAAACGACAACAAACTATTGAATGTAACACATATCTAGAATCTCTCAATCCAACACAAAGAATTGTGGATTATCATAATGTCTTAGAATCTTTGGAACAATCCTTAAGAGAAAATGTAGAAAAAAAGCTACAAACCAAAAATATTATATTACAAACATTGAAATCTTCTTTAGACACATATTTTCACTTTTTCCTTGCAAAGAAACGCAATACTTTGTTGCTAAGTCTTGATTCTTCTATTGCTGTATTCTTACAACAAAAAAGTGTGATATTGCAGAATATTACTCAAATTATTACTCAAATTAATCCTGCTAATCGTTTAGAATCTGGCTTTGTGCAGATTCTAAAGAATAACAAACCTGTGCAAATTAAAGATTTAAAAAGTAAAGATAGAGTGGAACTCGTAGATGTAAGTGGGTCAATCCAAGCAGATATTGTATAAGAGAAATGTAAAATACAATTTACAAAATCATATTGATTGATATACTTTATTACTTTAATTACATATAAATTATAACCTTAAAATTACCCCCCTAAAACCCCCTATTTATCGCTTTACATATTCTTATAAAATATGCTTTTTTGTATTGTGGAATATAAAACTATACATAAAACTATACACAAATATTTTATTCAAAAAGGGTATAAAATGGGGTTTAAAAGCTTACATGAATTAAAAGAGTTTCTAAAAGAGTTTGAAACAGAAATAAGAAATAAAGCTTTTGTTACAAAAAGTGATAAGTTTGCAAATGAGAATGTAAATACAAAGAGTAAAGAAAAACTACTAAGCGATGATACAATCTCTAATCTTTACTTTCATATACGAACAAAGAAAGATAGCTTTACTAAAAGCTTCTTGTATCGTTATAGCTTAAGAAAGAAGCTTTATAGTATTACTTTAGGCAAATATCCACTTTATAGCTTACAAGAGGCAAGAGCTAAAGCAAATGAGTATAATACTATTCTACAATCACATACATTTAGAGAATCTCACAAAGACTTAAAAAGCTATCTTGAGAACATGACTATTACTGAATTAGGCTTTAGTGATGTAGCTACTCAATGGTTTAATATTAAGAACATAAGGCAAGTAACTTATAATGCAAACAAATATTTATTAAAAACATTATTTAAACGATTTACAAACATGCCTTTAGACAAAATCACAAGGCAAGATATAAAAGACTTCTTGCAAGAATATCAGAATAAAGGAAAATTAGCACATTCTAAAAGATTATTCAATGTTTTACAATCAATTTACGAATATGCCTTAAGTAATGATTATGTTGCTACAAGTCCATTCCATAGAATGCAATATAAACTTCTCTTTAAAATGCCTACTACTACTCATCATAAATCATTTAATGAAAATGAGTTAAAAGAGTTCTTAGAGTTCTTGCAAAGTAATAATCCTTTTGTTACTACAAATACAAGTATCTTACACAACAAGACAATATATTACTACATGCTTAAATTCTTAGTGTATGTGCCTTTAAGAATTAAAAACATCGTTCTTTTAGAATGGAGCGAGATAGATTTTCAAGAGAAAATGCTAAGAATACCAGCTAAGAAAATGAAAAATCATAAAAAATTTAAATTACCTTTATCAACACAAGCCTTACATATACTTGAAGTAATGCAAGAATATAAAAAAAGTAACTATGTCTTTGACAGGGATTTAATACCTATAAAAATAATTACTATTCAATTACATAAGGCTTTTTTATATTATATGAATGAATTTAAAAAGGGCAATACATTTGCTAATTATATATGTAATCAAAAGCTAGAAAGAATAAATATAAAGAAAGATAGCAAAGAGTTACAAGACAAGGATAATACTAAAACTTTAGAATCTGCTTCAAACACTCAAGAGCTAGAGAACACAAGCAAAGATGAGGGTAAGGCTTTAGGGAGTGATAAGAAGCTTACTATTAGGCAAATAGCTACTATGTTTGAAGTTAATATTTATGCTTTAAAAACTTATATAGCAAGGCATAAGCAACAATATTTTAATAATACTTATAAATTGAATTTAAAGTATCATTATGCAAAATATGATACGCAAGAAGTATTTATAACAATTATAGATACAGCATTTACACGCAAAGAAAGATTAAATAAATATCTTTCTTTCCGCTTTACCCCGCATTGTATGCGTAGCACTTTCTCAACAATCCTTTATGAGAAAACCCCCTTACATGCTATTGATTTTATCGTTATTGAAATGTGTTTATCTCATGGCATAGGTAATCAAATCATAGCGAGTTATAACCATTCAGAACGAATGCAAGAAAGAAAAGAGTTAATGCAATTTTGGGCTAATTATGTAGATAGTTTGATAGAAGTAAGACAATTAAAAAAGCTTCGTAATGGGAGCTTTGAAATAAATCCTAGCGATACATTACAATTTTAATATAAGGGGTAAATAATGAAACATGATACACAATCACAAGACACAATGCAATCATTCAAAGAATACAAAAAAGCCATTCAGAAGCAAAAGAATACAAGCAAACTTAGTGCGTATGAATTACTTAAGGCTAAAAAAGCATATAACGATACTTTAAGGCTTTTTAGCTGTGAGTTGCAAGACAAAGAGAATACTAAGGCTTTAGAATCTGCTTCAAACATTCAAGAGCGAGACAAACAAGGCTTAGAAGTATTGCAACACAAACAAGACAAAGAGCTACACAACAAAGACAAGCTAAAGAATAAAGGTAAATCAATGATTTCACGCATGAAACAAAGAAGCATGAAACAAAGAGTAAGAAAAAGCCTTAAAGCACATATAAACCTTTTTACTTATAATAGTCTTATGAATAATACATATAGTTCAAACATACCAAATACAAAGCTATTACAAAAGAGATTTAAGGATTTATGCTTAGATACGAAACAAATATACCTTAAATGCTTTATTGAGTATCAAAGTAGCTTTTATATGTGTAAGGTTAATGTGAATGTTTCTAGTATGCTTCTTTTTAGCTTTATAAGAGAATATGAGAAGACAAGCAAAGATGAGGTTAAGCCTTTAGAATCTATTTCAAACATTCAAGACAAAGAACGACAATACATCAATAAAAGAGTTAATAAGGATTTTGTAGTCATAGCAAAGATACATAAACAAGACTATCAAAAGGCTTTAGATATGAATATATTTAACTTGTATCAATATAGCTTTAATGCAAACTGCTATAAGGTTAATAATCTCTTATGCAAGTTTAATTACTTTATGTTGTATAGCAAGATACTAGATAAATGTTAATGTGTGTGTATCAATGTTAGCTAAGGGGGTATGTTTAGCTTATATCCTTATATTGAATAAGAAACAAGGCTTTAATGCTGTTCTTTCTCTTTGAGTTGTAAAAGAATACTTGACTACTCAATCATTTTAATCAATCTTTAGCATGTAACCTTACTTAGCGATTACCTCATCATGTTAGTATAGTTACATGGAATAAGAATTAATATCATTTAATGAATTGCATTGATGAGGTAAGCAAATATTTTATGCCTCTTGCGTGTGCGTGTGTGTAAGGGTTCGACATTGTGTTGAGTGTATTAAGCTAAGACAAGTTACACAACAAAGAGAATACTAAGGCTTTAGAATCTGCTTCAAACATTCAAGAGCGAGACAAGATAAAGGATATAGATTAAATCTACCCCCTTTATTATTTATTCAATCCCTACATTCATTCATATATTTGTATCAATCTTTCTTTCTGTTTTTTCTATATTGTTTGCATGATTATTTCTATGATTATTCTATGCCTTTTAAGCTATCAAATAAGGCTTACAATGAATAAAGAATATTTCACTTAACTTTACATGTCTTTTTACTCTTTTTAATTGTGTAGTGTTTCAGTGTAGGTTTTAGTAATTTTGTCTTTTTACTCTTTTTCTTTGATTTTTTTTATTTTGTGTTCGGTTAAATATCTGATAAGTGTATTTATAGGGATACATTTACGCATTGAAGGCATGTATCTAATTATATAAGGTGTTCGTTTATTGTCGGATAAAGTGTCGGTTATTCGTGTTCTTGTTCGTATTGTTTTAGGGTGTTTTCTTAGTGATTAGGTTAAAGTGTTGTATGAATGTGTAAGGTAAAAAGTCTTATTTTTTTTTATGTAGTTATAAGCTTTAAAAGGTTATAGTTTTAGTGTAGCTTTTAGGTTACCAATAACTAGAGGCTATACATAGAGGCTATGCTAGAAGCCTTTATGTTTGTAAAATATTTGTATGTGTTGTTTCACATTACTAAGAATAAACCCCTTACCCCTTTTATTCTTTGGTAATGTTGCTTCTTTTAGAGAAGGGTTTAATGTTTTTACTTCTAAGACTTCTATTTATTGTAAATCATTATACACACACATTAAACCCTTTTTTAAGAGAAGTATGCGTAACTTCTCTATTCTACATAAAGGGTAAAACATGAGTTTAATACATAGTAAGGAAATACAAAAGGTCATTAACAGGCTTAATAAGAAACAATATAACAAGATATATGAATATAACCTTGTAGAGTTACAAAAGCATTTTACTAATAAAAGCGATTTTAAAGAGTTTATATTGGATGAGTTATGTGAAATAGATGTAGAATATTGGGATTGTATTGATAAGGATTTAATTAATCATTATTCTTTTAAGCTTCAATGTTTTGCATATAGTCTTATTGATGAGATATTTTTTAGAGACAAAGAGGCAAAAGAAGCTTTTAAAAATAAGATATTTCCTGATGTAATAGGCAAGTTAAGCGAGTTACAAAGAGAATATAAGAATGTAGAGATAAAGAAAGAGAAGGATTAAAGGATTAACCACATGGCAAGAAATATACTAAATGAATTAGGCGATAAATCCCCACTTAAAATACTTGCTAAATATTTGCAAGAAGGCAATACATTTTATGCTTTTACTTGTGAAAGTGGGGCGTTACCTTGTAGTGTGCAAAGTTTATCAGTTACAGAAAATGCAGAAGTAAGCGAGTTTCCAGCTGATGACAATACTACTTTTAGCGACAATGTTATATTCTTAGCAAAAAGTGTATCTTGTAATTTGTTTGTTCTCTATGATGATTTAGATAACTTTAGACGCATTCTTAGAGAGGGTAATGTGAGTGAAGGCGGTTTTGCCATTGCTACAATATCAGATTCTTTTATTAATATGCGTTATCTTGAAAGTTCATATAGTGAAGATAGTAACTCTACTAATGGGGTATTTGTAAATATCACATTTAGAGAAACTAAACTTGTAGAAGCTAAGAGCGGGTATCTTGATTATAGGAAAGTTAAAAAGCCTACAAGTGCAAGTGTTGTTAAAAGTGGTAAGGTTGAGGCTAAACCTGTCAAAGATAAAACAACAGCATTGAATATTGTTAATGAGATTAAAAAAAGTTTTAATTTTTAATGTAACAAACTCTAACTAAAAGGATTCACATGCAAATATTAAAAGAGTTAGCTATTAAATTTACAGCTATTACAAAACCTTTACAACAAGCTTTAAATAATGTTGGTAGAGATTTAGAAAGTGTAAATAGCAAAATTGCTAAGGTTGCGGGTGGTTTAGGTTTAGCGTATGGAGCACAAGCCTTGTTATCCAATCTTGTAAAAGCAGGAAGTGAGCTACAACGCTTTAGTGATTTAACAGGCATTAGTGCAAGTGAGACACAAACACTCGGCGAAGTGTTAGAGAAGTTTGGAGGCAATACACAATCAGCACAAACAAATTTACAAGCTATGCAAAAGGCTATGTATGAAGCTTCACAAGGCGGGGACGCTTTAATCAATTTTCAAAAGAAGTTCGGTAAAGGCATAGACTTACAAGGAGGGCAAATTACTGATATTAGAAAAGCCATATTACAATTTGCAGAATCCTTTAAAGGTTTATCAAAACAACAAGCAATAGCAAAAGCAAGGGCGGAGGGTTTTACTGATGATTTTGTGTTGGCATTACAAGAGGGCGGAAGTGCTTTAGCAGATATGCTAGACAATCAAGCTAAACTCAATCTTACAACAGCAGAGGACGCTAAGACTATGCGTAACTTTAGTAATGTTATTGCAGATTTAAGGCAAATACTTATGAAAGTAGCCATGATGATAGCTAAAGTAGTTTTACCTCCTTTGCAATTCATGGCAAAAGCTTTTACAAAATTCTTTACATTCATACAAGGAAATAAAAGGATTGTTCTTTCTGTTTTAATGGCAATAGTTGGGGTTTTGGTTGTAGTTAAAAAAGGATTATTAGCAATAGCGATAGCAAATATGAAAGCATGGTTGCCCTTTTATGCGTTAGGGGCGTTAATCTTAGGGGTAGCAGTAATTATTGAGGATATATGGGGGTATTTAAATGGGGCGGAATCTATAACTGGTAAGTTGGTAAAAAAATATGAATGGTTAGATACAACAATAAAAGCTATTGCAAAAGTATTTAGCGTTGTATGGGATATTGTAAAAGGAATTTGGGCTATTATAAGCCCTATTGTATTTGATATTATTATCATAGCGGTTAAACAAATAGCAAGTATATTTACAGGCATATTTGACATCGTGCAATCAATATTTAATTTTTTTAGGAATCCTAACATGGATTCATTTTTGAATATCATTAACACAATAGGGGATTCAATAAAAAATACTCTTATGATACCTGTTAATACTCTTATGGGATACATTGATAATATTAAAAGTAAATTAGTCAATCTCTTACCAAGTTGGGCGCAAAAGTTATTAGGGAGTGAAGCAAATAGTTCAGATGTTATAACTAACTCTAATTCTAACTTTACTACTACAATAAATAATAACAACCCACAAGTAAGGGCAAACATTACGCAAAACATATCAAGTGCTACCCCGCAAGAATTAGCACAAGGCACAAGCGATTTAATGGTAGGACAGCTAAGAACTGCTGTTGTAAATGGTTCTAGTGGCGGATATTAATCAATTAAAAAGGATATACAATGAATGATACAACAATAGAAAATGTAAATGAATTTGTAGTTGAGGGGAAAAAGATTAGATTTAAGCCTTTAACAATGGGCGAGGGTTTAAAAATAAGTTCTCATCTTACTTCATGTATGGACATGTCTAACTTTGATAATATGGGTAACAACGATATAAAACAGAATTTAGACTTAGGGAAATTCATGAATAAAACAATGAATTTAATCGTATCTAAAATTGAAGTATGTTTTATTCGTGATAATGGTGTAGAGAATTGGCAAAGTCTTGAGAATATAGAAAGTGTAAGCATATTTTTTAAGAGTCCTTTTGTATTTATAAATTTTACTACTTGCTTTATGCACTATATCACACCTCTTGTAACTTCAAATTTCACACAAGAACAACGCTTAAGCGTAGCACAACAACAAATCGAAGTCAATCAGAAGCTAGACACTCAAAAAAACCCATAAAATCGGTAAAACTCCATGAGTAAATCAAATGTAAAAATCTTGTATGAATATGATTTTAGCAATGAGTTACAAGCGTTTGATGAAATAACTTTTAATGAATTGCATGATGAAAGAAATACAAATGATGAGTTAAAACAAGAATTTGACAAAGAAATACAAAGCGATAGTATTCTTAATGACTTTCCAAACTTACATGATGTAGATACTAGCTTATATAATACTTGCTTACATGATGATGATATGCTAAACACTCAAGACAAACAAGGCTTACAAACACTAGAGAATAAAGGCTTACAAGATAGCTTAAGCAATAAAGACAAAGAGAAGTTAAAGAGTAAAGAGCTAAGCAAAGATGAGGGTAAAACTTTGGAATCTGCTTCAAACATTCAAGAGCGAGACAAAGACACGCTAAAGAATAAAGGTAAATCAATGACTACAAAGAACAAGCTAAGCACTCAAGACAAAGAGCTACAAGAAAGAAGCAAGACACATGCAGAACATACAATCAATCAAGACTTATTACAGAATCTTAAAAAAGAATTTCATATATACAAAGAGGCTTTTATATATGCTTTAAAAGAATATCTACAAGGCAATACAAACATTAAGCAAGTGTGCTTCAAACATGGTATTGATAGAGTTTCTTTTTATAATCTTATAAAGCGATTTGAGAAGCAAACAAACCTTAATACAAAACACATAGCTACTACAAATAAAAACTTACTCAATGAATATGCAAATATCATCAAGCATATCAACAACCTAAAAAACAATCAATATAGCTTTTTATCTCTTATAGGCTATGATTTAGAACATGAGATTAATCCTACACTTAAGGCATATAATCAAGTAAAGACAGAATTACAAACTATCAAAGGCTTTTTAAAAGATATAAATACAAATACTTCAGAATGAGTAGTTTAACAAAACTTATAGAATCTAGCCTTAAATATTTCTCTTAATTCTTTTGAGTTGCAAGACAAAGACAAGATAATCATTACATTTTAAAGGGGGTATGTTTAGCTTATATCCTTATATTGAATAAGAAACAAGGCTTTAATGCTGTTCTTTCTCTTTGAGTTGTAAAAGAATACTTGACTACTCAATCATTTTAATCAATCTTTAGCATGTAACCTTACTTAGCGATTACCTCATCATGTTAGTATAGTTACATGGAATAAGAATTAATATCATTTAATGAATTGCATTGATGAGGTAAGCAAATATTTTATGCCTCTTGCGTGTGCGTGTGTGTAAGGGTTCGACATTGTGTTGAGTGTATTAAGCTAAGACAAGTTACACAACAAAGAGAATACTAAGGCTTTAGAATCTGCTTCAAACATTCAAGAGCGAGACAA
>NZ_NXLQ01000027.1 GCF_003364195.1 Helicobacter didelphidarum | reverse complement strand
ATATTATTATATATTATTATATATTATTATATATTATTATATATTATTATATATTATTATATATTATTATATATTATTATATATAAAGTTAATATTGTATTTTATATAAAAATATATTATAATCAATATTTAGTATTTTATACCATAATAATATAAAGGAGATGTCCAAATGATAATAGCAGTTGTCAATGAGAAAGGTGGTAGTGGCAAGACAACCATAGCGGTAAATCTAGCTAGTAGGTTAGCTAAAGATGGAGATAAGGTAACACTTATAGACGCAGATCCACAAAATTCAACAGAGGTGTTTTCAAACAATAGGAGTGAATCCGGATTACCTCCATTGTTCTCTAATATCTCTAAAGTGGGTTCATCATTGAGAGATGAAATAATGCTTCAAAAAGATAAAAACGATGTGCTTGTGATTGATACAGGGGGAAGAGATAGTAAGGAAATGCGCATTGCTATGAGCAAGGCTAATTTGGTGATTATCCCAACTATCCCAAGTCAATACGATGTGGTGGTGATGGATAGAATGCTAGAGGTATTTGATTTGGCAAAAGAGAGCAATGAGGGTTTGCACGCCCTTGTAGTGTTTAACAAAATATCTCCCAATCCCTTTCTATCAAAGGATTTAACGGACTTGAGAGAATATGTCCTAGAATCTATCCGCGAAAAGCAATTCAAAGATATTCATATTTTAGATTCGATGATTTATGAGAGGAGGGCATATAAGAAGTGCGTAGAGGAGGGCAAGACACTTGATGAATTTTGCCAAAAGGCAGAAGATAAGGCATTAAGCGATTTTGAAGCTTTTTTTCAAGAGGTTGTCAAAATTGGCAATCAAATTTTAGAGACAAGGAATTAATATGGCGTTCAAAAGACCGCCCACAAATGTGGCTACTAAGGTAAAAAGCGAAGAGAAATTCATACAAGAAGCACGAGGTGAGACTACACACGATATATCTCCTCATGCACAAGATTCTAAGCCCTTGATAAAAGCAATGAATATCCCGCTTCCCATCAAAACTATCGAGCGGATTAAGCAGTATCAATCAACACAAGCAAGGAAATTTGAGACACAAAGCTATATCTTTAATGAAGCCATAAATGCGTGGTTGGATAGTAAAAAGTTTGATTAAAGGTTGGGTAGTTGTAATAGCAAATCTCTGTAATCAGGAGATTTGGCTTTTAATTTTAATCTAAGGTTTCCTAGCCTTAGTTGCTAGGGAAGTAGTTTCTCACTTATCCTTAAATAATGCTTATTTCTTTAGTGTCCGTTCTGTAATAATTTATAAGCCCTTATCTTCCAAGCTCTCAATAAGCATAGATTCTATTATTTTGTTATTTTCATTGACTTTCCATAATGAATAGCTAAATGCGATGAGGATAAGGAGTAGTGGAGCGAGGAGAAATAGCATTTTAGTGTGTCTCACCGCACGCGTGGAGAGCATCGCAAGTAAATCTGCTTTGTGTGCTACCTTACTAGATTGATTGAATATATCCTCTTTAGATTCCATACTTGGTGTGATAGCAGAGCAGATATTATCACAAAGATAGAGAATCTTCTCCTTGCAATCTGGCTCAATATCAAATTTCCCTCTGTATCCTAATATCAAACACACATAGATAAATTCTAAGGTATCTTTATTTTTACTTGGATTTTCAAGCCATTTATCCATTACCCCAAAGAATTTATCACCACCTTGATTTTCGTTAAAAAGTCTTATAGTAAGTGGATTATTCGCCCAATAACTATCGATAAAGATTTCGTTTTTCATTAGGCTTTCATCGATAAATACACATACGCAATATCGAAGTCGTGTAATATCGACTTCATCATAGATTTTGAGATTTAAAAGCGTGGCATTTATGGAGAGGATTTCATTCAACATATCTTCTCTTAATTGTTCCACGCTCATATCAATTTTACTCACCAATGAAAGTCTATGTGCGAGCAACAACAATGGCAGATAATAATCAAGGGCTTTGTTGGTCTCTAGCCCCCGAAGCTTGCTTAGCAAGAGGAGGGAGGGTTCTTTTGTCGCAGTAGAATCTTGCATTTTATCTCCTTTAGCTTAGTATCGCCCATATTTTTATATCAGGATTTAGAATATTTGTCGTGATATAGAGGCTTATGATATTTTCATTTTTAAATGCCTCAAAGCTCTTGTCGCTTTTATCAAGCTTATAATACACATAGCCATTGAGGTGGGGCAAGGAGGAGGGGATAAGCGGGATTTGCTCGATATTTATCCCCTTCAGCTGGGAAGCTACGATATTTCTAATCTTTGATTGTGTAAGAATCTTGCATTGTGTCTTAAAGTTCGCTTGGAGATATTCAAGACTTGAAGTAGAACTCACCGCTAAGAATATCTCACTATTTTCGATTATCCCTGCATTATCAAACATACAATCATAGAATCCATTGCCCACATTCACGACATTTGCCATGATATATTTTGGAGCGATGATTTTAGCAAATGTAATGCGGAGATTATTAAGAATTGGTGTGATTGTCTCTGTGAGATTGGTATGATTGTAAGGGATAAAATGGCTGAATTTCTCATCATTTTGGAATGCCATCAAGTCGGCTTGAAACTCTATTAATTTATCATAGAGATATTCTGGGTGGAGTTTGTCTTTGTATTTGAGTGTCTGGAAAATAAGATTCCATTTTTTTAAGAGATTAAGTGAGAGATAAGTGCTAAAATCAAGCGTGTTTTTGGTTTGGTCAATACCTTTAAAGATAAGAGTAAGTGAATCTTTGTGCTGTTTTGTGCTATGTATCATCTCATCGATAAACATTCTTACCATACTTATCTTTGCAATATCGAGGCTTGTGGGGATAAAGCTATCGTCAAGCGTGATTTTGTTATTAGAATCTATGTTTTTAATCTTGCATATCGGGATTTCAAGCTCATTTGGGGATTTATTACCTAAGAATCCTAGAGAGAGGCGAAGCGAGGCTAAGAGAACATTTATCTTTTCTTGTGAATATGAAGTATTAATCGTCTCATCATCGCTAAGTTGTATGCTCTCTTCATTCTTAAGCTGCATTTCATCGTGAATCCTTGAGCTAATTAATGCCTGTGTGGCGATGTATTTAGAATCTGCAATGGCATTTTGTATCGAAATATCAGCGATTGTATCGAGGCTTGTTTGGATTCTAAGTGTGATGATTGGGTTTTTGAGATTGCTATTAGAGATTTCAAGCGGGATAGGGAGCAAGTCCTCTTCTGGAGCATTAAACACACTGCCATCTTGTGCGATACCTGAAATTCTTTGCACCGCGATTTTGCCCTGTGAGAGCAAATCACTGGCAAGTTCAAGATGTAAAATCCCATAGAAATAATTATGAAGTGCGATAGTTTTTTGATTGATATTGCGTTCCATATATCGCTCTTGTTGTTCGAAATGCACTTTATCTATGCTCATACCATTGAGCCACGCTACTTTGAGATTGTTTGCCATAATCGTCCTTTAAATTATGTTGATGTTTCTAAGTTATATGAATAGATTTCAAGGGTTTATAATCAAAAAATACAGGGATTTTGTTGCCACTCACTAGCTCTTAAAGTAGTCATTTATAGCACCTTGAAGTAGCATTCGTAATATTATAACACTTTTTAATAGAATGTGGGGCAAAATATTGTTTTATCCCTATATGTAGGATTATACCGCAAAAATAATGCTATTTTTGGGTTATCCTGCGAAATATTTTCATACAAAGATTCTCTCTTTTTATAATAATTACCACAAAAGCAAAAGGAAGTAGATAGAGTTAAATAATCTATCTCATCATCTCTATATTCATCTAAAACTTTGACAATCTTTGTTTTTTGTTCTGGTGTTAATCTGTTATTGATTCTATAACTTTCAATAAATGCAGCACAACGACTTTTTATCTCATTTGTAATTGGAATTAATTGTAGTCTGTTGTGGAAATTGTCGAAGTCATTTTTAGTTTTGTTCTATACTTATCCATTGTAATTTTATATAGATAAATTAAAATATTTTTTGGCTATAATGGCATTTCTATAAATACAAAGGTATCGCGGGATGTTGAAAAAAATCTTAGGCATTTTATTCTCAAAGACGGCTTTGATTGTTTTAAGCCTTATTGTGTTATTTGTCTTGAGTGCATTATTTTGGTTTTATGGCTCGTTGTTTGCTTTTAATGATGTGTATATCTTTGGGAAGCCTTATGTGCGGGCTATTATCATCTTTATCGTGTGGCTAACAATTTTTTTATTTTTTTTATTACGGAGAATAATCGAATTTATCAAGAATCTTAAAAATCCCGATAAAGACAAAATAAAGGACATTCAAAAAGAAGCGGACACATTCATTTATCGAATGAAACGCAATTTTAGTCTTTCAATCAAAGATGCAAAAAATACTTGGAGGCATTTGAAGTTAAAAAAGCTCCCACTTATCGTGATTATCGGCGATGAGGGAGCAGGGAAAAGCACATTTATTAATTACGCAAATATCGAATATCCGCTAAGTGATAGCCTTGAATCTTATAAGAAACTTCATCAATCAACCAAAAATTTTAGCCTTTATATCTCTAAAAGTGGTGCATTAGTCGATACAGAGGGAAATTATTTTACACAAGAATCTCTTTTTACACCACAGAGTAGTGATGAAATGCCTGAAGATGATATAGAGAAAAATAAAAATTTCATCTTAAAGAAGAATATTTGGAAAAAGTTTCTTCATTTCTTAAATAAAAATCCATTTTATCACAAGCTAAGTGGGATTGTGCTTGTCATTGATACTCAGCTTTTTTTGACACAGCCCAAAGAATATTCTACAAACATTATTCGTTATCTAGTAAAGCGGATAAATGATATTGAGAGTGGCACAAGCACAAGATTCCCGATTTATTTTGTATTTAGTAAACTTGATTTGATTGATGGTATGGGAGATTACTTGCGAATCTTTAGTGAAAATATCGCAGATAATACTTTAGGGGTAATATTTGAGAATCCTAAGTCGTTAGATTCTGCACTTTTGCATAAAAAATTCAGCGAATTGTATCAATCATTACAATATTATCTCATCAGTAAAAATAATCTTATCCACAATCTTAAATCCAAAAATAGAGCATATTTATTCCTCAAACAACTCGATAATCTTTTTGCTTTGATAGTCGAGTTTATCCTCTTAGTAAAAGAAGAAAATAACTTAAAAAATAAATCATTTATCAAAGGTATATATTTTGTGAGTGCATATCAAGAAAATATCCCTATTAATTATCTTTATGATACAATATGTGATAAGTTTTCTATCAAGAAACCATTTGCACAAGCACTCAATAATTACACTAAACAAAGCTATTTTGTTAAATTCTTACTAAGCAATGTGATATTTAAAGATTTTAGTGCAAGCAGTGCGATAAAACAACTATGGAAAAAGCTTGCTATAGCGATACTATCTATCTTTGCATTATGGATTACATATAGTATGAGTAGTTTTTATATCCACAAAGCACAGCAAGAAAATCAAATTGCATTAGAGAATGCAAAAGACTTGGGGATTTTTCTAAAAAAATATGATACATATCATACATTAAGCATTGAAGAAAAAGTGAAATTTATCCAGAATCTTAGATTTATATTAGATAAATATCCACGCCTTTTTACTGAATCTAACTTGATGAAATATCCATTTTTAGATATTACTTATGAAGCATTTGAGCCAGCAAAAAAAATCTATATAGAAAGTATTAATAAGCTTTTAGCCGATACACTTATAATCGAACTAGAAAATATCTTACGCACACAAAAAGATGAAAATAGTCTCATCAGGGCTTTATACATCTACAAAGCCCTCTTTAATCAGCAATATTTAGACAAGGATTTGCTAAAAGTGTGGTTGCTTAATAATTGGGAATTATTCAAAAAATACAAGATTCCACAAGAAGATTTGCTTGGTTGTGTGGATACGATTATGCTTTTTGAGAGTGAGGAAAACAAGCAAATCAGCCTTGAAGCGAGCAAAAGAATCTCTCAAATCACGCGAATCCGTCGTCTTTATGCACTCTTAGAATTTAGCACATATAAAAACAACATAAAGTCTCTCTATACACTCAAAGAAGATATTGGATTTAGCTTTGATGAGAATTTTGAGAATAGTCCCGCATTCACATTTGATAGCATTTACACTAAAAGAGGCATTGGGAAGCTTTTAACAAATATCAACACACACATTGATGATACGATAAGGCGAGAGACTTGGCTACTTGAAGATGTCGCGACAAATATTATCAAAGATGATGATAGAATGGTCCTCTCTATCGGAATAATTAAGCTTTACCTGCAAGAATATCAGCTCAAGTGGCAAAATTTGCTTGATAATATCAAGCCTAAGCCGTTCAGCACAAAAGAAGCGGGGCTAAATCGCTTACTTACACTTTCAAAGAAACAAAATGCGATAAATCTCCTTATTAGTGCGGTAAGTAGCAATACCAACCTCAATGACCCCTTACTCTTTAAATCTGCCTATGAGATAGGATTGCCAGCAGCTGAAATTAAAAATATCTTTGCTACCTTAGGCAATGCCTTTGTGGGCTATCACGATATCGCAAAAGAAGATTCTTTGGTAAGTGATTTAAGTCAAAAAGTGGGATTAGAAGATACCTCAAACCTCAAGACGATGGAGGTTATCAATAAAGATATGCTTACCCTCTACACAAAGCTTAATGAATTTCTTCATGTAACACAAGATAAAAAAGAAAAGATTAACTACGCTCTAAGTGAAGAATTGCCCAAAGATGACCCATTTATGGTATTGCAAAATGATTTGTCCCTCTTGCCTATTGAATTACGCAAATATTATATGCTCCTCTCAAACAATGCATGGAAACTCATCGAAGCAAGTGCTATCGCTGATTTGAATATAGCGTGGAGTAAGGAAGTGCATAATAGCTTTATCAATGATATTGCCCCATATTATCCTTTCAATCTCTCAAGCAAAAATTCTCTCTCAATGGATAGTTTCAAGGCATTTTTTGGTAAAACAGGCACTTGGAATAAATTTTATGAAGAATATCTCCGCAATATGATTATCAAAAAAGGCTCCTCATATAGTATCAATCCAATGTATGCCTCTAAGCTAAGCCTTTCCGTAAGCTTTATGCGCTCTATTGCAAACATCGCCACACTATCAAATCTGATGTTTGATACGAATAACAATCTCGCTATCTCTTATAGCATAGAGAGTGTCGATTTATCGCCAGAGTTTAATTATGTTACTTTTGGCTATGATACGATGATGAGATATGACCATACTTTTAGCACGAAGCTTGATATAGTGGCAAATCACTTTAAAGATTCAAGTATATTGGAATTTAATGCTACAAATCATAACAATATCATGGAATTTTCTAAAAAATATACAGGTGAATGGGCGTGGTTTAAATTCTTGCATGATATTGAAAGAATGGGGAATACATACTCCCTCATTTTCAATAACAATAAGCAAATGTATTTTGATATGAGAATTCGCTCAAATAATAATTTAGATATTATTATCAAAACTCTTCCAAATTTTACAATCCCTGCAAGGATAACCCAATAGGATCTAATTATTTTAATTTTAGGAGGAGCGTATGGAGCAAATCGCATTACAGATAAAGAATATCGATAAAGTCAAACAATGCAATATGAAGCATTATATCATCAACGAAGATGGCGGGAGCATAGGGAGCGGGAATGAATGCGGTTTTGTCCTCCAAAGTATAAATGGCAAGATTCAAGCAAAGCACGCTGAAATCAGCTTTGAGGAAGGCTCATTTGTCATTACTTGCGTAGAAGATAGCGAGATTTTTTATAATGACTCATTCTCAAAATTAGCATTAGGTTATGAAGTAGCAATCAATTTTGGCGATACTCTCAAAATCGGCGATGTAGAACTCCTTTGTATCTCACCTGATACGATAGATACGACACTTGAATACCACAAAGAAGACATCAAAGAAGTGCAGACATATAACAAGCTAGATAATATCACAATCGAGCCTAAGGGCAAAGTAGATGGGATAAATTTAGAATCTACCAATATGCTTGATGATACGATACATAATCTCAATGACACACTTGAGATTGCACCAAAGCAACATATTACTAGCGATATAATCAACAAAGACAAAGATATAACCATCACGAAGACAAATCTTAAGAGCTTTATTCGCCATACTATCGATAAATTATTCACACCTCCAATCAAACGAGATTCTACCTCTCATAGCTCAAAAGATAAGAATATGCAAGATATTGAAGCCATAATCGAGAATATCCCGCTTTTACAATCAAATAAGATTATTAATCTCTTAGTTCTTACCCTTATGATAAAGGAGTTAGATACCCCGATATTTGAGGAGATAAGCGGTATAAGTTTTGTTGAATATATTACACAAATATTGCAAGATGCTATTGAAGGCAATAAAGAACAAATAGAACAAGTATTGCTAAAAGCATTAAGCAAATATCTCTCAAAGCAATAAGTGTTTTGGAATCTTAAAAATCTTTAGTATAATACTAAATTAACAGTATTGAATTTGATTACAAAGGAAAAGTATGGCAGATGGTTCAGTTGCTCCAAAAGAGCGAATAAATATTACTTACAAGGCAAAGACAAATGGTGTAAATGCGGAGATTGAGCTTCCGTTAAAGCTTATGGTGATGGCAAATCTCACAGGTGGGAGTAAAAAAGTTCCTTTGGAAAATAGAGAGGTTGTTTCAATCAATAAAATCAATTTTTCACAAGTATTGCAGCAATTAGGCGTGAAAGCGAATTTTAATGTCAAAAACAAGCTCAATCCAGAATCTGAAGAACTCAATGTCGATATTAATATTTCAAGTATGAAGGATTTTTCACCAGATGGTATTGTCAAGCAAGTCCCAGAGCTAAGGAAACTTATCCAACTTCGAGAAGCTTTGCTTGCACTCAAAGGTCCTATGGGCAATATTCCAGAATTCAGAAAAGCGGTTTTGGAAGCTTTGAGAGATGAAAACACAAAAGCAAAGCTTTTGCTTGAAATCTCCAAAGAAAGCGAAGCAAACACAGATGACAAGAAGGAATAAATATGGCAACAAAAGAAACTAAAATGGTTGATAGTTCGGTTATCGAACACATTATGGGAAAAAGCAAATATCTCAAAGAAGATGAGAGCTATAGTATCGCAAAAAGAGGCGTGGCAGAGTTTATTAGTGAGATTGTGAAATCTCCTAATGTCGAGGAGAAGATCAATAAATTCGCACTTGATGAGATGATAGCCCATATTGATGATTTAATCTCACAGCAAATGGATGAGATTTTACACAATGAGGAATTTCAAAAGTTAGAATCCACTTGGAGAGGGCTATATTTCCTTGTTGAGCGGACAGATTTTAATGAAAATATCAAAATTGATTTACTTGATATTACCAAAGAAGAAGCCTTAGAAGATTTTGAGTTAAACCCCGATATAACACAATCAACTCTTTATAAAAATATTTATTCAGCAGAATATGGGCAATTTGGTGGTGAGCCAGTGGGGGCAATTATCGGGGATTATGAGATTACTACGGCAAATACTGATATGACTTTCTTAAATAAGATGGCTTCCATTGCAGCGATGAGCCACGCACCATTTTTGACTTCTATGGGGGCGAAATTCTTTGGACTTGAAAATTACGCAGAGCTTGCCAATATTCAAGATTTGCAAGGCTTATTATCCGGTCCCCAATATACGCGTTGGAGAACTTTTAGAGAGAATGAAGATTCGAAATACACCGGGCTTATGGTTACAAGATTTCTCACTCGTTCGCCATATAGCACTGAAAATAACCCTATCAAATCCTTTAACTACACTGAAGATGTGAGCAAATCACATAATCATCTCCTTTGGGGAAATTCAGCCTATGCCTTTGCGACAAGATTAGTAGAGAGCTTTGCGGATTATCGTTGGTGCGGGAATATTATAGGACCACGAAGTGGCGGTGCAGTGAAAGATTTACCAATGTATTTTTATGAGAACTTTGGAAGCATTCAATCAAAGATTCCCACAGAAGTGCTTATCACTGATAGGAGAGAATATGAATTATCCGAAAATGGCTTTATCGCGCTTACATTACGACGCGATACAAATAATGCTGTTTTCTTTTCGGCAAATTCATCGCTCAAGCCCAAAATTTTCCCAAATACGCCAGAAGGCAAAGAAGCAGAGACGAATTATCGCTTAGGCACACAGCTCCCCTATATTTTTCTCATCTCACGCTTAGCTCATTATTTGAAAGTCTTACAACGAGAAGAGATAGGCAGTTGGCGAGAGAGGCAAGATGTCGAACGCGGATTAAATGAATGGATACGACAATATATCTCTGACCAAGAAAATCCGCCTGCAGAAGTGCGAAGCAGACGCCCTTTTAGAGGAGCTCAAATTGTCGTATCCGATGTCGAAGGTGAGCCGGGTTGGTATAGGATAGAACTCTTAGCGCGTCCTCATTTTAAGTTTATGGGTGCGAATTTTGAGCTTTCTCTAGTCGGCAAGCTTGATAAAGAATAAGCGACAATCTTGGATAAAATGTGGATATGAAATGCTATGTCTTTGCTTGATAGAGTGATTCATAATTTAGATGAGCAATATAAGGGCGTGGAATATCATGAGAATCTCATAAAGGATATTAAAAATCACATACATATCCTCCTTAATAGCAAGCTTGATGATTGTATGAGTATGAATGCGTTAGGATTACCTGATATTTCGCAAGCCAATCTTGATTCTGGTGAGTTTGCTGTATTTATGGCACGCGAGATTCAGTCTCTTTTGCAACAATATGAAAATCGCATCATACTGCTTTCAATCTCCTATGACAATTCACTTAGCCCATGGCAATTATCATTTGATATTCGTTGCTACTTTAGCGATGATAGATTTAGTGAATTTAATATCCACATCACTTTTCGTAATAATCGTTATTGTGAGGTATCCTAATGCAAGATAATATCTATTACTACAAAAAAGAGCTTGATTATCTCCACAAAATGCGCACTCTTTTCGTGCGTAATTTCCCTAAACTTGCTCCATTTCTTGACTATAATAGCAAAGACCCAGACATTGAGCGATTAATTGAGAATTTTGCTATCCTCACTTCTAAGCTTCATCAAGAACTAGATTCTAATATCCCACTACTCGCAGAATCCCTCATCAATATCATCTCTCCTAATTACACCAACCCCCTACCCTCTGTATGTATCCAAGATTTTACCCTCTCTCCTGATGCAAAAGCCCTTAAGCTTTTCCTCCCTAAAAATACCGAAGTGCATTCTATCCCTATCGATGATGTCGAGTGTCGCTTTAAAACACTCTATGATGTGTGGCTTTATCCGCTGCAAATCACTGATTGCACGATTTCAAACGCACACGATACGCATTCACTAAGCCTTGATTTGATGACGAGTAAAAGCGATATAGCGATTGCCTCACTTGATATTTCGCATTTGGATATATATTTGGGCAATGATATTTATACCTCAAATACGCTTCTTATGTGGATTTTACATTACTTAAAAGAAATTATTATTTTCTTTGAGAATGGTGAAGAGTTTAGAATCCAGCCTAGTTTCGTTACACATAGGGGATTAGGAGAGGGTGAGAGTGCCTTTAATAGCGGTGAAAATGGCTTTGAGGCATTTGCACTTCTACAAGAACTCTTCTTTATCCCAGAGAAATTTAATTTTATTCGTATCAATAAGCTTGATATATTAAAGCGTTGCAATGCAAGGGGATTTCGTATGAAATTCAATTTTACCAAGCCCCTACCTGCTGTGTGTATCCCACGAGCTGAAATGCTTAGCCTCTCCGCAAGCCCGATAGTCAATGCTTTTCCTATTTCTGCTGAACCAATCATTAACAAACACGATAGAGAATCTTATAGAATCTTTATCAACCAAAACAAGCCTCAAGGCTATGAAATAGTCGAAGTAGTAAGGGTCAAGGCACACAATAGCGATACAGGAAAGCGAATCTTGAAAAATTACAAAAGCTTTGAGCGATTTGGAATCTTTGAGAATAATCGACTCAACGACTTTTATAGCCTCTCATACAAAAAAGATGCTTATCAGACGCCCCACAGGCATATTTCATTTTTTTCGCAGACAAATATCACAGAGACAATATCGATTGAGACGATTGCGTGCAATAAACATCTCCCATCGCATTTAAAAATCGGTCATATCAATAAGCTAAATAGTAAAGACATTATCACAAGAAATATCACTCTACCTACACCAATGAAGCAAGTGGAAATTGATGGAGAGCTTTTATGGAAGATTGTCTCTGTGATTTCATTTAACTATCAAAGCCTTTTGGATAAGCCAACCTTCCTCACAGCCTTAGAATCTTATAGCTTTCATCTCCACAATGATACGGATAATATCGTCAAACGCTTTGCCAAAGCCCTTGTAGAGATACACTCCAAGCCCATATATCGCCTAAGCAATATGATTACCAAAAAAGGCACGCTTTGCATAATGAGTATCGATGAGAGCAGATTCTATTGTCTAGGGGAAGTGTATAAAATGGGCTTAGTGTTTGCGAAATTCTTCTCTCATTTTGCTTCGATAAATTCATTTTGTGAATTACAAATACGAAGTATCAATAAAGACACAATCACCACGATAAACTATCCTTATAAAGACGGCTCAAGGGCAATAATGTGAAAGAGACAATACAGCAAAATATTACTTTAGAGAATCTCAAAGCCCGAAGTGATAGCAAAGATTTACACGCACTCACTCCTACAAGCGATTCATTTTATCAAAGCTATAGAGATTTATTGCAGCACTTTAAGCAAGATGATATATTTTTGCGCGTTAATAATATGCTTGGTTGTCCTCATAGAGAGATAGATTCTATTCGTATTGATGATAAAAGGGAGAATCTTTTTGTAGAATTATTTGTGAATTTCTTAGGATTGCAAGGAGCTAGCTCACAGCTCCCAAGCTATATGCTTGATAAACTCGCAAGGAATAATGATGGCAGCGATGGCTGGAGCTTGCTATTTGATTTTTTTAATCACTATATACTAAGAATCTTTTTTGATATAGTCGCACTAAAGAGCTATCCTCGAAGTTTTGAGGGTGATTTTGAGGATAAAATCTCTCAAATCCTTTTTCATATCTTAGGACTGCGAGATAAGCAAGTTGCACGAACCTATCTGCCATTTTCGCCTATCATCTTAAGCCTTAGGAAGCCAAAAAACTATATAGAGAAAGTGCTAGAGATAAACTTCAATCTCAAAAATAAAATTTCTATTATAGAAAATGTCGCTCATCATATCCCTATCCACCCCCAACAACAAAATAGATTAGGATACTCAAACAATATCTTAGGCAATGGCTTTATCATCGGTAAAAGCGTGATTTCCTATCAAACGAAAATCGCTATACTCATCAAAGATATAAGCTATCAAGAAGCATTGAAATTCTTCCCTACTTCACAGAGATTTATGGATTTGAGGGAAGCGGTGCTTTTCCTCACGAATTATGAATTCGCTCTTGACTTGCATTTACTCATCAATCATAGCGATATAATGTCTATCAAGCTCGGTGCAAATGCCCTCAATAATACCGCAAAAATCGGGTTGGGTGGCATACTTGGCAAGCAACGACAAAGCGTATATTTTATCAAGATAAAAATGTGGGGATAAGGAATGTGATATAAAGAGGAATAAAATAGAGTATGCAAGCGTTTGAAGTAATTGAACTAGGAGATATTACAAATAATTCAGGAATGAAATCCTTTGAAAAGAATTTTAAAAAAGAAAAGCAATATGCTGACATCAAAGATGAATAAAAGCGAGAGGTAGCAATAAACAAAGAGATAAGCGGATTAGGGAAACTCAATGCTCTCTTCTATATCTTCACAATGCTTCATCTAAACAAGCATCAAATTATCTCTTGCAAAAACTACTAGGCTATATACTTTTAGATGAGTTAAGAGGAGTAAGCAAAAATAAAAACTGCTATAATACTTGTATAGATATCCTCAGTGATATAGCTAATGGTAATATGAATACAGATAAAAAGTCCAAACCCTAAAGCAATAGGACATTTAGCTACTACAATAATAATGGAGGATGGATTATGGACAGGATAGTTTCAAAGATATTTGCTTGTTTTATCAAGGAGAAAATATGAATGAAAGATTAAAAGAAATAGCAAAAACCCAAGATTATATTATTGCACAGCATTCGATTATTATGGATATTGACAAAACAACATGTGAATTAGAGTTTGCCAACGAAACACGAGAAAATACAGGTAAATACACAAATGAAATTACCAACCTTCTTATAGATGCTTGGCAGAGAATGGAAGAAGTAAAGAAAAAGTATAAACCAAACTACCATACAGGACAGAAGTCTAATTTATCAGAGTTTAAAGCAATCCAGAATCCTTATTATAAAGAACCTATAAATGGAGTTATAGCTCCATGGACGAAGGCTGAAAAAGCGTATTATGAATCTTTAAAAACAAAGAGAGAGAGAGATAAATATCTTGTCATTCAAAGTGGGATAAGAAACTCTGTGATAGATATACCACTAGATGCCATAGCGAATATAGATGAAGATGGTAATCTCATCAATGAAGAATATAGAGAGTTCTATGAGATAGTAGGGAGAAATAGAGGCTTAGCCCATCTAAGTAATACAAGTTTAGCAATAGCTGAATGGGATATAGCAGCAGATATGCTAGGAGATATAAAGGGATTTAGCGGAGGAGAAACTGCTGGTTTTATTACGGCAATGTATAGAGAATCTTTCCCAGCAAAACTAAGAGCAAAGATACTAGATTATGCTAAAAAGCATAATATTAAGGAGTAAAATGATGAAATATAACATAAATTTTATCGTAAAGCTTACATTTTTTATCCTCCCTCTTATTGTATCTATCATATTAACTGCTTGTTCTCGTAATATTGATATTGCCTTAGAAAATATCGAAAACTCTAATCTCAACAATCGGGGCGACAATGTCCCTGTTACCGCAATAATCTATAAACTCAATGACATTAAGAAATTTCGAGACGCAAGTGCATTTGATTTGCTTTATCGTGAAGATGTGATACTTGGTAAAGACAAAATAGATTCTATTAAGATGCAAGTAAGTCCAAATGAAAAGGTCGCTGTTACTACTATCGATAAGAAAGTCGCATATATCGGGATATTAGTCATCTATGTAAATACAGAGGGAAAAAGAATCAAATCCTATGTCAAAGTCAAAGACATAAGGGGCATAAGAGATACAAAGGTAAGCTTTACGATATTTAAGGAAGGAGTGTATTTTGTAGAATAGAGGTATTGTTACTAGCGATAATACCTAATAATAATATAAAAACTAAATCTAAAAAATAACAAAATAACCCTTAAATATTGCCTTATTCACGCTATTTTGCTATAATTAAAATATTAAAAAAGTATCGTGAATAAGGAGGTTTGATAATGTTAATTAATGAATTCGTTGTAAAAGATTCAGACTTACAAAGTCTTGATGAACAGGATATAAATGTGCTTGAAAAAATGATTAAAGATGATTTCCAAGAATTTGAACAACTAAAAGAGTTTAATTTGTCTAAATTGATTGAATATAAGGTTAAATCTTTCATTGTTAATAAAGGTAAGGTTAATGAATTTGTCTCACGAAAAAGCTGGGTAAATCTCTCTTTTATGAATAATAATAATGAATCTGTTGAATTAAATCTCGGGTATAGGTATCAATAAATATAATCATGTATGCAGTAACTTTTGATATTGATACAAATTACCTAAGTGATAATAATATCACAAATAGCAAAGCTTATACAGATATCCATAAATTTATGGAATCTCATGTCTTTAAATGACAACAAGGAAGTGCATATTTTGGAGATGAAACAATCAATGCTGTTACTTGTGTAACAACTATTCAAGAATTAGCAAAAACTATCCCTTGTTTTAGTATCTGTATAAAAGATATTCGTATGTTAAAAATTAAGGAAAACAATGATTTAATGCCAACAGTTAAAGAACTGCTTTAATTGTATAACCCATTCTTTCTAACTCTTTCCAAAATGGAAATACTTCAATCTTGAGTTCATACCCTAAACCTACAAAGAGAAGCAAGATAAGATTATAAGTTACTTTCATCAACTACCGAGTATTTCTCAGTAGTTCGGAAATTCCGACAGAATCTAAAAAACCTATTTAATCTTTCAAGTAAAAAATGAAAAAAATCTTTTGTTTCTTTGGATCAGACAAATAAATACTTCATATTAATAAATTTAATTTTTATTTTTTTATAGTTAGTTCTTTAAATTTTTTAAACTAAAAATAAAGATAATCTTGTAGTATAAATATCTATTTTCCGATATATCTTTTTAATGTGTTGAATTTTTAAATTTAAAGAATTTTCTACATATTAGATTCTATTCAATCAAGTTTCAACACTCAAGTATTCCTTTACAACTGAAAAATCTTTAAATTTTCTTTTCTTATTTTCACTACATGTTGTCATCAAAGAGAGAAGTTTTTATATTATGCTTTCGTCATTTTTCTTTAAATTTTTCTTAATAACAAATCTGTATATCCATATTTTACGCTATAAAGAGTATATCTTTATCAAATTTCTTACATATCTTTCTTTTCTTTCTTTTTCTCATTTAAATTTAAAGAAATAAGTTATTTTCAATTTCTTTTTATAACTTTTATTCTTTCTGTTTAATCAATGCGTAAGCATTGTATTTTTTCCTATTGGGATAATGAGTTAGATTTTTTGAGCCTTTGTCCCCTCAAATCTTTCAATATATTTGGGGCAGATTTACTCTTACAAAAAGTAAGAGCTACAACAAAAGGAAGTTTCTTTTTCGCTGTTGGTCTAATCGAGAATCATTCCATCGCTCCTAAGATGTATAAAAACACGCGGTCGCCCTGTAATGTCCTTTATCCATGCACTTCAAGTGTTTAGGATTCATTCTTAGTCTGTCAGAGTATTCACTAGCATTAACTCTCGGCGGGATATACCTTATTGGTTCGCTGTCCTTTTAGTCTCTTTCGAGATTGGAGGCGTTCCTAAGCTTTGTTACCTTACTGACTTAACGCAACTTAGCAAACAAGATTTATCATTCAAAAAAAGTTCTTTCAAAACTTCTGCAATGTGGATTTATACTTTAAAGTTCAAGAAAAATCAAGAAACCAAAGTATCACTACAAAAGCTTAACGATAGTAAATCATTAGCTAGTATATGCCCTTACATATCTCAAACAGAAAAACCACAAGCGTAAAATCTATACAAATAGCGCATAAAAGTGGTTATTTTATGGAACAATAGGATTGTGTGGTGGATTATAATGTAATTATACTTAAGTATTGCTTAAAAAATAATAAATAAAATATAACATATATTTTATTTATAAATATTATGTATTTATGCTATAATTTCAAAAAAATATTAAAATCGGTGTTATATGGGACAAACTATTATTAAAATTTTAAATCAACAAAAAAGTGAAGATGTTAAGTTTTATAAAGATAAGCTTATATTCTTTTCAAGGTTAGATGGTAAAACATTATATTTTTTAATGTATATGATACAAGAATTAGTAGATTACAATAAAAATTATATTGAATTAACAAATAGCTTTAGGACATCATGTGAAAAAAAATTGAATTTTAAATTGGGAGGCAATAGTGTTCCTTTGCACCTTATGAAATTAGCTAAGAATGGATTTATTAAAAAAGTAGGAAACTCAAGGTGTCTTTACAACCCACACTTATTCTACTATGCCGATGATGAAGTGGCTAAAACTATGCAAGAGAATTTCATTTGTGATTTTGACTATGAGAACTTAAAAATCACTATTTCAAAAGTCATACATGATGACAAAGTATATTTAGGATAGTTTTGTTTTATAGAGTTTGAGTATCTTATATTTTGATGAACTTTTGTGTCTTTCCTCAAGACTGCTTCCATAGAAAAACTGATTAATAGAGATATTTTTACTATGCAAAAAGTCTAAAACTTGATTGTATGGAATAGTGTTTTGAAATTTTCTTTGTGCGAGTGTATTTGGATTTATTTGAAGTGCTTTTGCTACCAACCCAACCAAGCTGTGTATTGTGGAAGTTGTGTTTGCGTTTGCATGTTTCTCTTTATGAAAAATAATTTTTTTCTCATTGATGAAAGTGTGAGAATATAATACACTTTCCTCTTGAAGCAAAAGAGAAACTACAAAGCGTTAAAGTGATTGTAGAAAAGGGCTTATAATGCCTCCTAACCGAATATCTAGCATATCGTTTAGTTAAAATTTATAATTTTTTTATAAAATTTTAATACATTTTGTTAAAAAATAACAAAATTAACAAGAATATTGTTATAATTAGCTTAATGTAGATAAGCATTTTACCACCCCCTTTCTTAGCCCATAGCTAGAATTTGGGGTATTTGTCCCTTTAAGCGACAACTTAAAGGGACATTCTAATTATACCACATTAAACTTACAATTCAACAATCAAACTTTCACATATAAATTAATATTAAAATTCACTGGTGTTACATCGTTATGGTCGTCTTTGTAGATTTTACTTGAACGCGAAGCATTAATCATTGCGTAATTTGCCTGTCTATCTCCAGGATTATTCATCAATTGAACATATTTATTCGAATACGATTGAGAAACTTCAATGCACCCTTCGTTGTGATTTACTGGAGACCAGTCGAAGCCCTGATATCTATTTATTAATTTCCCACTCACATTCGGTAAGGCGGGTTCTTGAGTTTGGGAGAAGCAATATTAATCTAATATTATTTTACTTATTCCATATTCTCTGCATAAACAAACAAAATTATCAATAAAAGAACAATATGTATTTACTTTATTCATATTTTTAACAAGTGTTTCTATATGTTCTCTCTTTATAGAATTTATATCAGGATACAATTCAAACAACTTTATAAGAATTTCCATTAATTCACATTCTTCGAGGCTATATGATAATTGATTATCGATAATTTTATTTCTAAAATCCATTATCCAAAAGGGGTAAAAATTTAGTCTTTTAATTATTGTTTCTTTATCATTATTAAACACGATATTTGACATATTAATCCTTTTATTGCAAACTCTTTATAATCTCATTCCTTTTTATTTCATACTCATTAGTAGGATTAGCATATAAGAGAGAGGAGAGAAGCAGAAAGAGACTAAGGGGTTTAGAAATCATCTAAAAGCTCTTTGAGTTTTGATTTTTTTACCTCTTTTTTAGGTGCATTCTCAGATTCATATTTTTTACAGATACTAGCAAGATAAGCTTTTACCATGTCATCATCTATTGCACTATCATTACTTAATTGCGACCTTAATTTGCATACTTCATTCATTTTTGGCTGTATTTTGTTTTCTAGTGCTTTAGCTTCTTTTGAGTCTCCTTTACCTTTACTAAATAATTCTAAATGTTGTTTTTGCAAAGTCATTAATTCTGTCGCTTCAACATTAAGCTTTTCTAGTATCTCACTATCATTGTTATTATCTACTCTATTTCCTAGTATTGCCACAGCTATAATGAACCCAACAACACCGCCCCAAATCATTTTAGATTTTTTACTCATGTTATTCCTTAATTATCTCTTTACGCTTATCACAAACTTCGTTAGTTTCAACTTCGTCATAAAGTTTAGTATCATTGTATCGCAGTTTTAAACCCTCAAAATATTCTCTTTCATCTGCATTAAGCTTCGCATGAGATTCACAAATTTTTTTATAATTACCCTTAATTCTATCTCTATATAATTTTAATGCTTTTGCATCAGATTCTGAAACTTTAGCCTTATTTATAAATTCATCAAGAGTATTAAATTTAATTTTATTATTCTTATCATACTTTGTAAAAAGTTCCTCTAGTTTTTCATTGTTATCAGTGAGTTTTACAGCACTATCAACAAATTCACAAATAGCAACATTTTTCTTTTGAAGCTTACAATGTGTAGTATCTTGCCATTGTTTTACTTTAAAATTCTCAACCTCAACCTTAGCATTAGCAAACAAAATGCCACTAAATAAAAACAATAAAGAAAAAATTATTTTTTTCATGTGTGTTCCTTTCATTATAAAATACAAAAGTATAACAATATGAAAATTAAAAATAGCTTAATCCTATATATATCAACTAATGAGTAAAATTTATATATTTTTCTAAATAATTAGTATATATGGTAATACTATATTCTAATGATAATGAATGATTAAAGAGTGTAGTAGCATTACTTCTATACATATTATTATTTATATTTTTTAAATCATCTAATACAGAATCTGCAACACAATCTTTTAAATTTGTTTTATATTTGCTTTCATTTTTATAATAATTATAAATAATCTTAGCAAATATATCTTTACTTTTAAAATTGCAAAATATACAATCATCATGTGTTTCTTGCTCCATATCATCATATACATTAAAGAATGTATAATCAT
Source organism: Helicobacter didelphidarum (assembly GCF_003364195.1). Lineage (GTDB taxonomy): Bacteria > Campylobacterota > Campylobacteria > Campylobacterales > Helicobacteraceae > Helicobacter_A > Helicobacter_A didelphidarum. The sequence goes on along the minus strand of NZ_NXLQ01000027.1, from coordinate 2,236 downwards.
GTTTGATAAAATCTAAATCTCTTTGCATAAAAACATTACTTAGACAATTATTTATGTTTTCACTAATACCACAAATACTATTATATTCTGATGAACTTATTGTAGGTTGTATAAAATCTCGCTTATTAAGTGGCATACCCTCTAAATTAAATTTTATTTCCCGCACAACAATTCAATTTCAACAAAGAGCAAGTAAAAAAAGAAAAACAAAATGACAACAAAGAGATACAAATCTCTTATGAGTTTTTGGGGGATTATGAGGGAGAGAAAAAATAATAATAAAAATATTACTATTAAATTAATTAGAATACTATTATTTTTACTATACTTCTATTATTTAAGTTTATTTTTATATTACTTTAAGAATACAAAAATCTTGACAATTTCCAAAAATTCTTAAGGCATTTTTTCGCTTAAGAAAACTTTTTGCAAATAGTTCTATTTTTTAGAACTTTGTATCGGAGCATACAGCTTAAGAAAACGCAAATTGTCAAGATTTTCTGCTTAGAATTATGAAAATATCAATTTTCATACTTTTATATATTGGTGGGCTATGAAACAACATATTAAAGCAAAAGTTTTGAAGCCTTTTATACCTCTTTTTAAGGGAGATTTAAAAGGATATAGGGAGCTAATATACTCAAGTGGTAGGGGTATGGGTAAGACAAAGCAAATCGTTCAATATGGATTTTTTCGTTGTCTTGAGAAAAAGACTTTTGTTCTTTGTTTAAGGAAATATGAAAAATCACAAAAATACTCACTCATTACAGAATTTAGAGAATTAATAGAAAGTTTCAGAATCCAAACTCAAGAACAAGAATACACATTATACAATGAAAATGTGTTGGACCTTATAGCATAATTTCTTATAAAACCATAAAATTACCAATAAATAGAAATTATACAATAGTTATTTTATATTGTATTGCCTTAATAGATAGTATGCTACAATATAGCAAATACTAGATTATGGAGGATAGCCATTAACGCCAAAAAATGCTATACATTTTTAACAAAAATAGCATAATCTCTGCGAGGCTCACAAAATATGGTTTTGTTGTTTCAAAATTTTCTCCAACAAATAACTTTTACAAATTTTATAAAGGATAGTAATGGCAGAAAGTAAAAATTATTCTATACGATTGAATGATAAAAATAATAAAAAGATACAAGATTTAAAGAATCATACAAATGCCTCAATAAATACTATTATAAATTCTTTTTTATCTCTCTATAATATTCACTTATAATATACCGATTAGAATCTTTATATATTAATTCTTTTTGCATTAATGATTTTAACAATCTTTGTAAATGCCCTCTTGAAATCTGCAATAAATCACTTAAACTTTTATTTGTAACTTTAAAAGCTGGATAATGTGGATTATTATTTATGTAGTGTAACATGTCTAGCACTATGGTTTCACTTTTACTAATTGATAGATTTATTAATAGCTCTAAATCTATGACAAAATTGCTTTTCATCTTTAAGCTCTCCTATTATGTAGAATAGGATTCTGTGGCATTGTGGCACACATCTGTGTCAATTTAGGTTTTACAATGCCCTAGAATCCGTGCTTAAAGAAGGATTGTTAGATTCTATAATCTTTAGTAAAACTGCTAAATTGATTAAGATTCCACAAGATACAAATTTTATGATTTTAATGCGATTATAGGGATAAATAATGGCGATACTCTATCTTAGTTTATTTCACAGCACAAGCTTGTTTATCAAACCAATTCTTATAGCAATATGGCTATTTTATCTTATAATTGCTCCTATTTTACTTGATAGATTATCTCATAAAGTATTTTTTCGCTATATTTTTACTTCAAAAAGCTTTTTTCTTGCATGGAATCTTATAATTCTATGTGTTCTTATCACACCTTTTATATATGCTGGTAGTTTTAGCAATATCTTTGCATGGATAATATTTATAAATTCACTATTTACAGGATTAAGCACGATAAGTATAAGCTTATTAATGTATTATTTACAAGGGCGATATACGACCAAAAAACGACATTCGAACTTTTTAAAATCATCTCTAGTTTTTATTACAAGCTTGATAGTGTCTATTTTCTTTATCATTGATATTATAGCTTCTAATTTGCTTTGCACTTTCTTTTATGGTTTTTACTATCATTCAACCCTTTTTATGTTATAATCCTCTTACTATCAATATCAGCACAAAGGACTTATCATGGCACAACCAGCATATATTAAGATAGAAGG
>NZ_NXLQ01000249.1 GCF_003364195.1 Helicobacter didelphidarum | reverse complement strand
TCTCCACCGCATTCCTCTGTCCTGTCCTAGAAGATAATGAGCTTAAATGTCCTCATAATGGTAGAGTGCAATTAAAGAGTAAGAAAGGTAAAAGCTTTACATCTAAAGGTATCCCTATGATATTAGAATCTGATTTAATGAACTCTAGTATTGTAGGTTGCACTCATACTATCGCAGGTGTTCCTACTCCTTGTTCTCTTGTATCTGTAATCCTCCCTAGTGCTAGAGCATTAAAAAGATATAATGATGATTATCCTATAATGCAAGACAATGCGTTGTCTTTTGGATAATTTCAAGGGAAT
>NZ_NXLQ01000026.1 GCF_003364195.1 Helicobacter didelphidarum | reverse complement strand
AATCTTGTCTTGCTTCTCTTTGTAGGTTTAGGGTATGAACTCAAGATTGAAGTATTTCCATTTTGGAAAGAGTTAGAAAGAATGGGTTATACAATGAGTAAGTAAGAAATATTTACATACTCAAGAAGTAAAAGAGAAACAGAATAAAAGAATAAAGCCTTATTTGTCTTTTGTATCTAGTGAATGATTGGTTTCTAGGTAAATATCATAAAAACCAGATAAACCATAAATCTGTATTCTCAATATATTTTCTCATCGCACAAAGTCAGAATCTAAAAATCCTTCGATTTTAAATTGACCCAATTTTAAGTCTTGTGCATTTTTTGCAATTTCTTGTATTTCTTCATCTTGTAACTTTAAATGTGTATAAGTTATGCGATCTTTTTCCCTTAAAAGAGCATCAATAAGATTAGGTTTTTGCCCTAAAAATTGCTTAGAAATTTCAGCTGCTTGACTTGGATTTTCATAAATAAATTGCACACCATTGCTAAAAGTATCTACAAGATTCTTTAGACTTTCCTTATCATTATAAAGTTGTTCATTTACACAAAGAATGCAACATGCATGATTGGCTCGTATATCTTTTGTCAAGACAAAAACCCTACCAACATTTAATCGTTCTGCTTGAAAGGCAAATGGTTCAGCTACAATAAACCCATCGATTGCATTACGAGAAAGTGAATAAACCATTTCGGGTGGCGACATATCAATGAATTTTACACCATTTAAATCAATATGATTCTTTGTAAGTAATTCGCAGAGCAAAATATAGTGTATTGAAAACCGCGAAGGAATAGCGATTTTTGCACCTTTTAGTTTCTCATAAGAGTCAATATGAGAGTTTTTCCCAACTACAAGAGCACTACCATGACGATGAGTAGCCATAATAGCTTTCATTTTTATACCTTGAGTATAAATTTTAAGTGCTAATGGTGCGAGGATAAAGGCAGCATCAAGTGAGCCAGAACTAAAAGTTTGTGCTAAATCTGCCCATGATGAAAAACGCAAAGCTCGATAATTTATTGTTGCATTTGGTAAAGAACCTGATAATATAAGCAAATGATCTGTAATTGGAAGATAACCAATCTTAAGCATACTGACAGAATCTTGTGTGCTTGTTGTAGAAACCATTTTAAAACCACTTTCAAAATCTAGTGCACACACACCTTGAGTAACTGCACCAATAAGCCCCATTCCCACAAACGAACTTTTTATTAAAAAACTTCTTCTTGTAGATTCCAAATTACATAACCTCTTATTCTTAATTGACTTACATTAATATAGGATTATATTATAACAATATTAAAAATCCAAGAGAAATAAACTCAATAAAAAATTATAAGATTCTAAAGTATTTTTACTTGATATTAAAGGACAAACTTTACTTTGCAATATTAAAGCAGTAAATTGAGCAATACCAAAATCTTAAACAAAATTATATAAGTTTAATCATCTTACTTTCCTAATATTTGATACCATATTATGATACTTTATGTAACTTTTATACTTAAAAAAGTTACATAAAGTATCATATATAAAAGATAACACATATTCTCTATTTAAATCATTGAGAATATTACACATTTTATTTACAATAAATTATACCTTTATCAAAGAATATGGGAAAATCTTACAGAAAAAAGGATAGAGCATGGATTACACAAAGTTAAAAAATACACGATTTATGAAATTTATAAAACTTCGGGATAGGATTGGGTTTGCACTTGCACTCATCGTTTTGATTGTGTATTATGTATTTCTTATCGCTGTGGGAGCATTTCCTGAGATTCTAGGATATATGGTTGGTCCTAGCTCTGTGTCGCTTGGATTACTCATAGGGCTATTTATCATCTGCCTTTGTATCGCACTTACAGGACTTTATACATTTATGGCAAATAAATTTTTTGATAAAGAATTGGAATCAAGTTTGCGTGAATTGCGTGAAAAAAAGATTCTCAAAGATGATAAAATAGGGGATGAACAATGAAATTACTTGTAATACTTGGAATTTTAAATGCAATAGCATTTGGTGCGAGCTTTGATACAGGAGGTGCGAAAGGAGGGCTTAATATCATTGCAATTACTATGTTCCTTGCATTTGTGCTTTTCACACTTTTTATCACTTACTATTCAAATAAGAAAACGAAATCAGCAGCTGGATTCTATACAGCAGGTGGAAATATCACGGGACTGCAAAATGGCATGGCAATCGCTGGAGACTATATGAGTGCTGCTTCGTTTTTGGGGATAACTGCACTTGTTTTTACAAATGGCTTTGATGGACTCATTTATTCGATTGGATTCTTAGTTGGGTGGCCAATCATACTCTTCTTGATTGCTGAAAAGTTCCGTAATCTCGGTAAATACACATTTGCAGACATCACAGCGTATCGCCTCTCAAAAAAACCTATTAGAATCTTATCAGCAGTAAGTGCCTTATGTGTGATTATTTTCTATCTCATTGCGCAGATGGTTGGTGCGGGACAGCTCATACAAGTGCTTTTTGGTTTGCCATATATCGTGGCGGTTGTGATCGTTGGAATCTTGATGATCTGCTATGTCGTTTTTGGTGGAATGCATGCCACAACTTGGGTACAAATTATCAAAGCCTTACTGTTGCTTGGTGGTTCGACATTTATGGCAGGAATGATTTTATATTTCACAAAATTTGATTTCAGTGCATATTTCGGACAAGCAGTTGCTCATCACCCTAAAGGTGAGGCGATTTTAGCACCAGGCGTGTTCTTACCCGACACGATTTCTGCTCTTTCACTTGGACTTGCACTCATGTTTGGAACAGCGGGATTACCCCATATTTTGATGAGATTTTTCACAGTGAAAGATTCTAAAGAGGCACGCAAGAGCGTATTTTACGCGACAGGATTTATTGGTTATTTCTATATCCTCACTTTTATTATCGGCTTTGGTGCGATAGTTTTACTACTTGGGAATCCGGACTATATCAACGAAGATGGAAGTCTCAAAGGTGCGGCAAATATGGTAGCGATAATCCTTGCCGAAGCTATCGGTGGGAGCGTATTCTTGGGATTTATCTCAGCGGTGGCATTTGCAACAATTCTGGCTGTTGTTGCGGGACTCGCCATATCTGGAGCAGGAGCAATTAGTCATGATTTGTTTGTGAATGTCTTTAAAGATGGTGTGTGTGACCCAAAACTTGAAATGAAAGTTACCAAAATAGCTACGATTGGTATAGGCATAGTTGCGATTATTCTTGGTATAGTATTTGAGAACCAAAATGTCGCTTTCACTGTGGGACTTGCCTTTGCTATCGCTGCAAGTGTGAATTTCCCTATCCTTTTGCTCTCAATCTATTGGAAGAATCTCACAACAAGGGGTGTGGTAATAGGCGGTGTCATCGGGCTTACAATCGTAATGGTGCTTGTTATTTTGAGTCCAAGTATTTGGGTAAAGAGTTTTGGCTTTGAGAGTGCGATCTTTCCTTATGACCACCCAGCCATTTTTTCGATGCCTGTGACTTTCATCCTTATTTGGTTCTTCTCAATCACTGATAAATCAAAGCGAGCAGAGCTTGATAAATCGGGATTCGAAGCACAAAATTTCCGGGCTCAAAGCGGGATTGGTGCAAGCAGTGCATTAGAACATTGAGTGAGTTATAGTTTATTCATAGGATACTTAGATTCTATGGGTATTTTTACCTCATATTATAAATAGATTTTTATTTATATATTAAGGTTTCTTTGTCTGACTCTAAAAATGTTGTAATTTTTTTGCAATAAATTACCCCAATAAAAGTATTGAGTAGTTTCTTTAAGCAATTTCAACACTACGAATTTCTCTTATTACATTAACTTTAATTTCACCAGGATATTGGAGTTGTTGTTTGACATCATTTGCAATCTCTTTTGCAAGGACAATAGTTTGAGAATCATTTACTAAGTCTGCACGCACAATCACACGCACTTCACGCCCCGCATGCACCGCGTATGCTTGTCGCACACCAAATTTTTCCATTGCTATTTTCTCAAGGTTTTGCACACGATTTAAATAATTTTCAAGCATTTCATGTCTTGCACCAGGTCGTGCTGCACTCAATACATCGGCAGTGCAAACTGCACTGCACTCTACGCTTTGAGATTCTTCATGCCCATGATGTGCACGTATCGCATTAATCACAACAGGATGTTCTTTGTAACGCAAACATACTTCAGCACCCAAATCCACATGACTCCCGCTTTGCTCATCAGTAAGTGCTTTGCCAATATCATGAAGAATTCCAGCACGTCGTGCCAATTTCTCATCACCACCTAATTCACCTGCAATAGTTCCCGCAATACGAGCAACCTCAAGAGAATGGCAAAGTGCATTTTGCCCAAAACTTGCACGATATTTCAATTTCCCTATAAGCTTTTTAAGTTCAGGGTGAATATAGCCAACACCAAGATCCAGAACAACCTCATCGCCATCTTGATAAATTTGCTCTTCCATTTGATGTTTTACTTTTTCATAGATTTCTTCAATCCTACTTGGTTGTATTCTACCATCTTCAACTAGAATCTCCAAAGTCTTGGTAGCAATAGCCCTCCTATAAAGATTAAAGGAACTTAAAATAATAGCATTTGGTGTATCTTCAATAATTAAATTTACACCACTTACAGCTTCAAAAGCACGAATATTCCTCCCCTCTTTTCCAATAATTTTACCCTTCATTTCATCATTTGGTAGATTTACCACATTAATTAGTCTCTCACTTGCAAAATCACCTGCAAATCGTGTTGTAGCCTGTGCAATAATATAATTTGCACGTTTCTTTGCCTCTTCTTTTGCTTCATTTTCATAACGACGAATAAGATTCGCTTTTTGCTGAGCCAACTCACCTTCAAGACATTCAAGCAAAAGCTTTTTACTTTCTTCCTTTGTAAGTGCACTATGTCCAGTGAGTGCACTTACAAGTTTATCGCGTGTCATTTCACATTGTGCAAGAATTCTCTTTTGCTCTTCTTTTTGACGTAAAATTTCTACCTTTGTAGATTCTATAATATGATTATTTTTTTCACATTCCCTTAGTTGCTCCTTAAGTCGTGTCTCAAGGTTATAATATTTGTTATCAAGGGCATATAACTCTCGATTAAATCTACTTTCTAGTTCATCTTTGCGTTTTTCTAATTGTTGTTCAAATTTAAGTTCCTTTTCTTGCATTTTAGCATGTCGATTATGCAATAATTGATCAATTTCAGATTCTAATACCTTAATTTTGGCATTATTTTGATCAATATGTATAAGCATTTTGGAATACGCTATTTTACGCATTATAAAAAGTGTCAAAAGCATTACAAACAATGCAATAATAATACAATATAAAACAACTGAACTCATTGATATACGCTCATATAAATATCTGCTTGAATATCGTGCCAATCACACAATGATGTCGTGGCAATCCTAGAGAACCTGCTGACAAAAATATTATAAGGCTTTACTTTTAAACTTGTATAGAATCTATCATACATACCTTTTCCAAATCCTATTCTTTTGAAGTTTTTATCAACACCCAAAACAGGCACAACTGCAACATTAAGGATTATGTCTTGATACTTTTTACTACTCGCAGGTTCTTTAATGTTGAAGTAATTTTTTAGTAGCGGTAAGCGATATTTTACTATTTTTAAGTTATTTATTTCAACCTTTGGAATAAAAACTTGGTAGTTTTTATTCTTCATTAGCATTTTTGTAACATAATGTATATTTACTTCAGATTGCAATGGACTATAAAGTAAAATATTGCAATAATATCTCTTGTTTTGAATATAATAAAGCCCATTTTTTTGATAAATTTTATAACTTTTTGGTGGCTTATAGTTTTGTATAAAAGAAAATATTTCCTTTGCACATAAAATATCTCGAATGCAATACTTTTTGCTCATTTTTGATTTTAAAAATGCACGAAATTCAACCTTTGTTTGCAGATTCATTGATTCGCCCTATATTGTGGAGACAATATTATTACAACACTGTGCCAATATACCCATAAGAATATCTGTTGGAGATTTTAGCATATTGGCATTTTGTGCAATTTTATTATAAAACTGCATGAAAGATTCACTTAACTCCTCAAGCGTTGTATCTTCATAAATTGCCAAAAAGTTCAATACAGAATTAAATGCAAAAGGTAAAAAACAAATTTTAGAATCTAAAAGCATTTTTATTGCATGAGTATCAATAAGAGGTATTTTTTCACATACACACTTACAACCATTTTGCAGAATCTGTGTTATATTAGCTTCATTTGGTTGATAAACTCTATCGCACAAGAAATATGCAAATGATGGTATTTTCCAAAAAGATTCTTTGTGTGTAAGATATTCACACTTGCGAATCTTCGCATAAGTTTCGAGCCAATTTGTATCTTGTAATGGCAAAACATCGTCGCTATGAGTAAGTTCTTGAATAAGATGAAGGTCTAACCCTAATTCATCATAAACAAAACCATGTTCATTGCTTAAGCTTAATGGTCTCGCATGCAATATCTCCAATCCCATTGCAAGATAAATGCACATCTCATTGCAACCAGAAATCATACAAAATTTCCCATCAAATGTTGCATTACGATAAGACAATAAAAGATTCATTGATTGCAATAAAGCAAAGACTCGCATAATATTAGCTTGTTTATTATTACAAATTGTATAGTTTTCTTTAAATAATACTATTTCTTTTGGTGAATAATTTGTATATATATTTGGAATCAAATTATCTTGTGTAATATTTTTTTGAGCTTTTTTTGCAAAAGAATGAAAAAATGATCCGCGAATATATTGTGTAGTTTTTATATTGCATTGAGATTCTACAATGTTATAATTTTTTAAAGTTTTCCAATATGCTTTTTGCCAATGCTGATATTCTTGTATTGTCAGGTGCATATTTGTTAAAACGATAATTGTATTTGTATGACCAAGACTACATGCACTGATAGCATATTGCAAGGCATAGAATTCAAATAAGGAGAAATCTAAGCCACATAAACATACTTCAACTATAAAATATTTTTTTAAATTATCCGAATCTGTTTGATTATTACACAAAGTAATGCTTTCGTTATGAGAAAACACAAAAAGTCTACTTGTTGCAGAATCTTGTTTATTATAAGATTCTAACACAGGACAATCGCATGGAGCAAATGTTGTATCATGAGACATATAATGAAGAGTATCTATATTTTGATGAATAATATCACATGAAATTTTTGGTGTCAGATAATTTTGCAATCCATGAGAGTTATCTAAAGTTTTTGCAATAAATGTTAAAGATTTTAGTTGTTGTGTCTGTTTAGAATCTAGAGGGAATGAATCCTCATTATTTTGTAAAGATATGGATTCTAAAATCTTTTTTTCTTTTGATATTGCTGTATTAACAAGAGATTGACATTCTATAAGGGTTTGCGAAAGTTGAGATATATGAGAATATAGAACATTATGGTGATTCTCTAATGACATTTGATGAGATACAGATTCGGTTTTAAAGGAATTATTTTGTTCTTTAGTGGAGAGATAATGCAAGGTTTCAAAATGTAGGGGGAATTTTATCTTTTCTGATTCTATTTGTTTATCTTGTGATTGTAAAGAATTTTTTGCTTGAGTATTGATTTGTAGTCCATGCTGTTTTAACACATTTTGGAGCAAATGATAGGAATCTTGCCTTGTTGTGTAGGAGAATGATTCCAAAACAAGTTTTAATTGTGCAATTTTTTTCTGTAAATAGAGAGTATAAAATTCCTCATAATTTTTTACCCTTTTCGTGTTTGATTGTTGCGATGTTTGTCTCATTTACATTCTTTCACTCTATAACTTCTACTCAAAAACTTCTAAAATTCAAATTGTAGGGCGTGTTTTGTATATTCAAGAATTTGTTCGCAACTCCTTGAGCGAATTAAATCAGAATGCTTAATTAAACTATGATTGACTTCAAAGCCATCTTTAAGATTTGCTATAATTGTTGTAACGCCATTCACTCTTGCACATTTCAATGCCGGGATTAAATCAATATCTTTTGAAAAAATAAGAATTCTATCAACAAGTTTATTATAAACAACATGTGCAATATCAAGCCCAATAAGCATGTCAACTTGTTTTTGAATGATAATTGGTCGTCCATTTGAATCATATCCACGAAATTTTGAAATTCCAAGTCTTGTTGCTACATAGGGTAATTGTACAATTTCATCAAGGAATTTCATACCCAGTGCTAATTTTGTCTTATAATCCCCATCATTTTCGTTTGTTAATTTATCAATTTCTAGTGGTTTCGCTGTATAAAAAAAAATCTTTTTTAACTTCTCTTCTTTGAGTAAAAATGAATGAATAAGTGCCATAATATGATACGCATTTGTATAATTCATTGTATTTGAGTTAAAATCTGCAAAATTATTGTCACGATGAATCTTTTCTATTTCATGTCGTAAATTTTCCCAATCCACAAAAACTATTGTTCTCATTTTTTTCCTTTAAATTTATAACTATAACCAACATAAAAATTATAATCTGCTAAGATTCCATCACTTTGTAAATCAAAAGATTGTGTAGGGAGGAATCTCGCCCCGACTTCCAATCTATGTCGATAGAAAAAAGTAGCACTTATCCCACCTTGCACCATGATATTTCCGGTCAAAATGGTGTTTTTTGATCCTCCACTTGGCACAAGAATTGGATTTTGTGCATCAAAATAAATTAATCCTCCTGCACCAATTCCAATAAAAAATCCAAGCATATTTTTATAACTTTTATCAATAAAAAAATCAATTAAAATATCTAAACCGAGACTAAGCATAATAAAATTTCCACTATGCGACAATCGTTGTTTTTTAAATGGGGAAAGCTGATCACTTGTAACATCAATACCAAAATATCCACGCATACCAATGTAATCATCTAAATAGCTTACAACTCCTGAACGCAAACCCATACCAAGAGTTACGCCATTGATTATTTCATTTGCTTTATTTAATCTTTGTAGAGGAATGACATTTCCGACAACCATAACATATATACCATTTCTTTGTGTGTTCGTCTCTCTTAAAAGTGAGATTTGTTGTGGTGTTTTTGACTTCATTAATGCAGTATTTTTTACAATATCAACAGAAACTTGAGATTGTGATGTATTCTGTGTTTGCAGCAATCCATTTCCATCATCTTGAGAAAATTCTGTAAAATCATTTGCCATAATGGATTGTATACAAATCAACAATAATACGAAAATGAAAAAGAGATGATTTCTCCTCACTTTCTTTTTTCTTGTATTGAAAAGCATAGAAAGATAACTAAGAGATATAAATTCACTATTTTTTTGCAACATAAATAACCTCAAATTGTGTATCACAATAAACTTTCTTCATAGCTAATAATACCCTCTTGAAACAGATTGTATGCTTGTTGCTTCAATGTTGATGAATAATGAAACTTTTTTGTGAAGTTACAAAGAGATGAAATTATTTGCATATTGTTATCATCAAAAGGAGTTACATTGGAATGTTTGGATAAAGAAATAGTAAGAGAATCTTTTTGCAAAATTGTCCCTCTATTGCAGTCTTGCAAAGAAGTCATATCATAAGGCATTCCATTGGGTTTTTCATTTGATAGTATTGCTTGTTTATCATAATTAAAATCTAGTATTTCTTGTATCAATGCTCTTTTACCAAATCCTTGATGATAACATTCATGACATCCATGTGCATGATATATGCCATTAATATTCCTTTTACAAAAAGGGCAAAAAGTCTTCAGCAACCTTTGAGCTATAATGCAATTAATCGTTGTGTTTAATAAATAATCTTTCGCACCCAAATCTTTGAGTCTTGCAAGACTTGAAGCACAATCATTAGAATGAATACTTGACAATACCAAATGCCCTGTAATTGCTGCACGCAAAGCAATTTCAAGTGTTTGATTATCGCGTATTTCACCAATCATAATCACATCTGGATCTTGACGCAAAATATATTTTAATGCACTTGCAAATGAGAATTGAATATCTTCATTGACTTGGCATTGTGATACACCGTGTATTTCTTGCTCAATTGGATCTTCAATAGTTATAATTTTTCTTGAGCCATCATTAAGAAATCGGAGGCAATTATATAAAATTGTGCTTTTTCCACTACCTGTGGGACCACTTATTAAAACCAAACCACCTTTAGCAAGGAGATTGCGTTTAAGAGATTCTAAAATAGAAGTATGTAGCTGCATAGAATCAAGATTAAGATACTGGCAATGAGAGTTTGGAATACGCAAAACAACACTTTCACCCTCAAGTGTAGGGACAAATGAGATTCTAATATCATACATCTTAGCCTTATTTTGTGCATTATCATATTTCTCATTTGGCTGTATAGTTTCTGTGAAAGAATCTATTTTTTGCTTAAAATGCCCGTCCTGCGGTATTCTTGTCTCATTAATATCAATTTGACAAAGTAATTTTAATTTTTGTGAAATTTTTATAAAAATTTCTCTATCAAAACTCAAGAAATGCACCAAAATACCATCGATACGCAAATGACATACTGCACGATTATCTTGCAAAGTGAGATGAATATCACTAGCATAAAAACGCGTAGCAAGTCTTAATAAATCCGCAATCAAATTCTCATGAAGCTCTTGAGTAAAAAAATACATTTGTAGATTTAATGCTAATCGCAATTCTTGTAAAAAATTCTGCCTACAAATAAAAAATTGTAGTGGTTGTTTGTATTTTGTTGTTATCTTTTCAAGTAATTTTTTTTTATAAGATTGATTAAATGGCTCTGATAAGATTATACAAAGTTTTTTTTCATCATTAAAAAAGATAATATTTGGCAAGAAATCCTGTGGAATCTGCATAGCCGCATAAATAATATGGAGGTTATTTTCTAAAAAAGCTAAATCAATAGACGAAAGATTCTGTGTTATAAGATATTCTTCAAAATATGGGTGAGATTCTAAAAATTTTGAAAAAATAACTGATTTTTGCATAAGAATTGTATAAAGACATTGCAAAACTTCTTGTTGTTTTGGAGATTCTAATGAGTGAAAATATTCTTGTGAATGAGCATAAGGATTAGTCTGCAATGTCATTATCATTAATAAATTCCTCAAACAAATACTTATGATCGTTTGGTAAAGAATGGAAAATACTAGAAGCTAATTTTCGAATCTCAAAAAGTGCATTTTTTGAAGTGCGTAATTCAAGAAAATTCTGCAAACTCCTTGCATTAACACTCCAAACTAATTGTGTTTTGTAGCATTCAGGTAAGCAATATTTTGCTTCATCATTTGGATTCCCTTCACTCAACACAAGACGGAGATTCTCTAATGCTTGTAAATTGGCAATATTGACTCTAGTATTTTTTGTAATCACAATATATTTTGCAGCGCGTCCCAATAACTCTTGAGAACAATGCAAGGAATCTTGCGAATTGTCAGGCAAAAAACTTTCCTCTTTACGAAGCTCTTTTAGCGTATAGCGTGTGCTTTTAACAGAAAGACTAGCCATTCTATGTCTTGCGAGCTCCTGCAAACATGCACGAGAGATTCCAATGATTTCAAAATTATAAAATAAATGTTCAAGTGTTGATTTATGTTTATTTTTATTACCAACACGATAAATTAATTCTTTATCAATTTCACCACCACAATCACTTTTTGCATGGCTATCCCAGCATGTTCGTATTGCTCTTGAACAAACACTAAGTGGCGTATAATGCAATAAATGAATTTGCAAGGAAAAATCAGCACAATCCACACCATAACCATCATTATTGGTATTTAGAGAATCTAAGGTAAATGACATAATTATTGCTTCAAAAAGTCATTTAGGCAATGTGCGTGCAAGACTGCATCAAATTCAATAAATTCATATTTTGCAACACCATTTATACAAAAAGGATCATTTTTACTAAATGCGATAGCTTCTTGCCTGTTTGGGAATCTTGCAATAATTAATCCTCCCTCACGAGGATTTCTAGGACCAGATGCAAGCAAGAATCCTTTCTCATACCCTTCTTTGAGATATGCTCTATGGAGTGCTAAAACTTCTTCTATTTTCTCTAATGGTGCGGTATAATTTACCATGCAAACAAATAATGTACTCATTTCTTTCCTTATTTTTTGTAATTTTGTATTATATCAAAAATTTAAAATAACTTAGAGAAAGATTGTAGAGAATCTAAAAGTATACATACTTCATTAAGATTCTTTGAAGCAACTATTAAATAAGAAAAATATTAAATCTTGCAATAGAATCAAATCATAATCATGAACTTACTATAAGATAACCGTTCCTACAAACCTATAAAATCATATAAATAGCTATAAAAATCTATAAATAGGATTTTTGTTGTATTCCTGTCTCAACCTTGCTAGTTACAATGTTATTTATTGCTAAATTACATTGCAGAGCCGTCAAGTCCTCAGGCGTAAATTCGGCTTGAACTAAGCCTATTTTATTTTTAGCATAATTTAATAGGTTTAAACTTGCGTTATAATCCCTATCTAAACTAATTCCACAACTATTACAAATATAAATTCTATCTTTAAGAGTGAGGTTTTCTTTAATACTTCCACAATTAAAGCAAGTCTTAGAGCTAGGATAGAATCTATCTACTTCTATGACTTCTCTTTTGTAATAATTACTTTTATATTGTAATTGTTTTTTAAATTCATAAAAACTTACATCACTGATTGCTTTTGCTAATTTATGATTTTTAAGCATACCACTTACATTTAAATTTTCAATTCCAAAGTAAGCATAATGCCTTACTAAGCTAGTTGTTAGCTTATGTAAAAAATCACTTCTAACATTAGTAATTTGTCTATGTAATTTACTAAGCTTTAAGGACTGCTTTAAATAGTTATTAGACTTCTTAATGCCAGCTAATGCTTCACCTTTGGTTTTTGGGTGTTGCTTTTTGCTTAATTGCCTACTAACTCTTTTAAGCTTTCTTGTAAGCTTAGCTAATGGTTTAGGTGCTTTAACACTTAAGCCATTAGATAAACATACACAGGATTTTAAGCCTATATCTATTCCTAAACCTTGTTTGGTTTGCATAGATGATTTATGCGTTTTATTAAATTCATTCTCATTCATTTCAACACTAAAACTAGCATAGAATTTGTTAGCTTTTTGGCTAATGGTTACAGAGTTAATCTTTCCATTAAATCTAAGCTTTTCACGCATTTTTACAAGTCCTAGATTTGGAATTTTTAAGTAAGTTTTATTGCTATTATCTTTTGTCCTTATAATGACTTGGTCGCCACCTATATAATAACTTCCTTCATTCTCTCTTTTTTTCTTAAACTTAGGATAACTTACTTTGCTTTGTTTTAAATCAGAAAAGAATTTTTTAAAAGCTAAGCTAAGATTTAAAAAGGGTTGTTGTGTAGCATATTTACTAACTTCATAGACAAATGGGAATTGCTCTTTTTTGATGGAGTTAAATTCCTTTTTTAAATCTAAATATGTTTTTTTAATGCCTTGTCTGTAATATTCTTGCCATTTAGCAAGTCCCCAATTATATGCTAACCTAGAACAGCCAAAAGCTTTTTTGAAATGTGTAATGTGCTTATTATTTGGATTTAACTCTATTTTATGCGAGATTGTCATTGACTACCTTTTCCATATCATCTAAGAGCTTTTTGTTTTTCTTGCTTCTAGCTCCATATAATCTTGCAGAAAATACAGTAATAATTTCTAGCACATCTTTAGCCAACTCTTCTTCAAATTTAGGATTCTCATCTCCTTTATTAATAATAATTACTTCTACATCTTTAGCTTCACAAATAGCAAATACAAGTTCTGCTCCAAATCTAAGCAGTCTATCCTTATGTGTTAAAACTAATCTTTTAACTTGTCCTTCTAAGATTAGATTTAATAGCTTTGTTAAACCTTTTTTATAATAGTTCATACCGCTACCTAAATCTTGGATTACTTCATAATTGAATCCTTGTTTAGAGCAATAGAGTTCTAAAACCTGCACTTGTCTTATTAAATCATCTCTTTGATCGTGGGAACTAACTCTAGCATAAGCTATGGTTTTTAAATTGTCAGAGTTAAACTTAATATTTTTATTGATATTTTTTAGAGTTTCAAGCTTATATCTACGCTCACAACCTCTGGTATATTCATCAGGCTTTAATAAGCCTTGCTTATCCCAGTTGCGTAGCGTTTGGATAGTAACGCCAAGAAGTTTAGAAGCTTTGCCAATTGATAATAGATTGTTCATAAATTAAATTATAGCAAAATAAATTTTTTAAATCAAGAATAATCTATAAAATATTTATGTAATTTTATATATTATTATATAATTTTAATTACAGTTGGTTGCCCTCACTTTATAAAAATGAAAGTAAGGAAAGCTTAGGAAATCATAAAGCTCTATTCATGACTATAAATATCTACCTTTGTAGTATGCACATTATAGATTAAAACACAAGATCAAGGTTAAAATAGATTTGCGCATTTGTCCTTGCGTGAGAAGAAAAAACGATAGAGTCAGTTGCTGTTATGGGTATCGTAGTAGTTGTATTTTCCCAACTTAAGAATGGAATCTTCGCACCAACCTCAAGACGCAGTATGCTCCAATTCCACGCTACACCAATATTTGCATAAGGGTTATGTGGATTAGGTTTACTACGAGAGTCCATAAATTTACCAAAAGCATAATTATATCCTGCACCAATAAACATACCCCAACTCTCTGAGAAACTAATGAGATAGTCAAGCCCACCACCACCAGTCATGTGGTAGTAACCATAAGAACTAATACCCCCCTGATTACCGGACAATATGGCAGTGGTAAAATTACCCGCTGTGAAATCTCCATAGATTCTCAAGGCATTCATCTCATTAAATGCGAGGATATAACCCAATCTCGCACCATAAGTTAGATTTGTTGTTAGGCTGAAATTATTGACTACTTCAATGTCACTAATAGACGTTTTTGCACTAACTGAATTTAATCCTAACCCAGCAGACAAACCAATAAAAAAGCCACTCTCTTGCGCATGAGCAATACCTGTTGCAAGGATTAGACTTAATACTATTGAACTCTTTTTCATAAAATAACTCCTAAAAACATAATTTTATATCATAATATAGACTTTGCTGTACATGATATAGTAACAAAAAAAAAAAAAAAGAAATTTCAAAATATTAATCTAATGCGTAGAATATTTATAAAATACCAATAAAAGTAACTTTTTGTAATTAGAGAATCTAGTTAATTGTTCTTTTCAAATCCTATTTCTATAATGAAATAGATTCTAAAAATTCTTTGAAGAGTTTTGTAAGATTATTGTTTGATTCCAAGCAATGTCTCAATCATTCTATCAATCGTTGTGATAACTTTTGCATTTGCAGCATATCCACCTTGAAATTTAATGAGATTTACCATTTCTTCATCAACACTCACTTGTGAAATGGCTAAATGTTCTTTTTTGATTGCCTCTAACACACTCTTTTTTGTATCAAGGGCAATTTTTGTCTCTTGTGTTTGGTTCGCAACCGCACCTGTTGTAAATTGGTAAAATTCATTGAGTTTCATGTGTTTTTTATCAAGTTTGTTTTGATAAAATTCAACTTCATCATATTGAAGTTGTTGCATCATATTTGCCACATCAAAATTCCCACTTACAGGCATAAGCCATGGGCGGATTTTTGTAGAATCTTTTCTATATTCATATTCAAGGTCAATACTGCTTGCATCATTTCCTGCAAAAAATCTATTGATTCCAAATGCACCTGTGAAATTTGTGCCTTCATCTTTTAAACCAATATATAAACCCTTTGAAGGATATTTTGAAGTGATTTTAAATTGTTTTGACTCATCGCTATAGTATGCTTGAAAATAATCATCAAAGTCGTCTAAAGCATTGTTGTTATTGTTGTCATCAGTATTTGCATTAATCTGTTTTACAACATCACGCATCGTTGTAGGGACATCAATCACTATATCTTTTTTCGCAAGGACTTGACCATTTGCATTATACGCATAAAGTGTAAATTTCCCCATTTTAATATTATAGTTGGTATCTCGCAATGCTTCATTTTGTGTAATTTCTAAAATATCACTTTTGATTTCCTTGCTTCCACTTTGTGCATATATTGTGTTGGTTGCTTCAATCAAACCTCGAGCAAAACTATCAAGCAGATTCATATAATACTGCAATTTACCAACCTTTGTCCCCTCATAGCCATTATTGTAGAGATCAATTAATGCACCTGCCTTTCCCTCATCAATCCTATCGGTAATATCAACATCTTTAAAGTCATATCCACGAACATAAAGGCGATTTAATCCAGCTGCATTGTTTGTTTTATTCAGAATGATTGGGTGAAAATTCGCACCATCAATCATGCTAAATCCATGTCCGATAGTAAAAGTATAATCTTCATCATAATCTGCTGCCTGTGCACCTACGATATTATTTGCTTTAAGTTTATTTTTAAAAACATTGCCACCCAGAATCTCTCGCAAACGAAATTCTAATTCATCTCTTCTATCTCGCAATTCATTTGCTTGTTTAAGAGTGAGAGAATCTTCCATTTCTTTCATTTTTTTATTTATTTCTGCTATTTGACTGCCTAATTTATTAGCGTCATTGATTTGTGCTTCCAATTCTTCACTTTTCTTGCGTTGCAAAATGACTAACTTTTCTTTTGTGTCGTTGAGGTTGCGTGTTAGAATCATGGCATTTTTTGCAAGCACTTGCTTTTGTGCAGTATCATTTGGATTTTTTGCAATGTCTTTCCATGAATTAAAATATTCCTCTAAATCATTATAAATACCTACCCCTTCAACATCAGGGAAATATGTGCTAGCTTCTCTTAATGTGGTAAATTCGGTATCAAAAAAGTTATGATCTGTGGCAGCCCGAGAATAGCGTGAAAAAACAAACTCATCGTGCAATCTTTGGATAGAATCTACACTTACACCGCGTCCAAGATTATAGTCTGGATAATAAAGTGGCTTTTCTGGATGGACAATAACGCGTTGCCTTGTGTAAAATTCATCGCTTGCATTCGCAATGTTGTTGCCTGTTACATCAACCATGAGTTGATGAGCATGCAAACCTGTTGTGCTTGTGTTTAATGAAGATAATATACCACCCATTGTGTTATCCTTAGAAATAATGTCAATTTAGAATTGTTAAGATTCTAAAGAAATTAATGTATTCTTTATTAAGAAAGATTACACTTGCTCTAATTTTAATAGAACATATCAAAACTCTTAAAGACTAACGCAAACCTAAGCCTTAATAAAGCAGTATTTAGCAATATCTTTTATGCAATTTTAAATACTCATTTTGGTTTTGGTTACTCTTATAAAACGAAATTCTTTCATTATAAATAACACATATTACTAATTCTTTTGCATGCTATTTTCGTTCCATTTTTAACCTTTTTAAAATATTTTGTAGTTTATTTTTTCTTTAATTCAGATAATTTTAGAATCTTTTACAGAAATATATTAAAATTTAGATTATGAAAAGATTGAAGCAAAACATGTAATATTGGCAATAAAATCATTAAAAATTAAAATTTTAAAAAATATGCCGATATTTTTTATATTTTTGTTTTATTTTATAAAATGTTTAAGTTAAGTTATGTTGGGTAACAAAAATTTTATGGAATACAAATTTCTTATAATAAATTTGAATAAATAATCATTTGGTATGAGGAGAATAACATGGCAGGGAAAATCACATCTCTTGGGCTTGGTAGTTCAGTCTTAAATGCAGATGTTATTGACAAACTAAGAAAAGCAGATGAAGATAATGTTATCAAGCCTGTTGATAAAAAGATGGAGCTTAATATTGAAAAACAAAAACAACTTGTAGAAATAGAAACTTCATTAGCAACGCTTCGTGGACATACAAAAACACTCTCTGACTATTCTACTTTTTTGCATAGAGATGTGAGTGTATCTGGAGACGCCGTAAAGGCTACTGCTGCGGCAGGTATCCCTGTGCAAAATGTTAATATAGAGGTAAAAGGGCTTGCAAAAAGTGATATTAATGAAGTAGGTACAAAATTTTCCTCACGAGATGATGTTTTTACAAATGAAGATACAAGTTTAGACTTTTATACAAATGGGAATAATTATAGTGTCAAAATCAATGCAGGAATGACACTTGGGGAGGTAAGTCAAGCGATTACAGATGCCACAAATGGAAAAGTGATGGGTGTTGTTATGAAAACAGGCGGAGAAAAGCCTTATCAGCTTATGATTAATTCCAAAGAAACAGGAGAAAACAATAGAATCTATTTTGGCACAATGATAAAGTCTGAACGCATAAGCGACCAAGATATAGAACTTAATGGCGAACAAGATTTTTATGTGGAAGTAAAAGGTAATGATGGGGTAGCACATAAAATTGGAATCTCATTAAAACTTTCCAACTCTCAAGATCGTGCAGAGGCATTGCGACATGCAATCAAAGACGCAATTAATAATAATGAAACAACAAAAGGATTAATAGAAAATGGAGAAATAAATATTGGTTTAAGTGATGAGGGAAAATCACTCATCATCAATGATAAAAGAGGGTTAAGCATAAGTGTTGGTGGTGAGAAAAAAGGTATGCTTGGATTTGTCAATGTCGAAGCAAAAGCTAAAGAGTTATTTTCAAGCACAAACGAAGTAAAAGCTGGTGCATTAAGCGGAACTTTTCAAATAAGTGGAACAACAATCGACCTTAGTCAAATTACAAAAAAAGAAAATACCGCAGAACAAAATGCAGTCGCACTTGTTGAAGCTTTAAATAAAGTCGAGGGTATGCAAGCAAGTGTTGAGAATAATAAAATTTCTTTTAATTCAAACGGGAAAGAGATTAATATTGTAGCAACTTCTCCAGAAGAGACAAAGGCATTAGAAAGTGTTGGATTAAAAAGTGGGAAGTATAGTGATTTCTCAACTTTACAAAAATCTCTTTTTAAATTAAAAAATGTGCAAGCTGCTTCAGATTCTGAAGTGCTTTATAATGGTGCAAGCATCAAACGTTCAAGCAATACAATCGATGATGTCGTAGGTGGACTCACAATTACTTTGCAAAAACTCTCTGAAGAAGGAAAACCGGATGTAATCAGCGTTACACAAAATACAGAGAATCTTGTTAAAGAGGTAACAGAGTTTGTAAAAGCTTATAACGAAACAGTGCCAAAGCTTGATGCGGTTACAAAATTTGATCCTGATACAAAAAGAGGTGGTGTTTTTAACACAGAAACAATGATTCGCACTATTCGTCCAAATCTTAATCAAGCACTTACACAGAGTATCACAAGCGGAACAGAAGTAAAAAGTTTGATGGATTTTGGGATTAGTCTCAATGATAAAAGCGTTATGTCATTAGATGCGGGAAAACTCGCAAGTGCCGTAAGTTCTGACCCAGAAAAGGCAAAAGAAGTATTTTATGGTGGTGAGAAAAAAGATAGTTCAGGAAAATTTACAAGATATGATGGAGTTTTTACAAAAGTAAATGCAGTTTTAGCCGATTTATTAGAAGGTGGAAATGCTAAGTTGAAAACTTTTGGGCAAACACTTGAAAGAGAATTAAAAAACTATAATTCTGAAAGGGATAAGTCAAAGAAAATGCTTGATGCCAGATATGATACTATGGCAAAGAGATTTGCTTCCTTTGATGAACAAATAGCAAAAGCCAATAACTCTTTCAATGCTGTCCAAATGATGATAGACCAAGCTGCCGGTAACGACAAAAAGAAATAAGGAGCAAATTATGAGAGCGTTTAATGCCCATAATATGTATCAACAAACTTCTGTTAGTGTAGAGAGTCCCGCAAAACTAATAGAAATGTTGTATGAAGGTATTTTGAGATTTTTAGGTCAGGCACGCAGACACATGGAAAATGATGATATAGAGAAAAAAATTTATTACATCAACCGCACCACAGATATTTTTACTGAACTACTTAATGTTTTGGATTATGATAGAGGTGGTGAAGTTGCAGTATATTTAACGGGGCTTTATACGCATCAAATCAAACTTTTGACACAAGCAAACATGGAAAATAATGTTGATAAAATTGATATTGTTGTAAATGTAGCAAAAGGTTTGTTAGAAGCATGGCGTGAGATTCATCAAGAAGAGCTTGGACGAGGGAACTAAGGATAGTTAGCAAATAGGAATTTTGCGAAAAATTTGAATACACATATTTTTTCATCTTTGCAAAAGAGCACTCGAGGCTCTAAGCACAAGAAACATCTACATAAATACAATACAATAATGATTCTTTCTACAATACATATAGTTCTCATTCTAGAAGTAGCATACAATCATAATTCCAACATTGAAATACTTAATATCATTTGGAGTAAATATTCCGAGTTACATATCTAACGCATAACTATATTATTTAGAAAAATTAAATTTTAGGAATGAAAAGTGGGGTAGATGCTATCCTAAAAATTACCCCCCCCTAAAACCCCTATTTATCGCTTTACATATTCTTATAAAATATGCTTTTTTGTCTTGTGGAATATGAAACTATACACAAATATTTTATTCAAAAAGGGTATATAATGGGGTTTAAAAGCTTACAAGATACCTTAGGTTCTCTTAGTGCTGTTGTTAGTTATGATACAAATAAAACCAAGTTATCAAAGAATGATAACAAGTTAGAAGTATTGCAAGACAAAGACATGCCAAAGGATAAAGGTAAATCTATCACTCCACACAAGAAGCAAAGAGTAAGAAAAAGCCTTAAAGCACAAAATTGCTTTTACATATACTTTACATTCTATGAGATTATATTTTACATGATGTTTTTATAATTGCAGTATATTTTATCACATAGGAGGATATATGAAAAAATATATCTTAGGAATCTTAGCAGGATTAAGTTTAAGTGCAAACATTGCAATCGCAGATACAATCCATCCAATATCAAGGGAAATGGGCTCAGGCACAAGAGGTGCATTTGTGGAAATCTTTGGAATCCAAAAGGAAATACAAGGTAAAAAAGTTGATGGCACAACCTCTAAAGCAGAAGTTACAAATTCAACAGGTGTTATGATGACAACTATTGCAAATAACAAAAATTCAATTGGTTATATTTCTCTTGGTTCATTAAATAACACTATAAAAGCAGTCAATATTGATGGCGTTGCACCAAGTGTTGCAAATATTAATAACAAGACTTATAAAATTTCACGCCCTTTTAATATTGTAACAAAAACTGAAAATCCTTTAATTACAGATTTTCTAGCATATAGCACAAATGCTAAGGCAGTAATTGAAAAAGCAGGGTATATCGTAGCCTCAAAAAACACAAATTTTACAAGCAAAAAGCCTTCTGGAAAATTGATTATAGCTGGTTCAAGCTCGATTACGCCACTAATGGAAAAATTAGCAGAGAGCTATAAAAGTGTAAATCCAAATGCGGTTATTGAAATCTCGCAATCAGATTCTACAACAGGTGTAAATTCTGTTGTAGAGGGAATCGCTGATATTGGCATGGTATCAAGGGAGTTAAAACCAGCTGAACTACAAAAAGGTATTAAAGCACAAGTTTTAGCAATTGATGGATTGGCAGTGATTACAAATAAGGATAATCCAATAAAGAATATTTCTAAAGAAGGTGTTAAGAAAATCTTTCTAGGTGAAATAACAGATTGGAAAGATGTAAAATAATCCAAGTTTCTCAAATATAAAAACTATAGAATCTCTTTATCTTGAAAACTAATTGCAAACAAGTAATATAGAGGAAGATGAATTTATAACTAATATTTTATTTTTATCTCATCTCAATAGAAATTTTTGTTTATGTTTCTTAAAGATTATAGATTCTAATTTTTATCTTATGAATTGTTTAGGCAATTATATCTTTTCCAAACAATGTCTCATTCCGGGATAGTGGAAAGTTAAAACAATTTCGCAGTAATCTAATTAATATTCGGAATCTTTATCATATAAAATATTTTAGAATTATTGCAATACCAATAAGGATAAACATGAAGCGAAATACATTGAAAGAGAAGTTTTTTCAATCTTTATTTTTGATTTGTGCAATGATTTCCATTTTTGCGGTTATTGTGATTTGCTTTTTTTTGTTTGGGAATGCTATTCCAACAATAATGCAAATTGGTTTTTCAAATTTTATTTTTAGTTTTGATTGGTTTCCTTCAGAAGAGATTTTTGGAATCTTTCCCATGATTGTTGGAAGCTTCTATGTAACTGCACTAGCAATTCTTTTTGGTGTCCCTCTTGGTATTTTAAGTGCTGTGTATCTTTCGATGTTCTGTTCCAAAAAAACGCAACGATATTTGATTCCTGCAGTTGAGCTTTTAGGTGCTATTCCATCTGTTGTGTATGGATTTTTTGGACTTGTGGTGCTTGTTCCCATTCTTTCGGCTAGTTTTGATGGTATTTCTGGAAAAAGTGTGCTTGCAGCATCTATAATCCTTGCGATCATGATTCTTCCAACAATCATTCTTGTTTCAAAGGCAGCAATAGATTCTGTCCCTAGAATCTACTATGAAGGGGCATTAGCATTGGGAGCAAGCAAAGAAAGAAGCGTATTTTTTGCATTATTACCTGCTGCTAAATCTGGTATTCTAGCTTCTGTTATACTTGGTGTTGGTCGTGCTATTGGTGAAGCAATGGCAGTTATTATGGTAGCTGGTAATCAAGTCCAGATTCCAAATAATGTGCTTGATGGTGTGCGGACACTAACAACAAATATAGTCCTTGAAATGGGATATGCGGAAGGTTTGCATAGAGATGTTTTAATTGCTAATGCCGTTGTATTATTTGTGTTTATACTTCTTATAAATATTTGTTTTAATCTTATTAAGAAAGATAAATATTCTTGATAGAATCTTAATCACGGAGCAATACCACTACTTTTTAGATTCTATAAATTTTCCCCGTTTTTTCTAGTATTAGACAACATAACACTGGGATAAAACCTTATATTTTGAATAAAAATGTTACTAAAATACATTTTTATTCAAGAAACAAGTAAAATTACAATATTTCTCTGTTCTTATTCTTGTTCATTCTCTATAATCTCTACTATTAC
>NZ_NXLQ01000248.1 GCF_003364195.1 Helicobacter didelphidarum | reverse complement strand
TAATGGCGTAGTAAGTGGCATTACAAAAAGCGCTTCTACAAATGACACGAAAAGAATTGGTGCTACTTTAGCTATGGAAATAGGTGCTGAAAAGGCTGGTGGTATTATAGGTGGTGGAATGCAAGTTGCAACGCAAAGCGGAATGAGAGCTGGTGGAGATTTTATTGCAAAGCAATCAGCAAATACATTAGTTGGTAAGGCAACTAGGAAAACCCTAGCAAAAGTTGGTATCAATGTTCTAGGTAGAATTGCCACAGGGGCAGCAACAGGGGCAACTATCGGTTCTGGCTTTCCTATTGCTGGAACG
>NZ_NXLQ01000247.1 GCF_003364195.1 Helicobacter didelphidarum | reverse complement strand
ACCACTTCTAATGACTAGGTATTTATATCTTTCTCTTTTTGTCTTTAGAGATTCATAATACGCTTTTTCTGCTTTTGTCCAAGGAGCTATAGCTCCTTTAATAGGGTCTTTATAATAAAGCTTTTGGATTGCTTTAAACTCTGAGAGATGAGACTTTTGCCCTGTGTAGTAGTTAGGGTCTAGGTAGTTGGGTTTGTAGTTGGCATAGGGGGAAGATTGTATAATGCTATTTGTTTGATGATAAATATCTGTTACATATTTGCTCGTCTCTTCTGAAATATCCATTTTTATCACTTCTGTAGTTGGTAG
>NZ_NXLQ01000246.1 GCF_003364195.1 Helicobacter didelphidarum | reverse complement strand
AAACTTTATGATTCTAAAGATACATACAATCGTATTCCTAGTGTAAATGCCATAGTGTGCTATATAAATTGCGATGGCTTTATAAGCAATCATACAAGCAATAACGCCAAACAAACCATAATAGATTCTAACCCTATCTTAAGCAATACAGAATCTAACACAAACATAGAATCTACAAACCAAAATAATACAAACAAGCCCTTTAGCTATGAAGATTCAAACATACAAGCAAAAGAAGTTATCAATGATGATAATACTTCTACACTCGCAATAGAGTTGCCACAAGATTTGTTAGAGTATAAAGGTAATA
>NZ_NXLQ01000245.1 GCF_003364195.1 Helicobacter didelphidarum | reverse complement strand
AAATCAAAGATTCCCTTGAAATTATCCAAAAGACAACGCATTGTCTTGCATTATAGGATAATCATCATTATATCTTTTTAATGCTCTAGCACTAGGGAGTATTACAGAAATAAGAGAACAAGGAGTAGGAACACCTGCTATATTATTAGTGCAACCTACAATGCTAGAGTTCATTAAATCAGATTCTAAAATCATAGGAATGTCTTTAGACTTGAAGCTTTTACCTTTCTTGCTCTTTAGCTTTACTCTGCCATTATGAGGACATTTTAATTCATTATCTTCTAATATAGGACAGAGGAAGGCAGTGGAGA
>NZ_NXLQ01000244.1 GCF_003364195.1 Helicobacter didelphidarum | reverse complement strand
TTTAAGGGCTGTATGGGAATGTTTTATTATGGCACTGGTTATGGTTCAGGCTATAATACACAAGTCGAGCGCATAGTGAAAAAATACTGCAAGGAATGTGAATAAATATCCCTTATAATCAAGCAATCATAAAAAATATAAAGATTAGGGAGGAAAGATAGGTGGCAATAACAATAAAGGCAACTTGTGGAGATAAATCTGTAAGTATAAAATGTAAAAGACCGAGTTGGGAGGATATGAACAAAGCATACAAAGAGATAAATGCTTTAAGTGTTCCTCAACGATATACTTTGGTTGGAGGGCAGCTGTTAGAA
>NZ_NXLQ01000243.1 GCF_003364195.1 Helicobacter didelphidarum | reverse complement strand
TATTTTGTGGTGTTTTTAGATTCTACAAACTCTTTAGATTCTATATCAATATGAAAAGGCATATCGCCTTTGCATTGAAGATAGAATAATATCATATCATTATATTGATTTTTAGGGATACTTGCTACCATAAGTTTTATATCAGCTCCTATATCGCCCATATTGCTAAACTCTGTGCCACGAAAAGAGAGGATATAATTCATATAGCCATATTCAGCAGTATAGCTTATCTCTTTAGATTCTGTATTTTTTTGTTTGCGTTTTTCTCCAAAGAGGGTAGCAGAGAAGCCATTTGAAGTATTGGGCTGGTGAATAAGTAAATCA
>NZ_NXLQ01000242.1 GCF_003364195.1 Helicobacter didelphidarum | reverse complement strand
ATTGCCACTCCATAAGTTACTACACCTCCAGCCATTCCTAGCTCTCGCCTATGAATTGGTATCTTTTCAAACTCACTGCAATGGCATTCTAAGCCTTTATAAATGTTTTTATTTTCCATTATCTTTTTCCTTGCGTAAAGAATCTATTTCATTAAAATATGGAATTTCATTTTTAATAAAAATATCATTATGAATTTGTGAATACTTCTCTTTATCTAAGTCTAATAAATATTGTGTGATATGTGGTTTTAAAAGTGCGTTTAATTTATCAATTAACTCGTGTATGTTTTGTATATCATTAACATAATATAGGTTTGATTCATCAATT
>NZ_NXLQ01000241.1 GCF_003364195.1 Helicobacter didelphidarum | reverse complement strand
ACTTAGGAATTTCATTGGAGATAGAAACTTCAAAGGCATTCTTTGTGTATTCCATATCTTCATCTTCACATTTTCTTAATGGTAGCATATTTACTCCTTACTATTTATTTCTTAAGATTACATCAATTACTTTGCCATCTTTAAACTTTCATTAATATCATAAAGTCTTAAATCTCACTCACTCTTATCCCTAATATAGCAAGTATCAATTTTATAGAGATGGTTTAGCACGCATTCACAATCACAAGTAGGAGGTTCATTTGGATTCCATATCAAAACAACAAGTATGGCAATCAAAGTTATGATGCAAAATAGGATATATTTGATAAAAGA
>NZ_NXLQ01000240.1 GCF_003364195.1 Helicobacter didelphidarum | reverse complement strand
AATCACTTCATCTCCTACTCTAGGGATAGCAAATAAGCCACTCTGATTACTTGCTATTGGAGAGGCTACTCGTAAGAATGGGGTATAGGAGATATGAGGTAAGTAAGATGGGTTTGAGAGATTATGTGATTTTTTATTCTCATTTAAATTATTATTAGAATCTGCAGTGTATGTATGATGATATAGAGCATCTCTGTTATCACTCTTGCTAGAATGACTTAAATGACTTATAGTATCCTTATCGGATTCTCTCTTCTTTGAAGTATTATGAGATTCTGTGCTCTCTTCTCCTAATATCTTTCTATCTATATATTCTTGAGAGACAAAGGCATT
>NZ_NXLQ01000239.1 GCF_003364195.1 Helicobacter didelphidarum | reverse complement strand
TGATATGATATTATTCTATCTTCAATGCAAAGGCGATATGCCTTTTCATATTGATATAGAATCTAAAGAGTTTGTAGAATCTAAAAACACCACAAAATATAAAATCTATAAAACAATCTATAATAACCAAAAAGAACATAAACCATACATCAATCCTAAATTACTAAAAGATTCCACTCAAGAAGCAACTTTAGAGAATTTTATCTCTCCTATTACTTCTAATACCAAACTTAATATCACAGGACATTCATTAGGAGGCTGTCTAGCACAATTATTTACCTTGAGCTTTGCTAGATATGATAAAGGAGAGAGAGGGATAATAAATGAAGTCTATACTTATAAT
>NZ_NXLQ01000025.1 GCF_003364195.1 Helicobacter didelphidarum | reverse complement strand
TCTCTTTTTATTGTTTTTCATATTCTCTTTACAAACTCCCTATACTACGATATTTCTAAGAAATAATGAAAAAAAAAGGAAGAAGAAATGTTAAAAAAATTTTACATTTTTATTAAATTATAAATATAATAATTTTTTATTCATAAAATACATTTTAATGTTGCATTGAAAATTATTAGTTAAGAATAAACTAAGTTTTATTCTATTATAATACATAACATAGTTTTAGAGTAGTAGAATCTTAATATTATTATTTTTGTATCTTTTTACAATATATATATATATATATATATCAACATTAACTATTATATATAAAATATAAATGATATGTAAAATGATATATACATAATATATTAAATTTATCTCTAAGCTATAAGTTACTTTATTTATTTTTTAAGGAGAAAGTTATGAAAAGACTTTTTAGTATTTTTGTGTTAGCTTTAACACCTGGTATCAGTTCATTGTCAGCAAAAGCACATATTGAAGTAGCACAAGTGCAAACTTCACATCATCAGTTTCAACAATCTGATGCAGATTTCTTGTTTAATGGAATAGATACAAGTAAAGTTGCGGTGTTGGATAATCAAGAGATGGAAGAGACTAAGGGTGAGTTCTGGTGGTTTGTTATCCCATTGGCTATAGCACTTATAAATTATGCCTTTTCTTGTGGGGTAGATAAGCAATGTGGCAAGAGTGCTATTGAGATTCCAACAATTGACATCCCACCTGTAAAACTCTAATGTTATATCGAATTTTTATTCTTTTATTATTCCCTATAATCTTTAGCAATATTTCTCATGCCTATCGTTGCTATGAAAAGAGTTGTGGTGATGTGAGAATTGGGGTTGGTATGTATTATGGTGGGTTTGATACTTTACCAGACTCTAGAGCGAGTAATCTCGGTGGCTTCCTTTCTTTTTCTTTCGGGCATTATTGGCAGAGTGGATTAACATTAAACCTTGATGGAATGGGTGGGTATGGTGCAAGTGGTATAGTGGATTCTGCGACTATGTATAAACGCACACATTTCATTGTGCTTGTAAATCCTAGTATTGGGTATAATATTAGTAGTGATTTAAATAATCCTCTGGTTATCTCATTAAATATACCAATGGATGTGTATAATATGGCACGCATTACACCGCAAGCTTTTGTAAATCCAATGTATTTTTTAGGAGTAAGTGTATTTAATCGCAAAATGATAAATCAGAATCTAGGCATCGAATATTCTCTTGGTTATGGATTTAATATATTGAAGCGGTATATGGGTGCTAGTTTTGATGAATCTTTTACATTCAGTGGTGGGAATCGGTTTGAAGCATCTCTAGGGGTTATATTGAGACGAGATATAGAGCCACCATATATCAATAGAGCGAAGAAGGCTGATTTTTATGCAAGAATAAAGGGGATTTATTACAACATGAATGCCTTTCATGCGACATATACAAATGCGGACATTATTTATCCTAAAGCCAATAACTTCATGCTTTTATTTGAAGTTGGTATGAGCATGGATTGGTTGTATTATTGATGGATTGAAATTAAAATTTATAGAATCTAGATCGCATCATTTAGATTCTATTAATAAGAAACAAATAGGACATTAAAGTTTATCTTACCGCGATGTAATTTGCTCCAACGAAATCACATGAATTATTCATAAACTAAATGGATAAAACCAACTTGACTCCAATCTCTAAAATTAGAACGAGGCAAATGAACTTACTATCTTCTTAGTCATTAGCATTGATTTAGCCAGACATTTATCGATGTATAGAATCTATACATTCATTTGTTGATTATTGCAAGATACCCCCACTTATTTAACAATATTATATTGTGTCATCTTCCTCTTTATTGAATATTCCAAATATTCAATACATTGCAATGAGACGCTAATATGGCCAATTTGATTCTATTGCATCAGTTGTTGGTTTTTTTCCTAAAGTATCAGAAATTTTTCCTACACTTACAATTGATATTTTTGAATCAGCAATATACTTGCTCTCAATACTATTATCTCTTTGAATATCATAAGGGCGTATCACACCGCTAATCTGAAGAATTTGTTTTTCTCCATTAACCAGCATTTCTTGCTTTCCATAGATAAAGTAATTACCATTTTCCATAACTTTCAGAATCCTTGCAGTGAGTGTTAATGAAAGATTCTGTGCTTGAGAGTATGTCCCACCACCTTGAAAATTGCTCGTATTATTTGGTTTTGTCAAAGTATAATTTACTTGGTCATTCAAATATTGTGTGTTAGCTTGTTGTTGAGCATCTTGCCCATTATATGCAATTTGTGGTGGAATAATATTTCCTCCGCTACTCCCACTATATTTTTTGTCAATTTTAAAGTCATTTGTAATATTCTCACGCACATTTATAGTAATCAAATCATCAACACGCATAGCCCTTCTGTCTGCAAATAAAGGTCTTTCCCCTTGTCCAAAAAGAGAACCTGGTCTTGAAAATTCTGGAACAGGATCCTTTGATGGCATGTCATTAACATAATCTGGGGGATTCATATCGATTTCTGGCTCATAGGCAAACAATAAAATAGGTAAAAACACTGCCAAAGTTATCTTTTTCATACTCATCCTTTAGTAAAATATTGTATAATTTAAGCAAATTACATTCCTAAAAGGATAGTTATGAACATAAAAGAAAAAATGATGGCAGACATCAAAGAAGCCATGAAAAATAAAGATAATGCTAAACGAGATACATTAAGAACATTACACGCAGCACTCAAACAAGTTGAAATTGATAAAAGAATCACTCTTAGCGATGAAGATTGTATAAATATTCTTAAAACAGCATTAAAGCAAAGAGAAGATGCAAAAGAAAGTTATATACAAGCAAATCGCAAGGATTTAGCCGATAAAGAGGAATTTGAGATTGCTTTGATTTTAGAATATTTACCTAAACAATTAAACGATAGAGAGTTAGAATCTGCACTTCAAGCAATTATTATAAGAGTTAATGCACAAGATTCTAAAGATTTGGGTAAAGTTATGGTTGAAGCAAAAAGTCTTAATCAAGTTGCAACAGGAAAAAGAATTTCTGAAATGGCAAAGGTAATGCTTACTAAAATCAGCTCAAGTTAAACGCTATTATTATGCAATAAAAGAATCTTTCATTACTTTAGCCAATATTAATCAAAAGATTCTACATACATGTAATACTCTATATCGAGTAATTTGTTTCTGAATCAATTTTGGCTAAAGCAATTAATACCTCTCAAATATGTAATATTTCTCAATATAAAGATTCTAAAATCTCTATTTTTAGGTTTCCATGAAAAACTATTATCCAGTCTTCTATAATTTTTGTGAGAATTATAGAAGACAAAATCTCTTCATTTTCTCTGTGATTTCTTAAAACATATCTATATACATCATATATCAAATGACTAGGAATGAATAATAATTCCCGGAATGATATAAGCAATAAATGCTGTCCAAATCCCAATAAAAATTACAAACCCAATAGAATATTTAAGTGTGAATCTAAATAAATCAGACTCTTTACCCACAAGTCCTACCGCTGCACATGCAATAGCAATACTTTGAGGACTAATCATTTTCCCAACAACGCCACCAACTGTATTCGCTGCTAAGAATAATACTTCTTGAGCATTTAAAACTTTTGCTGTTGCTTGTTGCAATGGACCAAATAATAAATTTGCACTTGTATCGCTTCCCGTCAAGAACACACCTATCCAACCAATAAATGGTGAGAAGAATGGGAATAGTGAGCCTGTATGAGAGAGTGCAATACCCATAGTTGCAGCTTGTCCGCTATTTTTTGCTATAAATGCAAAGGCTACCACGAGTCCAATTGTAACAATAGGTATAAACATTTCCTTTAATGTTTCACTTGCAGCTTCCACTACCATATTTACTCTAGCTCGCAAGATAAATATGCTTAAGATAGCTGCTAGTAGAATTGCTGTTCCAGAGTTTTGGATCAGTTGCCAATTCCATGTAGCACCAAGTGGAGTAGGATCAGGATACAATGGAGCTACCTGCATGACTTGATTGTGTAGCCCATGCATTGCGAATAAAATATTTGTATCCTTAAGCACACCATCACTACCAAACAATGCTTTAAATGCTGGGAGATTCCAAAGTCCAATAGCAATGACCAACAATATAAAAGGCATCCACGCTAAGAATATTGTTCCTACGGAATGTTGTTCTGTTTTTTCTGCTTTAGCGATGTTAGAGTTATGGTTTGTATCACCAGTATAGATATTTTTTGGTTGCCAAAACTTTAAAAAAATTGAAGTTACCGCAATAGAAACAATCGCAGAGATAATATCAGGTAGTTCAGGTCCTAGATAATTCGAACTCCAATATTGCACACCTGCAAAAGAAACAGATGCTACAAAAACAGCTGGAAATGTCTCTTTTACCCCCTTAAAACCACTCATCAAAAATACGATAAAAAATGGCACAAAAAGTGTTAATGGTGGCAACATTCTCCCAACCATACCTGCAATATCATGTGAACTCACACCAACAGCATTGCCTAAGGCAATAATTGGAATACCAACTGCACCAAATGCAACGGGTGCGGTATTGGCAATCATACATAACCCAGCTGCATATAATGGACGCAAACCCAAACCTACAAGTAAAGCTGCGGTAATAGCAACTGGACCACCAAAACCAATAGCACCTTCTAAAAATGCACCAAAACAAAATGCAATTAAGATAACCTGCAATCTTTGGTCTGGTGTAACAGCCATAACGCTTTGCTTAAGAATTTCAAAATATCCCGTTTTGACAGCAATTTTATATAAGAATATTGCTGCAATGATAATCCAAGCAATAGGCCAAAGCCCAGTCAAAAACCCTTGCATAAAACTCATTAAAATCATATTAAAGGGCATTTGATAAACAACAAGTGCGATAATAGCACTCAAACCAACGGTTAAACTTGCTGCTACCCAACCTTTTAACTTGAGCCAAACGAGGCATGCAAGAAATAAAAGAATTGGTAATAATGCGACCAACCCACTTATCCAAATATTATCTGCAATAGGGGTATAATTTTGTGTCCATGCACCCAAAGTTTCTAAATCTGACATATTTACCTTCCTTTTAGATTTGATAATGTGTTATAGTAACAACAATAAGACAATTTCAAATATTACTTTAAATTAAAATTAAGAAAAATACAAAATTGGGTAAAAAAGTAATATTTAAGCTTTATTGCCACAAGTTATGCAACACATTATAACAAACTTATGCTTTTTTAAATTAACACTTTAATTATTATATTTTTACTATTTTTGATATAAGAATTATACTTTGTATGAAAAATTATTTTATGGTTTTTTGCTTTTTAAATTATTTTTATTATAATTTGGGATTAATTTTTGGGAGTTTTACAATGTTATTAAAAAATAATACTACACAAAAAGACATCTTTTGTAGTCCAATATCATTGAAAAAATTCACACATAAGTATAAAAAGATTTTACTATTACTCTTTATCGGTTTTACGCAAATAATATGTTTAGCAAATAATGACAATGTGGTAATTCTAAAAAATTATATCAAAAATGAATACTCCAAAACATATCCTGAAATTCATATAGAATCAATTTCGTTGATTACACGTAATACACTTAATCTCTATAATATTGAACTTCTCTCAAAGAATCTCAATTCGATACGAAATTCAAATGGATATGTTACTGTAAGTTATAAATATAATAATAAAATACTCCAAGAAAATATAAAATACACTATACAAGCAAATATACGAATATATATTGCAAGTGATAATATTCCTGCAAAAAGCAACTTTAATACTGCAAAATTTACTGAGAGATTACAAGATTTTTCAATTTTAGCTAGTATTCCCGCGACAAAAGCGGAAATACTTCAATCAAGTGCAAAAGTTTATATTCCAGCAAATAGCATTATTTCACGCAACAAATTATCCAAAAGAATCCTTATAGCAAAAGATTCTCAAGTAAAAATTATTTTAAGAACAGATGGGATAGAAGCGATTACTACAGGAAAATCTGTGGAAAATGGTGTTATGGGTGATATCATAAAAATTGAGAATCTTGAAAGCAAGAGAACAATTAGTGGGGAGGTTATTGGAGAAAACATTGTGCTTATTCGATAATTATCAGCGAGATAAAACCTAAATATAAAACAGAGTAAATAGAATCCCTCCTCAAATTTGCCTTTTGCCCTATCGGCAATGCGTATAGTCGCCAACAAAAGATTGTCATTTTGCAAACTATGCTTGAAGTCTTTGATGATAATTACAACAAACATTTATATTTGTTTGATTCATATTCGACAAAAGTGCTTGGTATGGATACGATGTATATTTCTCTGAATAAAGATAAGAATCTTATGTTTTTTAAAATGCCTATTGATTCGCTCATTGTCGAGATTACAAACACCCCGCTTATTGACAAGATGTTTCGTCATTTCTCATCAAAATATTCGATACTAAAGCATATTCCGCCATCAGATTCGACGCAGATTCTCAAACTCATCTTAGAATCTATTCAAAACAATCATGAGCTTTTTGCGTTTTTATCTCTCGTGCGAGACAAAACACCTTATGGAGAGCTTTTTGCAAATAATGTCATGCGGGATTAGTGTGGGCATAATGTATGGAGAATTGATTGATACATGAAAGGGAAGCGGATTCATTCATAGAGAATCTAGCATTTCTATCAATATTCTAGCAACAAAAACGCTATAATGCCTCCTTATATTTTCCTAAGTAAGTTTAGAATTCCTCTTCATAGTTTTCATAAGGATTCCATTTTGTGAAGAGAGAATCTCACATAAAGGCACACAATGTATTCACAAAATATAAGCGAAGAAGAGCTGAAAAACAAAGTCGCAAATGACTTTTTTCATCATAAGATATTTAATCATACGCGTATCATTGGCAAGATTGATTTTTGTATCTCTTATGATGATAAATCCTTATTTCATCAAATCAATTTCCTTTGGGCAGAAGCAAAAAAGGGCAATACAGCTGATTTGATAGAATCTTTTGTGCAATTAATCCTTACGATTGGCAAAGAAAGAACATTTGAGGAGAATCTCCCCCCGATATTCTTAGGGGCATTTGATTGTGAGAAAATCGCTTTTCTTGAATGGCATGAGATTCAAGGTGTGTTTTCTCAAAATGATTTTAATTGGAATGTTGCACCAAGCAATCATGAAAGCAAAGAGTTTCTCCAACTCTATAAAGATATACAACAGAATATAGAATCTAAAAAGCTACAATTTGACTTTTCACACGACAAATCCCAGCTAGAGCTTTTCATCAAAGAAAACTTCACGCTTATAAACAAAAACTTACAAAAGATTCAAATCACGAAAAATAACTTCGTCTATGTCTATCAAAGATGGCATGAAAGTGTGAAGCCAAGTATTAGCTTAGATTTTGAAGCAGAGAAACCCGATATTTTAGAATCTGATTTCTACCTTGCAGATTTGCTGAGTCATGACAATAGCACAAAAGAAATTATGCAAAATCTTCGAATCTTGCTTGAAAGAGAGAGCTATAAAATCAATCTTGAACGCACGCCAAGCGGGAGACTGAATTTTAGTGAAGTAAGCTTTAACGACAATCAAAAGGCACATACTACATTTTGGGCGATTTATGAGCGACCACCAGAGGAGGAGTATTGGGATTATATTTTAGAGCGGAGGGATTTGCTTGTCCCACAAGATATACGAGAGCGTAAAGGGAGCTTTTTCACTCCACAAATATGGGTAAATAGAGCGCAGGAGTATTTGGAGAAAGCCTTAGGAGAGGATTATCAAGATGAATATTATATTTGGGATTGTGCAGCAGGGACAGGGAATTTACTAGCCAACCTTACCAATCCTAGAAATATCTTTGCCTCAACCCTAGATAAAGCAGATATAGAGATTCTCAAAGAGCGGATAAGAAATGGGACAAATCTCTTAGAAAATCATATCTTTCAGTTTGATTTCTTAAATGATACTCTCTTTGATAAAGCCTGTAACAATCACCAAGAGAGCTTTGATGAGGAATGCAAGTATTGTCAGAAGTCCAAACTCCCCGCAAATCTCATAGAGATTCTAAGTGATGAGCAAAAACGCAAAAAGCTCATTATTTTTATCAATCCACCTTATGCGGAGGCAAGTTCTTATGGTGGAAACGGCAAACCGCTTGTTGCGAATTCTACAAAAACTTACGAAAAATACCTATCACTTGTGGGTGGTAACGCTATGAATGAACTTTTCGCACAATTTTTCTTTAGAATCTATCAAGAGATTGATGGTTGCATTTTGGCGGCTTTTAGCAAACTCAAATACCTCAATTCCACCAACTTCATCACATTCCGCTCAGCATTTCAAGCAAAGTTTTTAAAAGGATTCATTTGTCCCGCTTATACCTTTGATAATGTCAAAGGGAGTTTCCCTATTGGCTTTTTGATATGGGATACGAGTGTGAAAGAAAACAATGAAAAAGAAAAATGATATAATTTCATTGAAGTTTGTGTCTTTAAGGAGCAATGATGACAATTACATTAAAAAATGTAGATTTTGAGCTTTTGAATGTTTTAGAATCTCTGCAAGGACTTAAAAAGGATTTAGAGATTATCAAATACCCAAATGATGAGACTTTGGAAGCTATGAAAGAATGCGAGGAGATAGAAAGAGACATTAAAAATGGCACAAGAAAACCCTTTGCCTCATGGGAAGAGGCAAGAGAGGCATTGCTTAAGGATTAAATGTGTATCAAGTTGATTTCAGCACTCAATTCAAAAAAGATTATAAAAAAATAGTCAAACAAGGACATAAAGAGATGGTAGATTCTCTCATTGAAAAACTTGCAAATGGTGAAATATTAGAATCCAAATACAAAGACCACGTCTTGCAAGGGAACTATCAAGGATATAGAGAATGTCATATCAAACCAGATTTGCTCCTTATCTACAAAAAGAATGAGAATCTTTTATTGCTTACATGTATGCGTATCGGCTCACATAGTGAAGTATTTTAAAACAATGAAAAAGAAAAATGATATAATGACACAAAAGCTTCAAGGAGTGATATTATGGAAGTCGCTATCACAATAAAAAATGCTGATAAAAATATGATAAAAGCCATAAAAGCGATATTGCAAACGCAGCCATCACTAGATTTTCGTATTGATACTATCGAGCCAAAACTAAGCAAAAGGACAATCAAAGCTATCAAAGCAGTGGAATGTGGTGATGTGATACGATGCAAGGATTTTGAGGATTTTAAGAAAAAGGTATTAGAGTGAAAATTGGGAGTGAAATTTGTTTTTTAAATATTTGAGTATAGCAGGGATAGTCTTAGGTGTTTTGTTGCCTTTAGTGGTATTTATTTATTCACTAAACATTGGACCTTATTCGGGCATACTCTTTATATTCTCACTCCTGTATGCCCCTGTGGTATTTTTTGTCTTTTTTGCTTTGGGGTTATTCTCTCAAATTGTTTATATTTTCAGCACTGCCAAAAATCCCTATAAGACACTTCCAAAGCTTCAAATCTCTTATAGTGAGGGAAAGTTCATTGTAGAATGGAGCAAAAATAAGCAAGAATATTTGATGAAAGTGAGATTCTATAACTATCATCAAACAAAACCTACCCTTGCGAAATGTGAATTTTATGGGCAAGAAAACAAAAAGCTTCAAAATGATAAGATCATAAAGCTTAACAATATCGCTTCATTTGAAAATGAATATTTTGCTTTGGTTTCTATTGCTTTATTGGTGCGACTTTTGCAAGAATACTTAGAATACGATTCTCTATCCACAATCCCCACGACAAACGCTCATAGCAATGACTTATGGTTAGAATCCAACATTCAAAATTTTGAACGATTCAATAAGGCTAAGTCAAGTGTGCATAATAAATATGCCAAACAAAGCTTCAAGCGATTTTTAGTAATATGTTTTATTGTGTGTGGCATTTTTTGCGCGTTTTGGGCATATAAGCATACACGATTTAATTCCCAAAGCATTTGCGAAGCAGTCAGCAATGGCGATATAGAGCGGACTAAAACACTTTTAGAATCTGGCACACCTAGCTTTTTATTCCCTGCACATAATCCAAACCAAAGATGTTACCTCAAAGATAAGTTTATGCCTGGGATTTATAATCTTTTTGGAAAAAAAAGAGAGAGCAGTCCTTTGCTTATTGCCATAGACAAACGGAATATAGAAATGGTAAAAACCCTCCTCGCCTACAATGCAAACGCATTAGATACTCATATACTCACTGAATCTCTGCAAAGTGAAAAAATACTAAGACTACTCCTTGAGAGCGAGAGTGTCGCGTATGCTGATACAAAAAAACTCAAAGAAGTGTTGAATAATGTCTTAAAAGCCTCATTTTTTTATGACGAAAAAATAGACGGCAAGCTTGCCGCATTGCTTTTGAAATATGGCGCGGATTTTGATAAAACAATATTTCAACACGCCTTGAGTTATTCTAATAATGAAGCCATTTTATTATTTATGAATAAACGCCCATTATCAAGTGATATATTAGCAGATACAGATACTTTGCTCCTTGCTTTTGAGTATGCGAATGCAGAAGTTATCATAAGACTTGCTAAAGCAGGAGCAAAAGCAGATTCTAAAATTCTCCACAAAGCCTTTATGAGAGACTATAATATAGGGAATAATGATGAAGTCGATGAATATGAACGCATCGTGCGCCTTGCTATAAACTTGATACGCAAGGAATATGGCAGTATAGATAAAGAACAAATAAATAGTATATTTTTGCAACTCCATAAGCTCCCTAGTTTGCGCCTAGCCATAGAAGCAGGAGCGGATATAAACATACAAAGAAAGGAAGGGAATACACAATTATTGGATTTATTAGGAATGATTAAAACGCATAAAAGTATCATTTTTTTGCTTGAAAATGGAGCGAACAAGGAGATACGCAATACCAAGGGCAAAAATGCTCTCGATATTTTTAATGAGCGATTTAAAACAAACCCTTATAATACGCGAGATTCTCACGATTTAGAGGATATTCAACATATAGAATCATTGCTTACCCATTAAGCTTGTCATGGTGCGACTTTTTAATATAAGTGGCTTTCCAAATACTTTTTGCCTCAAAGGTAAGCTTAAAAGTTTAATTTTTATCCTTATCCACAAGTTTATTCGCCCCAATCCAAGGCATCATCGCACGAAGTCTTCCGCCTACCTTTTCTATATCGTGTGCAGCGAGATTCTTTCTTTCGGCATTCATTCGTGCATATCCTGCTTTGCGCTCCAAAATAAAGTCTTTTGCAAACCTGCCTTCTTGAATGTCTTTGAGAATCTCTCTCATCGCCTTTTTAGATTCTGTATTGATGACGCGAGGACCACTCACCATATCGCCGTATTCAGCAGTATTTGAGATAGAGTAGCGCATATTTGCAAGTCCGCCCTCATAAATCAAATCCACGATGAGCTTTAACTCATGCAAACATTCAAAATACGCCATTTCTTCGGGATACCCAGCCTCTACAAGCGTTTCAAATCCCGCTTTCACAAGGCTTGTAACCCCGCCACAAAGCACGGCTTGTTCGCCAAATAAGTCTGTTTCTGTCTCATCTTTGAAAGTCGTTTCGATAATTCCACTTCTGCCTCCACCAATGGCACTTGCGTAGCTTAGGGCTATGGCTTTTGCATCGCCACGACTTGTATCTTGCTCTACTGCGATTAAATCAGGTATCCCGCCGCCGCGCACAAACTCACTCCGAACGGTGTGTCCGGGTGCTTTGGGCGCGACCATAATCACGCCTACACCCTTAGGTGCTTTAATCTGCCCGAAATGAATATTGAATCCATGTCCAAAAGCAATGATTTTATCCTCACTAAGACTTGGCAAAATGTCATTTTGAAACACATCGGCTTGCAACTCATCAGGAATAAGTATCATAATGACATCACATTGCTTTGTCGCTTCGCTGACTTCAAGCACTTTGAAGCCCTTTGCCTCTGCTTTTTTCCAACTTGAGCCACCTTTATATAGCCCGATAACCACCTCTACGCCACTATCTCGCAAGTTTTCAGCGTGGGCGTGTCCTTGAGAGCCAAAGCCAATCACAGCAACTTTCTTTTTTTGAATAAGTCCTAAATCGCAATCTTTATCATAATAAACTTTTAATGCCATGTATTTTTCCTTGTCATATAATCAAAAATATGTTACTATATATTAACATAAAATTTGACAACAAAGGAATGAAATGCAACAGAAATCACAACAAAAAGAAAAAAATACTAAAGACGAATTTTCAAAATATGAGATTCTAAAAGATATATTGCTTGAAGTTATTGAAGAGAATGATCCGCAAGTTAAGAAAGTTTTTCTTTCTCTCTTTGAATCTCTAAGTGGTGATATGCAAAATTCAGCAGAACTTAAAGCATTATTCCAAGAAATTAGCGAAAGTGAGCATTTAGTTGGTATTATCAAAGCATGTTCATTGCATAATATTATTTTAAATATTTATGAGGAACAAGAACAAGCAAGAATTGCAAGCGTTTCTCGTAGTATAGCAGCAGCATATCAAGCACTTGAAGAAGAGGGATTTGATAAACTTGACTGCGACAAAGTTTTGGAATCTATTCGCTTCTATCCTGTTTTTACAGCACATCCAACAGAATCTCGACGCAGGACTTTTCTTGAAGCACACCAAGAAATTACGCGTGAATTAGAAAAAATTGAAAACTATTTCTACACACCCGATAATGTTTTGCCAAACAAGCAAAGAGAGATTCAGCAAAGTTATGACAATATTAAATATCGTTTGCATTTGTTATGGAAAAGTCATCTTGTGCGGAGTGAAAAACTTGAAGTGATATTTGAGCTTGACAATCTTTTATTTATTGTTGAAAATAGTATTTTACCAAGTGCGTTGCGTGTTCTTAATCAAGTGTCAAATCGTCTTAATAAACCTCTTAAAATTTCTCCAATAAAATTAGGAAGTTGGATTGGTGGTGATAGAGATGGCAATCCATTTGTTACAAATGAACTCATGACTCGCGTTATGAAGATGCAACACGAGCTTATTATTAATACTTATATTAATGAAATTAATAAGCTTATTCGTGAATTATCAATTTCAATTGATTTTTCTCAACTCAATAAAGATCTTGAAAAATCGTTGCAAAAAGAAAAAGCCTATCTCAACCAAACTTCATTAAAGCTTCACGAAAGAGAGCCATATCGTGCAAAACTGAATCTTATTAAATTAAAATTACAAAATCACCTCCTTAAGGTAAATTCTATCAATGATATAGATTTTACCTATCAGAGTCCAAAAGAACTCTTAGAAGATATTGATATGTTGATTCAATCCCTTGATAACACTGCTTCAAAAAGGTTAAAATCTTTGCGGAATCTTGTTTTGCTTGGAGGATTCCACCTTATGCAATTAGATTTTCGTGAACATAGAGATATGTATCTTAGTGCAGTATCTGAAGTTCTTTGTTTGCTGGGTTATACGGATAGTGATTTTTCACAACGACATGAATCAAAAAAGATTGAGATTCTCAATCAAGCACTAAACGATCCGCCAACAAATCTTAATAGAATCTTGTGGGATGTAAGTCCGCAAACGCGCCACACACTAAACGCATTTTTACGCGTATTATGGGCAAAAAAAGCAATTAGCAAAGATATTCTCAAAAGCTTTATTGTTTCTATGACAACACAAGCAAGTGATTTACTTGCTGTGCTTTATTTGGCTTATTGTAGTGGCTTGTGGCAAAGAGGTAAAATTAAAAAAAGTGAAAGTGGGGAAACCATTATCAAAGAAGGGAAAGCAGGGGTGTTTATCACGCCACTTTTTGAAACCATCGATGATTTAGAACACGCTGAAGAAATTTTAGAGATTCTCACAAAAAATGAACATTATAAACAATACCTTAAAGATTCGCGGAATGCACAACAAATTATGATTGGATATTCGGATTCTAGTAAAGATGGTGGCATTTTTACTTCAAACTATTCATTATATAAAGCAATATCAAATCTTGTAAAATTAGAATCAAGACTTGGAATCCAATTTATGCTCTTTCATGGTAAAGGTGGTAGCATTAGTCGTGGCGGTGGGCAACTTGAAAGTGCACTCTTGGCATTTCCTGCAGGAAGTGTTGGCTCAACGCTTAAAACAACCGAACAAGGTGAAATTATTTCATCTCGTTACCTTAATCCAAAAATTGCCATTCGTAGTTTTGCTCTTACACTTGCTAGTCTCTTAAAAAAAGTTGCACATGATTATTTCTCCATTCATGGAACAGATTCGTCTTTAACAAAAACATCTCAAAATAACACCACAAATCAATCGTTTGAAGCAATATCTCAACACAAGGTTGATAAATATTTGCCTAAGCTTGAAGAACTCTCACGCATTTCTTATCGAAGCTATCGTAGCCTTGTCTATGACACACCAAATTTTATCGAATATTTTAAAAATGCCACGCCCATAGAGTTTATACAGAATCTCAATCTTGGCTCTCGTCCTAGCAAACGCAAGGATACGCAAAAAGTAGAGGATTTGCGTGCGATTCCATGGGTATTTGCATGGACACAAAATCGCTCTATTATGCCTGCGTGGTATGGGCTAGGAAGTGCCTTAAATGGATTTGATAACCGCGAATTATTGCAAGAATGCTATAATGATTCTATATTTTTTAAGACAACTATTGATAATATTACACAAGGATTCATTAAAGTAGATATGGAAATAGCAGAGGAATATAATGAATTTGTGGAGGATTTCGGCTTAAGACAAAATGTTTGGGGGAAAATCTCTGATGAATATAAAAAAACTTTAGAATGGCTCTTAATCGTTCGTAATGAAAATAACTTACTTGAAAAAAGTCCAGACATTCGCGATAGAATTCTTGCACGTATGCCAAACATTAAAGCCTTAAGTCTCTTACAACTTGAACTTATTAAAAAATATAAGAGTGCAAAATATGAGGATTTACGTATGCGTCTTATGGAACAAATTCATGGGACAATTATTGGTATCGCACAAGGAATACGCAATACAGGTTGATTATAAATATGATACTCTAAAATTATTGGCAATACATAACCATGACCTTACAAATTTTATGCGAAATAATTTTAGAAAGGTATGAATAGTTTTGCTAAATTTACTTTGAAATTTAAAGTATTTGAAAGAAGCATAATGCAAACTTTAAATAGATTCTATGCAGAAAAATAGCTTAAATAACCTTGATTGAGAACAATATTTCAAAATAAAATATAACAATTATGTTAAATTTCGTTACAAAAGTTGGCATATAAGTATTTAATTGTTAAATAAAGTTTGTTACAATACCTCAATGGTAATTATTAGTTATCATTTAATAATTTTTATTAAGGAGAAAAATATGTTAGTTACAAGAAAAGCACCTGATTTCACTGCTCCTGCAGTATTGGCGAATAATCAAATTGTTGAAAACTTTGAGTTAAGTAAGAATCTTGGTAAGAATGGAGCAATCTTATTCTTTTGGCCAAAAGATTTTACTTTTGTATGTCCTAGTGAAATTTTAGCCATGGATCATAGAGTGAAACAATTCAATGAAAAAGGATTCAATGTAATTGGTGTGTCCATTGATTCCGATGTTGTGCATTTTGCATGGAAAAATACGAAAGTTGAAGATGGTGGAATTGGACAAGTGAGCTTCCCAATGGTGTCTGATATTACAAAACAAATTTCACGCGATTATGAAGTATTATTTAATGGTGCGGTTGCATTGCGTGGAACTTTTCTAATTGATAAAAACCAAATTATTCGTCAAGCAACTATCAATGATTTACCGCTTGGTAGAGATATGGACGAGTTTTTACGATTGGCTGATGCACTACTTTTCCATGAAGAACATGGTGAAGTATGTCCTGCTGGTTGGAGAAAAGGACAAAAAGGTATGAAGCCCACTGCAGATGGTGTAAAAAGCTATTTAAAAGAAAATGCGAGCAACCTATAACTTTGCCCCCCTTTTTTTTGTTACCTTATAAAGTCTCATTATAGGTCATCTTATAATGGTAGCAATTTATTAAGATTCTATTCATAAGATAGAATCTTAAATCTCCTTTTATAGCTCTAAAATCATTTAAGACATTTTTATCTAAATATGGAGCGATAAATATTGCAAAGCTCTTTCTTGCTTATTAGAATCTAA
Organism: Helicobacter didelphidarum; assembly: GCF_003364195.1. Classification (GTDB taxonomy): domain Bacteria; phylum Campylobacterota; class Campylobacteria; order Campylobacterales; family Helicobacteraceae; genus Helicobacter_A; species Helicobacter_A didelphidarum. The sequence goes on along the minus strand of NZ_NXLQ01000025.1, from coordinate 11,317 downwards.
ACTTAAAAGCAGATTCCCTCAATGTCAAATTGCAGAAAGTTCTCTAAAACTTTAATGCCTATGGATTATTCCTCAAGGAGATTGATAATATCTTCCTTATCTTGTAATTTTTCAATAAATTCAAGTATTTCAAAATTTTTTATCTCTAAATTTTCATCAAATTTTATAAATTTTACATATCTTTTGGAATCTTCAAAGATTTTAGGAGCGATAAAAAGTGCAAAATGATATGTTTGATTTGATTGTTTGATGATTTCTTTTAAATGCCTTGCAATCGGTAGTAGTTCATTATTGACCTGTGCTTTACCACAAATAAGACTTACCTCAACTATGTTTTGAGAATCTTTTGTGATAAAAATAATATCTGGCTGATTACCGCCTGCATGGCACTTTGGTAAGCCCTCATCATCAATACTATAATTTGGCAAAACTTTCAGATTCTTAAAATTTTGCTTTAACGCAATGCTTGTGAGAAATTCAAACCTTGTAGGCTCTGGGATAAACTTAAAAATCTCATCTTTGCTTTGAGATTTTTTTGAAGTGAGCATTGATAATTCCTTATAGATAGAATCTTTGCTATAAGTTTTTGCAAAATATTCTAAAGTCTGTAATTTTAAATGATTGGTATCAATACTTGCTATATTTTCTTGTATCTCTAAAATATGAGAATCTATTTGTCCCATAAAGTTGAAATATGACTCTTTAGTATCAAATATCCTAGAATTTGGCAAATAATATTCAAGTATGTATTCAATTTTTGGCATTTCAAATGTATTAAAATCAATAAATCGTCCATTGCCTCGCAATGAGATAATACCTGTAATACGCATTTTCCTGATATATTCATCGATTGCTTCACCACAGATTTGTGAGATTTTGAATCGAATTGTGTTTGTAGAGTTTAAAATTTTTAAGCACTCTTCATAAATTATTTCATTAGAATATTGAAAGTTGGGATATTTTTCTCGAAAAGCTATGATTTTTCTTGTTAATTTATGCGAATTTGAATCGAGCCAACAGAGAAAGAAAGGAATTTCACTTGTATGTATCTTTGAATCCCCTTGTATAGTTTTGAGATGATTCATTACATTAAGTAAGAGTGGTAGAGGTTTGTTTGCATTGAGAATCTTTCTAAATGGATTATTGGTTTGATATTTCATCATACAATTTAAAAATACATTAGAAATTTTTACCTCATTAGTAGGAACTTCGTTGTTTGCATCAATTAACAAATGTCCTGTATTTGAGATAATAATGGGTTTGTTCATTTCGTAAAAACAAAATCCAAATTCCATAGGAAGCTTGTAATATGTATCAAATCTTGAATCCCATCCTTTATTAAATCCCGCTTCTTTATGATTTTGTGGTGAATTATCAAGAATTTCTTGGATTTGAGATTCTGTAAAAGTTTCATAAGATTCTATAATTTCTTTATAGTATTTTGTTGCATAAATTGGAATGTATAATTTATTTTTGATTAAGTCGGCAATAATTTGCATAATAATTTCGTGCGTTAAAAGATGATTTTCATAAGGTAATAATATTTTAAGAAAATCCGCTATCCTTGATGGATTTCTCATAGTTGTGCTAAAAGATAATATTTTGAATTGTGAATCTTTAATTTTTGACATTTGTTATATAAACCTCCGTAGAATCTTTTTTAATGGTATTATCATTAAAGCTTATATAATTACTTTTAATATAATGTGTAGAATAATTTTTCATAAAATCTTGTAAGAAATGGTTGATTTTTCCTTTATGATGTAATAAGTTCGTGATACCCCATCGCACCCCTTTAGAATCTAAATCTTGCAAGGTTTGATAAAGTTGTATTTCAAGTAATTCACCCCAAAGTTTGTTGTATTCACTTCCACTAATCAAATATGGTGGGTCAAAATATAGAAAATCATCTTGTTGAATTTCTATACTATTTAAAAAATGAATATAATCAAGGTTAAAAAATATTATATTATTGTTACGCATAAATTCTATATAGTTTTGTAATGCATTAAAAACATTTTCATTAAAATCTACATTTCCAACAGGAAGATTAAAATCCCCTTTGCTATTAAATCTTATCATATGATTAAATCCATAAATCAGCAAGAGATATAATCGTAAAATGTCATTTTTATTTGCATTAAAATCATTGCGTAATTTTATATACGATTCTTGATTGAATCTTGCAAAATATGTTTTTTTATATTCCTCTCGCAATTCTTTTGATGGGATAATATTTTTTAATGAGCATGAAAGATTGTATTTTTGTATTAAAGAAAATATTTTATTGATTATTTCGTGAAAATAATTTTGTTGATTTTTAAAGAAATTGTGCAAGGAGATAATATTTGAATCTACATCATTAAGAATATAAGAATTTGCACTTGTATTAAGAAATGAACTTCCACCACCAACAAAAGGTTCTATATAAGTATCGATATTTTGTGGAAACAATGTTTTTAATTGTGGCATAAGCTTATACTTATCTCCTACATAAAAAAATGGAGAGCGAATTATTTTTGTCTCATTAAAAAGTGTGGGGTTTTTGATTCGTGTCGTCATCTCGTCTCACTTATAAAGATAAATTCTTTATGTCCTTTAAAATCTGTCTTTCCGCTACTAAAAGCCTTATAGTCAAACTCATAAATATGTATTTTACCACAAGATTCAAGGATTAATCTAATATCATCGAGTTGCATTTTATTCTGACTTGAAGCCGAATGAGAAGTATATGTATTATTATAAGTAACCACGATATTTTTACTAATTTGCGCGAGATTTGTTACCAAGTCCTTGAACGCTTCTTTTGCTTCTACCTTGCAATATTTGCTTATATTCTCTGGATTTGGCTTTTGTGCTATACCATAGAGTTTGGGTTTATTATTCTTACTTAAGGTTTCTAGTAAATGATAGAATCTACTATATTGCCTCGAATTATAAGGAGGGTCAATAAAGGCACAAGTGATACACTTTTCTTGTCTATTGCGTTTTGTCTTTCGCATTTTTGCTATCAAAGCATTAGAATCTTCTCTAAAAATCTCTATTTTTTTATCAGTTGTTATTGGTTCTATAAGCTGAAAAATAAATCTATCTTCCAAGATTCTATTTTTACGATAGGCATCATAATGCCCCACCGTGTTTGCTATCCTATCAGCACTATATAGAAGACTTGAAAGTAAAATATAAAATTCTTTATGATTGATAGTTTGAGCCTTTAGCTTTGTGTCTAAATTATCTCGAATGTGTCCAATGATTTTAGAATCATTTTTACTAAAAAACCTCTCTCCAAAGTGCTTAGAATAATAATTCTCTATAATTTTTTTAGAATCTAGCTTTTGATATTCTTCTCTTAGAGATTCTATCTTCGCCCTATCAAAAGGACTTTGTAAGAAAAATCCTTGATAAATCGTATAGTTTGAATACAAGAAATCATTGATAATAAAGTGATTAAAATCATTATAGGAATTTTGCTTGTTTAGTTTTCCCAAGCTTGTTTCGTGAGAAAGAATGATAGAATCTTGCTTACTTGGTTCTTCTAAACTTTTTTTATGAGAAATATTCGCTAAATCTTGCTCCCCTAAGCAAAGATTCTTAGTCTCTCTCAATCCCTCTATATCATTCATATTATTTCTTTTTCGCATAAAATATTCACTCACTACACCTGTCCCACCAAAGACATCAAAGAAAACTCGTTGATTATTTGATGAATGAATGCAATCTTGTGTGGTGGTATTATGTAAAGATTGTGTGTTGCTTGTATCTCTTGCCTTGAGATTGCTCATAGGGGATTCTAAACAATGCTTTGAAATCACAGAATCTATTTTTTCTAAAAGCTTTGTTTTTGCACCTGTATAACGCCGTGAAGAAAGTTTGAATGAGTTCGGATTGTGTGTAGCTGGTGCTTGCAAGCAATCTCCTTTGGGAATGTGCAATTTATCTCGCATAGAATCTTTGTGCGAAAAAACTAAAGGATTAGGCATAGACACTCTTTTATATCGCTCGTGTTGTGCATACTTTGGGAGAATTTCGCATTGTCATATCTCTTGAAATAAATTATTGCGAAATTGTAACCTATTCTATGTTAAATTTTGGCTTTGGTTGAGGGGGAATATTTCTTAGCGAGAATCTTTGCTTTTCCAAAGACTATAATTAAAACAATGGTTGGTCCATCTCTTTTGGGATTGGTAAGCCCATAATTTTAAGAATTGTTGGTGCTATATTATTAAGTGCACCATCATGTATCTCTTTAACATTTTGAGAATCTATAAAGCAAAAAACATCACCGATTGTATGATTGGTTAATGGATTGAGGTTAGAATCTTTCATCTCTTCACAATTCCCATGATCGCTTGTCATAACAATGCTATATTGATTTTGTTTTGCAAGATTCCATATTTTTGCCAATTCCTTATCTACTGCCTCTACTGCTTTTATACTTGCTTCAAAATTACCTGTATGCCCGACCATATCTCCATTCGCAAAATTTACCACAATAAAATCAAATCCCTTTCTAATAAAATCACATACCCCATCAGCCACCTCTGTTGCACTCATTTCGGGCTTTAAATCATAGGTTGTAACTTTTGGCGATTCTATTAAAAGCCTTTCTTCATTCAAAAACACTTCTTCCTTGCCTCCATTAAAAAAGAAAGTTACATGTGCATATTTTTCAGTTTCTGCAACATGTGCTTGCTTTAAACCATTCTCAGAAATAATTTGTGCCAGAGTATGATTCACTTTATCTTTAGGAAACATAATTGGAAAAGGGAAGGTTTCATCATACTCGCACATACAAACAATCATTATATTGGGCATATCGCGTTTAAACCCATTAAAATCTTTTAACCCAAGACTTGATACAATTTCACGTGCCCTATCACTACGATAATTGACAAAGATAAAACCCTCACTTTGGGAATCTTTATTCTGGAAATTTATGGAATTATTTTTTGTATTTCGAAATTGCATTTGTATGTTTGCCTTTGGCATACCATGATAACCACTAAAACTAGCAGGCAAAATAAATTCATCATAAATACCTTCTTGATATGATTTTGCTACATATTCTTCAACACTACACTCTTGAAGATTCTTACCTTCTGTAATTACCTCAAAGGCTTTTTGCACCCTATCCCATCGTTTATCCCTATCCATTGCATAGAATCTACCACAGAGAGTAGCTACGCGAATATCAGAATCTAAAATATCTTTAAGACGTTCATAATGTGTTAAAAAACTTTTAGGGGTAACATCTCGTCCATCACTAAATAAATGCAACCATACTTTTTTGCCTTGTCTCTTTGCTATTTGTGCTAATTTTTTTGCATGGTCTATATGAGCATGTACTCCACCATCACTTGCCAAAATTGCCAAATGCAAAATATTTGTATGTTGTAACAAATCAGTAAAAGCGGTATTGATTTCTATACTTCCATCATTAATCGCATTATTAATTTTTACCAAATCTTGATAGAGGATTCTGCCACTACCAAGACACATGTGTCCAACTTCCGAATTACCCATTTGTCCATCTGGCAATCCAACGCTTTTGCCATATGAACGCAAAAAGGAGTGCGGTATATGCTCAAAAAGATAGTCATAATGCGGTTTTTTTGCATGATAAAATGCATTATATTCTTTTTTTTCACTATACCCTATACCATCTGTGATAATCAGAATAACCTTATCTTCCATACTGAAACCGCCTTATTTATGAAATTGCAGAATCCCTAAGATTCTATAAAATATACATCATAATTTTATATTAAAAAATCAAATAAATAAATTTCATTGGAAGTAAAATAGAAAAACAATTGAATAATAGTGGTATTTTGGGATAATTTGTAAAAAAATTACTATATATCTATATTTGTAATGCTTTTGCAAATCTTACTATTGCTAGAACAATAGACATTTATATTCTTACGACTTATCATATTATTATAAAAATTATAGACATCAATAAATCACTAAATATTTTATTACTATTGTAGAAAAAAGACTGTTAAAGTGAATATACAAAGTGCAAGAGTCTAACATTCCCAAAAAATTACAATTTCTAAAGAACTGCAATATCAGATTATCATAATCTGATATTAAGATATATTAAACTCTGTTCCTTTTTCAATTTCTTATTGGCATTGGAATCACAGATACTTTTTTTCGTTGTTTTGTTTTTTGTTGAAAAACAACCACACCATCCGTGAGAGCATATATTGTATGGTCTTTCCCAATACCAACATTATCTCCAACATGCACCTTCGTTCCTCTTTGTCGCACAATAATATTCCCTGCACGCACAAACTGAGAACCAAACTTTTTAACACCTAATCTCCTTCCAGCAGAATCTCTATTATTCTGTGTGCTACCTTGCCCTTTTTTGTGTGCCATAAAAACTCCTTATTTGCTAATATTTGTAACTTTTACACGAGTAAAATCTCGTCTAAAACCTCTTTTCGTCTTACTATCTTTTCTGCGTCGTTTTTTGAAGACAATAACTTTTTTTGCTCTGCCCTCATTAATAACCTCTAATTCTACTTTTGCATTTGCAATAAGAGGATTACCCACTTCTAAACTTTCATCATTGATAATTGCTAGAACTTCTGTAATTTCCAGTTTTGACTTTGGCTCAAGGCTTAATTTATCAAGTAGCAAAATATCACCGACTTGTGCCTTGTATTGTTTGCCTCCGTTCTTAAATATAACTTGCATAGCATTCCCTTTTAAAATAAAAATATGAAACAAAATTATACTATATTTTTGTTTATTTTAAAACACTAAGAATAAAATATTGTTGTTTTCATTTATTTCTTATCAACAAATCTTTTTAGTAGCTATTTAGAAAAAGATTTCAGTATTGATAAAAACATAGGAACAATTAAATTAAAGAAGTTAAAAAGTAAATAAACTTACTAACCGCTATAAACGATAAGTAAGTCACAAAAAGTCAAAAGTTTGATATAAATCCAAATTAAATATATCTTTTTTCTCTAAAATTCTTGAGGAGTTTTACATAATACTGCATTTGATCTGGAGTGCCAAGTGTTACCCTACAAAAATTATCATATACATCGAATTTGCGTCCAACAAGAACATTTTGATTTTTCATATTTTTTACAAAATCATCAAAATCACCAGCAATCTCGTGGAAAATAAAATTACCATGCGATGGAGCATATTTTAATCCCAAAGAATCAAGTGTTCTTGTAACAATTTCTCTTGATTTGATGTTTGAATTAATGGTATATTGTCTAAAATTAAAATCTTTTAATGCAATACTTGCGGCTTTCGCACCAACAAAGTTAATCCCTACTAATTGAAGAAACTCACTAACTCTTTTCTGTAATTCCGGAGTTGTTAAAACATATCCTATACGACAACCAGCAAGTCCATAAACTTTAGAGAAAGTGCGTGTTATAATAATATTTTTCGCACCTCCCTTTAACATATCAATTCCACTTTTAAAGCCGGAATCGGCAACATATTCAGCATAAGACTCATCAAATAAGAATATTGTTGTGGATTTTGCATTACGCACCCATGAATACAAATCATTAGGATTTGCTATATTTCCTGTTGGATTATTAGGGTTACAAATATACACAAGCGATACACCATCAAATTCCATTTCACTTTTCTTCATTTTATCAATATCAAAATTAAATTTTGAATCTAATTCTACTTTGATTATTTCTGGGTCTAATGGCTTTGCATACGCCTCTATAAATTCAAAAGTTGGATTAGGCACAATAATTCTTAATGGAAGATTGGCTTCTTGTGCCATTTTATTAACTGCATAAAGTGCTGATTGCAATGCAGCTGAAGAACCATTTGTAAGACATACTCTATCTTCTTTAACATTGTAAAATTTTGCAATATCTGTAAGTAATTGTTGCTCAGGTTTTATTGGATACAGACTCATATTTGTAAGTTCTTTTACTAAATTTTTCTCAATTAAACTTGAGAAACCATACGCATTTTCGTTTGAATCAAGCAATAGAGGCTTATCTCGTGTTGGATTTTTAAAAGGTTGCGAAACTGCCTGCATTGGTGATAATAGACCACCTAAAGCAACTGCTCCAACAAGTGAACCTACCTTAAGAATATCGCGTCTATTGATTGTTTGTTCAACATTTTCCATAAGATTAACTCCTTAAAAATAACTATGATACAAGTTTTTCATTCATGCAATCTTACAATAATTTCAGCACAAATGCAATAGAAAAGTAAAATATTTTAATATTACCGCCCTGTTCTTAGTGCTATTATTTAGCGTAAGTTTCACTAAACGATATATTTAATTTCAATGTCTTGGGTGTTCTCAACTATTTTGAAAATTAGCAATTGCATTTTGTTTTATTGTGTAAGAAGTGATATTTGACTATACAGAATTAATGAATTTATTGTAACCAGCTTATAATCTAAGGATATTATATTAATTTTTTTCGCTATAATGTTGCTTTTATTTTTCTAAAAATTTTAGTTAATACTTTTTCAATACTATATTTAATTTTCTCATTAATTTAGATATTGATATAACATCATACTTTGAAATTGTATTTTTTAAGATTGACATAAAATTACTAAAGTTCAACTCTTGTAGGCAATAAATAAAGCTCTCTTTTCAAAGACTTTAAAAAACATGAATTCGTATTTGGTGTCAAACTTCCGTATTATATTGTATTTTAGGTGATAAATGTTTCTTAAGATTTTACCTTTTTTAAGTATTTTGATTTTTCGATTTATAGGACTATTTATCGTTTTACCAGTAATTTCACTTTTAATTGCAGCAATGCCTCATGCAAATGTTTTAAATGTAGGTTTAGCTATAGGTGCTCCTTATTTGTTTCAAATGATTTGCCAACCAATTTTTGGTCGTTTAAGTGATAAATATGGGAGAAAACCAATTTTAATACTTGGACTATTAATTTTCTTTATCGGTTCAATTATTTGTATGCTTGAAACTTCAATTTATTATTTAATCATTGGGCGTTGTGTGCAAGGAATAGGAGCTATTGGGGGGTTGCTGACAGCACTTGTCGCAGATTCTGTAAGAGAGGAAAAGCGAACATCGGCTATGGCTCTTATGGGTGTTGGAATCTTTATAAGTTTTGTTGTAGCAATGATACTTGGGTCGATTTTAGGGGGGCATTATGGTTTAAATTCACTCTTTACTTTAACCACAATAGTAACAATTATATCCCTACTTATTGCAATCATTGCGGTAAAGCCTACTCCAAAAATAAAATATGCTTATCCCACCCATGATGTAAATATTGCAATAGAAAAAGAAATACAAAGGAGTATCTTTGCAATCAGTGCAAGTGGTTTTATTGAAAAATTTTTAATGATTTTGACTTTCTCCCTTACACCAATTATACTCAATGAATACTTAGAAAAAATACATTTTTGGTATGTGTATCTACCAGCTGTTTTTACAGGTATTTTTGTGCTAGGACCCACATCTATTTTTAGTGAAAAAAGAGGGAGGTCAAAAGAAGTTTTACTCTTAAGCATTCTTATGTTTTTTATAGCATATAGCTGTATGGCATTTTTTATTGACAATATTATTGTATTTGCCGTTGGATTAGCTGTATTTTTTGGAGCATTCTCAATACAAGAAGCATTACTGCAAAGTCTTATCAGTAAATATGCAAAAGCAAAATATCGTGGTGCAATCATTGGAGATTTTAGTGCTGCAGGATTTGGTGGTAGTTTTGTCGGTGCAATGATTGGAGGATATTTTAACTCCTATGAAAAGATTGCCCTAAATCATTGGTTTATTTTTGGCTCACTGATGTTTGTTATGTTGCTTTGGTTCTTTTTTGTATATTCTACAATTAAAAAACCTCATGTTACGCATACGATTTACATACCAATCAATCAAGCCAAAATAAAAAATCTAGAATCTCTTGACACTCTTGATGGTATTATGGAATGGTATGAGAATCTACAAGAAAATATTTTAACGATTAAATATAATACAGAGATTCTAGATTCAGCACATATTCAAGACTTCATCAATAGGGAATAACTCTCAAAGTTTTTATTCAAAACAAAAAAATCAAATTAAATAAAGGATAATTATGACACAAATTTATAAGAAAGGTTTTTTAAGGATAGTTTTTATTGCAATGTCTCTATTATATGTTTGCTATGGAGCAGAGGAATGGCGTAATATAAATAGTCTGCAAGGTGATTTTATCCAAGAAATAAAAGGTGAAAGGGGTGCAATTCCAGTTATATATTCAGGGAAAATTTATGCCTCAAATAATAAAATTAAATGGGAATATATAAAACCACTTACAAAAGAGGTCTATTTAGAAAAAAATGGGGCATATATCTATGAGCCAGATCTTAAACAAGTAACTATTGGGACACTGAAAGAGAATATTGACTTTATCCATATTCTCAAACAAGTTCAAAAAGTTTCAGACAATAATTATAAAACAAGAATTGATGGCACAGACTATCTTGTTGTGATAAAAGATTCTAAATTGCATTCACTTTCATATAGAGATAGTTTAGATAACAATGTAATGATTATTTTTAATAATATCATCATTAATCAGCCAATCCGCGAAGAAATATTTATATTCCAACCACCAGAGGGGGTGGAATACATTGATGCAAATTAAAAAACTATATAATTTCCTTGATACCCAAATTATCTTCAAACTCCGCTTGTTATTTACGATAATTTCCCTCTCAAATTCTTGTATAATCTGTATATGGCTCATATCAACAACAAAAAGAAGATAAAATCTTATACTATTTTTATTATGATACAAGATTTTCTTTAATGCAATTTCACTTCATTAATTCTTGAATTTATAATAAAAATATTAAAAAAATATTTTTTAAGAAAAGCAAAAAAGAATACAATGTCTTATTATATTGATTTTTAAAAGATTTTATGATTGTGAGATTCTAAGCGAGAAACATTTATTAAAACAATACCTAGTAATAGTTATTGATAACAACGAGATTAGGCGATTACAACTTAATGTAATCATGGGCAACAGTATATCACTCACACTTACATTCTTCCTATATACTTTTATTAATTCTGTAAAATTCAATTATAAAAAGTTATTATTTTTTAATACTATATCTAACAAAAATACTCTGTGTTTCAAGATCTAAAATATGTTTTATTTGTTTACCTCTTCACTTGTGGTGTTGGTGTTATTACAATAATATCATTTTTAATCTTATCATATATTGCTTGTCCTATGCCTTTGACTTGCATAATATCTTCTTTTTTCTTGAATCTTGTTTTAGAACGATATTCAATAATTGCTTTTGCTTTTGCTTC
>NZ_NXLQ01000238.1 GCF_003364195.1 Helicobacter didelphidarum | reverse complement strand
TCTCCACCGCATTCCTCTGTCCTGTCCTAGAAGATAATGAGCTTAAATGTCCTCATAATGGTAGAGTGCAATTAAAGAGTAAGAAAGGTAAAAGCTTTAAGTCTAAAGATATTCTTAATAAGAATATTAGCAACTATATTGTAGAATCTCATCTTTTAGAATCTAAAGAGGTGGTGTAGATGGCTAAAGAATCTAATCCCAAAGCAAGCTTCAAAGAACTTCCGCTCATCAGGTGGTATTATAAAAACACGAGAAACAAAATCATCACTTTAACTCTTATCTTTACCCTTACGACAAGCTATACTTTGCTTCATAGACCTTTGGGGTTAGCGATATTTTGGGTATATGATACA
>NZ_NXLQ01000237.1 GCF_003364195.1 Helicobacter didelphidarum | reverse complement strand
TTCTTTTTTGTGTTGAAATGCTAAAAATCTCTTGAGATACTCCCTAATTTTATATAACCAATCATTATAGGTAGCTCTTCTCCCTAGTAATTGTGGTTTCTTAATCAGTCTATTTGTTATATTTTCTAAATCTAAACTATAGATATATTCTTTCAATAGCTCTTCTCTAGTTTCTCTATCATAATTTGAGAGATGAGACAAATCTATATCAATTACACCACAATCATCTATGCTTAAATCTCTAGCACCGGGAGCATTATAAGTATAGACTTCATTTATTATCCCTCTCTCTCCTTTATCATATCTAGCAAAGCTCAAGGTAAATAATTGTGCTAGACAGCCTCCTAATGAATG
>NZ_NXLQ01000236.1 GCF_003364195.1 Helicobacter didelphidarum | reverse complement strand
ATATAGAATCTGGTGAGGCGCATTCATTCACTCGCTTAGAGAAATACACCGCCTCTTCGCGTTTGCCATCAAATGCCTCTTTTTTGAATCGCATTGATTCTTCGGCGTGTTCCATATAATTTATCCCGAGACAAATAATATCTTGCAAAGGACTTTTGATAGGCGATAAAAGCGTGATTTGAGAGAGCGGAATGAGGGGATTATTTGGATTAAAAACCTTGCTTAATCGCTCAAAATTCACTATCAAATCATTCATATTATTACTCATATCAAGTGGCATAACCATAGTGTCATTTTCTTTTAAAACTCCCAAAAACTCCACGCCATTATCAAGGTAACGCAAAATCTTGCCTTGTAGTTGCAT
>NZ_NXLQ01000235.1 GCF_003364195.1 Helicobacter didelphidarum | reverse complement strand
AGGATACCATAGTAGGAGGAAGTCATACTCTTAATATAGGGATAGATAATAAACTAAGAGTAGCAAAGAATAGTAGTGAGTATGTAGGTGGGGATAAGAGTGTAGAGATAGGAGGGAATCTTAGCACACTCATACAAAGAGATGAGAATAGAAATGTGAGAGGAGAATCACAGATTTACATACAAGGAAGCTTCACGCAGAATGTGGAAAAAGATATTGATGTATCTGTTGCTAATAATCACACTACAACAGCACAATCAAGTATTTTTGTAAATGCCAATGAAAATATGACTCTAGAATCTAAAAAACATTTAACCTTACATTCTGATGCTTCTGATATAAGTGTGGCAACAGATATGGCTATC
>NZ_NXLQ01000234.1 GCF_003364195.1 Helicobacter didelphidarum | reverse complement strand
ATTACAATACGCTATACACTCATATAAACTTTTATCTTTGACTTTGTTATGATTAGAATCTAATTCTAAAAGATAGGAGTAGAGGTAGAGAGTTTGAGTCGTAGGCACTATAGCATGAGAATCAAACCATTTACCAAGTTTAAAATATTCTAAGCCTTGTAACCCTAAACCTATATTAATCATACAATGATTACCTGTAATATCTACACCTAGATTTTGTATAAGATTATCTTGCCATTGATTATTTTCTGTATTGTCATCATCATCTGTTTCTATATGATACACTCTATCGCTTATACTTAGTTTATAGTTATTTCCTTCGTCATCTTTAGCATACCTATTTTCATAGTTCTTAATAAGTGTTTGA
>NZ_NXLQ01000233.1 GCF_003364195.1 Helicobacter didelphidarum | reverse complement strand
TGGAAGAGTTGAAGTGTTGTGATTGTTTAGATTATTTAAAGTCTTATTAGTCATCGTTTATTCCTTAGAGATTCCTTTTATTTGTTATGATAGATAATCCTTGCTTATTCCTTTGAGTGTGTTTAAGAGGAATATGACCTTTAATCTCTATTTCTACTCCTTTGTGTATTTCATCTCTATTCCTTCTCCCTTTACTTATCTCTTAAAACTTTAAGCCTATACATCACTTCTACACAATCTTTAACGCCTAAAGGATAATCCTTGCTTATTCCTTTGAGTGTGTTTAAGAGGAATATGACCTTTAATCTCCATTCCTGTTCTCTTTGCATATTCCTTGACACTTTAAGTTTATAAACACCTCCCTATACT
>NZ_NXLQ01000024.1 GCF_003364195.1 Helicobacter didelphidarum | reverse complement strand
CTTGCAGGAAAGATAGCCTATATCTATTATCGATTTGATGTAAGTGATGAGAAGTTTATAGGGAGTGTAAAAGATAATGGGGAATATGTGAAGGATAGAGATGGGTTTATAGATATTATTAAAAATATGATAAAATCTGATTCTCTGACAACAAATGTTAGCATATTAAATGAATATAAAAATTTAATTAAAACAAACAATACCATAAGCAATAGAAACTTTATAAACGAACTAACACAAGCAGTATGTAAAAAATTTTCTCTACCATTAGAATTACAATATGACACTCAAAACAAGCAATATGAAATACATTTTTATAGAAACACTCCGCATTCTTATGGATATTACAAAAACAATCAAATACATATAAATGAAAATAATTTAAGCAATTTAAAAGAAGTTGTAAAAACCATATTCCATGAAGTAAGGCACTTTTATATAGATAAATATTATAAGGCAAATGATAAAGGATTAAAAGCCTATGTGTATTTTTCAAATAAATTTTATATTAATTATCCCATTATTTTTGATAGTTTTTATAAAATATGTGATAATGCAGATGAAAAAAATGTGGGTTGCTTGATAGGAAGTCAGCAAGATGCCTATGAGATTCAGCCAAATGAGCGAGACCCGCGATATATTGAAACACAAATTGCAATTATACTGCCCTAAAGGATAAAAATGAAAATAAATCCCCCAAGAATAGATAAATATACCTTTAATGATAGAGCTGATAAGACTATCTATCTAGGCATAGAGACAAACATTGTCTGTGCTGATGATAGGACAGAGAATTTTGAGGGTTTTTATCGTGCTACTATCGACAAAATTATAAACGATATGAGTGCCACCCTCTATCTAGGCAAAATCATTTTTAAGAAAAACAAAAATGGCAATCTTGTGCCAGAATATATCCCAAGTAAGATTAGTGAAACTAGCTTTGAGGGATTAAATACCTTTTGGCTCAATGAGGTAAATCCTAATCCTATGACTAGACCAGTGGAGCCTATAACAGAACTTCCCGATCCGCAATCATATTGGATACCAAAACCAATAGACCCAGAAGGCTATAAATACCTTAAAAACTACTATTTTAGAAGTCCTAAAAATATAGTTTTAACAAAAGAGCAAATCATAAGCTATTTCACAGAGCTACACAAGCTCAACTCTACATTTATAAAAGACTATATAGATTCTATTAATAAAGATTTGGGCATATCATCTACTTATGTAAATAATAATGTGTATATGACAAGTGTAGGCATTGATATAAAGGGATATTCTCCTAGCAAAGAACAACAATTTATAGCTATAGAATACGCATCTAAAAATCCTAAATACAAAAGCAAGATAGCTTATTTTGATGAATTGTTTTATATATATTTGGTGTGGAGCTTAAGAGAATTTCTTATCCCTTATGATAGTGGGATACTTCAAGAGGAAAATAATTTACTCTTTAATATAGGGGCATATAGAAAATACCTAGAAAAAAAATACTATGATACAATATATGCGTATATGCCAAATCCATATTTCAAAGAATATGGCGATGAATATTTGATGCTTATGTATTATCCTAATATTGCCCCTACCAAATACGCTGTCGGTTATATCGAGGGATATGAAGGATTCATTGATTATTATGGTGTGAATTTTATCAATGATAGATTTAGAGAAAGATATAACAACATTCTCAACAATATCAAAGAATATAAAGGCTTTGAGCAACATTCTCCAAACTATAACCTCACAACTCAAACTTATCTCCCCTCACCCTTAGGGAAATACTATTTTGAATTAAAGGATAATAAAAATACTTTTGTAGAATTTTATCCTAGAATCTACCCCTCCAAAGACAACCCTCCTAAAGGTTGGACTAAGGAGATGATGAAAAAGTTAGAATTAAAGTTCGAGTAAAGCCTTGTAATACTCTATAAATATTAATCAAGACCATCTCACCCAAATATTTTATAATTATAATACACTAAAAAACATCCATCACACAATATATTTCTTAATATCTCTTATATATATATATATCAATAAGAATCTTCATTATAAAAATCTTATTACTATTATACATGTATCAGTAGCAAGAATCTTGTTGTAAGTTATCACATAAACCTGTGGTTTATTTTCTAATAATAAATTCATAGATACCTCATCAAAGTTCCATTTGTTGTCGCAAGATATAAGCAAATCTATGCAAGATTATCACAACTTAATATCTATAATCTCATAAAGTCTCATTATCTTGATTAACTCTCAAAATAATTTTGCTTTTGCTCCTTTTTGTCTAAATCTCTCTTGATATAAATTGTATTTAGTTTTTACTTTTTCACAATATCTTTATAAAAATCATGAATCTAGACAAACCTACGGAGCTTTTATATCCATTTAAAATTTCTAGAGGACTTTATTTCTTCTCATCAAATGGTAAATAAAGAAAGCTATACAATAATACTTGAAGCGTGGTTATAATATCATTCTCTCGCATAATCATCAACCAAACGCACAATATCATCTTCTCCTAAATATTCGCCAATTTGCACTTCAATCATAACAAGATCAATGTTTCCCGGATTCGTTAATCGATGTGCTTCCCCCATAGGAATATAAGTTGATTCATTTGGTCGTAAAAAAATTTCTCTTTCACCAATTTGCACAATTGCACTCCCACTTACGACAATCCAATGCTCATTGCGATGGTAATGTTTTTGAAGACTTAATCTATGTTTGGGCTTTACAACAATACTCTTTAGTTTATAGTTTTGTTGTTCCTGCAAAACAGTATAACTACCCCATGGTCGAAATGCTTGGTTATGAACCTGCATTAATGGATTATTTTCTTTTTTGAGTAAATCTACGATCTTTTTGACTTCTTGAGTTTGTCCCTTTTTTGCTATAAGTAGAGCATCATAAGTATCCACAACAATAAAATCATCTAACCCTATTGTCGCAACCATCTTATCCGATAAAATAAGATTGTTGTGAGAATTTATAGCCTCCAATGTATTTTTTGTCGCATTTTGATTTGAATCTTTTTGCCATTCTTCATCAAGAGAATCAAAACTACCAACATCATTCCACTCGAAATTAGCCTGTATCATTTGCAATTTTTTTGTTTTTTCCATGATGGCATAATCGATACTTTTTTCTGGAATCTTTTGACTTAGCACCCTATCAAGTCGTAAAAATTCTTTAGTATTTACGCCTTTAATATTTTGATTTTTACACATTTGTTCATAAGAATATTCAAATGTTTCAAGGCAAGATTTATAAATTTCTGGTTCATATTGTTGCATTTCTTGAAGTAATACTCTGGCTTTGTAGCAAAATATTCCACTATTCCAATAGAAATTCCCTTTCTCTACATACCCTCTTGCTTTTTCTTTACTCGGTTTCTCATGAAATGCAATAACTTTATATCCCTTTGAGTTCTCTTTTTTTGAATGTTGAGAATCTGTTTGGATATAACCATAACCAACATGTGCATATGTCGGAACAATCCCGAATGTTACAATAAAGTCATTTTTTGCAATCTCTTTGGCATGTTTCACACATTCTTGATATGCGATTTCATCATGCACAATATGATCGCTTGGAAGCGTGAGGATTATTTCATCAGGATTATTTTTTGCAATAAGTAATGCACTGATGGTAAGTGCGGTCGCGGTATTTTTTGCGAAAGATTCTAAAATATATGATTGAATGGATATATTAGCCTTATTTGCTTCATCAATTGCAAGAAAATAGTGTTTTTCATTCATAATGGCTTGCAGTGTATCATTCTCTTCGAGAATCTTTGCATTGCGTTCAAGAGCAATTTTAAAAAGAGAATCTTCGCCAATAAGCCTTGCAAATTGTTTTGGCATAAGTTCCCTTGATAATGGCCATAATCTTGTGCCACTTCCTCCACATAAAATTGAAATAACCATTTTTTTCCTTTTTTAAAAGTTATATAAAGTTTATTTACAATTAGAGAACAAATAATTTTCTAATAAACAATAATACCATTTTATCACTTTAAAGTCAGTTTCTATCATTGATTTTCATGAATTGAATGTATAAATGTGTTTTGTTTTAATTTTTTCTTGATATATAAAAAAAATGTAACAGCAATAATAATACCAATAAATACAATGGGAAACATATAAGGATATTGTAATAAAATTTTAATAATTTCAAGAAAAATTCCACTTGCATAATATCCAAGCATTCCTAAGGAAATCCCCCAAATGATTGCACCAATAAAATTAATGAATAAGAATTTTATAATATTATACGCACTAATTCCCACAGCCAAAGGCACGAATGTTCTTACACCATGCAGAAACTTACTTATCAAGAATAAACCCCAATCATACTTTTTTACCATGATTTGTAGGTATGCTATTTTTCGTCTATGTTTGCTAAACATTTTCATAATATCTTTTTTTTGCGCACGTGCAATAATAGCAAAGAGAGAACTACCAAGAGTATTGCCAATAATAGCTAATGCTATGCTCACAGATAAATCAAGTTTACCCAATGAGGATAAAACACCGGCACTTATAATAGCGACATAACCACCACCCATACAGTAAAGAAAAAGAATGAGATAACCAAAACTTTCTAAATTGCTATAATCTTTGAGAATCTCGAATGCCTCATTTTGCATATATGACCTTTAATATGTATGATGGGAATAAAAATCATTAAAGCAATTCCAGTTCCATAGATTCTCTAATTTTCATTATGTTATGCTATTGAGTAATTTTACTTTAAAATGATATATTTGATTTATTCCTAATAAATCTTACCAAAAAAATATCCCTTGTAATTCATTGGCAGAATATCCATATTTTACAAACAAATATTATTTTTTAAGAGATTTAATGCCTGTAAAATCACATTTTCTTTACTAAATCCAAATCGTTTAAATAACAAATCACCTTTACCACTAGCTCCAAATCCTTGCATAGTAATTACCTCATCGCAGAAAGTATAAAGCTCTAATCCGCGCAATGCCTCTATACCCAACACTTTAGAATCTTTAAAAACTTCTTGATAGTATAATCCGTTTTGTTGGCAAAATAGCTCAAAACAAGGTAACGAAACCACTTGCGTAGAAATACCCTTTTTATTGCCAAGAAATGAGGTAAGAGAATCTTTTGTCAGTGCAATACCTTTATTTTTAATAATTTGATTGTTTTGCCTAGATTCCATATCATTAGAATCATAAGACATGTAAGATTGTAAATCCTCCAAAGATTCTAACAACCAATCAATATTGCTCCCTAAATCCTCCAATATAATTTGTGCTTCAATCGCTAAACTTACTTCACTCCCGCTTGCTACAAGTGTAAGAGATGGATTTGTGGAATCTAATTTTGAAGATGAAATAACATATCCACCTTTTGCAACATTTTCTTTTGTGCTATGTGAAGATTCTATTAATGGTAGATTCTGACGTGTAAGAATAAAACTTTGAGGTTTTTTTATAGAAAGTGCATTCTGCCATGCAAAAAGATTTTCATTTGCATCAGCAACACGCCAATTTAATAAATTTGGCATTGCACGCAAATGACTTAATTGTTCAACTGGTTGATGTGTCGCTCCATCTTCGCCAACACCAATAGAATCATGCGTAAAAATATAAAAAACTTGTGCATTCATCAGACTTGCTACACGAATACTTGGACACAGATAATCACTAAAAACAAAAAATGTTGCACAATAAGGGATAAAGATTCCATAGTTTGCAAATGCGTTTGAGATTGCCCCCATAGCATGTTCACGCACACCAAAATGAAGATTTACTCCGCAAGGAAAATCACCTGAATGCATGATAGCTGTATTATTGCTTGGGGCTAAATCTGCACTTCCTCCAATGAATCCGGGATTTGCTTTTGCAATGGCATTTAAGATTTTGCCATTACTTGAACGCGTTGCAATAGAATCTTTATAGTTTAAAGTAGCATTTTTGTATTCTCCTCTTTGTTGCATAAAAGTTGGATAGAGAACTTCACTAAAATCTTTTTGTAAAAGTAATCGAAGTAAATCTTTTGCCTTATATTCTTGTTTAGAATCTAGACCTAAAGATTCTAATATTTGGGGACTTATTACACAAGATTCTAAGTTTTTTTGCCATGCAAGATATTTCTGTTCTCCTTTTTTTGCATTTTCACGAAAGTAAGAGAGTAAATCCTCACTAATAAAAAACTTTTCTTGTCCTAAGCCTAAATTTTCTTTTGTTTTTGCAATAATTTCTTCACCTAGTGGTGCACCATGTGCATTATGACTACCCTCCAACTTATAAGCATTTTTCGCAATCTTTGTTGTCGCAACAATGATATTTGGTTGAGAATTACTAATATTTTGTAAGGCAGATTCAATTACTTGAAAATCATGCCCATCAATCTCTTGCACATAAAACCCTTGTGACTCAAATCTCATGCGAATTTTTTCGTTAAAAGCAATATCAACATTACCTTCAATACTAATGTTATTGCTATCATAAAGCAGGACTAAATTTGATAACCTATGAAGTCCAGCAAGCGAACAAGCCTCATAACTAATACCTTCCTCAAGGTCGCCATCTCCACAAAAACAATATACTTTATGGTTAATAATACCTTTTCCCAACAGATAAGAAGCTCGTTTGCTTGCCATTGCAAAACCCACAGCGTTTGCTATGCCCTGCCCCAATGGTCCAGTGGTAATCTCTACTCCGTGTGTGTGAAGATATTCAGGATGTCCAGGTGTTTTAGAATCTAACTTACGAAAATTTTTTAAATCCTGTAAATTTATATCATAACCCCATAAATGCAACATAGAATAAAGCAAAGCACTTGCGTGTCCGCCACTAAAAACAAGTCTATCACGATTAATCCATGAGCTTTCTTTCGGATTGATTATAATATGCTTTGCAAGCACAATAGCAATATCTGCTAATCCCATTGGTGCACCCGGATGTCCGCTATTTGCAACTTGCACCATATCAGCACATAACATACGAAGTTCATTGGAGATTTGTTGGAGATTCATTTTTACCCCTTGTGATAATATTCGAGATTCTTTATCTAAACCTTTGATTTTATTAAATATTTATGTATTTTTAGAAAACAAATATTTTAAAGCGAAAACAACATAACCTAAATTTTTTATATCACAAAAGGGAACAATACAAACCTTGCATTATCTTTATATTAATTTATATTGGAAAATAGAGAGAGGATTTATTAAGATTCTCAAATTGTATATGGTTAATTGTTTAGATAAATCTAATATGAGCTTACAAATTTTTCAATCTAAAATACAAAGAAAATTTAAATAACACCTTAATACAATTATCTCATTAAAAAACATAAAGCCATGAATGCAATTATAAAAATAAAGATAAAATAATTTTTTTATTTTATAGATTCTAAGATTGCTTTTTGGAGGTCTAAAATTTGCTCCTTTTTTAAATCACTATTAAGTGAAAAACGTATCCTTTCTTTACCTTTTGGCACACTAGGCTCTCGTATTGCTGGCGCATAGAATCCTCTTTCCATCAATCCTTTTGCAAATTGTATTGCTTTTTCATTATCGCCTATAATGAGTGAAACAATATGTGCTTCTCCAAGTGACTCGATACCCCTACTTAAAAGACATGATTTAAAGAGGTGAGAAATCTTTTTTAAATTCTCTCTTTTTTTCTGAAAAGAGAGAATCTTGCTAAGAATAAATGCACTAAAAGCGATATTAATTGGGGGTAATGCTGTTGAATAAATTAATCCTCGTGCTTTATTAATAAAAAAGTCTTTATATTCATTTGCACATAGAACACACGCACCAACAGATGCGATTGCTTTACCAAATGTAAAAATGATAAAATCAATTTCATAATCTATTCCCATATCTTTTAATAACCCCAACCCATCTACACCAATCGCTCCCACACTATGTGCTTCATCAACATAAAGGAAAACATTTTGATAAGATTGTTTAAGTTTCACAATCTGTTTGATATGTGCAAAATCCCCATCCATACTAAAAAGTGCTTCAGTGAGGATAATTATTCTCTCATAATCATTTGCATAAGATTCTAAAAGATTCTCTAACTCTTCCATATCATTGTGTGCAAAACGTTTGAATCTTGCATTGCCACATAACAATCCATCAATCATACTCGCATGAATTAATTTATCTGCAAGAAATAAAGTATTTGGTAAATTGCTTAATGCACTAATACAAGAAACATTAAGATGATAACCACTATTGAACAATAAACATTCTTTATTTGTAAAAAAATTGGCAAGAAAAGATTCTAACATATTATAAATTTCAAAATTTCCGCTCAAACTGCGAGATGATGAACTTGAAAAAAAGAAATTGTGCGAATGTATATGTGATAAGAATTCTTGTTTTAGATTTGTATCATCTGCTAGATTAAGGTAATCATTTCCTGCGAAATTAAGCATTTTATGATTCTCATGAAAGACATAAAGTCCTTCTCGTCGTAAGCTTGTAAGCGTGCGTAAATTGTGATTACTTTGCAATTTTTCAAGAATATCGCTAATTTGCATATTTCCTCACTATTAATAATATTGTGTGATTGTAGCAAGAAACAACATTAATTGTTTAACTGAGTAATCCAAATTATTCTTTGACATAAGCTCCCAATAAGTATGCGTATCGAGATTGAGCTTGCTCCAAGCCTCATAATCCATTTCAAAAAGTGTCTTAGAAAATGTAAAACCGCATTCTTTACATTTATGATATATGGATTTATCCAAAAGCTTTGCCACTTCACCTTCAAACTCTGTCGTAAAATAATAGCCCACATTGTCGCTATTGCAAATGATACATTTTGTTTGTTATGTAAATTTTGCACATCATTTAGTAAAAATTAATTTTTATTAGATATTATTCGCTGTTTTTATATTACTAATTTTATGATATTTATCATTAATTAAGGTTGGAATCATGGTTGTTATGATAAGTAGTGGTCTCGGAAATCAAATGTTTCAATACGCTTTTGCTAAAGTTTTAAGCCTTAAATTAAAAGAAAAAGTGCAATTAGACACTACACCTTATGGTAATATTTCAAAATCTAGCCCCAACAAAATAATAGTTTCCAAAGAAGACCAAAAAAATATGCGAAACTTTGAGTTAATGTTTTTTAACATTGCTTTAGATATTTTAAATCAAAATGATATGAAGCAATTCTTTATAAAAAATGATGTTTTTTATTATTTTATTATGGTGAGCAATAAACGTTTTTGCAAAATTCTAAGAACCTTAATTCCTAAAAGATATAGATATAAAATAGAAACCTACAAATATTTTATTACTGAAAACAATAAACTATTGGAAAAAATCAATACTGCTTCTGAAGCTGTAACAATGGGGGGGGGGGGCAAACCCTGTTCAATAAAAACTCCTACTTTCGTGGTTATTTTATCAATTTATACTATTTTGATGAGTTTAGGGACATTTTATTGCAAGATTTTACGCTGAAGATTCCATTAGACTCTAAAAATCTTGCAACAAAAAATCGTATTGTAAATACGAAAGATTCCGTGTCTTTACATATTAGACGAGGTGATTATTTAGAATCTGTGAATTATTTTATTCATCTGGGTAGCGGATATTATAATGGTGCGCTAAGGGCACTAAAGAAACGTGTTTCCAAAGCACATATTTTTGTTTTTAGTAATGACATAGAATGGTGTAAAAATCATTTATTATCATCTTTAGATTCTCATCTCATACAAGATTTTACTTTTGAATTTGTTGATAATAACGGTGAGGGACAGGCTGCTTTTGAAATGGAACTAATGAAGACCTGCCAACACAATATTATAGCAAATTCCACTTTTAGCTGGTGGGCAGCTTATCTTAATCAAAATCCACAAAAAATTGTCATTTGTCCTAATAAAATGGTATATAGTAAAAACGAACACAAAAACTACAAAAAAGAATGGATAAAAATAGATTATATATGGGGGAATGAGTTAAATGAATAGACTTTATAAAATAGGCTAACATAATTTTGTAAAATAGATAAAAATGTTTCCTCAACTTACTAAAAAAGTAAATATTGAACTCTAAGATTTTGTTGAGTTTATCTATTCATAGAAAGTAGTGTTTGAAATTATTTGTAGAATAAAGTCTTAGTGGATTTTATGACACATAGGTGTAAAAGGAATTTACACAAATTTATAATTGCATGATAGAATCTGCTGGAATTTATACAATGAATAATCCATAACAAATGAGGGAAAATGACATTCTTAGAAGTCGTAATTGCGGAGTTTAAGGCATTTTTTAGCAATGTAAGTGTTTTGTTCGTTGTATTTATAGGATCAATTTTATATGTATTTCTGTATCCAACACCTTATTATGCAGATGTTGTACGCAAACAAAAAATTGTTGTTGTTGATCTTGACAACACTCCATTGTCAAAAGACTTTATTTTTTTGGTAAATGCAAGCAACAATTTAGAGGTAAGCTTTGTTGTGCAATCAGAGCAACAAGCAAAAGAGCTTTTAGAGCGAAGCGAAGTTTATGGGCAGCTTAGTATTCCCAATGGTTTTGAGAAGAGTATTAATAATGGTACACCTGTTGAGCTTTTGTATCGAGCGAATGCTTCTTATTTTTTAATTTATGGAGCAATTATTGAGGGTTTAAATGAAGTTGGAAACTATTTTAGTAGTCAATTGAAAAAAAAGAGAAATGCATTACTTGGAAATATAGGTGTCAACAGTGATGAAGTGCTAGTAAAATATATACCAATTCCACTTTTTAATCCCTCTGTTGGATATATTAATTACGCACTTGCAGCGATTCTTGTCTTTATTCTCCATCAAACACTGCTTGCGGGAGTTATGATTCTAAGTGCTACACATAATAAAGAATATAAAAATGGAAAACAAGGATATTTTTATATCGCACCACTTTTTTATGCCATCAGTGCAAGAATTTTTGTGTTTAGTATGATATATGTTGTGTTATTTTTGATTTATTTTGGTGTATTTTTTAAAATATATGGAATCAATGTAACAGCAAATTCTTTTGAATTTTGGTGTTTTGGATTAATGTTTATCGTTGGTTGTGCTTCACTTGGGGTCTTTTTAGGCACTTTTATGACAAATATTGCTTTACCAACACAGCTTATATTACTCTCTTCTTTACCTCTTGTTTTTATGATGGGTTTTATTTATCCAATTATGCTTCTACCGGTACCATTACAACTTTTTGTTAAAATTATCCCAGCATATCATGGAATTAATGGTTTTATACGATTGAATCAAATGAGTGATAGTTTGTATGCTATAATGCCACATTTTTATGCGTTATTTGGAATCTTTATAGTAAGTTTCTCATTAAGTTATTATAGGTATTATAAGTTGCGAAAAAACAAATAATATAAGTTATAAATTTTTTCAGGAAAGTAAAAGAAAAATAAAACACAATTTGAGTGGATTCGATATTCGTTTTATTAGTAACCATATCTACAATCTTTGCATAGTTTTTAGTAGATTCTTATAAATTTCTTGACTAGTATTGATTATATTTGTTCTTGCAATTAATGGAATAGGATAGAACTAAGGAGAGTAAAAAAGAGATTTTATTCTAATGATAAAATTTATAAAAATTTTTAGATGGCAGAGAGGAAGGGATTCGAACCCTCGAAAGCTTACACTTTACACGCGTTCCAGGCGTGCTCCTTCAACCGCTCGGACACCTCTCTAAAGAATATAATTGTAGCATATTTCTTGTTTCTTTTGTGGATATTTTGAAGTTTTACATGGTAAGGAATCTTTAGTCTTCTTTATTTTCTTTCTTATGATACAATCTTGCGAGGTTTTTATAACCAAAATTATTATTTTTAAAGGAAAAAATATGCCAACTTTTAAGGGAAACCCCGCAAAACTTTATGGTAAAACTCTTGCAGTGGGACAAAATGCTCCTATTGTAACTCTTGTAGCAAAAGATTTAAGCGAAGTAAGTATAGGTGGTGCGAATGGAAAATATCAAGTCATCAGCATTATGCCAAGTATTGATACGGGCGTATGTCAGAATCAAACTCGTGCCTTTAATAAAAAAGCAGCAAATTTGCCAAATGCAAATGTATTTAGCGTTTCTGTGGATTTACCTTTTGCTCTAGGCAGATTCTGTGGGGCTGAAGGTATTGATAATGTACAAGTTTTAAGCGATTTCCGCGATAAACTATTTGGTAAAGTGTATGGTTTATTGCTTGAGGATACTCCATTACAAGGTGTTCTCACTCGTGCTGTTATTATTGTGAATCCAGAAGGCAAAATTGTATATCAAGAAGTTTGTAATGAAATAACAAATGAGCCAGACTATGATAAAGCTCTTGCAAGTATTCAATAAAACTTATATAAAGTCTGATAGGATATTGTAATAAGTATCTTGTAAATTCTAGAGAATCTTAAATAAAAAATTGGAGATTGTGCATGGTAAATTATGTTTTTTACGATGATACAGATTGTGGTGGGATTGTTTATCATAGCAATTATATCACATTTTGTGAACGTGCAAGATCTCTGATATTTTTTGAGAATAATATGCATCCACATAGAAACACAGAAGGCTTTGTGGTAAAAAGTATAGAATCTGAATTTATCACTCCATTGAAATTTGCTGATAAGTATAAAGTAAGAACAATCTTACTTGAGCTTAAGCACACTTCTATTGTTATGCAACAACAAATTTTCAAAATAGGATCTGTTACTGGTCAAGATAAAGATTCTATCTTAACATTTTCTGCCAAAATTAAACTCGCATACATTGATCTGACACTGAAAAAACCTTGTAAGATTCCAGAAAATATGAGAGAACTTTTATCTAAATTTTTTATAGAATCCTAAATATAGAAATAAACTATATTGCAATCCAGCCAAAACCTCTGGTGCCACAATTCTTTTAAGATAACTTTAAGGCAATAGGATAATTAATAAGACTATTAAATCATCGAACTTATATATTTTATTATTTTGTTAATATTTATATTGACATGCTAGAATTTACAAATTTGTTTAAAGGGTAAGATAATGGATCGTCTCAGTGTAAATAAGGATACTAAAGTGAGTCTGAAAAAAGATATTAAGCTTGTTTATAAACGCTTTGGACCTTATGTAAAAATGCACCGTTGGCAATACATCATGGTTCTCATTGGGATGGTTTTGGCTGCCGTTGGTTCTGGGGCAAGTGCGTATGTCGTTCAACCTCTCATAGATAAAGTTTTTAGTCAGAAAAATGAATTTATGCTTTATGCAATGCCCTTAGCATTAATTGGTGTTTTTGTTATTAAAGGTGTTGGACAATATATGCAAGGCTACTACATGTCCTATATTACCGCTAATACGAATAAACTCGTGCGTAATTTAATGCTTGATAAAATTTTAAGTTTTGAGCTTGGTTTCTTTAATAAGAATAGAAGTGGAGAAATTTTAGCTCGAATGAATGATATAAGTACTGTAGCCACTTTTGCAACAAATCATATTATTAATTTTGTGAGCATTTGCCTTACAACACTTGCGTATGGTGTTGTAGTAATTTATCAAGGATCGTTTCTTGCTATTGTTGCACTATCAATTATGCCACTTGCTATTATTCCAATTCGAATTATTGCAAAGAAATTGCGTTCTCTAGCAAATAAGAGTTTTACAACGGGCGTAGATATGTCTTCAAGAATATTTGAAATCCTTAATAATATTGAGATTATTAAAGCAAGTTCTGGTGAAAAAATTGAAGCAAAAAATTATAGAGAACAAAGTGAATTGCTTTTCAAAGTGAGTCGGAAATCCACTCGTGTTGAACTACTTACCTCGCCTTTTATGGAGTTTTTTGGTTCAGTAGCTATAGCAGTGATTATTATTGTTGGTGGGATAGAGGTTTTGAATGAAAGAATGACAACAGGGCAGTTTTTTTCACTTCTTACAGCCATGCTTTTGTTATATAAGCCCGTGAAGAGTTTGAATGGTAGTTTTGCTATGATTCAACCCGCACTCGTTGCAAATGAACGTCTTTCTCAAGTGATCGATAGAGAACCAAAAATTGTTGATGGTGCATTGGAGCTTACAACACCAATTGATTGTGTTGAGGTCAAGAATGTTACTTTACAATACGATGATTTTACTGCGTTAAAAAATTTGAATGTAAGCTTTAAGAAAAATAGTGTAACTGCCATTATTGGCAAAAGTGGGAGTGGCAAAAGCTCACTCATGAGTCTCTTGTTACGCCTATATGACCCAACAGAGGGTGAAATACTCATGAATGGAAACAATATTAAAGATCTTCAACAAAAAAGTTTTCGGGACAATATGTCTATTGTTACACAAAGAATATTTATTTTTCATGGAAGTATTGCAAAAAATGTTGCTTATGGTTTGGAGGTTGATGAAAAAAGAGTTATTGAAGCACTAAAACAAGCACAAGCTTATGAATTTATAGAAAAATTTGATAATGGAATCCACACAATACTTGAAGAATTTGGAGCAAATTTAAGCGGAGGACAACGACAGAGGATAGCAATCGCTAGAGCGATTTATAAGAATCCAGATATTCTCATTCTTGATGAAGCAACAAGTGCACTTGATGAACAAACTGAAGAAGCACTTAAAGGAACACTAGAGCAATTGCGTAAAGACAAGATTCTCATTATCGTTGCACATAGACCAAGCACAATTGAGATTGCACAGAATGTTTTGCAAATGTCAGAGGGGCAAATTATTAACTATTGGACACAGCAAGAGTATCAACAGGCAAGACAAAAAGGCAAAATAACAAATGAAGATATTGCATAATCTTAGAATGCAGTCTTGAAAATTTTTCTATAATTGTTGGTTTCTTATGAAGATTCTTCAAAGATAGGACTTATTTCTCTACCTTTCCTTACAATATTTCTCTTAAACTTTGTAGTAATTTTATATATAAAACCTAATATAAACCCACTACCCCCTAAACCCCCTATTTTTCACTAAATATACTCTTATAAAATATGCTTTTTTGTATTTGTGTAATATGAAACTATACACAAATACAAATTTGACTTATTTTTTTAGAGTGTATGAAATAGCATTAGATAGTTGGTTTTAAAGGGTTAGGTTGGGAGTTAAACTTATACTATGATACAAAGATTGTAATTTATAGAAATGATTAAATTATGATTTTTATGGTTATTTATGGTTATTAGAAAATTCTTTTTACGCATAGTTTTCATAGACACTTTGATATTGTTAGAGATGTGTTTAGTGATTTCAAAGAACACTTATATTATTTATCGAGAATATAATAAATAATATAAGTGTTCTTAAATATATTTAATATAATACTAAATTATAAAAAATATAATTTTATAAGTTTTAAAATATGTTTTATTGACATTAAAATTATTTTTTGATACACTCTTATTCTAACAATATTGATAGAGATTTATTTTTAGAATCTTATGTCAGGTGTTGTATCAATTCATTAAGGAATAATATGGCAAATTTCATACATACTGACTTCAGTGCGAGTACTTTGGCATTACATGCGGGATATGATTACGATAAACAAAGAACCACAAGTGTACCTATTTATCAAAGTGCAGCATATAGTTTTGAGAGTCTTGAGCAAGCACGAAATCGTTTTTCTTTACAAGAATTAGGAAACATCTATTCTCGCCTTACCAATCCAACCCTAGATGTTTTACGCGATAGACTCGCAGCCATAGAAGGTGGGGCTTTTGGTGTAGTCGTAGCCACAGGTGCCGCAGCGGTTTTTTATGCTTTAGTAAATCTTGCTGAACATGGTGATAATATCGTGTATGCAAATAAGATTTATGGAGGAACACAAACTTTACTTACACATACTTTAAAACGTTTTGGTATAGAAGTTAGGGTATTTGATATTGATGATCTTAATACACTCGAGAAAGTAATTGATTCTAAAACAAAAGCAATCTTTTTTGAAAGTCTTTCTAACCCACAAATTTCAATAGCAGATACAAAATCTATTACAGAGATTTCTAAAAAACATAGCATTGTTAGTGTATGCGACAATACAGTGGCTACACCATTTTTACATCGTCCATTCGATTATGGGGTAGATGTTGTCGTGCATTCTTTGACAAAATATGTTAATGGACAAGGGAGTACTCTTGGTGGAGGAATTATTGAGCGGCATGGTTTGAATGAGTTGATTAAAGACAATCCAAGATACCCAGCATTCAATATTCCTGACCCAAGCTATTATGGTTTAGTATATGCGGATATTCCTTTTCCAAGTTATGGTACAAGACTCATTGCCGATTGGCTTAGAAATATTGGTGCAACACTTTCACCCCACGCCGCGTGGTTACTTATTCAGGGATTAGAGACTTTAGACTTACGCATACAAAAGCATAGCCAAAATGCTCTTGAGATAGCTAAGTTTTTAGAATCTCATCCATTGATTCAAGAAGTATGCTATCCTGGATTAGAAAACAATCCATATCATCATCTTTTAAAAAAATATTTTAAGAATGCTCAAGCAAGTGGTCTCTTAAGCTTTGAAGCACAAAATGTTCAAGTAGCTCAAAAGATTTGTAATAATCTTGAATTATTCTCAATTACTGCAAATATTGGTGATAGCAAATCTTTAATCATTCATCCTTATTCTACCACACATTCACAACTTAGTGAATCAGAACTTAAAAGTGCTAATATTACTCCCAATACATTGCGTTTAAGCATTGGTTTGGAAAACGCATCGGATTTGATTAATGATTTAAAACAAGCCATTGAAAAATAAAAGGATTCTTGAGTGAGTTCGAGAATCCTTATAGAATATGGGAATTACTGAAAAAATATCATAATGTATTAACTTCGTTTGCCTAGTAATGTCTCATAGGGATCTCTTTCTAATCTATCCATAAAATGACTTGCTTTTTCAAGGAAAGTATTGAAAATTTGCAAACTTGTCGCACTGCGATTAGCAAGAGGAATGAGAATTTCTTTAAAGTTAAAATCTCCTTTTAATAGTGCTGTATCCAAATCTTTAAGAAGTTTATTTGCACTCACAAGTGTTGCATCAAGATTCTGTTTTGTTCCTTCTAATGAAGCTAACATATTGCGTATGTCTTCAAGATTTTTACTATCAGTTATAACTTTAACATTATGGAGGATTTCTTGCATGTCTTTACTCATACCTTCAGCATTTCCAAGAATTTTACTTAATGTATTTTTTGCAAGGCTTAGTTCTGCTTTTGAAGTATCAGTAATTATCTTTCCTTTTTCATTTTGTTTCAAATTAAGGTAACTCATGCCCACAAAGCCATCAGAATCTATAACGAGTTCAGAACCTTCACGCACAGGAATTTTTTTATTAATACCAACATCAATTTGGACTATTCCAATTTCATCTTTTTTAAATCCAATATTCATAACATTACCAATAGTTATACCTTTAAATTTTACTGGCGTATTGACACCAATAGCACCAACCTCATCTGTGGTATAAACATGATATATTCTTACTCGTCTCTCATCAATGCCAAAACGTCCTATCCAGAAGATAAATGCAATCATTGCTATGGTTAAACCACAGAAAATTGCACCAATCAATACATAATTTACATTTCGTTCCATAGTTATTCCTTGTTGCCCATATATCTTGAATCTTTTACCAACATTATGTAAAGTTAATCTCATTAAATAAGATTTAATATTGTAAAAAAGGATAAGAATATTAAAAAAACTATAATACAAAAAAATTGGTAATAAAAAAAGAATTTAGTATCTTGTCTTGCAGAGAAAGATTCTATATATTTCAAAAATTGTATAAATTTGAGTGTTTCCAATATTTTTCTCCTCGTGTAGAATCAAATAAACTCCCTTTATGTAGTCCATCATTTGCTTCAAGAGCAAATTCATCGAGTGTTCCTCTAAACTGGATTTTTCCTTGTGAAAGGAGAATAAAGCGATCTGTTACATCTTTAATACTATCTAAGTCATGCGTAATCATTACAATAGTTACACCAAATCTCTCTTTTAGAGATAATATTAAATCATCAAATTTACATGCACTCGCAGGATCAAGTCCGCTTGTAGGTTCATCTAAAAAAAGGATGCTAGGCTCTGTGCATAAAGCTCTTGCTAACGCTACACGTTTTTTCATACCACCACTTAATTCATTTATTGACTTATTACATACATTCAAATCAAGTCCAACTGTGTGTAACCAGAATTTTGCAATCTCAGGATAAAGATTAGAAGGAAAATATGAATATTCTTCTAAAAGGCTTGTTACATTTTCAATCACAGAAAGAGAACTAAACAATGCACCAAACTGAAAGACCACACCCATTTTCCGCATAACAATGTATTTCTTAGAATCTTTCAGTTTCCATATATCTGTATTAAGAATCTTAATTGTGCCACTTTTTGGTCTCAAAAGAAAAATTAGTGTGTGCAACAAAGTTGTTTTCCCACTACCACTCCCACCAAGTATTGAAAATATCTCTCCTTTATTAACATAAAAACTGATATTATCGTGAATGAGCGTGTTATTATAACCTACACAAAGATTATCCACTTCAATAATACTCATAAATCATACCTTGTAAAAATGAAAGAAAATATTGCGTTGGCAACAATAATCCAAAAAATGGCATTGACAACACTCCTTGTTGTCATGCGTCCAATAGACTGCGTATCACCTTTACACTCTAATCCATGAAAACAACCAACAAGTCCAATAATCATTCCAAAAACAGGAACTTTTACCACACCAATCCAAAAATGTGTAATAGAAACTGTTTCATAGAATCTCTCTAAATATGTCTCAAATCCAATATTAACACTTGTTTTTATTGCAATCATTCCACCAAATAAAGCAACTGTATCAGCAGCAAAAACCATCAAGGGCATCACAACAATAAGTGCTAGGATTCTAGGGATAACAAGAAAATGAAATATATTGAGATTCATTGCTTGCATAGCAGATAACTCTTCTGTTAAACGCATAGAACCAAGTTGAGCAGTAAAGCTGGAAGCACTGCGTCCAGCAATTACAAGAGATAAAATAAAAGGACCCATTTCCCGCAATGCTAACTTTGCTGTTGTATCGACACTCATAATTGGCACTCCCATGGAGTTCAATTGATATGCTCCTTGCAGTGTAATTGCATATCCAATAATAAGGCAGGTAACGAGTCCAACAGGCAATGCTTTAAATCCTTGTTCATAAATATGATGCATGAGCGATTTGATATGAAAATTTGATGGTTGCAAAAGTGATTGAGCAAAAAAATAAAGTAACATACCCATAAAATTAAAAAATGCAATCATACTTTTATAATAGTTATACGCCCATTTTCCAATAAATGTTAGAAATTGTATAATAGGATTTCGTTTTTTTTCTTGATAAGTTTGTGTTTTTTTGAACTCGATAGCATCATCTGTAATTTCAATACTATTGCAATAAAGGTCATAGGAACTTGAATATACAAATGATGTGAGGCTGATAACTTGTATATCTTTGCTATAAAGATAAACTTTCTCTATTTGTGTAGATTCTAAAGTGTCTTTAAGAAGAAGCATAAAAATAATGCTTATTTTAGCATTTTTGAAAACAATATGGATTTTTTGTTCATGTTTATTAATTTGAGAACGCAATGCAGTAATATAAGACTGTTTGACAAAACTATCCCAATTTCCCTCAATCACAATAGAATTCGCAGGAGATTCTATATTGTGAAAGTTATTATATATTGCTTGGATTTTAGGGTTTTCAAATAACAAACTTTACTCCTCAATTATATTGTTGTTTGCCATTAGGTTTATAAAATTTAAAATATATGTGTATTTAATATAGATAAAAACAAATTTTATTACCATAAGCACTGACTAATAAACTACTTAATCAACAATATTCCAAGGATTCCAAAACCCTTTTATTTGGTTGATATTCTGCATAAAGGAAGAAATGAGGCCTATACAATATACTTGATTCATAAAATTGTATTTATATCCATGTTGTTGTTACTTTAATTTTAAGATAATTAGGTGCATATTATCTTTATAGTATAATGATAATACTTATTGGTTTATCTGTTATTGCATAAGCTCAAAAGGGTATTTTATTTTGCCTCGTCAAGTTTGCGTAATGCTCCAGCAAGCATAGAAGTATCGCTTGAAGCTTCTTCTAAAAGTCGTTTAGCCTGCTCTAGTGCTTTAGAGACTTGACTCCCGCCACCACGAACACATACAGCTCCATCGGCTAAAACACTCACTTTATTGTGACTAATTGAAACATGTCCCCAATTTATCGCAACAAGATCATGACTAGTTTCGGATTGAATGTCAATCACACCTGTGCGAAGTAACGCCAACATATCACAATGCCCAGGTAAAACACCAAACTCACCATCTTTTCCGGGAAGATATACCGCAGTAACCTTACCATTGAAAATCTCACCATACGGAGTAACAATATCTAATTGAAAATCTTGCATAATGTTCCCCTTTATTTATTAACCTGTTTCATATCCTCTGCTTTTTGGAGAACTTCTTGGATATTTCCTACCATATAAAATGCATTTTCTGGAATATGGTCATACTTACCTTCTAATATTCCTTTAAATCCCTCAAGAGTCTCTTGCAAACTTACATATTTTCCTGGACTTCCTGTGAATACTTCTGCGACAAAGAAAGGTTGTGAAAGGAATTTTTCAATTTTTCTTGCACGTTCAACTACTCTCTTGTCTTCTTCGGATAATTCGTCCATACCAAGAAGAGCAATAATGTCTTGCAAGTCTTTATATTTTTGCAATACTTGCTGAATACCCGTTGCAATTTTATAATGTTCTTCACCAACAATTTGTGGGTCAAGAATCCTAGAACTAGAATCAAGTGGATCAACTGCGGGATAAATACCTTTCTCTGCAATCTTTCTGTTAAGAACTGTCTTAGCGTCAAGGTGAGAGAAAACTGAAGCTGGAGCTGGATCGGTTAAGTCATCAGCAGGAACATAAACCGCTTGCACAGAAGTGATTGAACCTTTTTTTGTGGAGGTAATTCTTTCTTGTAATTTACCCATTTCACTAGCAAGTGTAGGCTGGTAACCAACTGCCGATGGAATCCTTCCCAAAAGAGCTGACATCTCAGCACCCGATTGTGCATAACGAAAAATATTATCAATAAACATCAATACATCCAATCCTTTTTCGTCTCGAAAATATTCTGCCATAGTCAAACCGGTAAAAGCAATACGATTTCTTGCTCCCGGTGGTTCATTCATTTGTCCATAACATAAAGCAACTTTATCTAAAACACCACTTTCTTTCATTTCGTGATATAGGTCATTTCCTTCTCTTGTTCTTTCACCAACACCAGCAAAAACAGAGTAACCGCTATGTTTGTAGGCAACATTATGGATGAGTTCCATAATTACAACCGTTTTACCGACACCAGCTCCACCAAATAATCCAACTTTACCACCTTTGGAATAAGGAGCAAGAAGATCGACAACTTTAATTCCCGTTTCAAACATCTCTGTTTTTGTACTTTGGTTATCAAAGTTTGGTGATTCTCTATGAATAGGCCATTTTAGTGTTGCATTTACAGGTTCACCATCATCTACGACTTCACCAATGACATTGAATATTCTTCCTAAAACTTCTTCTCCAACAGGAACTTCAATCATGGCTCCTCGTGCAGAGACATCTTGTCCTCGTGTTAATCCTTCGGTCATATCCATAGCAATAGTTCTTACAACACTATCGCCCAAATGTGCAGCGACCTCTAGAACAAGTTCTTTTTTTTGTCCATCAAAATCATACTTTACATCAAGTGCTTCATTAATTTCAGGTAGATACCCATCAAATTCTACATCTACAACAGGTCCCATAACCTGTGTGATTTTACCAACTCTGTTCATCTTGCAAAGCTCCTTTCATAATATTTACTTCATTGCCTCTGCACCAGCATTAATTTCGACCAATTCTGTTGTGATCGCTTCTTGCCGTGCTTTGTTATAAGAAATTGTAAGGGTTCTTACTAATTCTGTAGCATTGTTTGTTGCGGCATCCATTGCTTGCATACGTGCACTATGTTCTGCAGCTAAGGAATCTACCAATGCATAATACATATTGTATTCAACATATTTTTTTGCTAATTCATCTAAAATAATATTCTCCTCATCTTCTGGAGAAATGTTTAAAACATCAGATACCAAATCTTCCTCTTTTAGCACACTTTCATCCGGGATAAGAGGGAGTATTTTTACAGATTTTAACTCTTGTGAGATGAGATTCTTAAATCCATTATGAATAATAATTACTTCTTGGGTTTTACCCGCAAGAAAATCATTCACCGCTGCACCAATAAAATCACTAGAACGTTCATAATCCGGACTAGAGCTTAAATCACCAACACTATCTTCAAGCTTAATATTGTTAAATGCAAAAAAAGCATTTCCTTTTTTACCAGCACATCGCAATCGAACCTCTACATTTCTTTTTTGATACTCACTTCTTAGACGCAAGGCTTCTTTCATCGTCGTGCTATTAAAGCCACCACATAAACCTTTGTCGGCAGTTACAAATACAATATCCACAACTTTCAAATCATGAGAATGTGTATCGCGAAAAAATTTACTATCAAGATTATCCAAACCACTATGCTTGATTCGTTTCATCATATCATAAAATACTTCATTAAGTTTGTCAGCAAAAGATCTCGCTCGTCGTGCCATTTCTTCTGCTTTTTTCAATTTAGAGGTAGAAACCAATTTCATAGCTCGCGTAGTTTTCTTGGTATTATTTACACTTGATATTTTTTTTCTAATTTCTTTTAATCCATTAGCCATGATAATACCTTACACATCTCATATTGAAAAGTTTGATTGAAACTCACTCAAAACTTTGTTTAAAAGTGTTTCTATATCTTTATCTAAAGCTTTTTTCATTTTTATATCTTCAAATAAATTTGAATATTTTGCCTCAATAAATGGATAAAGCTGCCGTTCAAATTCAACAACTTTATTTGCAGGAATATCATCTAAAAACCCTTTTGCTCCTGCATAAATGATGATTACTTGTCTTTCAACAGGTAGTGGGCTATATGGTCCTTGTTTTAAAACTTCTACCATTTTTTGCCCACGTTCTAATTGTCTGCGACTCAATTCATCTAAATCAGAAGCAAATTGAGCAAATGCTTGCAATTCTCTAAATTGTGCCAAGTCAAGCCGTAATGTCCCAGCTACTTGTTTTGTCGCCTTAATCTGTGCAGCACCACCAACACGAGAAACAGATAAGCCAACATTAATGGCAGGTCTAATACCTGAGTTGAATAAATCTGTTTCAAGGAAAATTTGTCCATCTGTAATAGAAATAACATTTGTAGGAATATATGCAGAAACATCCCCAGCTTGAGTTTCAATAATTGGTAGTGCAGTAAGAGAACCGGCACCAAATTCATCACTGAGCTTTGCTGCACGTTCTAAAAGTCTTGAGTGGATATAAAAAACATCTCCAGGGAAAGCCTCTCTTCCTGGGGGTCTTCTTAGAATAAGGCTCATTTCACGATAGGCAACGGCGTGTTTTGTCAAGTCATCATAAATAATTAGTGCATGTTTTGCATTATCACGAAAGAACTCGCCAATGGTAACTCCCGCATAAGGAGCGAGATATTGCATAGCCGCACTCGAACTTGCTGAAGCATTAACAACAACAGTATATTCCATAGCACCATGTTCTTCAAGTTTTCTTACAACTTGAGCAACTGTGGATTCTTTTTGACCGATTGCAACATAAATACAGTAAACGCCTTGTCCTTTTTGATTAATGATAGAATCAATGGCAACGGTTGTTTTACCTGTTTGTCTATCGCCAATAATTAACTCTCTTTGGCCACGTCCAATTGGTACAAGGGCATCAATGGCTTTAATTCCTGTTTGAAGCGGTTCATGAACACTCTTTCTTTGCATGATACCAGGAGCTTTTTGTTCAATAAAACGATATTCAGTTGATGCTATAGCTCCTTTTCCATCAAGTGGTTCACCCACAGTGTTAATAACGCGACCAATAACACCTTCACCAACAGGAATTTTCATTAGTATGTTTAATCGTTTTACGGTTGTGCCTTCTTTAATGCCTCGTCCATTACCAAGTACAACAATACCAACACTACCTTCTTCAAGGTTTAACGCTAAACCTTTCTCTCCGGTGTCAAATTCTACCATTTCATAGGACATAACATTGTTAAGACCATAAACTTTTGCTACACCATCAGCATAACTTGTAACCTTACCCACTTGACTAATATCAATTTGTAAGTCAAAGTTTTCGATTTTTTCCCGTATAATTGAACTAATTTCTTCGGGTTTCAATTTTGCTGTAACCATATAATTCCTTTCTTTAAATTGCTTTCAAGATGAAGTTCTGCAGTTCTTGAGTAAATTTATCCTTTAAAAATGCAACTTCAATACCCAACTCTGGTATTTCTAGATATATCCCATCAAATGAGTTGTCTAATTTTTGTGCAATATTTAACACTACACCAAGCTTTTTGCCAAGTTTTTCTTGAATAACACGAATAGAATCTTCACTTACAGATTCCCTAAAAGAAAGAATTGCTTCATAGATATTACGTTTAGAATTTATAATTTTTTTAAGTTCAGAAGCAATAAATGGGAGTAATAAAATTCGATCATTTTTGACAAGGAGTTCAAGCAGGTTATTTGCATACTGATTATGAGGTAGATTCACCAATGATTTTAAGAGATTTAGCTTCTCAATTCTACTGATAATATGAGAATATACAATTGCACGGAATTTAGGCAAAGCAACAACTTTGCCTAATTCATTATAAAAATCATATGCTTGATAAATTTCATCAGATTTACAAACTTTTGCCAATGCTCTGGCATATTTTCGTGCTACAACATCTCCTTGCATTATGCTACCTTTTTCTCTAAAATACCCACATAATCCTGTGTTTCGAGTTTCAATGTGGGGCTGACAAATATTTCATGTAAGATTTCTTCAACAATTTGTTTTTGAAACAATTTCTTCTGGAACTCCATTGCTTCCTCATTCGCCTTAATAAGATTAACAATGTGATCTTTTGTCTTTTCTTCTATATTTTGCACAGCAATGTTGGCTTCTTGTTTAGCAGATTTAATAATTTCTGGCACTTGGTCGTAAGCATTTTTTAATCGTTGCTGTGCCTTTTCTTTTTTCTCTCGAGACTCTTTTACTTTTGCTTGAGCTTGGGTCAATTTTTCACTAATCGCACGAGTTCTTTGCTGCAACATTGCTTTAAGTTTATCGGCGACAAGATACCACATTATCCCTACAAAAATAGCAAAGTTTATGGTTCTCTGAAAAATATCAGTTTTCGAAATATCCATTACATGTTCACTCGCATACAGAACACTACATGTGAGAACAAACATACTAAAAACTACAAAAACATAACGCATATTTAATCCTTATTGCTGAAATCCCAACCCCATAACGAAAGTATCAAATTTGTTTGACTTTTGCCAATAAAAGAGATTCTATGTCCCCCAAACTTGTTTTTATTTCATTTTTGATTTGATCTTTATTTTCATAAAGTTTTGCCATAAAAGATTCCATTTTCTCTTTATTTTCAGCTTGAATACGTTCTATTTTATTATTTGCTTTTTCTTTAGCTTCATGGATTTGTTCATCTTTAATTGTGCGGGCCTCAATCTTTGCTTTGGATAATATTTCTTGTATTTCTTTTTCAATTTGTAAGAGGTCATTATCATCTTGATTAACAAGTTGTAAGTCATTCGCGACTTTTTGTTCCCTTTGATCCATAAAAGAAATGAGTGGCTGAAATACAAATTTATTAAGAAGAAACATTGTAACCATGAATACAATGAATACAAGTAGCATAATTTTAGGATTTGGCATAATTTCCATGTTTGTCCTTTTGCTCTTAAAGACTTAACTAATACTTTATTCTATAATTGTAGCAAATTTATTCACGAGTTACAATAGAATTTTATAAAAAATATAAAATTCTCATAATAAAAGTAAATAATTGTGATATGAGGCAAGAATTTTTGTAAAAAACTTCATAAATAATCAAAGCAGTTATAATATTTATAATACTGATTTATATATTTTTAAGTCGTGTTAATAGCGTTTGGACATCGTCATTGCTTTTAAATACAAGACAAATACCATTATTTTTTACACTTGATGATATATTATATTGTTGTAGTAATCTTTGCAGTTTTTCTAGAGAATCTTGCAAAGATGTATCATTGCGTAACATGGTATTAGAATCCTTGTGATTGATATTATTTTGTGACGAATTTGACAAGATTGATTTTTTTTTATTTTTAAGATGCTTGACAAGATTTTCTGTTTCACGCACATTAATTTTTTGTCCTAAAATTGTTTGCACAGCAATTTCCTCATCTTTGAGTGATAATCCCACAAGCACTTTTGCATGTCCTTGCGTTATTTTATTTTCTTTAATGAGATTCTGCGTTGTTTGACTAAGTTCAAGTAACCGCAGTGTATTTGTAAGTTGTGTACGTGATTTATGTAATCTTTCTGCAAGTTGTTCTTGTGTTAAATCGTGTTCTTGTATGAGTGCTTTGTAGGATTGTGCTAACTCAATTGGATTAAGATTTTGTCTTTGTATGTTTTCTATAAGTGCAAGCTCACGCATTTTATGCATTTCTACATCAATAATAATTGCTTCAATATTTGTTGCATTCAGCAACTTTAATGCACGAAGTCTACGTTCTCCCGCTACAAGTATATATTGATTATTGTTTTTTTCGTTTTCACGCACAATAATTGGTTGTAGCAAACCATGGAGCTGAATTGAATGTGCTAACTCTTGAAGATTCTTCTCATCAAATTCTTGCCGTGGTTGCATTGGGTTAGATATTATAGTGTCAATCTCAAGCGTATAGATTTGTTTTGTTTCTATGTTCCCTGCTTTTTCATAGACACTATCAATATCACTTAATAATTCTTGCAACCCCATTTGGAGAGCACGTTTTTTTGCCATATTGTTCCCTCTAGCCCTTACTTGTTAATATTGCTTCAGCAAGATTCATATATGCAATATTTCCTGTTGATCGTTTATCATATAATGCGATTGGCTTACCATAGCTCGGGGCTTCAGCAAGCTTTATTGTGCGCGGAATCACAATAATGTTATTATTTTTATCTTGAAAAAATTTAAATTTTCCAAATGCCTTTAATTCATCTAAAACTTGCTTAGAAAGATTATTTTGAGATGAAAACATTGTGGGTAAAAAGCCCTTAATTTGCAATTTTGGATTGCTTGCTGGTTTTAGTAGCTTGATTGTATTAAGAAGTTGTGCCAATCCATCAAGAGCAAAGTATTCACATTGCACGGGAATGATAACGGAATCTGCAACAACCAATACATTAATTGTAAGTGGTCCTAATGCTGGGGCAGAATCAATAATGATAAAATCATATTGCACACGAATACCCTCAAGACAATTTGCAAGGATCTTTTCGCGCAAACCTTTTTCTTTACGATAAAAATCCGCATCAACTGCGACAAGATTCTGATCTGTTGGTGCAATAAAAAGTCCTTCTAATAGAGTAGGCTGTATAATTTCAACAATTTTTTTCTTTCCATTAATGACTGCTACCATACTATGTTGAATTTCACTTCGTTTTAATCCAAGACTAATTGTTGCATTTGCTTGAGGATCAAAATCGATGAGAAGCACTTTTTTGTTGTGTAATGCTAAAGAAGCGGCAAGATTGACTGCGGTAGTTGTTTTGCCAACACCACCTTTTTGATTTGCTATGCCAATAACTTCAGCCATTCTATTCTCCTTAGATTCTTATCGCAAACTATGCAGTATTTTGTTGTGCAACAGAATGCTGCCATCATTTTGTAATTTTGCATGTCTCAAAAATACCTCTTGTGTGATACCATTTTCATTATTGATATGTGCTTTAAAATTACCATTTTTATAAAATTCATTTTGATATTTCTTAAAAATTTCTTGCCATGAAAATTTCTCTTGTAAGAATACCACACAAGTGTTGTTGCATTCAAGTTTGTATTCATCGTTTGTAAAATTGCATTTTACAATGTTAAAGCTTAAAAAATCTAATATTTTTTCGATTATCGCATATAAAATCCAATCTCTTTGTTGATTTTGCAGTACATTTCCATTTTTTTGATATTTTTTTTGGGAAGAAGTATATATATTTTGTGTGTTTAGTGAATCTTTTGTTGAGAAGTCTTGAAATAAAGCACAAAAATTTGAGGATACAAGATTTAATCCAATCCCAAACACGATAAAATCTTTAAGATTATGTGTTAGAATACCCCCCACTTTTGTATTTGTTTTATATTGTTCTTGAATATCATCTTGTTGTATATAAAAATCATTTGGCCATTTTAACCATACATTTGGATTGATTTCACGAAAAATCTCTAAAAAAATAAAACCAAAGTAAATTGAGAGTGATTGCAAGGGCAAATCTTTTGGCAGAAGTGTTTTATGTAATGCACACGAGAAATATAATCCACATTCTACGCTTTGCCAAGTATTCCCTCTGCTACCAATACCACTGGATTGTTCTTTCGTGGCTACTACAAAGGGTGTTGTGAGATTTGGATTAGTCTTTAGAAAATCAAGTAAAAATTTTTGTGTAGATTCCATATACTTTTTCCAGTAAAACAGCATATCATTCCTCTATTTTAGTTCATATCACAAAGAATTTTACAATAAAATCCATTAGGATTGGTAATCGTGCAAGAATTGTTGAAGTTGTGTCAATACCATACCCCAATCATTTAATTCTTGTTGTATAAATAAAGAAATACTTGGATACCATATTGTAGAATCTTTCTTAAAATCATGTTTGCCAAGCTCTCCCCAACGCCAATCATATCGTTTATAGAGTAATAGGGCTGTTGGAATACCAAGAGAAGTGCTTAAATGTGCTAAAGCAGAATCAATGCTTATAACAATATCCATATATTGTAAGATTCTTGCGGTATCCGAAAAATCTGTAATATATTTTTTTAAATCAATAATGCGAAATTCATATACCAAGTCGGAATCTATGCCTTCATACTGCAAACTATAATATTCAAAATTTTCTTTTGGAAGAGATTCTAAAAGTTTTTGTGGATAAATAGACTTTTCTCTCGCATTTTGAAAGTTTGGGTTGGACGCAAAGTTTAGACCAACCTTTAATTTCTTTGGCAATGAACCATTCATTGTTGCAAGTTGCAATTTGTAGGCTTGATTATGAGAGAGTGTCTGCAATGTAGTATTTATTTTATTCTTTTTGCTTGTATGATTTTTTTGCATTGATTTAAATTGGTTTGAAGAATTTTTGGAGGAAATCAGCGTGTTCATCTTATTAGAATCTTCCTGAGAAATCTCAATAAAATCATGCTTGAACTCCGCTTGTGTTGGATTGATTTCATAAGTATTGAGAATTTTTTTCACAGGTATTTTTTTTTGTGAAGATGAAGAAAATTTACTATTTATAGAATCTTGCCTAAAGTCTTTAGTTGTTTGGTTTTTCTGATTAAATTGCAAATGATAGATTTCTTCATCTATGAGAGATTCTTGAGTATTTTCAATTTGCATTTTACAATTTTTTATCGCTTGATAGAGCTCTATGTTTTTTTGAGAATCTTTGCGTAAAAAAGATTCCAATCGCATACGAAAATCAAACAAGGAATCTTGAATAGAAAATTCATTAGCAAATAAGAAACCAAGGCTAGGCAAAGGGATTGCAACATCGTAATCTTGTGTAATCTTATTACTACATGTAATATCAAAACAAGCAAAAAGATTCTGCAATTCGCGTGGCATATATAAAATCTTTTCTTTGCATACAAGCAGTGGTAAAAAGCGTGCGAACATGATGCTATCACCAAATCCTTGTTCATGATAGATTGCAACTTTTTTATCTTTTAAAAATTCAAGTAATTCGGCTTTATTTTGAAATGAAAAATCTAGAAAATGTTTGGCAAAATTTTTCTTTAAAAGTGTCTTTCTATGTTCATATAATAAAAATCCATTTTCAAAATCCCCCAAACTTAGGAGCAAGTATGAAAGATTTATCGCGTATCGTGCATCAAAATGAATTGAAAGTGCTTGATAATATTTTTCTTGAGATTTATCAAATTTTAAATCATATCTTAAAGCATTAGCATAATTAAAATAAAAATTGGAATCCTGCGTATAATAAGATTCTAAATTTTGATAAAGATTGATTGCTTCATCAAGTCTGTCAAGATTAGTGTAGATTTGAGCTAAATTCATACCTGCATCTCCCATTCCACCTTCGTAAGCAAGAGTGTAATACTTAAGTGCAAGTTGGAATCTCCCAATAGCGGCTTCTTGATTAGCAAGATTAAACATCGCATGAATGTCTTTTGGATTGATTTGAATAGCAATTGTGTAATGTTTGATAGATTGTTCATAATCTTGTAAATCACCATAACATTTTGCTAGGTTAAA
This sequence comes from Helicobacter didelphidarum, assembly GCF_003364195.1. Classification (GTDB taxonomy): domain Bacteria; phylum Campylobacterota; class Campylobacteria; order Campylobacterales; family Helicobacteraceae; genus Helicobacter_A; species Helicobacter_A didelphidarum. The sequence goes on along the minus strand of NZ_NXLQ01000024.1, from coordinate 1,126 downwards.
ATGGAGATTTTCATCGTCTCGTGGTAAAAAACTTTTTAAAAGAGCAATTGCCTGTAAAGTCATATTGTTGCGTCTATAAAATTCCGCAAGATTCAGTGAAAGGGGAAAATGATTTATACCACATTGCATTTTATCTATCTTAATTGCTTCTTGTAAGCATTCTATTGCGGCATCAAATTTTCCAAGCTGTCCATAACTTAAGGCACATATACTCCATATTTCAGTATTGGTGCGGTTTTGTGCAATCATTCTAAGGCAAGATTCTATACATGTGTGCCACTTGCCATTATCGAATAATTCTTGCAACAAAGTAATATCCATTCACTTACCTTTAATCTTATTCAAAACTATTTTTGATATAGAGTCATTATTTTGTTTATTATTAATATATGCAATAGGCATAAAATTACTATAATATGGTTAATGTAAAAAATTTTAGATAATATATTATCTCATTCTTTTTATGTATTTTCAATTCTTGCATTTTAGCATAATTTTATATTGCCATTGTTTGAAAATAATGTAATATTATCAATTTCTGTTTCTTTAGTAAATATTTGAAAAGATAATTTATTGTTACCCCAATTCAGTAAAATTTAGAATGCAATATTTACATTTTTTGTTAAATAAATATTGAAATATTGCTACTATATTCTATTCAAATTAGTTATAATTATGGAGGTTTTATGGTCAAAATGCGATTGCACCACCAAAGCTTTTACGGGAAAAATTGAGAGATATTGATATTCATTTAGTAGATTTGGCAGAATTTTTAAATATCTCTCACCCAATGGTATATAAATTTATTGAAATATATGAATTAAGGAAAACAATGTCAAAATTGCATTTATTGATAAACTTACCCAAAGTAATGTGCTTGACCCCATTTTGTCATACTTGTTTGAATATCAAGAGATTCTAACCAATAAAAACAATGACAAAAAAGGGCTAAGTAAGGATGATATGTTAAAAATAGCATTACTTCAAACCCTACATAATTATCTAGGGTTCAAATTAAATATTAAAACTTGCATTTTAGCATAATTTTATATTGCCATTGTTTGAAAATAATGTAATATTATCAATTTCTGTTTCTTTAGTAAATATTTGAAAAGATAATTTATTG
>NZ_NXLQ01000232.1 GCF_003364195.1 Helicobacter didelphidarum | reverse complement strand
GCCACAAGATTTGTTAGAGTATAAAGGTAATACTGCCGATACTTTGATGAGTGGATTAAGTGGGGTGTTTGCTTCTATGGCAACATTATTAAGAAAAACCAAAGAAAGGATAGTCTAATGAGTGAGAATCTAAAAAGTGATAGAGAATCTAACAATACAACAAAGCACATAAAATCTACAAAGCAAGATTCTATAAAAGAAACTTCCATAAATACAGAATCTAGCAAACTAGTATCTCAAAAAACCAACGATACTATAAACAAAGACAAGATAAAGCGAGATTCTCATAATGATGAGATGGTGTTTGAAGTAAAATACAAGCTTGGCTTGTGGGATTATTGTGTTAATATATTCTTTTTTATTCCATTTAGCTGTTT
>NZ_NXLQ01000231.1 GCF_003364195.1 Helicobacter didelphidarum | reverse complement strand
AATCACGAAGCAGATGGTATGTGGAAATGGTATCACAAAGATGGCTCATTGCGTTTTAGTATTACTTTTGAGAATGGTAAGGCTATCAGTGGCACATGTGGCAATGGCAAGACAATAGATTCTCAAAAACTCAGTGAGTTTGATAGGTGGGATATAAGCAAGCTTGGCTGTGATTAGAGAGATGATTAAGCTAAATAATTAAGGATTTAAATATGAAAAAACTAGCATTTATAGCATTGTGTGCGATGATAAGCGTGTATTTTGTGGGTTGTGGGATAAATGAGGATTCTAGCCCTACTCCATCAAGCGAGGATTATAGCCATCTCCCAGAGTGCAAAAACAATGAGGATAAAATAAAAGGCTGTGTGGAGCGGAGCTATTAT
>NZ_NXLQ01000230.1 GCF_003364195.1 Helicobacter didelphidarum | reverse complement strand
TAAAAAGATGTGTAAGCTTAATGAATTACCAAATAATGAAGAGAAGTATAATAAAATCTTAAGTTACTTTGGATTGAGTTTAGATACGCTAGATTGGGAGGAGTTGAATAGGGAAGCTAGAAAATTAGATGAAAGAAGCGATAATTATATAAAAGATATTGTAGAATATCGAGTTTCCCCAGCAGAAAAGAAAACAAGAAGAATTTATGGTTATGTTAATTTATTTGCCAATAAAAATGGATTTGCACCTCAAAATTTAACTAAAATTAATGTTCATGGTGGTTGGCAAACAAGACGCTATAATTTAGAGCAAGAATCTATGGCGAGTTATAAACTTGCATGGTTCGAGGATAGTATAGGTTGCACATACATTATAAAAAGGAAATTT
>NZ_NXLQ01000229.1 GCF_003364195.1 Helicobacter didelphidarum | reverse complement strand
AGATAGCTTAGGACAAGAACTTTCATCACAAAGCTTAGAATCTAAGCTTATCCTTACAGGGCATTCACTAGGAGGACATTTAGCACAAGTATTTGTCTTGCTCTATGCAGATAATGTCAAAGAGTTATATACTTATACAAATTTAAGGAATGTGGCGTGAAGATGAGTTATAGTATATTATCAATCATTGGAATTTTAGTGGTGGCAGTGATGTTTAGTGGGTGCGTAAGCACAAGATTTTTTGACCCGCAGTATTATGAGTTTAAGAGGCTAGCAGAAAATTATGGTGGAGGGTATGTTGTAGAGCCAGAGCTATATGAGGACATCAATAAAAATGGGATTCACGCTAAGTTGTCTAATGGCTATTATCTCAGTAGAGAACCAGAAAAAGTT
>NZ_NXLQ01000228.1 GCF_003364195.1 Helicobacter didelphidarum | reverse complement strand
TATAAGAGGAGGATTACTCACATTATACAAACTAGAACTAATATAGGGCTTATCTATATCATTTTCTAAATAGCTTATAATCACTTCATCTCCTACTCTAGGGATAGCAAATAAGCCACTCTGATTACTTGCTATTGGAGAGGCTACTCGTAAGAATGGGGTATTACTCATCTTTACATTTTCCATCTTTATAGCACTTAGATTCTAACTCTTGCAATAATTCATCATTCACAGAATCTAGCAAGATTCTGTGTTTGCCTTTTGGTTCATCTCTAGGGACTCGGTAGTAGATATAGGTTTTATCAAGCACTTCATCATCAAAATTTTCTTGGCTATATTGATGAAGATAGAATTTACCATTGATGAGCTTAAAGGTGTAATAGTATGTTTCAGAT
>NZ_NXLQ01000227.1 GCF_003364195.1 Helicobacter didelphidarum | reverse complement strand
TAAAGTATAGAATACTCAAATTTATCAAAATTAATCTTAGCAATAATATCTTTACTATATAGTTTAAAAGAAAAGTCTTTCATAACTCTATCCTTTCATTACTACGCGATTTTCTCCGTCACAAAAGCTGTCAAGAATAACCCACTTGGTGCGAATATACCAAATATGATTGTTTTACCTCTATGTAGAGTTTGTGAAGTTTTATTTATTTTATGAATTTTATTAATGAATCTTGTTAAATAAAATGCGATGGGAGTGCCTATGAGATATGTAGGCATAAAAAGTGCGAAATAATAGTTGTATTCTGCGTATTCGTGTTGTATAGGATAATATATAGCATTACTCTCCTCAAAATAACGATAATCAAAAGGCACATATAAGGCAATGTAGCATTCA
>NZ_NXLQ01000023.1 GCF_003364195.1 Helicobacter didelphidarum | reverse complement strand
GAAGAGAATTCTGATGGGGGGGGTAGCAATGCTCCATCTGTGCAAGTAGCGAATCTTAGCCCAGAGCAACAAGCTTTATTGCAAAATGAAGCATATAAGAATCCTGCTGCAATCCAGCCAATAGAAAAAGATTTTGTAATTAATTTAAAGTCCCCAAATCCAGACAATATGCGTGAAGGCGGTTTTGTTAAATTTAAAGCTACATTGCTTCTAGGTGATAAAAATACCGTAAAAGAAATTGATGCAAAAGTTGATGTAGTCCGCAGTGTTATTACTGATGCTACAAGTGCTTTTACAGGAGTAGAATTGCAAAGTGCACAAGGTAGACAAAAACTTGCAAATAGCATAGTGTCAAGTTTAAATTCTGTTTTAACAGATGGCAAAGTAGCTGCAATTGTATTTCCAGATTTTGTTTTACAACCTTAAGAAATAGGAGATAGTATTTTGTATAGTTGCAATGCTTTTTTAAGAACCTTATCATTTTTGAGTATTATATTTCTCTTGGCTCATGTCCTACATGCTAAAAGCATAGAATATGTTTTTAAGAATGAATTTGGTACAAAACTTAAACCAAGCACAGAAAGTTTTGATAAAGACTCTGAAATTATAGGTGGTTATGCAAAATACAGAATCTCTGTCGCTGTTGGAACACAAAATGAAATGGATTTAATTAATGATAAAAAAGAGGAAGAGAATTCTGATGGGGGGGGTAGCAATGCTCCATCTGTGCAAGTAGCGAATCTTAGCCCAGAGCAACAAGCTTTATTGCAAAATGAAGCATATAAGAATCCTGCTGCAATCCAGCCAATAGAAAAAGATTTTGTAATTAATTTAAAGTCCCCAAATCCAGACAATATGCGTGAAGGCGGTTTTGTTAAATTTAAAGCTACATTGCTTCTAGGTGATAAAAATACCGTAAAAGAAATTGATGCAAAAGTTGATGTAGTCCGCAGTGTTATTACTGATGCTACAAGTGCTTTTACAGGAGTAGAATTGCAAAGTGCACAAGGTAGACAAAAACTTGCAAATAGCATAGTGTCAAGTTTAAATTCTGTTTTAACAGATGGCAAAGTAGCTGCAATTGTATTTCCAGATTTTGTTTTACAACCTTAAGAAATAGGAGATAGTATTTTGTATAGTTGCAATGCTTTTTTAAGAACCTTATCATTTTTGAGTATTATATTTCTCTTGGCTCATGTCCTACATGCTAAAAGCATAGAATATGTTTTTAAGAATGAATTTGGTACAAAACTTAAACCAAGCACAGAAAGTTTTGATAAAGACTCTGAAATTATAGGTGGTTATGCAAAATACAGAATCTCTGTCGCTGTTGGAACACAAAATGAAATGGATTTAATTAATGATAAAAAAGAGGAAATTATTCCTATAATAGAATCTCTTGTTAAAGAATGTAATGGGATGGAGTTACAGGCTACGAGAGAAAGGCAACTTTTAGCAGATAAAATAACAAAAAAAATCAATGCATATCTCAATCAAAAAATTATCAAGGCTACGCATATTACCAACATGGTAATAGCACCAGATATAGTTTTTAAACCATAATCAATGTAAGGACCATTTGTTTAAAAAAATTATAATTGATTCAAATATTTACCCCATTCGAAAGGAATTAAGATGAAAAAATTGTTTATTACTTTGCTTTGTGTCATAGCATATATATATGCTGATGAAGCTAATCCATATTATGGTGTTTATCAAGCAAAAGTCTCAATGCCAATAGAGAAAGAGTTTATAGCAAATCTTAAGCCTCAAAATCCCGATAATCCACGCACAGGTGGTTATGCCAAGTTTAAAGTAACATTGCTTTTTAATGACAAAAGTGCATTAAAAGAATTGGAAGTAAAAATGGATATTGTCCGATCCATCATCAATGATGTGGTTTCTGGTTTTATGGCAAATGATTTACAAAGTGCACAAGGTAGAGCGAAATTTGCAATGACAGCAACGACAAGCATTAATGCAATCCTTACTAGTAGTTCAATTGATGGTATAGCATTTCCGGACTTTGTTATACAGCCTTAGGGTCTGACTCATGAAATATCATAGATTTTATACAGTTCTTTTATTCATATGTTGTAGTTTTATGGGATATGCACAAGAATACCCTAAGAATAAAATTACTAACAAAACAAATAATTTATTAGATACAACAACATTTGAATTTACCACAAAAGATTTTGATGTTCCTCTACAATCAGATTCTAAAGATACTCAAATGAGATTAAAATTTACTCCTATTTTAGTATACGGTAACAAAACGATGCGAGAAAAAATTACTAAAAATGCCGCAGAACTTCATGTTGTTATTGCACACACAACAAACTCCTTTCAAGCAAAAGAATTAGAAACAAGTGGTGGAAAAGTAAAATTAGCACAGAGTCTTGTCCGAAGCATTAATGCTTTCCTGCAAACAGATATAATTTCTGCGATTACTTTTTCTAAATTTATGCTTTATAGCAAAAAATTATAAATATTTTCTCTATGAATTTTGAAATTGGCACAGATATTGTCTCTATTGCAAGGATAGAAAAAGCTGTAGAAAAACATGGGCTAAATTTTTTACAACGATTCTTATTGCCCAGTGAAATTCTCCTTGCTTGTAAAAATACTGATTATTTATTGAATCTATTTTTGGAATCAAAATCGGAACAAGAAAATAAACAAGATATAAAAAAAAATCAAAAAATTATACAACTAAATAATATAATCTGTTTGCCTACACATAAAGCAATTAATACTGAAAATCTCTTATTTTCAGAAAAAGATAAACAAAGATATAGTAAATGTAGCGATATGTTATTTTCTTTTTTGCACACAAACTTTGATAAAATGTATTTTATGCTTCCAACTTTAGCAGGATTTTGGAGTATCAAAGAATCTTGTAGCAAAGCCTTAGGTGTAGGTATAGGAGAATCTCTATCATTTCACGATATGTGTATTTTTAAAGATTCTAAAGGAAAACCACACCTTGCACTTCACGAAAGAATGCTGAAAACATGGAATCTTAAAAAAGCCTCAATCAGTATAACACACGACAATGGCATGGCATTCTCTGTATGTGTTATTATATTTTAATATATAACAATCCTATTTTTAATAGATATAAGATTATGTATCCTGCCTACAAAAGTAAGACAGAGATATATTTCTCCGTAATAGAAAAATAAAGAAATTCGATTGGATCTTACCAACTAAATGATCCACCAATTCTTACACTTGCATATTTTGGTGCAGTAAATCCAAAATAATCAACCCATTTTGTTCCAACCTCGGTAGCTATATCAATGAAGCCTAAAATATTGATACCAGCTGTCAAAATAACCCCATTATCTTGCTTTAAATCATAAGCAAGACCAGCCCGTAAATCAATGTGCTTAAAATCAATCTTTGCACCACCACCTATCATTTGAGAAAGTTTTGCACCGTAACTATAATTTAACATACGATTAGGAGCTAAATCAGCATCAAATGCAAGAGAAAATATCTTGCCATTATATGCAATACCCATTCTATATTGAGGATCAATAACAACATTCGGTGAGTTATTAAATCTAAATGTTGGTGAATTAATATTTTTTACCACCACACCAAGTGCAAATTGATTTGTTTCATTAATATTATACCCATAATATGCACCTAAATCAAAACCAAAGGTAGTATAAATTTGCGTGTTTGAACCAAAATTCATATCAAAACTAAGATTGGAACTAAGATATGTTTCATGGAAAATACTGATACCATTCATGAGTTTAAAAGCTGCACCTAAACTAATATTAGAATTACCAACCTTAAAGTTATATGCATAACCAATCGGAATCTCTGTAAGAGCAAACACCGAACTTACAATTCTATGTGAATTTCCATTATTAATTGAAGCAAGAAGTGAAAAATTGTCATAATCGGTCCGTGTAGATTGTTTAATTGTATAACCACCATCAGAAACTTCCAATTCATAATATGAATTGTCGCTTCCAAAAATAAGCCGCATTTTTGAATCATCACCAACAAGAGAAACTCCTGCCTGTGTGCTATTAAAAATACCAATTGCTACTGCACCAAATTTCTCATCAATAGTTTTATTAGAAAATTGAAACACAAAACCATTTTGACTTCTGACATTCATATTATTATTTTTTAATACCTGAAAAAGTGTATCAAGATTCTGCATGGCTTCATCTAAAACAATATTGCTCCCTTTCTTAATTGATAAATTTGTAATATTGCTACCTGCAATATCTAACTTTTCCCAATCAATGGAATCAGCCATACCATTGAACATATCTTTGTCTCCTTGAGACATATTAGAGTTATTAATAGAGCTTTGCAATGCTGAGGCTAATTCAGAATAGTCTGTGCTACCATTTTGCTGATTTTGATAATCCTTCCACAATGTTTCTAAATTAGTGTTTCCTGTTGAGCCAGTTACATTTTGCAATGCATTTGTTAAAGCTCCCGTAATAGAATCTGGACTACTTCCTCCAATACTATTACCACCAAGAGAACCACCAACATTCGCGAGAACTTTCATTGTTTCATCAAAATTAATATTTGTGAGTTTATCTAAATTTGACTGCTCCATACCTGCACTTACACTATAACCAATGCGAGTTTTTTGTTCCGAGGCAATAAGTGCTGGATTGTAATATAGACCAAATGGACTTTTTAAGGCAACTCCCGCTCCACCCATAGAAGCAGATACATTCCCCATTACTCCAAACTCCATTGCATTAGTGGAATTAGTCAAAACAGCAGATAAAATAATACATGGTAAAACTTTCAATAAATTTTTTTTTGTTAAATACCTTGCATTCATGAGAAACCTCCACATGTTCATTTAAACATTGCCAACTATCAAGCGAACTTGATATGATTCTAGCATAAATTACATAACTCTATGTATAAAAGTAAAGAATCTCCATAAAAAATTATAATTATTTAGCAATTTTAGATAATTATATAATGCAGAATTATATATATTTTTTTCAATGTAATATCTAATGCTCCAAAATTACTGAAAAATCATAACGATAGAGTAAAAATGAGATATACAACCACATCGATTAAGTAATTTAAGAAAAGTTAAATATTCTCACTCTGTATTCTTAATTCACAGAAATATTAACATCTCTACCATTCTCATTTGTTATACCTTGTGCAAATGCTGAAGTAAAAGGATTTTGTTCAGCGTCAAAATCTTGTGTATTTTGCATAATTTGGGTCATATCCAAATCTTTTTGTGAATTAGAGTCTCCCACAATATTTTGCTCTGTTGCTGCAATTGGTTTTACATTTTTATTATTTTCCTGAGCTTGCAATAGGGATTCTAAGCTATCCTTTTTAAACTTTGCCTCATCACTTTTTTTATCAAGTTGATTCAGCTGATCTTGTTCAAGCTGCTTACCTTTCTCTGCACTATCAAGCATTTTTTCATATTTCTTCATTTCAGTTGCTTTTGCTAATCTCTCACTCTCTTGTGCTTCAGCTTTTAAAGTATCCTCATCTTTTTCAGCCTCTACTTGTGCTGCAAGTTTTGCTTCTCTATCTTGAAGAATCTTTTCATATTTATCGCCCAATGATTCTGTTTGGAAATCTTCTCCATAAGCATTCATAGCACGATTTGCTTCCGCTTTTATAGATTCTACTGATTTATGTCCACTCTCTCCGCGTGGATAAAACTCGAGGGCACTTTGCACAGGCACAATATTATCACCCAAACGCATCAACGGCACACCTTTATCATAAATAATACTTTGCACCTCACCTCTTCCAATGCGTGTTTCATCATACTGATTTGTTTCAGGATTCAAATTATAATGTGCTCGCACTTGATAACTTGCTGGCTCTACAATATTTCCTTTTAAATCTTTTCCATCCCACTGGAAATCAATATAACCCTGCTGCCCATTCTTATCATTAAGAGAAATTGTGCGTACAATTTCATTATTTGGACTCAATATTTCAATTACAGGATTACCCCTACTGACATCAATCTTATTGTCAAAATAAAGACTAAAACGATTTTCTCCACTACCACTAACATTTAACCCCATAATATCGGTTTCTGCTATTTTCCCAATCATAGACACGGCATTGAGTGTATTTGCACGTGCTCCCTGCGTTGTTGCATTAGTATTTTCCTCCATACCCATATTGAGAATCTCAAGAGATTTCTTCATTTCTTTTTGAAATTCTTGTAAAGACTTATTGGTATCTTGAGATGCCTTCATTGCCTCAGCAACCTCTTTCATTGTTTTTTTATTTTCTTCTTGCATTTCTACTTGAGTTAATTGTGCAGTTTGCGTGATGATTTTATCCGTCTCCATAGGCGAAGTTGGATCTTGATTTTTGAGTTGCTCCAAAAAAAGCTTCATAAACGCATCTTTGTCAAGCCCATTTGCAATTTGGGTAGTTTCTTTTTTCTTTTCTCTTGAAGCTGTTGAACCTGTAACTTCACCTAAATCTATCGCCATGCTTTATCCTTAAAAAATCTTTTCCTTAAATTATATTGTAAATAAGCATTTTATGTTCCATATTAAGCAAATGATTAATCACTATAAATCTCAGACCCCCCCCTACTCTCTTAACAATAATCAACGATTCTTATAATCTTATTATTTTTTATTTCATTAAGTTAAACAAAAAAATCATATATCCTTGCATTATTATCTTGAGTGTTCGTAATTTGTATAAGAACTACAAAAAATCCTAGATTCTGTAATTTTTCTAAAAGAAAAAAATCACCCCATTCAACAAAATGTATCCCATCAAGTATAAGAGATTCTAAAAGTTTTGTTTTTGCATGAATGTCGTTTTTTAAATATAAATCATAATGAAAAATTTTCTTTTCATATTCATGAATAAATGCAAAACTAGGAGAGCTACTTTCTGTGATACCTTTTGTTTTTACATATTCGTTTACCAAATAAGTTTTTCCTCCACCAACTTCTGCGTTCAATAAAAAAATATGTGTAGGTTCTGTATATGAATTTGGTAATCTTAATATATCAATATAATGTATGACTTCTGAGATTGTTGTCTTCTTGCATTCTAATCTTATAAGACTTCTCATAAAATCCCTTTTTAAATAATTTTAAAATCTCCACTCTTAATTTAATAACTCCATAAACTTTTAAAAATCCAAATATTACTATTATTATAAAAAGAGAAAAAAATTATAATCTTAAACCATTAATATGAAAATCAAAGTAACCACAATATCACAATCTAAATAAGTATGAAATTTACAATCTCTTTAAATCTAGAAAAACTATTTATTATATATTTATTAAAAACCCGCCTGAATCAAAGTATGCAAATGAATCACTCCTTCTAAAACCCCATTTTCTCTTACAATAGGAATTATCTGTATTTTTAAATCTTTCATAATTCTTAGTGCTTCAAATGCAAGCATTTCCCTATCGTGAATTATTCTTGGAGATTCTGTAGCATATTGAAATGCTTTTGCTTCAAGACTAAAACTTTTATCACACATTGCACGACGCAAATCGCCATCACTCAAGATACCTAGAAGTCTATTACCTGAATCCACAAAAAAAGCATTGCCAAGTCGTCCTTCGCTCATCACAACAATAGCTTCACGCAAATTCATAGAGATATCAAGAATAGGAATATTATCTATTTGCATAATGTCTCTGACTTTTACGAAAAGCTCTCGCCCCAAACTTCCTCCTGGGTGAAAAAGTGCAAAATCATTTCTTGTAAATTCTCGAGCTTTCATTAAACAAATTGCCAATGCATCACCTAAAGCAAGCGTAAGTGTAGTTGAAGTCGTAGGTGCAGTTCCAATTGGACAAGCCTCTTTCTCAATTACCAAAGGAATAAAATAATCACCTAATTGAGATATTTTAGAATGTTTTGATTTTGAAAAAGTAATAATCTGGATACCCATTCGTCTTACATGTGGCAGAATCTGAGATAATTCCAAACTCTCACCACTATAACTAACAGCCAAAACACAATCATCTATACTTAATGCACCTAAATCACCGTGCATCGCTTCTGTTGGGTGAAGAAAAAAACTTGGTGTCCCAGTACTTGAAAATGTTGCGGAAATCTTTTGTGCCACAAGTCCGCTCTTCCCTACACCCATTAAGACAAGTTTTCCCTTTAACTCTAAGATAAGATGTATAATATCATTTAAATCGCTCAAATCGCCACTATAATGCAATAACGCTTCTGCTTCCTCTTTCAAAGAATTTAAGAAAATTGAGCAAAAATCATAAGTTTTCATAGTAGCCTCTCTCTGAATCATAAATATCTTATCTTAAAGTTATAATCTCATTAACAACCCAACAGAATCTCTTATATATCCAAATAAGGTTTGATATTACTTAAAAAATAGAAACAAAATTCATAATAGAGCTTAATAATTAAGTTTTGTAAGCTTCCCATATTACAACATCGGACAAAAAATTAATTAAGAATCTAGATTTTATATAATATTGCACTAAAATATAAGCTCAATCCAAATTCCATAAAAATTTCTATAAATTAGAAAAATCAGTATTCTAAAAATTGCAAAATGTGATATTACAGCTTAAATGGATTTTCAATAACTTTCTTTGTATCAATGATATAAGGTATAAGAGCCATATGTCTTGCACGTTTAATTGCTACTTCAACTCTTTCTTGCCATTTTTTTGAATTACCTGTCAATCTTCTTGGCATAATCTTATATCGTTCAGAGAGAGAATGTTTCAAAAGTTCAATCTCTTTATAATCAATATAATCAATCTTTGCCTCTGTATACTTACAATATCTTTTAGAGTATTTTCTTCGTTCCATATTTTTCCTTTTTGTGTAAAATTGAATCGCCATTAAAATGGTATTTCATCTTGATTTATATCAATCTCTGGTGGTTCTTGATAACTATTTCTCTGGTTATTGTAACCTGTACTATTTTGTGAGTAATTATTTTGGTTATAGGAAGTTTGACTGGCATTATAGTTTCCATAGCCTTGAGAATTGCTCATATCTTGATGGCTGTAATCACCCTGAGATCGAGAATCTAGCATTTGTAAACCTTCAGCAATAATAGTGTGCTTACTTCGCTTGTTTCCCTGCTGATCACTCCAAGTTTCGTAGTTTAATCTCCCTTCAATGAGAACTTTTGAACCTTTCTTAAGATACTGATTTGCAATTTCTGCAGTTCTCCCAAATAAAGTAACATCAACAAAACAAGTATCATCGATTTGTGTTCCATCTTGTCTCTTATATTTACGATTGGAAGCCAATCCTATCGTGGCAAGTGCTACACCTGTATTCAGATGTCGCAACTCAACATCTCGTGTAAGATTTCCAACCATAATTACTTTATTAAACATACTCTACCTTTAACACATAAAAATAACCTAATAAACACCATCAAAAAAACCACAAAGTTTAATCTCATTGAGGTTGATTAACTTCTTGTATTTCTGTATCGGACTTAGAAAAATTTGCTTTTTCTTCTTTTTCCCGATGGATTTGTTGTTCTTTTCTTATGTTCCTTTCTCTATGAGAATCATCATCTTTTTTCAATGTTCTTGGTTTCTCTTTTTTATTTGCTCTAGCAATCAAATTTTTCCAAGCATTTTGATCTTTTTTACTTTCATATTTAATAACAATAAAACGTAAAATCTCTTCATTTATTCCATACAAACGCTCAAGTTCTGCAATAAGTTTTGGTTCTGCAGTAAAATAAATCACATAATAATAACCACGACGATTTTTTTTAATCTCATAGGCTAGATTCCTCATGCCCATATCCAAACAAGTCTCAATATGACCACCATTTTTTGTAATGACTTCTTTAAAAAAGTCAATTTTTGCCTTTACCTCCTCTTCAACAAGAGTAGGTCTCACAATAAACATCGTCTCATAATGACGCATACTTTCTCCTTATGGTTCAAGCCCCAGATAGCAAGTTTGTAATAATTTTAATATATAATATTACAAAACTAAACACTGGAGCAAGGTTTAAAAGCGGTAATTATATCATAAAATTTGCTGAATTTCAATTAAAAATTGCAAACTTACATCTTTTCCTTGAAATTGTTGAATACGCCATTGATTGCAAATATCAAATAATGCAAGATAAGTTTGTGTCTTAATTTTTAAACTACGTCTACTCCATACATTAAAAATATGTTGTGGGGGCTTATATCCTAAGGCTTCTTTTGAATCCAAATTTCCATACATCTTGGAATGTCCATATAATTTAAATAAAATATAAAAATATTTATGAATTTCACGCAAAAGTGCCATATTATCCATACCTTCTTCATTGAGTGTTTGTATAATTTCAATTAAATGACCTTTTTTATCAAAAAGAGAATCAAACAAAGATTCCATCTTCATATTACCTAAACTATAACTCAACTCATCAATCAATTGCAATGTAATATTCGGAAAATAAATAAATTTTGAGAGTTCGTTGTATGCAATTGCCAAATCATTATTTTGAATATTCAATAAATATTCCAACAAATGGGAATCTATTTGTAGTTCTAATTCAAGAGATCTTTTTCTTAATATTTTTAGCATTTCATCTTGGGAGAGATGAAAACATCGCATTTCTATAATATCTTGTAGTTTTGCACTGGGTTTAAATAAAGCACTCATTATTCTAAATTTCTTAGCATAATCAGCATCATTCATACTTGGAGATTTATAGAATTGAACAATTAAAAAACTTTTTGGATTATGTTCAAGTGTAAAAAATAAATCCTGTATTTGTTTTTTATCCAATACAGTGTAAAGTTTTAATACAAGCACATTCAAATCTCCAAATAAACTATTTACACCCAAATAATTTAACGCCTCTTGATGATTGTAATCAAAATAAATTGTTTGATATACACCACCAATCTTCGTAGTAATAAGATCGGAATAATAAGTTATCAAGAACTCATTCTCACCATAAAGTAATATTGCGCGCGGGATAGAATGTGCAAGAAATTTATCGAATAATACTTTTGTCATACAACCTTCTTCCAACTATAATAATATATTAATTTGATTTCACAAAAAGATTCCATAAAGGTCAAACTGCAAAAATTATACTTGAGAATTTGTGTATTTTACCTTAATAAAAAGATTTTATAAAAACAATTTTGCATATTTATTTGCTGAAAATAAATAATTCATATTCTTTTACTCTGTTTTGTTGCTATAATTATCCAAAAATATAAGGAACATTCCAATGGATTCTCACAAGAATGCCATTTTTAAAGAAGCTTTTTCCTATACAACACCAATTATACTTACTTATATTTTAATGGGTGGTGTATTTGGTGTAATGATGGCAAATGCCGGACATAGTGCTTGGATTAGCCTCTTAATGTCGATTATTATCTATGCTGGTGCAATGCAATTTGTTGCTGTAAGTCTCCTTTTACTTGACATATCTTTATTTAATGTTGCTGCAATTTCTCTAAGCATTAATGCACGACAATTTTTTTATGCTATTGCCAGCCTTAGACGATATAGAATTGGTGGTTGGAAAAAATGGTATCTTGTTTTTAGTGTTACAGATGAGACATTTGCAATTCTTAATCTAAGAGAACAAAAGTTAAAACAACAATCTAGTCAAGATTTTCACACATATCAATCAAATCAAAATAGCATCATAATGCAACAATTAGAATCATCCAATCAACAAGTTATGTTTCTTATTTCATTATTAAATCAAATTTATTGGATTATTGGTTGCGTAGGAGGCACTTTACTTGGAAGCTCTCTTAGCTTTATCCATCATATACAAGGACTAGAATTTATTGTAATCGCAACTTTTAGTGTATTACTTTATGAAAATCTAAAATATAAAGAAAACTGGATTCCAATATGTATTGGAATATTTTGCACTCTTTTATGCTTTTTTGTTGATAGAGAACATTTTCTTTCCTATGCACTTGTGCTTATAGTTTGTATCCTTTGTGTTACACAAAAATACATTCACAAATCCGAATAATTTAGGTAAAATTTTATAACATCGCATCTAACCAATATAAACTATCATAAAGCTAAAGCCTTATTTCAGACACTTAATGAAGAACATTTTATAAAAAACTATATTCCAAAGAAAAGCAAACACTTTCTATGATTTCTATAAAATTCTAAACTATTAGCAACTAATTGTTATTTTTAATGAAGTAAAATTATAAAATAAATATTCTCCTAAAAAGGCACATTATGAATCTTCTCACACGAGCACTTACATTTGAAGATATTTTATTAATCCCAGCATATTCAGAAGTCCTGCCAACACAAGTCAATACTCAATCAATGCTTACAAAGAATATTCATTTGAATGTTCCTTTTGTCAGTGCAGCAATGGATACTGTAACAGAACATAAAACAGCAATTGCTATGGCAAGGCTTGGTGGTATTGGAATTATACATAAGAATATGGATATAGATTCTCAAGTCAAAGAAATTCATAGAGTAAAAAAAAGTGAAAGTGGTATTATCAATGATCCTGTATTTATTACTGCCGATAAAACACTTCAAGATGCGGAGAATATTATGCATAATTATAGTATTTCTGGTGTGCCTGTAGTAGATGAAAATCGCTGTTTGATTGGAATCTTAACTAATCGTGATACAAGATTTGAGACCGATTTTACAAAACTTGTAGGAGAAGTTATGACTAAATCTCCATTAATTACAGCCCATGTTGGCATTAGTCTTGAACATGCCAAAGATATTATGCATAAAAATAGAATTGAGAAACTGCCTCTCGTCGATAAAAATAACATTTTACAGGGCTTAATTACGATAAAAGATATTCAAAAATGTATCGAGTATCCAAATGCAAATAAAGACTCTCTTGGGAGATTGCGTGTTGGGGCTGCTGTTGGGGTAAATCATATCGATCGTGCATTAGCATTAGCAAATGCTGGTGTCGATGTATTAGTGCTTGATTCTGCTCATGGTCATTCCAAAAATGTCATTAATACACTTAAGGAAATCAAATCAAAAATTGATATCGATATAATTGTGGGTAATGTTGTTACAGCTGAAGCTACAAAAGATTTGATTTTAGCTGGTGCTGATGCAATTAAAGTCGGAATTGGACCAGGCAGTATATGCACAACACGCATTATAGCAGGAGTTGGAATGCCTCAAGTCTCTGCTATTGATGGTTGTGCAAGAATAGCGAAAGAATATGACATTCCTATTATTGCTGATGGGGGAATAAAATATAGCGGCGATGTTGCAAAAGCATTGGCAGTAGGAGCTTCTAGTGTCATGATAGGTTCTCTTCTTGCTGGAACTGAAGAAAGTCCTGGGGATTTAGTCATTTTTCAAGGTAGACAATATAAAAGCTATCGTGGAATGGGGAGCATAGGTGCAATGCAAAAAGGAAGTAGTGATAGATATTTCCAAGAAGGAACTGCTCAAGATAAACTTGTTCCAGAAGGTATTGAAGGAAGAGTTCCTTATCGCGGTAAAACTGCAAGTGTATTGCATCAATTAACAGGTGGTTTGCGTTCATGTATGGGATATTTGGGTGCAAAAGACATAAAAACTCTATGGGAAAATGCTAAAATTGTTGAAATTACTTCGGCAGGATTACGCGAAAGTCATGTGCATGATATTGTCATTACAAAAGAAGCTCCAAATTATCATGGGTAATTAATATAGAATCCTAATTAAATGATCTTAAATGTATCTAAGATTTATGAAACTTAATATCAAAGTAACAATTTATGTTTTTTTTAAAGAAATATATTTAGGTTAATATGTTGAGACTGTGATATATTCCTTAGATATATTTGGACATGTAAGTTATCTTAGTTTGTGTTCTCAAATATTTTTATGATATAATTCTAAGTTTAAATTTTTCTTTTCAGGAAGCATTATGAAAGGTATTATCTTGGCGGGTGGAAGTGGCACGAGGCTTTACCCAAGCACTCTAGCACTCTGCAAACAACTCCTCCCTGTCTATGACAAGCCTATGATTTACTATCCACTATCCGTGCTTATGCTCGCAAAGATTCGCGAAGTCCTCATCATCTCCACGCCTAAGGATATATCGAAGTTTGAAACGCTTTTTGCCAATGGCAAATGGCTCGGTATGGAGATAGATTATTGTGTGCAAGACAAGCCAGAGGGCTTAGCACAAGGGCTTATCCTCGCGGAGAGTTTTATTGACAGTGATACGATTTGCCTCATATTGGGCGATAATATTTTTTACGGGCAAGGCTTATCGCCAATGCTAGAATCTGCAAAGCAAAATACCACAGAGGGTTTTGCTACGATATTTAGCTACCATGTGAAAAATCCAAAGGCTTTTGGAGTGGTTGAAATGGATAGCAAGGGCAATGTGCTAAGTATCGAGGAGAAACCAAACGAGCCAAAAAGTAATTACGCAGCGACAGGGCTATATTTCTACGATAATAGTGCGATTCATATCGCTAAAGACATCAGTCCAAGTGCGAGGGGTGAGCTAGAGATAACCGATGTCAATCTCGCCTATCTTAAGCAAAATAGACTCAAAGCACAGAATCTCGGTCGTGGATTCACTTGGCTTGATACCGGCACGCACGATAGCCTTATCGAAGCGGGGAGCTTCGTGCAAACTATTGAGTTAAGACAGGGATACAAAATCGCTTGTCTGGAAGAAATCGCCCTCAATAATGGCTGGATTAGCGAAGATATCGTGGCACAGAGGGCTACACTCCTTAGCAAAAATAGCTATGGTGAATATCTCACCCAACTCCTCCAAAAGTGAGTCGATACAATGAAGCATTCACAACATACCACAAACAAAGCAAGAAATATCCTCGTAACCGGTGGTGCGGGATTTATCGGGAGTAATTTTATCCCACTGTATATCCATAATAATCCGCAAGATAATATCATCAATCTTGATTTACTCACTTATGCCGGGAGTTTGGATAATCTCAAGTCTATGGCAAACCACCCAAACTACACATTTATACAAGGCGATATTTGCGATACGAATCTCTTAGAGCGTATTTTTGATACACACAAGATTGATAGCGTGATACATTTCGCAGCAGAATCTCATGTGGATAATTCTATCGCCTCGCCTGATATTTTTATCAAGACGAACATACAAGGCACTTTTCAGCTACTCCACACCGCATATAGATTCTGGTTTGCTTCGCCTTTTGTGCAAAAAGAAGGTTTTGAGGACGCCCTCTTTCATCATATCAGCACCGATGAAGTTTTTGGAAGTTTGGGGGAGAGCGGTTATTTTAGCGAAACTTCGCCTTATGTGCCGAACTCGCCCTACTCTGCCTCAAAAGCAAGCAGTGATATGCTTGTAAGGAGCTATACACATACTTATGGGCTGAATTGCGTGATTACGAACTGCTCAAATAATTACGGACCACATCAGCACGATGAGAAACTTATCCCTACGATTATCCGCAATGCCTTAAATGGACACGAAATACCCATCTATGGCGACGGTAAAAATGTGCGTGATTGGCTCTTTGTAGGCGACCACTGCAGGGGAATCGAAGCGGTATTCAAATATGCCTTACATGAAGTGCGAACAAAAGGAAATTCGCGAAATCTTTTAGATTCACAAAAATTAGGAAATTCACTACAAAATACACCGCAACATTCTCAAGGATTTTTTAATACATTTTGCATTGGAGCAAATGAGGAACATAAAAATCTTGAAATCGCGATAAAAATATGTGAGATTTTAGATAGCAAGATTCCACAATCTCACTCATATAAAGAGCAGATTCGCTTCGTGAGTGACAGGGCTGGACACGATAAACGATATGCAATAGATGCAAAGAAGATTCGCGAAACTTTACATTTTAATATAGTAAGTAATTTCGCAACAAATCTTAACACAACTATTGATTATTATTGCAATAAATATAGGGGGGGGGTGGGGTAAGCTACATACAATAATATTTATCTCTATACTTTTCTATCTCTCTAAATACCTCAAAAATCAAAAATTCTTCTTTATATTTATTGCTCAAATTTTCTTCTTTCAGCAAATATTGTATTTACTTCTTTCTCTCTACTTTTTAAATTATCGCTCAATCTTACACAAAAGGCAAAACCATGAAAATCAATAATTTCAATTCAAGCGAAAAAATACTGCAATATACAAATAAACTCGACTATTTTTTCAATGCTCACAAGACACTTATCGTAACAGAACTAGACCTCACTAATAAATGCAATCATCGATGTCCGGGCTGCTGTGGCAATAACGAAAATAATGCCGAACTAAGCAAAAAACAAGTCGAGTCTGTGGTAGAAAATCTTAAATCAATGGATAATAAAGGTGTCATTTTAAGCGGTGGTGGCGAGCCCACTTGCTCTCCTCATTTTGAATACGCCATCAAACTCCTCAAAAATGCAGGGCAAAATATAGGATTAAATTCACATGGTATGAATCTCAAAGAGAATCTTAACGAAATTATTGCAGAGAATCTGGAGTATTTCAGAATCTCACTTGATGCGGGAAGCCCTGAAATGTATCTCAAGATTCACGGAATGAAAGAAAGTCATTTTAGTAAAACGCTCCAAAATATAGAGAATTTCGCAAAAACAAAGCAGAGATTGGGAAGCAAAATAAGCTTTGGCGTGGGATTCCTCACAAGCTCTATCACACAAAATGATATGGAATCTTTTGTGAAACTTGTCAAGGATAGAGGTGCTGATTTCGCACAATTCCGTCCATTTACCGGTGATACACTTGATATTATTCCCAAACTTGATGAACTCAAGGCGAAATACGAAGATGAGCATTTCAAAATCGTAGCAAGCTACCAAAAATACAAGGAAATGGTAGGCTTAACACAAAATAGCGAGCGAGGCTATGATAAATGTCATGGTATGTTTTTTAGCACCGTGATTAGTGCGGACTTCAAAGTGTGGGCGTGCTTGCATTATAGGCAAAGTGATAAGCACTTTTTAGGGGATTTGAGGGAACAAAGCTTGGAAGAGATTTGGCGTGGAGCACGTATCAAAGAAGTATATAACAATATTGATTGCTCCAAATGCCCGATACTCTGCCGCAATGATAGCTTCAATAGGACGCTTGATAAATTAAGCCTTGATATAACAAATAAGGAGTTTTTGTGATGAGAATTACAACGCAAAAAATCAAACAAATTCTTAAATTTTTTATGAATACGCCACAATTTTTCCAAAGCAAGATATTATGGTAATTTAGCAAGATAGTGATTATTATCCCTCATAAAAAATTGCGTAGGAAATTAAGAAGAATTTGCTACCTCAATCTTAATGGTATGTTAAATCTTATCTCAATCCTTTTCTATCGTAAGATTCATAAAGATGAACTCATCTTTACTGACTTAGTATTGAGCGTGGGTGATGCCTGTAAGCCAGCATTTCATCTCCAAGAAAGCAGACTTAGGAGATTTGCCACTCCGATTGATTGGATGAAACATTATGAACTTAATGATGTCACTTTGATGTTTCAATATAATTTTAGTGGTTTTTTTGAGAACTTTTACGAAGACACCACGCAAAATACAGGGAATAATTGTCGCTATATTGTGGATTCTAAAAATACTATGGTATCAATCCACGCATTTCCAAAAGATAAAGATATTCAAGTGCAATATCCACTCTTTATTTCTACGATGAAAAGGCGATTTGAGCGAATGAAATCTGCTATAAAGAATGCTCAACATATTTTATTTGTGAGTGCAAGAGAATTTGATGTGCAAGCTTTTAGGGATTTTCTTATCACAATGCAAAGTTATCATAACGCAAACTACACCCTTCTAAACTTACGACATATCCCGGAGCAAAAATTGCAAAGGTAGTACATAAAAGTTAGTGATGCTCTATCAATCATTGATTATAGCTTTGATGATTCTTATATCAATTATGAGTGTATTAATGGGGGGGGGGATGAATTGGCAATAGAGATATGTGGAGAAAAATATTAGCACTCATTATTCTCTCTAAAGATTCTACACAACAATCAACAAGAATGTATGATGATGAGTATTTATAAAAAGGTATTTCGTATCAATAAGGCTTTACTTTTTATTCATCTTTAAAAAATATTTTTCCAGTTTTTCTTTCAATCTAACTATAAAAGCTCTGTTGATTTTTGATTTGATTTTCTTTACTATATAGATTTAAAATAAGATTCCTATTATGTAGAGAATCCTCATATCTCATCGGCTCTAAATTAAAATCTTTTATATCAAAGATTTTCATCATTCCTTTAAAATCTCTTTTGTAACATGCAAATACCACATAAATTTGTTTTTTTAATTGATTAATATTATATTCTTCTGTTGTAGAACAGGATAAACTTGAAAATTTCTTCATCTGCAAAATAATGATAAAAAGGTGTATTTGGCGAATATATTTCTTATATGAACTAAATATAGGTTTGGATAAGACCCGCTATGTAACTATTTTCTCCTTTTCTTCCTCAACCAATCTCTAGTAGATTTAATAACAGAATCTAAAACATAATAAATTTTTGGAAAGATGAGAGCAATGATAAGTTTGTAAGAGATTCTCCCATTTTTATTTGTGTGATTGAGTAAGATACGGATAGCTTTTGAAAAATCTTTCATATTTAATTGAATATTATTTGCTACAAGAAAACTCTTCATAGCCAATATCATTATATAATTGCTAAGGTTAGAATCCCCTTTATTACGATAATATTCAGCAATATAAAAAAAAGTTTTGACTTCATTTGCATATCTTTCTTGTACTTTTAAGCTTGACCATACTCCACCATCATGAAGTCTATATATCGCTGGCTTAATTTGAGAGAGATATTTAGCATTGCCATATTTTCCGAGCAAACTCCAAACAAAAATATCGCCATTTATAATTTTTTGTATAGAATCTGCTACATTCAAATCAAAATAATCTATTACGTTACGATAACAAGCACATCTTGTAGGAATACATAAATGAAATTTTTGCATCATTTCTCCACTACCATCTTGTTTATGATAATCTCCTGGCATAAGTTTATCATTATCAAGCACATCACAATCATGATAGCACAGCACATATTCTTGATGAGATTCTAAAAAATCCACTTGGATTTGGATCTTCTTTGGGTCATTCCAATAATCATCTCCCTCACACAATGCGATATATTTCGCTGCCATTTTGTGCATAATCCCCAAAAAATTATTACCATTTTCTCTTTTGGAATATTGATTTTCCTCCTCATATAAGGCTTTGATAATCTTTGGATATTTCGCCTCATATTCTTTGATGATTGTATCTGTGCCATCAGTTGAGCAATCATCGTGAATGATAATATCAAATGGGAAATCCGTCTCTTGCTCGAGCATACTATCTAAAGCTTGAGCGATAAAATTTTTATGATTATAAGTGATACAAAGCACACTACACAGAGGTTTCTCGATACTTTTATCCCAATGTTGCATAATCTCATCTTGACTTTTGTGATACATATTTTCTCCTATTTTACGAGGTGTTTTATGATCATATCTTGTTCTTTTCGACTTAATCCCACATATATCGGTAGGCACAAGATTCTACTTGCTATATCTTGACTTATCGGACACTGCTTCAAATTATGATAAAAGCTTAGTGTATCGAGGCTCGGATAGAAATATCTTCGCGGGAATATTTTATTTTCGTTTAGAATCTTGATTACTGTAAGCATAGAAGATTCGGTCTCAAACAAAATAGGGAAATAATGAAAGTTATTTGTGCTATTTGTCGAAAGGTCTTGTAAGGCATAATAATTTTTTAATTTTTCATAATAATACTCCCAAATCCGCCCCCTCTCCTGCATAATGTATTCTATATCATCAAGCACACATAATCCCATAGCAGCGTGAAATTCACTATTTTTTGCATTAATCCCAAGTATATTTGGCATATTCTCTTTTAATCCAAAATTAATCATCGACTTTGCTTCATCAAGCAGATTTTTATCTTCAAAGATAATCGCCCCACCCTCTACGGAATGAAATATTTTTGTCGCATGGAAGCTGATTGTCGCAATATCCCCATATGTAAAGATACTCTTACCTCCATATTTTACACCAAAGGCGTGTGCAGCGTCGTAGATAAGCTTGAGTTTATGTGAATCTGCTATATTCTCCAATGTCTTGACATCGCAGGCGTTACCAAAAACATGCACAGGCAAAATCGCCCTAGTTTGTGGAGTGATAAGCCTAGAAATCTTGCTTGTATCAATACAAAAGCTTTTGTCATCAATATCACAAAATGAGATTTTAAGCTTCTCCCAAGCAAGCGTATTTGTCGTCGCGACAAACGAAAATGGTGTAGTGATAACCTCATCACCCGCCTTTAACCCTAGCACCTTAAAAGCGATTTGCAATGCTAACGTGCCATTACCAACAAGCAAGAGATGTGATACACCAAGATACTCACAGAGACGAGATTCTAGCTCTTGACTAAGTGGTCCAAAATTTGTCAAATAGCTACTTTTCCAGATTCTCTCCAAATACGCATTGTATTTCTTTATATCGGGTAAGTATGGTTTACTGACATTGATTTGCACTTTTTACGTCCTAGAGCTTACATAGAATGAGGAATTTTAACACAATTTGCATTATTTTACAAGCTTTATATAATTTTAAAAACAAAAAAAGCCAATGTTTATCTTATGGTAACACTCTATCAATCAGCAAGCAAGAATATGTGCTATAACTTTGCGCTTCATCAAAACCCCCACTTCCCTGATGATTAAACTCTTGAGTATTGATTTTATATATCTGTATAGTAATTGGTGGTTGAATCTTATTATAAAAATCTTTTCTAAAACTTACATTGAGGCTAGATTCTAAAATTTTTTAATCTCCCTCAATTATCTTGCGAAATACCATCGTCCATAATATGAAAAATAAAAAAAACTTGTTGAGATTCTGGGGGATGAGGGAAGATTCTCTAGAGCTTCATGTATTTTAAAAGACTCTTTAGATTTTAATCCTGATACTTCTTTCTTAATGTAATCTTTTTTCACAAAATCTTTATTGGGAATATTTGGAATTTAGTCTTGCTGTATTTCCAAATTCTAGAAAATTAGAAAAACTCTTTTGCCTATCAATCATTTTTACCAAAGCCTCAATCAATCTTAAGCACAGCTAAGAATGCTTCTTGTGGGATTTCTACCTTGCCGATAGCCTTAAGACGCTTCTTGCCTTCTTTTTGCTTTTCTAGTAATTTGCGTTTGCGTGTAATATCGCCACCATAACATTTTGCAGTTACATTTTTTCCCATTGATTTAACTGTTTCCCTTGCAATAATTTTATTCCCAACGCTTGCTTGGATAGCAACCTCAAAAAGTTGTCGTGGAATAATTTCTTTCATTTGTGAAACAAGAGCTTTCCCTCGCTCATAGCTCTTAGATTTATCAATAATCACGCTAAGTGCATCAACAACTTCTCCTGCAACACGTACATCAAGTTTAATAAGATTCCCATTGCGATAACCAATAGGCTCATAATCAAAACTCGCATAACCTTTTGTTTGACTTTTTAATTTATCATAAAAGTCCATAATAATCTCATTGCTTGGTAATGCGTAAGTAAGCATAACGCGATCTTGATTTAAATATTCCATATTTTCTTGGACTCCGCGTTTATTATTTAATAAAGTAATTACATTGCCCAAAAACTCACTAGGTGTGATAATACTTGCTCGCACAAATGGCTCTTTGATATAAGATATTGTTTGTTCTGGTGGCAGTTCACTAGGATTTTGCACTAAAACTATACCCCCATCAGTTAAACCCACCTCATAAACAACTGTTGGTGCAGATGCAATAAGATCCAATCCAAACTCGCGTTCCAATCTTTCTTTGACCACTTCCATATGTAATAACCCCAAAAAACCAACACGAAAACCAAAACCAAGTGCTATGCTACTTTCTGGTTCAAACTGCAAAGCAGAATCATTAAGTTTTAATTTTTTCAATGCATCGCGAAGATCCTCAAATCTGTCAGTATCAAGGGGATAGATTCCTGCAAAAACAAAAGGTTTGACAGGCATAAAACCCTCGATAGCTTCTTTTGTTGGATTTTCCAATGCCGTAATCGTATCACCCACAGCAATGTCTGTAACACTTTTTAACCCAAGATTTAAGATTCCAATCTCACCACTTTTTAGTATATTTGTAGGCTCTTTGTGAAGTGGATGCGGATATTCTAATCCCAATACCTGATAAGACTTATCTGCACTCATAGTTTTTACCATATTACCCTTTTTTATCTCTCCTTCCATGATACGAATAAGACCCAATGCACCCAAATAATTATCAAACCATGAGTCATACACAAGGGCTTTTAAAGGTTGGGTATTATCAATTTTTGGAGCAGGAATCCTCGCAACGATTGCTTCCAATAAATCATCTATGCCTTGTTTTGTTTTTGCACTTACTAGAATTGCTTCAGAACAATCAAGTCCCAACACTTCTTCTATCTCTTGTTTTACAGAATCTGGATTTGCCGCAGGCAAATCAATCTTATTAATTACGGGGATAATCTCAAGATTATTTTCAAGTGCAATATAAACATTCGCAATAGTCTGTGCTTGTATGCCTTGACTTGCATCAACAACCAATAAAGCACCCTCACAGGACTTTAAAGATCGTGAAACCTCATAACTAAAATCCACATGACCAGGAGTATCAATAAGATTTAGAATATACTTTTCATGCTTCGCATTATGATAGATAAGTCTTGCACTCTGTGCTTTGATTGTGATACCTCTTTCTTTTTCTATATCCATAGTGTCCATCATCTGTGCACTTACTTCACGCGATGCAACACTACCACAAGTTTGTAAGAGACAATCTGCTATTGTGCTTTTTCCATGGTCTATGTGTGCTATAATTGAGAAATTTCGTATATTATTTTGCATAAATACTCCTAAAATTGTAGCTTTGTATCTATATGTTTTTAAACACAACAATAAAATTATTTAATGATTAATATCCTTTAATATTTAAATAAAGATTTATCAAAAAATAGCATTTATCATTATTTCCCTTAAAAGTTCAAATTGAAACATTCTTGAGTTTGGTAATTATAAACTTACGATAAAATCATCTAAAGTTATACAGAAATATTAGTAACTTAAAAATATATTTTAATTGTGTAAATAGATTTTAAAATATACATAATGTTATAAAATTTGCTATTATAACTTATTTTTATATATTTTGCCAAATCATTAACCAAAGCATTTTAAAGTCCTACATTTAAATATTAAATATGATTTTATGCTATAATAAGCCGATTTATGATTAGAAATTCTTTAATTTTAAAGGTAATATATGTCACTCATTATTGGAAACAAAAGCTTTCAATCTCGTTTAATTGTAGGAAGCGGTAAATATAGAGACTTTGAAACAACAAAGGAAGCTACGCTTGCAAGTGGTGCAGAGATGATAACTGTTGCCGTGCGGAGAGTAAATATTATGGATAAGAACTCACCAAATTTACTTGACTATTTTAAAGACACCTCCATTGCTTTTTTACCAAATTCTGCGGGTTGTATCAATGCAAAAGAAGCCATCACACTTTTTCGTCTTGTACGCGAAGGTATTGGAATCGATTTTATCAAATTAGAAATTATTGGTGATACACAAAAAACGCTTTATCCCGACATGATTGAAACACTAGAAGCAACAAAAGTCTTAGCAAAAGAGGGTTTTAATATCTTAGTTTATATGAATGATGACCCGATTATGGCAAAACGACTTGAAGAAAATGGTGCTGTCGCAGTTATGCCTTTAGCTGCACCAATTGGTAGCGGACTTGGAATCCAAAATCGCTATAATATTACATTCATTAAAGAAGCAGTAAAAATCCCGGTTATTGTAGATGCAGGTGTTGGATGTGCAAGTGATGCAAGCATTGCTATGGAGTTAGGAGCTGATGCTGTCCTAACAAACACTGCAATCGCTCAAGCAAAAGATCCTATTACAATGGCAAAGGCTATGAGACTAGCTGTTCAAGCAGGGAGATTAAGTTATGAGGCTGGGAGGATTCCTAAAAAACCTTTTGCAACGGCAAGCTCTCCAACAGATTATATGCCTGCTTTAAGCTAAATTCCTTTCAGAATCTTGCCTAAGGAATCTTGATGTATCAGCTTAATCAAAAAGAGGGTTTTGAAGTTTCATTAAAATTTTGGATTGAAAGATTTTTCTATACAAAACTTATGAAACTTAGTGCACACAGGGTAAAAGATAAAGCAGAATTTGCTTGTATTATTCAAGAGATTCAGAGTGGTGGTAGGCAGTCAATCGAGAATATCATAACTCTTTGCAAAAAAGCAAGAAAAATTGGTTTGCTTGGCATTAATACTTATGCAAACCCACTTTTTGTTTTTTATCGACACTGTGTTACAATCGGATTTCAAGATATGTGCGAAATACAAAATGATAATATTCAAGAATTTTTAAGCATTTATACCACAAATTTAAGTTTAACTACAATCCGCAACTATCGCTTTGCTCTCAATAATTTTTTTGACTTTATCCAAAAAAATAATATACTTGAAAATGGTGCAACCCACATTTATAATATTGAATTACTTGGCTCAAATCAATCTTTCAAACAAGAATTACCTGAATATCTCACACAAGATGAATTACAAAGATTCTTAGAAGCATTGCAAAAATATGATTTAGGACAAAAAAGAGTAAATCCCGTAATTCGTCTGCGCAACCAATTAATTATATTAATGATTGCATATAGTGGTGCAAGGGTAAGCGAGATTCTTTGTCTTAATTTTAAAGATGTATCAAGTGAAAAAGATTACTATGTCTTGAGATTGCATGGAAAAGGGAATAAAATGCGTGTAGTGTATATCTCTCGTTTTCTTTTAGAATCTTATTATCAAGAATGGATTGAATTGCGTTCCCATTTTTCTTATGTCAATGAGACAATGCCCTTATTTATTAATCATAAACTACAAACACCAACACAACCATACATTTATGTTATTATTGAAAATCTTCTTGCAAATATTGGCATACGCAAAGCAAAGAATGGTGCACATTTATTACGACATAGCTTTGCCACAATGCTTTACACAAAAAGCAAAGACTTGGTTTTAGTGCAAGAAACACTTGGGCATAGCAGTATCGAAACAAGCAGAATCTATACACACTTCGATAATAATAAACTAAAACATGCCGCAAATGTAATTTCAGAGAATATACATCCAGATTAGAGATTCTAAAATATTTTACCTCTATACATTCACAAAAATATTCATTCAAGTTTTATATATTATTAAGTATCCAAATTTCTTTTTTCAAGAACAATTCTTGTTGATTATTTTCTAAATTCATCATACTGAGATAAACATTTCAAAATATAAAAAATTATTAAAAATGATAATTCTTTATATATAAAATTATGTTAATATTATACTTAGATTTAAGTAATATTATTTAATATTTATCGAGGCTCTTGCGTGAAAATTACACCTGATACTTTTATTATTTCAGACACACACTTTGGGGATAAGTTGGCAATTAAAAAATATCCCATTCGTGCACTTACACTCACAAACTCTCATTATAAAAATTTTGATGATTTGAGTGTTGGGCATTGGAATGAAGTAGTAAAACCCAATGATGAAATTCTACATTTAGGTGATTTATTCTTTGGAAATAGCGATATATTAAATAAATTAAATGGACATAAAATGCTTATCTTAGGCAATAACGATATTGGAAGATGCGAGAATCTTGAACAATGGGAAATCATTCGTAAAATAAAATTTCAACTCGAAGAAAAAGATGAATTCAAAAAAGCGATGAAAAAGAAGTGGGGGGCAGAGCTTAAAAATCCTTATGTAACCGGCTTGATTACAGAAGTCAGTAACATTCGCATTATGTTTAGCCATTTCCCTGTTGGTGAACGCAAAAAAAATGACAAGTATTATAAGGCACGAGATATTATTGATTATGCATTTAACTTAGCAAAATGTGAGATTAATATACATGGACACATTCATGTCCGATCTAGCATACAAGAGTTTTGTTGCAATGCATCTACGGAACAACAAAATTTTCGTCCAAAAAAATTGCGTGAGATTTTATATGATTGGGCAAATTACTAGAAAATTTATTACAAAAGATTCTATGCTTTGAATTCAAGGACTTATTGTGTTGCAAACCACATTCATTTATAAACTCAAATTATCACAAAAAATTTTTCTATTTTCTACATCTTTTCTAATATGTATCATAACCATTGGACTTAGCATATATAAACCAATATGGTTATTTTCATTATTTGTTGGTTGGTTTTCTTACATTATTTTAATGATTGCTTCATTTAAGTCTATGCGTTCCAAAATTGCACAAAAAATTATACAAGCTCAAACAGAACAGAATATTGAACAATATACATTAACATACGACAAAGAATATAGCGAACAAGATAACACTACTTCAAAAAAACCACAAGAAAATAAAAAGATTCTTAAATTTCTTGATTTATCAAAAATAAGTTTAGGATTTGAAATGAGCTTTTCTAAACTTAGAATGTTTGCTTTTATGTTAATGCTATTGGGGTTCGTGATTTTAATATGGTTGAATGTATTTTATCCTCTTACCTATATTCTTGGTGTATTCTGTGGGTCAATGTGTGTTATTTGCTACCTATTTCTATCCTCAACAGCACAATAATCAATATGATTTTATAATAACTTTCAACACAATAACAACACACCCTTCATAGTTATGCAAATAGAGCATAGTTTTCATACAATGTATTTATATTACTTTCCTATCTGTGTGAATTTTTCTAAAATTGCAAGAAAATTAGGAAATGAGGTTTGAATACATTCGCAATCTTGTATTTTACCACCACACACACAAGCGGCAATTGCAAAACTCATGGCAATTCTATGATCCCCCCTAGAATCTACCTCACCATAATGTAAATTTCCCCCAATTACATCAAAACCATCTGGATATTCATAGGTTTCAATACCAAAATTTTTTAAACCTTCTAAAACTACTGAAATCCTGTCGCTTTCTTTTACGCGTAGCTCCTCCGCATTGCGTATCCTTGAAGTTCCTTCTGCCAATGCACATGCAATACTCAAAGCTGGAATCTCATCAATGAGCCATGCGATATTTTCATTGATATCTACGGCTTTTAGATGAGAATGTCTAATCGTTATATCTGCGGTGCTTTCATAACCTTTTTGAACATTTTCATATATAATATTTGCACCCATTCTTTCTAAAATTCTGAAAGCTTCAATGCGAGTTTTGTTTATCATCACGCGTTCTAAAGTAATACAAGAATTAGGAATAATGCAGGCTAAAACAGCAAAGAAAAAAGCAGAAGATGGATCATTCGGAATATCAATATCAAACCCCACAAATGGAGCATTTGTTGTATTAAATACATTAAAGGGGGTAATATGAATAACATCATTTTGAATAGATATATAATCATATTTTTGAAATGCATGAAGCATATTTTCACTATGATCTCTACTTAATGCACACTCAGTATAAGATGAAGGTGAATCTGCCTGTAATCCGGCAAGAATCATCGCACTTTTTACTTGTGCAGATGAGATGTTAGAATGATATGTAAATCCCTGTATTTTTTTATTGGTGGGGATAATACTAATTGGTGCAACTTCTTTCTTTTTAGAATCCTCTGCAATGCGTGCAAAAATAGTTACACCAATTTGACGCAATGGTTCTAAGACTCTTCCCATAGGACGAACATGTAAATATTTATCACCTGACAAAACACAATAAATATTCGCTCCAGCTAAAAGTCCTGTAAAAAGTCGCATACTTGTGCCAGAATTACCACAATAAAGAATATCGTTTGGTGTTTGGAGTTTTTTAGGAGGAAAGAGAAATAACTGCTTCTTTCCATGAACTTCTTTTATTTCATATTTCATTCCTAAACTTTGTGCAATAGTAAGACTTCTTAATGTATCTTCCGCATAAAGAAAGTGCGATATTCTGCATACAGAATCTGCAAAAAGTGCAAACATACAAACTCTGTGTGATATGGATTTATCGCTTGCATCAATATCAAAATGTGCATTAATTCGTTGTTTTATTGGTTCTATAGTAATATCCATATTTTTTCCTCCTTTTTAAAATTAAGAATAGTTTAATAATTCTATCATGTTACTTTGAAGAACAATAGTGTTTATTTAGAAAAACTCAATAAAAATAAAAAATCAATTAAGAGATTCCAAATAACCATCATAACTTTTAAAAAACGATTGGATATTACTATATTTCTGACACAACCATTTTGCTTTGATTGCGAAATGAGTGCGATTTCTAGAATCTTATACATTATAAAAAATATATCGCACATAAGGAGTATTAAGTTGCTTTATATTAAGGATACATTAAAATAAAAATATAAAAACAAGAATAATTATAATGATTTTATATTATTTTTCTTAGTAAATTTGTGTAAAAAATACACATAGATAAGTAAAAAATACTTAAAAATAAATCAAACAAAGTTCATTTAAAGCAATTATATTCTAGTATTGTTTATATAATAATTCTATAACAAAATGCAAAGTTTATATTTTTGCGTGGAATTATTAATATATGGCAACACATTGTCATTTTAAGGGAGGCTTAATGCAAGAAGATAAGATTATTGAGGGTTATTTAGGTATAACCCCAGAACGTAAGAAAAGTAGAATACCTGCAACACTTGACTGGTGGCAAAGTGCGACAGGACTATTTTTAGGTTTATTTATGATAGCTCATATGTTTTTTGTTTCTAGTATATTAATTAGCGACAGCTTCATGTATACTATAACAAAGCTTTTTGAGGGTAGTCCGCTTATTGCAGCAGGAGATCCCAGAATTGTAAGTTGTGTAGCAGCATTTGTATTTATTGTGTTTGTTGTCCATGCATTCTTGGCAATAAGAAAATTTCCTATTAATTATAGGCAATTTTTGGCACTTCGAGCCCATAAACAAATTATGAAACATAGCGATACAAGCTTATGGTTTATTCAGGCTGCCACAGGCTTTGTGATGTTCTTTTTAGCGAGTGTGCATCTTTATATTATGTTTGCACAACCTGACACTATTGGACCAAATGGATCTTCATTCCGTTTTTGGAGTCAGCATTTTTGGATACTTTATATTGTACTGCTATTTGCTGTTGAACTTCATGGTTCAATTGGTTTATATAGGCTCTGTATTAAATGGGGTTGGCTTGAAGGACTTGGAATCTCTGGGTTAAGAAAAGCGAAATGGGCAATGAGTGTATTCTTTATTGTATTAGGATTACTGACTTTTGGTGCTTATGTGAAAAAAGGAATTGAACAAAACTTTAAAGATATTCATGATGCTAAAGAATTTGATGAAAAGAATTTCGGCACACATAAACAAGCAATGCAGACTCCTCAAGATATGGCAAATCAAGCTCTTGCCATTGCTAAAGAGAATTTGAGCAAATAATGGTAAAAGGAAAGATATATGAAAATAGTATATTGTGATGCACTAGTAATTGGCGGAGGATTAGCTGGTTTGCGAGCCTCTATTGCAGCTAAACAAGAAGGTTTAAATGTCATAGTTTTAAGTCTTGTCCCCGTAAAGAGAAGTCACTCAGCAGCAGCTCAAGGAGGAATGCAAGCAAGTCTAGGAAATTCTGTAAAAAGTGATGGCGACAATGAGGATTTACACTTTGCTGATACAGTTAAAGGAAGCGATTGGGGTTGTGATCAGGATGTAGCAAGAATGTTTGTAACAACAGCTCCTAAAGCAATTAGAGAACTTGCTGGTTGGGGAGTACCATGGACTAGAATTAAAAAAGGTGATAGACCGGCAGTTATCAATGGTGAGAAAGTCACTATTACTGAAGAAGATTTTAGACATGGATATATTCATTCACGCGACTTTGGTGGCACAAAGAAATGGCGAACATGTTATACAGCAGATGCAACAGGACATACAATGCTTTATGCAGTGGCAAATGAAGCATATAAGCTTGGTGTAGATATTCAAGATAGAAAAGAAGCTGTATCAATTATTCATCAAGATGGTAAATGTTATGGTGCAGTTGTTCGTGATTTAATCAATGGTGAATTAATCGCTTATATAGCCAAAGGAACTTTAATTGCGACCGGTGGTTATGGGAGAGTTTATCGCAATACGACAAATGCAGTAATTTGTGAAGGAATTGGTGCGGCACTTGCTATGGAAACAGGTGTTGCAAAGCTTGGGAATATGGAAGCTGTTCAATTTCACCCAACACCATTATTTCCTAGCGGTATCTTATTAACAGAAGGATGTCGTGGTGATGGTGGAATATTACGCGATGTTGATGGCTATCGCTTTATGCCAGATTATGAGCCAGAGAAAAAAGAACTTGCAAGTCGTGATGTTGTTTCTCGTAGAATGCTTCAAAGAATCCGTGAAGGTAAGGGCGTAAAATCACCCTATGGTGAACATTTATGGCTTGATATTTCCATTTTGGGTAGAGCACATATTGAACGAAATTTGCGTGATGTGCAAGATATTTGTAAAGTATTTGCAGGAATCGATCCTGCTGATAAATGGGCACCTGTATTGCCTATGCAACATTATTCTATGGGTGGTATTCGCACTGATTATAGAGGTGAGTCTTACCTTAAAGGCTTATTTGCTGCAGGTGAAGCCGCATGTTGGGATTTACATGGATTCAATAGATTAGGTGGAAACTCTGTTAGTGAAGCCGTAGTGTCAGGCATGATTATTGGTGGTTATTTTACAGAACATTGCCGAAACGCTCAACTTGATATACAAACTTCTGTTATTCAAACCTTTATTAAGAAAGAAGAAGCATATATTGCCTCATTACTTAATAATTCAGGAACAGAAGATGTTTATGAGCTAAAAAATGCAATGAAAGATATTATGGATACAAATGTTGGTATTTTCCGCGAGGGTAAAAGTTTACAAGAAGCAGTCAATAAACTTGAAGAGCTTTTTAAACGTAGCAAAAATATCCATGTGCGTAATAAAAAGATTCATGACAACCCTGAACTTGAAGATGCGTATCGCACACCAAAAATGCTTAAAATTGCACTCTGTGTTGCAAAAGGTGCACTTGATAGAACAGAATCTCGAGGGGCACATTCACGTGAAGACTACCCTAAACGAGATGATGCAAACTGGCTTAAACGCACATTAACAAGCTGGGGAGATGATCCAAATCAAAGTATGCCTACAATAGATTATGAAGATTTAAATATTATGAATATGGAAATAGCTCCAGGATTCCGTGGATATGGCGCTAAAGGCATGATTATTGAACATCCGAATAGTGCTATCAGACAGGCAGAGATTGACAAAATTACACAAGAGATTCAAGCAAAAGGCGGTGATAGATATGCTTTACAAGAAGCATTGATGTCATTCAATTTGCAACCACACTATAAAGCAAGAAATCAACGACTAGGAGATAAACGATGAGTGCTCATGAAAAAGGAAGAACCCTAACTATTAGGGCATTAAAATTCGATCCACAAAGTGCGGTCTCTAAACCCCACTTTAGGGAATATAAAATTGAAGAAGCACATTCAATGACTATCTTTATAGCATTGAATATGATACGAGAGCAACAAGATCCGGATTTAAGCTTTGATTTTGTATGTCGTGCTGGTATCTGTGGTAGTTGTGGTATGATGATTAACGGAAGACCTAGACTAGCATGCAGAACACTTACACAAGATTTTCCTGATGGCATTATTACTCTTATGCCTCTCCCTGCATTTAAACTTATCAAAGATTTAAGTGTAAATACTGGTGAATGGTTTGCGGGTATGACAAAACGTGTGGAAAGTTGGATTCACACACAACATAAGCCTGATATATCCAAGATTGAAATGCCTATTGAACCAGAAGTTGCAGATGAGGTGTTTGAGCTTGATAGATGTATTGAATGTGGTTGTTGTATCGCAAGTTGTGCAACAAAAGTTATGCGAGATGATTTTGTAGGGGCAGCAGGCATGAATCGTGTGGTTCGTTTTATGATAGATCCACATGACGAACGAACGGATGAAGATTATTATGAGCTTGTTGGTGATGATAATGGTGTATTTGGTTGCATGAGCCTTATCGCATGTCATGATGTATGTCCAAAAGAATTACCACTACAAAGTAAAATTGCATATCTAAGACGCAAAATGGTCGCATTACGATAGCTAAAATTACTTGATTTTATTCTTTTTAAAACTACCTGAAATATTCAGATTCTGATTATAAAAATCCGTAATCTGTATATTTTTATATCATAATTATAGATATTTCCATAATTTTATTTAATATTTTATGGGAAATTCTTAAAATCGGACAATTTTAATTTTATATATAAATAAAAAATAATCCTACTTTTTAATAATCACAAATTATGAGAAAATTCCAAAATAATAAAATAAGGAAATCTTCTTATTAAGTTATAG
>NZ_NXLQ01000226.1 GCF_003364195.1 Helicobacter didelphidarum | reverse complement strand
TCACGAATTTAAAAAGATGTGTAAGCTTAATGAATTACCAAATAATGAGGAGAAATATAATAAAATCTTAAGTTACTTTGGATTGAGTTTAGATACGCTTGATTGGGAGGAGTTGAATAAAAGAGCTTATAAGATGAGTAAAGAACAGCAATTCTATTTGCAGAATCATAGAGAATATGCAGTATATATAGGAGAAATAAAAAAGACTAGATATGATATGATGGCAATTCTGTATAGCAACAAAAAAACTATCTCCAAAGATAACATTACATCAATAATTCTACTTGATACTTGGAATACAAGACGCTATAATTTAGAGCAAGAATCTATGGCGAGTTATAAACTTGCATGGTTCGAGGATAGTATAGGTTGCACATACATTATAAAAAGGAAATTT
>NZ_NXLQ01000225.1 GCF_003364195.1 Helicobacter didelphidarum | reverse complement strand
TAGTTTTATATTCCACAATACAAAAAAGCATATTTTATAAGAATATGTAAAGCGATAAATAGGGGGTTTTAGGGGGGTAATTTTAAGGTTATAATTTATCCCATATTATAGCATACAATCTCTATGATATTTCCTTTATTCATGATTGCTTCCTTTTCGCCCAAATCTATTGTAGAAATTCATATTGTAGATTGTATTTACTGATTGTATCCTATCTCACTTCTATCCTTATCTTATTCATTCCACTAGGGCTTAAGAATATCTTGCCTTGTATAGTAAGCAGCGATATTCCTGTATTGTCCCCTCTTTCTCCTACACTACATTCCCTCACATAATCCCTACTCAAATCTATAAAGCTTCCATAGCCATACTCTAAACTCTCTTTATCTCTTTTCTCT
>NZ_NXLQ01000224.1 GCF_003364195.1 Helicobacter didelphidarum | reverse complement strand
TATCTCTAGCACCTCTTCTCTACTTAAAGATTGAGGCTTTAATATTTTTACATCTTTTTTATTCTTGTTTTTATCAATAATTTGTTCTATTTTAGAATATATGTTTTTAGCTTTAGCAATTATCTTTTCAGATTTCAATATTTTTGCTTGTGGTAGTATTGTGATGGCATTTCCTAAAGCTTCTTTATACTCATTAGCACTTAAGTTTTCATAGGCTGATTGTAGAGAGCTTAATGGTAATATTTCATAGAGAATATCTTTTGCTTCATTGAGTAAAGTATTGAGTTCATCATCATTGTTGTTATTTGTATTATCGTAACTATATTTTGTGCTACCATTGTCATTATCTGGTAATACTATCTCTATAAACTCTCCACTATCATCTTGTGTCTCTATCCTTATGAC
>NZ_NXLQ01000022.1 GCF_003364195.1 Helicobacter didelphidarum | reverse complement strand
TGAGGTTGGGATAACTTATTAAATTCTTCTTTTATGCCCAACTTACTTGATTGCTTTTTCATAGATTCCTCAAATGTTTGTCCTTTTGATTTTAAGGCTAAA
Organism: Helicobacter didelphidarum; assembly: GCF_003364195.1. Classification (GTDB taxonomy): domain Bacteria; phylum Campylobacterota; class Campylobacteria; order Campylobacterales; family Helicobacteraceae; genus Helicobacter_A; species Helicobacter_A didelphidarum. Next base: position 32,731 of record NZ_NXLQ01000022.1, on the reverse strand, counting down.
AAAGTTAATTTGCACTCATTGTGATAGTAAGCAAGATTTATTTGGCACAGGGGCAAAGGAGATAGTAGATGTTCCACAAAACTATATAGGCGGATCCATCATTGGTTTTTAGAAAATAAAGAGCAAATAAAAGTAATAAACTCTAATAGCTAAACTAATATTAGATTCTGTTTTTATGGAATCTAGCAAGATAAAGTTTGTGCAAGTTATTTTTAAACTTTGTATTCTTGCTTGGAATACTTTATATTTTTCTTGTGCTTATAGATATTTAAAGGCTGAAAGGGGCATACCCGTATTTCTAAATCTAGTCATTAAGCTCTTTAAGCCAAAAGCTTATAATAGTCGATAAAACAATTTTGTTTAAGATTTAAACATTGGATTTGATATTTTTGAAAATTTTTACAGAATTATGATAAAATCACAAATCTAAATTATAGAGATTTTATAAAGGAGATTGCATGGGAAGAGCATTTGAATATCGTCGTGCAGCCAAAGAAAAACGATGGGGTAAAATGAGCAAAATCTTTCCAAAGCTTGCCACAGCCATCACTATTGCTGCAAGAGAAGGTGGGACTGATCCTGAAATGAATGCAAAATTGCGAACTGCCATAGCAAATGCTAAAGCAGAGAATATGCCAAAAGATAATATTGAAGCAGCCATTAAACGAGCAAGTGGGAAAGATGGTAATTTTGAGGAGACTACTTATGAAGGTAAAAGTGCAAATGGCGTATTAATTTTTATTGAATGTGCAACTGATAATCCAACACGAACAGTTGCAAATATTAAGAGCTATTTTAATAAAACACCAAATTCAAGCTTACTTACTAATGGTGCTATCGATTTTATGTTTGAGCGAAAAGGTGAGTTTCATATTTATCTTGATAACAAGGAAAAAGATGAAGTAGAGTTTGCATTAATTGACTATGGGTTAGATTCTCTTGAAAAAAGTGAGGATTCTGATGAAAATACATATATAGCATATTCAAAATATGAAGATTTTGGCACATTATCACTTGGCTTAGAATCTCTTCAGATTGAAGTAAAATCTGCAAAATTAGTAAGAATCCCAACAAATCCAATCACACTTAATGAAGAGCAAATGCAAGAGCTTGATAAATTGCTTGATAAAATTGAAGATGATGATGATGTTCAAGCAGTTTATACTAATCTCGCATGATACTTTAACGAAATGTAAAATATAGATTCCGTATTGATTTCTAAGTTCTGAAGGAAGTGTTATAGTTTGATAAGTTGCTTACAAAATTTTGTGTAATTTTTTTATAAAATTTCCTAATTACAATGAATTATTGTATGTTATTTGTATAAAAAATTAAGAGTCATATTAGAATTTTACCAAAATGATAATATTGAAAATCTCTAATCCAAAATAACCTAAAATTATATATGAAGAGAGAATAAATGCAAGATTTTATTAATCCTTATCGTGACAAGTCTCACATTCAAGCATTGAGCGTGCAAATCAATAAAAAAGCAAAACAACTTCAAGATGATTTGTATATTATGGAGGTGTGTGGTGGTCATACTCATACACTTATGCGATATGCGTTAAAGGGATTGATAGATTCTCAAAAAATCCATTTCATACATGGTCCTGGCTGTCCTGTATGTATCATGCCAAAATCGCGTATCACTCAAGCTTATCAACTTGCAATGTTACCTCATACAATCGTAGTAACTTTAGGAGATATGATAAAAGTCCCGGGTGAGTTTGGGAATCTAGCTGACGCACGGGCAAAAGGTGCTGATGTTCGATTTGTGTATTCTCCGCTTGATTGTTTGCAAATAGCAAAGGAGAATAAGGATAAAAAAGTCATTTATTTTGCCATTGGCTTTGAAACAACAACCCCAATGAGTGTAGCTTTGTTGCAAAGAGCTATTCAAATGAATATACAGAATCTTTTCTTGCATATCAATCATGTTTTAGTGCCTCCTCCTGTCCGTGCAATTCTTGATGACAAGAGAGCAAAAGTGAATGCACTTATCGCTCCATCGCATGTAAGCGTAATAAGTGGTTCTAAAATTTATGAGCCATTAGCAAAGGATTATAAGATACCTATTGTAGTAAGTGGGTTTGAGCCTGTTGATATGCTTGAGAGTATTTTAAGTATCATTACACAGAAGATAAATGGTGAGCATTATGTGCAAAATCAATATTCGCGCGTTGTTAATATAGAGGGAAATCTCAAAGCACAAGCCATGATTGAGAAATATTTTGAGATTGCACCAAGTTTTGTATGGCGTGGTCTTGGTGAAATAAAAGAATCAAGTTTGCAATTAAAAGAAGAATATAGATTTTTTGATGCACAATATCAGTTCCCAATTCAAGAAATAGAATCTCGTGAATCTAAATCTTGTTTGTGCGGAGAAATTTTGAAAGGTTTAGCACAACCAAAAGATTGTAAGGTTTTTGGTAAGTCATGCACCCCACTTAAGCCTATGGGAAGCTGTATGGTAAGCAGTGAGGGTGCATGTGCGGCTTACTATAAATATGGTGCATTGCAGTAACATAAGAATTTATGAAGTAAGACATTAAAATAATACTTAGATCACTTATACGATAATCTTTTGGAGAATTTAAATCTTTATTATATTGCTTCAGCTCTCTATATATAAGACAATATTATCTCAAGAAAAAGCTTTGCAAAAAATATACAAATAAAAGAATTGAGACATAAAATCTTTTGGTTACTTTATAGAAACATGCTATAATTCCGTGATTATTTGAGAATAAAAATTACAAAACATAAAGCAGTCTTTCACATAATGAATCTTTTTTGTAGAATTCCATTTATCTATTTTTCTCTCAATGTTTTTGTTCTAAAAAGGAAAATGATGCAATATATAGATTTTTTTACTATTTGCATGGGGCTTGTGTTTGCAAGTATGCTTTTTTATAGCGTTATACATCAATGGGTAAGTGTTAAAATGACTATTCGTATAAGTCTTATGATATTTTTTCTTTTACTTTGTATCATAACAAGTATTCATGCTTACAAGCGAAGCATTGTTAATGCACATATTCAAGAGTTTGAATCTGCTTTTAAAAACAATGAAGTTCTTATTTGTAATTATAACGAAGAACAAACACAGATAAATAAGGCAAACTTTATTTATTTTTCTGATTTACTAACATTTTCTGGTAAAAATGATTTAAAAGGCATAAACATTCATATTGAAGATTGCATACGACACATTCAGGCTCAAGATTTAGAAATGATACAGGATTAATCTAAGAAAGAAAGAGGCGATAAAGAAAATGAGCAAAAAGGATCAAAGAGAGCTAAAACATTATATCAAAACTACGCAAACCCAAAATACTGAAGATTATACACAGAAAGATTTGAAACACTTGTCTCAATCTCGCTTTCTGTCATATAATCAAGATGTGCAAGGTTACAATCAGGCTACATATCAGAATCTTATCGCGAAACTTGGTTTGCAAGATTTTATAAGAATCTTTGCTTCTTATTTTTCTCGCAAGATGTGGGATATTATTCCTACAAATAGAGATTTCTTGAAAGATTCTGAAAATAAACTTTCTCCTGGCATACGCAATAACCAAAACAATTGTGATAATGCCATACTTGAGCATATTTTACACATTTCATCGTTACAAAAAATGTATGAACTCTTACTTGCTTTGGAATCTCACATTCTTCCAAAGTTACCTTGTATAAGCTTTTTAGATGATGAATTGTTGCGTCTTAACAAAGGAGCTACACTGCGTTTGCAAGAAATATTTGAATTTATGCAAATTGTAAATTTTTTTTATGATTTTAAGAATCGAGATGATATTACAGAGGGTTATTTATATGAATATTGTCAAAAGTTTATTTTTCCACATGAAATTCTCGATCTTTTAAATCTGTTTGATTTTAATCTTAAAGAATCTTTGCAACAAGGCAACAATTCATATACATATTTAAAGTTTGGTGCAGATAGTCAATTAGATTCTTATTTACAGGCATTAGATTCTAAATTTCGAGAAAAACAAACAGAACTTTATTCTGCTATGAATCTTATTCATTTGCAAGAATATCTTGTTGATAAACAATTACACTTTATTGAGAACAACCTTGCTTTACTTGTGCGTGCAGGATATTCCCATGCGATTAAGGCAAAAGTAATAAGTCGTTCTGCACATGGTTTTTTTTACATTGTCCCATTGAGTTTAGAGAATATTCAATCACAAATTTATACTTTGCAAGATAAAATCCAAGCAAGAACTTTTGAATTAGAAAAAGAATATAGCAAAATCTTACAAAAATATGTTCCATTCTTGCGTTTTATCAATAAGGAATATGATTTTATAGATAGAGTGCTTGCACGTCTTCATTTTGCGAAAGATTATAACTTCGAATTTGTTTTCTCATTTTTAGAATCTAAGAGCATAAAAGATTCTATTATCCTGCATGAATATGCACATCCAAGTCTTAAGAAGCCAATTCCAATTAAACTTGAAATCATAAAGAATCTTGTTATGATAACAGGTGTAAATGCAGGTGGGAAAACAATGCTGTTAAAAAGCATTTTGAGTGCATTATTTTGTGCGAAAGTGCTTTTACCAATGAAAATCAACGCAGCAAAATCTTATTTGCCTTTTATCAAAAACATTGCAATTATTGCACAAGATCCACAAGATTCTAAAAATGATATTTCTACATTTTCAGGCAGAATTAGCGAATTTAAACAATTTTTGAATACAAAAGATTTAATACTTGGTATTGATGAAATAGAGATAGGAACAGACGCAAGTGAAGCTGCCAGTCTTTACAAAGTTTTATTGGACAATCTTTTGAAAAATAGTGTAAAGATTCTCGTAACTACCCATCATAAACATCTTGTTACACTTATGGCTGACAATCCACAGACTCAACTCCTTGCAGCACTTTATGATTATAAAAAAGCACAACCAACTTTTGAATTTATTGATGGTGTCGGGAAAAGTTATGCCTTAGAATGTGCTTTGCATTATGGAATCCCACAGCACTTGATTGATGAGGCAAGAAAGGTGCATGGTGAGGAGGCGAATAAACTTGAAAGATTGATTGAACAATCACACTATCAAATCATAATAAACAAACAAAATGAAATAAAATTACAGAATCTTGTCCAACAGCAAGAAGCAAAAAATAAAGAGTTGGAGGCACTTCAGCAAACATTAAGGAATGAGTTTGAGAAACAAAGCCTTCAGTTAAAGCGACATTATAATGAAGCGATTAAGGAAATTAAAATGCTTGCAAAACAATCACAAAAAAATCTCATAACTTTTTCTGAAGCAAAAAATTTAGAAAGCACACAACAAACCATTGCTGCAATTCATAGATTGTTGAATAAAACGCACAAAAATCAAGAAAATATCCTACATATAACCCCGCAGAAACAACAAGATTTTAATGTTGGAGAAAGAGTAAAATATCATAAAAAATTTGCAAGAATTCTTGAGAAGAAAGATAATATTTATACCCTTCAGTATGAGGATAATAATATGAAAATAAAGGGTATAAAAGGATATGAATTAACTCAAACAAATGAGGTAAGACAAATCCAATCTACGCATACATTGAAAACCGAAAATAAAGCGAGTTTAAGTCTTGATTTGCATGGTTTAACCAAAGAGCAAGCTTGTGAAGAACTGGAATCTTTTATAAGTCAAGCAATTATAGCAAAATTCCAAGAGGTTCTTATTGTTCATGGAAGAGGTAGTGGTATTTTACAACAAATGGTTGTGCAATATTTGCAAAATTCTAAAGTAGTACGTGGGTTTGTGGATGCTCCATATCATCTTGGTGGTAAAAGTGCTAAACTCGTATATTTGGATTAAATTTATAGATAAAATTTACATTAAAAAGCTATTATATTTTCATGCCACATTAAAAGTAATTTTATAAATTGTAATCATGAAAAATAGGGAAGTCTATGGCTCATCGTGAAGATGATATGTTCTTTCGTATCTTTTCTCTATCGAATCTTATTTAATAGAGATTTATAATAATAAACATAAAATCTTTTGTAAGCTGTAAAGAGGATTATATAAAAGATTGTGCTAATGGAACTTGCAAACCTTCATATAATGCTTGATATGTTTCTTCTCCACACAATAATTTAACAAGTGTTAAACCAAATAATATGGCAGTAGCAGGACCAGCAGAGGTAACAACATTCTTATTTATTACAACAGCTTTATTGATTCGATTCCCTGATAGTCCGTCCTCACACCCTGGATAACAAGTAAAATCGCCTTGTATAACACCCGCTTTATTTAAAACAATTGGAGAAGCACAAATTGCTGCAACAATCTTGTTGTTTGTATGCAGATGCTGAATGATCTTTAAAATAGAATCACTCTTTGAGAGGTTTTGCATACCCTCAAATCCACCTGCTAATGCAATGGCGTCAAGAGAAGTCATATTGACATCCTTTATGGCTATTTGTGCTTGAATTTCAATGTTATTTGCACCTTTGACTAAAAAAGAATCATCTAAGCTTGCTACAATAACATTTAATTGTGCGCGACGTAAAACATCAACTATTCCAACAAATTCCGCTTCTTCAAAACCTTGTGCCAATGGAACTAATACATTTTTCATAGAATTTCTCCAAAAATTAAATATTATATTATAATGAAAAAAAATAAAATTTCATATATTTATAAAGAAAATCAAAAGCAAAGCATATTCATACGATCTTTATTGAACCCAAATAATTACGATATGGAAGAATATTTAATTAAATATTTAAATATATTAAGCCTGATTATAAATTAGAAAACAAACCATTCTCTTTTTAACTTATTAAGCGTATCAATCTCTTTTTTCAACGCCATTACATGCTCATCAACTTGTGAGAATAAACTCATGCTTAGTGTAGCTGGCATATCCATACTGCCTCGTTTAATCATAATATAGTCTTCAAGTGTAATTTTTGCCATATTTAATGCAATGGTAATTTCATCTTGAATATTCTCAATATTTTTTATAATTTGATTAATTCTCTCAAACACAACATACCCTTTCATTACAAATTATAGAAAAATTGTAACAAATCTTTTTAAAGTTTTATCTTTAAGAGGATAATAAAATTAGAATTCATATAACAAAATAAAACAGATAACTATAAATTTTAAATTCGATGAAATAGTATTGTATGTATTATTATCAATATGAATCTTTTTATTATTTTACATAAGACTTTAGATTTTGTAAAGTCAGCTCCCAAACCATTGTTTCATGAGAATCTCATTTTGTTGATTTTATATGTGATAAAAAATATCAAAATAAAGGAAATTTTATTAATTTATTTTCTACAAAATTTGAGATTTTGCTATGATAGAGATTGTAAAATATTTTATAGGTGCAAAAAATGAATGTAGAGCAATACCTCCTCATCATCAAGGGTGAGGACAAAACAAGCGAGATTATAAGCTACGCATTTCAAGGCGAAAAAGTCGAAATTACTTATCCAAATAAAACATATCTCTATGCGAAAAACAATGTCGAGATTTTTACTAATCCGCTTGATTTGGGCGATAAGATAAGCTTAAAGCAAGGGGATTTGCTCTGTGTGCAACAAGCCCTCAAATTTGATACCTATATCAAAATCTTTTTTGACAATGGCACGGAGGAGATTATCCCCTCAAGTGCGCTTCAAGCAAGTTCAGATTCTCACGCAAAACCCCATATAATCCTTAATTACATCAAGGATATTGCAAATTGTGTGGGGTTAAGTGGTGATGATGGCGTATCACTCCTTACAAAAGAGCTAAATAAAATCGATTGTATCCCCTCTCATAATGCGCTATATGCGTATCTCCACCCAAATACACAGAATCTTGCCTCAAATGATATTACAGAATCTCAAAACCACACAGAATCCCCGCAAAATATCACTCCAAACAAACATAGCAAGTATAATAAAAGCAAGATTCTCCTCTTTCCTTTTGGCTCAAATCAATCCCAAACCAAAGCCCTGTATAATGCTATGACGCACCAAATAAGTGTGATTGAGGGACCACCGGGCACAGGCAAGACGCAAACTATCTTAAACATCATCGCAAATCTACTCTATCAAGGCAAAAGTGTAGCCGTCGTCTCAAATAACAATGCCGCTACGGCAAATGTTTTTGAGAAATTGCAAAACTACAAGCTAGAATATCTCTGTGCGACACTTGGCAATAAAGAAAATAAAGAGCATTTTATCACAAATCAAACGGGGCAGTATCCAGAGCTTGCGACAAAGCTTAATGAGATTCAAGAGATTCAAGGCAAAATCAAAGAGCTTAATGCAACGCTTGATGAGGTTTTTGTGGTGCAAAACAAGATCGCAAAAGACAAGGAATTGCTGAGCCGTTTCGAGTTAGAGGCGAAGTATTTTAGAGAACAGATTCACCCCCAAACCCTCCCACAATTAAAGAAAAATCTACAATCTGATATGATACTCCACCTCAAAGCCAAATTAGAATCTACAAAAAAGCTAAGTCTATGGCAAAAATTAAAATGCGTCTTTCTCTATGGGATAGGTGATTTTGCATTTTATAAGATTCCAAAAATGGAGATTCTAAGGGCATTTGATGAAATATATTATAAGCTTAAAATATATGAGCTAGAATCTGCGCTCAATACAAATACACAGAGATTAGAGGTGCTGAATGCCTCAAATCCACTTCAAGAATTGCAACACCTCTCATTTGCACTTTTGCAAGAAAAACTGCGAGAAAAATATCAAACACATTCGCAACCTCCCACACACGAGACAACGACACAGCAAAATACGCGCAATGCACGTAAAATCTTTGAAGCAAATGATTTGACACGCAATCCACAGGAGTTTATCGATGAGTATCCTATCATCTTTAGCACCACACATTCACTCAAAAGCTCACTTGATATTGAGTTTGATTATCTCATCATAGATGAGGCATCGCAGGTAGATTTAAGTAGCGGGATTCTCGCCCTCTCATCTGCGAAAAATGCTATTATCGTAGGCGATAGGAAACAGCTCCCAAATGTCATTCCAAACGATAAAATCAAAGACTTAGAGAATCTCAGCAAAGCATATTCTATACCGCCATACTACGACTACACGAAGCATTCACTCCTTAGCTCAATCCTTGAGGTGCTACCTCTTGCACCCAAAGTCTTGCTCAAAGAACATTATCGTTGCCACCCAAAAATCATTGGATTCTGTAATAAAAAATTCTATCATAACCAACTCATAGTCCTCACCAAAGATAATGCGGAATCAAGTGTGATAGAAGCTATCATCACACCCAAAGGCAATCACGCACGAGGGAATTACAATAACCGCGAAATTGCAGTCATTACCGAAGAGATTTTACCACCACTTAAGGAGCGATTGAGGAGTGAGGAAATCGGCATAGTCGCACCATACAATGACCAGAAACAAGGTTTGCAAGAAAAAATCAATGATGATAATTTACAAGTCGATACTATCCATAAATATCAAGGGAGGGAAAAGGAGGCGATTATCATCACTTGCGTGAAAAATGAAATAGATGAATTTATTAATGACCCTAAAATGCTCAATGTCGCTATCACGCGTGCGAAGTCAGCTCTAAGGCTCGTGGTATCGCACAATATCGCCTATACGAATAATAATATCAGCGATTTGATAAAATATATTCAATACCATAATTTTGCAGTGAAGACAAGTCGTATAAACTCCATTTTTGACTTGCTCTATGAGGCGAATAATGAAGCAAGAATCAAATATCTCAAATATAAAAAGAAAATTTCGCAATATGATTCGGAAAATCTCATCTATCATCTTATTAAAGATATTTTGGAGAAGAATAATTTTGATACCTTGAGTGTTCTCCCACATATTCCGCTTGTAAATCTCTTTAGTTTCTCACAAGATTCTATAAAAAATACCGATAAACAAGAGAATCAAAAAACACAAAATATCAATGCAACAAAATGCAGGGCTTTGGAGAATGGAGAGAATACGCAGGGATTATTGAATAAAGAAGAGTATAAATACGCCCTCAATCAATGGACGCACATAGACTTTGTGATTTTTAATACAATGGATAAAAGTTTGCTACTCGCTATAGAAGTTGATGGCTACACATACCATACAAAAAATGAGGAACAAAAAAGACGAGATAGATTAAAAGATTCTATCTTTGAGAAATATAACGCGCCCTTGCTCCGCCTTAGCACGATAGGGAGCAATGAGGGAGCAAGGATAGAATCTAGGATTAAAGAAGAGCTAGAAAAATCGCGTGATTAAGATTCTATACAATCTTGCAAAATCTATTAGCTTATCATCATTGATGAGTGAAGCAAACAATCCAACGATATGTCATACTTAATCTTTATAGAGAGAAATTTTGATTTTATATAAAATATATTATACTTTTACTTTTGTATTTGAGTCATTCATAAAAAAGGAGATATAAATGCAAAAGACGACAAAAGAAACCATAAATGGCATAGTATGGAAGGCTTGCGATACCTTTCGTGGCACGATAGAGGGGAGCGAATACAAGGATTATATCCTTACTATGCTATTCATCAAGTATCTTTCAGATTTTTATAAAGAAAAGTTAGAATTATTGCGTGCAAAGCACGGCGATAAAATTGAGAGGATAAATGCAGAACTTAAAAGAGAGAAATTCAAGCTTGATGAGACTTGCACTTTTGATTATCTTTTATCCCACAAAGAATCCCAAAATCTAGGCGAGCTTATCAATAAAGCCCTCGCACAGATTGAGGAGAACAATAAAGACAAATTAGATGGGATTTTTAGAAGTATTGACTTTAATAACCCAAATAAGCTTGGTAACACCAAAGAGAGAAACGCTCTTTTAAAAAGTCTCTTAGAAGACTTTGGCGATAGCAGGCTTGATTTACGCCCATCGCGTTTAGAAAATAACGACTGCTTAGGCGATACTTATGAATATCTCATTGCACATTTTGCAAGTGATGCAGGTAAAAAAGGCGGTGAATTTTATACACCTAAAGAAGTTTCTATCCTGCTTTCTCGCCTCATAGAGCCAAAAGAAGGAGAGAGTATTTATGACCCAACTTGTGGGAGTGGCTCACTGCTTATCAAGGCTTCACAAGAGATTCCAAATCATAATTTCCGCCTCTATGGACAAGAGAAAAATGGGCAAACTCACGCCCTTTGCAAGATGAATATGTTTTTGCACGAGATAAATGATTCGATTATTTTATGGGGCGATACGATACGCAATCCCTTGCATTTACACAACAACACCCTAAAAACCTTTGATAAAGTCATTGCTAATCCGCCTTTTTCACTTGATAAATGGGGTGAAGATGAGGTCAAAAATGATATTTACTCAAGATTTACATTCGGCATTCCACCTAAAAGCAAAGGTGATTATGCCTTTATCCTCCATATGCTTGCCTCTCTTAATACAAATGGCGCTATGGGCGTGATTTTACCGCATGGAGTGCTATTTCGTGGAGCAAGCGAGGGTAAAATTCGTCAAAAAATCATCGAGGCAAATTGGCTAGATTCGGTGATTGGCTTACCTGCAAATCTATTTTATGGCACTTCGATACCAGCGTGTATCTTGATTTTTAAGAAAAATAGAACAAATACAGATATATTTTTCATCGACGCAAGCAAAGAATTTGAAAAGAACAAAAACCAAAACAAACTTACAGATGAGAATATAGCAAAGATTTATCGCACTTACAAAGAACGCAAAAGCGTAGAAAAATACGCTCACCTTGCGAGTTTAGAAGAAATCAAAGAAAATGATTACAATCTCAATATCCCCCGCTATGTCGATAGCTTTGATGAAGAAGGGATTATCGACTTAGAATCCACAAAGCAAGAGATTCTAGCGACACAAAAGGCATTAGAATCCACACAAGAAAAACTAGATGGATATTTGAGGGAATTGGGGTTGTGAAAGGAATAAGTTATGAAAGAAATCCAAACTATCTTATATCACATCAAGCAAACTGATTTGGAAATCAATGTTATCCTCAAAGATGAGAACATTTGGGCAACTCAAAAGGCTATGAGTGAGCTTTTTGGTGTCAATATTCCAGCGATAAACAAGCATTTAGGCAATATTTATCAAGAAAAAGAGCTTGATGAAAATTCAACTATTTCCAAAATGGAAATAGTTCAAATGGAGGGAACAAGGGAAGTTAAACGCATTCAAACTTTTTACAATCTCGATGCTATCATCAGCGTAGGCTATCGTATCAACTCCAAACAAGCGACTACTTTTAGAATCTGGGCAACTAAAATCCTTAAAGAATACGCAATAAAAGGCTTTGCTATCAACGAAGAACAACTCAAACAAGGTAATAGGATTTTTGGCAAGGATTATTTTAAAGAGCTTTTAGATATAGTTCGTTCCATTCGTGCAAGTGAGCGTAGAATCTGGCAACAAATCACTGATATTTTTGCAGAATGTAGCATTGATTATGACAAAAATTCTCCTACAACAAAGGATTTTTATTCTATGGTGCAAAACAAATTTCACTATGCTATCACAGGACAAACAGCCCCCGAAATCATCTTTTCAAAAGCAAATCACAAAGCCTTAAATATGGGCTTAAGCACTTGGAAAAATTCCCCAAATGGCAGAATCTTAAAAACAGATACAAAAATCGCTAAAAATTACTTAGACGATAAACAAATCAAACAGCTAGAACGAGCAGTTAGCGGGTATTTTGACTATATAGAGGATTTGATAGAACGAGAAAATACTTTTACGATGCAAGAATTTAGCAAAAGTATCGATGAGTTTTTATCCTTTAGAAAATACGAGATTTTAGCAGATAAGGGCAAAATCTCAAGACAAAAAGCAGACAAAAAAGCTGATAGTGAATATGAGCTTTTTAACAAAACTCAAAAGATAGAATCAGACTTTGATAAGACAATCAAAAATATCACATTGAGGAAAAGTAAATGAATACTATCCCGCAAGGCTATAAACATACAGAGCTTGGAATCTTACCGCAACCACCTATCCGTCATACTGAATGAATGTGAAGTATCCATAAAAGGCAATATAGATTCTGAAATTATGGATTCTTCAGTCGTTACACTCCTTCAGAATGACAAAAGAATATATTTTACAATTAAAGGTGTATCAATAAATGGAAAATAAAAATATACGAGATTGGAAAATCTATGAATTAAATGAGATTCTTGAAATTAAATCAAATAAATTTAATCCATTAAAAGATTCTAATAATCTAAAATGTATAGAATTAGAGCATATCTCACAAGAAACAGGAGTCTTATTGGGATATATAGATTCTAATTCTCAATTAAGCATTAAAAATCAATTTAGAAAGGGAGAGATACTTTTTGGTAAATTACGCCCTTATTTAAAAAAGTATTGGAAAGCTGAATTTGATGGAGTATGCTCTAGTGAAATTTGGGTTTTCAATGGTAAAAAAGCTATAAATGATTTTTTATTTTACTTCATACAAACTAATAAATTTACACAAATTGCAAATATTTCTACAGGCACAAAAATGCCCAGAGCGGATTGGCAATATATGAAAGAAATCCCTTTTTATATTCCACCCCCAAACGAGCAAGAAAAGATAGCGGAGATTCTAAGCACCGTAGATGAGGGCATAAACGCACTAGAGCGACTTATCGCACTCAAAGAGCAGTATAAAAAGGGCGTAATGCAGAGGCTTTTCACCCCACCCACCAATACGCCACATTTAGCCCCGCCCCTTGCGGGAGGGGTTGGGGAGGGGGATACTCCCTGCGTGGAGAGAGAATCTATAAGCGAAAATGTGGATTTTTTGGCTTTGCAAGAATGTGATAAAATGGGCGTAGATTGCCACGCCGATAAATCGGCTCGCAATGACAATGAGAAAAGTCATCATACTGACCTTGAGCAAAGCAAAAGGGAAATATCCGCCACCGCAGCCATTGCGAGTGAAGCGAAACAAACCGCCTCTTTTGTCATTGCGAGGAATGAAATGACGAAGCAATCCACAAACGAATCTTTCAAGGAGGATTCTTTGAGCAGGACAATAAATATGGATTGCCACGAATCTACTTGCGTAGATTCTCGCAATGACGATGAGAAAAATAAAACTCATAATGCCATAGCCCAAAGTGGCACAATCAAACCTTTGCGTTTCAAAGGATTCACAGACAAATGGCAAAGCGTGAGGTTGGGAGAGGTGCTAAAAGAATGCAACTTAAGGAATAGAGATTTATCTATCAGCTTAGTTCTTAGTATAACTAATTCCTTAGGTTTTGTGCGTCAAAAAGATTATTTTGAGAGAGAGTTAGCAAGTGATGATATAAGCAAATACAAAATTATCTGCAAAGGAAATTTTGCTTACAATCCTGCTAGAATTAATGTAGGCTCAATCGCTTTATTGCGAGAGTTTGATAAGGGGGTATTGAGTCCTATGTATATTATCTTTAAGTGTGCAGAAAGTATTAATAATATCTTTTTAAATTATTGGATTCATAACCATCATTTTAAAAGAGAAATGGCAAACTTGCTGGAAGGTAGCGTAAGACAAGTTTTATCTTTTAGTGCAATGTGTGAAATCAAAATAAAACTCCCCTCCCTCAAAGAGCAAGAAAAAATCGCCAATTTCTTATCACTGATAGATGATGAGATACAAGAGCTTAAAAATTTGCTACAATTACGCAAGACACAAAAGCAAGGCTTAATGCAACAGCTCCTAAGTGGCAAAGTGAGGGTAAGAGTGTGAAAAAAATAGATTCTAAAATAAAAGATATTCTTAATCTATTTCATATTTTCTTTCTCTCTTTTTAAAGGCTTCTTTTCCACCCTCAAGTTGCAACAAATCATCTCTATATTCAATATCTTCAATACTAAAAGATGTGAGTATGGTGTTGCCATCATTATTTGTTAATTTAATAACTAATTCAGCATCTGCATTTAAAACAAAGTTGGCATTATGTGTAGCAAAAATGATTTGTCTTTGCTGTTTTTGTTGTTTTATCAATTCAACCAAATAATTAGCAATTAGAGAACTATCCAAGTGTGCTTCTGGCTCGTCCATTATAATAGGGTTATTGCCTAAAGAAAGCAATATAACAATCACTGCTGTGCATCTTTGTCCAAATGAAGAAACCTCCAAATCTTTACTATCATACAAAACTTTAAATACTTTATATTTTTCAATATTTTTTAAATATTTTTGAATTAATAGTTTATAAATACTAAAATTCAATTCGGAAGAAAAAATCTCAATTAGTTTATGATAGGATTGTGTATCTCTACTTTCAATTTTTTCTCTAAATGATTGGGCTGTATCGCATAAAATTACTTCTTCAAATGATATTTTAGAAAGGTAATCTTTTGCGGTTGATGAAATATTTTCTCCAGATAGAACTCTGCTTTCAAACTCTCTACAAATATCATTGAATATTTCTTTTTCTGCCTGTTTTGTGCGTTCAACTTTTATTATTTTTATATTATCTTGATATTGTTTTGCTATACTTAAAAACAATTCATTAATCTTAACTATTTCTTCATCTGAAATTGAATTGAATACTTCTATATCATTATTAATAGTTTCTGTATTGAATAAATTAATTTCTTCATTTAAAATATTAATTTCTTTTTCTAGCTCATTTATTTCATTTTTAAGAGACGATACATTTGATAACGCATTTTTCAAATCATTTAGATTATCAAGCACATAACCTCTTTCTTCTAAATAATTATCTATTTTATCTTTGTAAGCTTTTATTTCTTTTTCAAGTATTTTTAATCTCTCTTGATCTTGTTGAAAATCTTGATTTTGATACTGCTTTAATACTTCTTCTAAAGTTGTATTTAATTTTTTTAGTTCAATCTTATAATAATTATCATTTGTCCATATTTCAGGAGACTCATCTTTTTCTTCCAATTTAGTCTTATTGTTTTGAATTATATTTAATAATTCTTGTAAGAAATTTTCATAATAATTTTTCCACTTTAATCTTGTCTTTTGCTCTTTGATATAAGTATCCATAGCAGTATAATTCTTAGTAAAATCCCCATTTGTAAATGTTTTAAGCAAGTATTCTATACTCTTTAATTCTTTCTTTTTATTCTCTAATATATTCTTTTTTTTATCATGCAAAAATAGCCTATTAATTTGCTCATCAAATAGTTTCAATTTTGATGTAATTTGCTCTTGGATAACTTGCATTTCCCCATTAGACTTTTTATTAAGTCTTTCAAAAATTGCCTGTGTAAATTTACCAGAATTTTTTGCAAACTCTTCTATTTCATTTTGTGCCAGAAAATCTATATTACTAATAGTATTAGGTTCGCAAACTATCTTAGATACAATATCTTTTTCACTTAATTTTGAGAAAAAACCACTTTTTTCTCTACTAATCTTTTGTGCTATTAAATTCAATAAAGTGCTTTTTCCGCTACCTCTTCCTCCTATAATACAAGTCAAATAAGGGCTAAAACATATTTCATCTTTGAATCCCGCAAAACAAAATTTTTCATTACCCCACTTTGTATCTTTATCGAAATCCAAATCAACCTTTTCAATCATATGGAGTATATAATGCGGCTTATCTGTTCCTATATAAACTCTTTTAGGTTCATAAATAATTTGCTTTAATCCTTCAAAAGTTGGTTTTGCTTTAATCCAAGAAAATTTACTCCCTATGTCATCTAATCTATGGGCATCGCTACTCTGTATGATAGGTTTATTGTATTTTTCCCAAAATTCTTCGTCTTGTTTGATAATTTCTGCTTTAGATGTAGAGTGAATTAAAAAATGAGCTTGTTTAATAATTTTTTCATAATTTGTAGAAGAACGAGCGTTTCCTTTGCCTCTTGATAAAAATCCTATCAGGTATTTATTTTGCAAATTTAATGCCTTATCTTGTAGGCAATTAAGCACTTTATCAAAATTAACTACAGCTTGCTTAAAATCATCTTGACTTGATAAATTAATCAATTTCATAGTATTTCCCTTTATATCACACTCAAGATTAGTTAAAAAAGCATTAATCTCTTCCTTACCTACTTTTTCTGAAAATAATACGTGCAAGTCCAAAGTTTCTTCATCTTTATTTGTGTAATCTAACCTTAGTTCCAAATTTAACAATACCCTTATACTATTTTCTTCTAATTTCTCTTTTAAAATAAATTCTTTTTCACAAAAATTAAAATAATTTGTTAAACCTATACATACAATATTCTCTGTTTTTATTTTTTGTATAAAATCTTCATCAGAACATGAATATCCATTCATATGTGAATGTGGTGTATGTATGTGTAAATCCCATTTATTCCAAGAAGAGCCATTTTCAAACATAACAATATCCTTAAATATAATTTAAATGTTCATTGAGTAATTTTAGACTTATTTGCTGTTCTATCTAAAATTACAAAACTACATTATAACATTTTTTATAATATTTTAAGGTATAATTATAAGGAATACCAAAGGAGTCCCCTAATGCCACCTATCAATCCAACTGCAGAAAAAGCCCTGCAAAAGAACTGCATTGGGCTTTTAGAGAAGCTTGGCTATATGTATATCAGCCCAAAGGACAATCTTGGGCATAGGGAGGGTAAAACCTCAAATATCCTTTTTAAAGATATATTGAGAAAAAAGCTTAGTGAGATAAATCATTATGAATACAAAGGGCAAAAGCACACTTTTAGCGAGACAAATATCGCAAGAGCTATTGATGACTTAGATAGCCCTTTGAGCGAGGGTTTGCTTGTAGCAAATCAAAAAATCACTGATTCTCTTTTATTTGGACGCTCGTATGAGGAGATTTTAAGTGATGGCACGAAAAAGAGCTTTTCACTGCGATATATCGACTTTGAGAATCCGCATAATAACGACTTTTATATCACAGAGGAATTTATCGTAGATAGGGCAAATCAAGGCGAAAATATGAAAACTAGGCGAGTGGATTTGGTGGCGCTTGTCAATGGGATTCCACTTGTGGCTATCGAGCTGAAAAAATCAAGCAAGGATTATCAAGCAGGCATACGCCAGATTCTCAAAGAGCAAGAAAATAGCGAGATTCAAAGCCTCTTTAAATACATACAAATCACTATTGCGGGTAACTCAAATGAAGCTAAATACGCTACAACTGGCACGCCTTTTGATTTTTATCATACTTGGAATGAGGAGAATGAGAGCGAGATAAAAGGGCATTTAAATGTCTTGCTTGGCAAACGCAAAGCAAGTAAGCTTGATATACTTTTGTTTGCACTTTTGCAAAAAGAAAGATTGCTAAAAATTATCAAGCATTACACACTTTTTGATGGCAAGATAAAAAAGATTTGTCGTTATCAGCAGTTTTTTGCGATAGAAAAAACCTTATCAAGAGTAGAAAGCTTTGATGAATTTGGGTGTAGGCAAGGCGGGCTTATCTGGCATACACAAGGGAGCGGAAAAAGTCTTACAATGATAATGCTTGCAAAATTACTCAAAATCAAATTTGATAATGCAAAAATCATCATCGTAACGGATAGGATAGACTTGGATAGGCAGATTTTTGAGGTATTTAAAAAGACAGATATAGAGCCTAAAAAGGCAAGTAGTGCGAGAAATCTCCTTTCACTGCTACAAAGTGGAGCAAGCGTCATCACAACTTTGGTGCATAAGTTTGAAGCGATACAAGATTCTAAGCTGATAATTAAAGAAAATAATATTTTTGTCTTGGTTGATGAATCTCACCGCACACAAAGCGGACTTTTGCATAAAGCGATGAAAAAGGTGTTGCCACAGGCTTGTTATCTAGGATTTACCGGCACGCCATTGCTAAAAAAGGACAAGAATAGCTTTGCGAAATTTGGCGGGGAGATTCACCGATATGCCATAGATGAGG
This sequence comes from Helicobacter didelphidarum, assembly GCF_003364195.1. GTDB lineage: Bacteria > Campylobacterota > Campylobacteria > Campylobacterales > Helicobacteraceae > Helicobacter_A > Helicobacter_A didelphidarum. The sequence goes on along the minus strand of NZ_NXLQ01000022.1, from coordinate 13,878 downwards.
CGGTGCGAGACAAAGCGGTTTTGCCACTTTATTATGAAGGCAGAATGATAGAGCAAGAAATCCTCAATCCGCAGGGGTTGGATAGGAAATTTGAGCTTATCGCAAAGGGCTTAAGTGAAAAAGAGCGATTAGACTTGGAGCGAAAATGGGCAAGATTTAGCAAAATAGCTTCAAGTGAGCAGAGGCTAGAGCTTATCGCGCTTGATATTTACACGCATTTTAAAACGAATTTGGAAGGAAGAGGATTCAAAGCTATGCTTGCGACAAGCTCCAAATATGAGGCGATAAAATATTATGAAATTTTTAGTGAGTATTACAAGGATTTTTGCACTGCTTATGTGATTTCAAATAATAAAACCGATGAGCAAGGAAGCGAAAACAAACAATACATCGCACAGGCATTACAAAAGCTCTATGCACGATATGGCGATGAAACGCAGTATATAGAATATATCCAAGGTGAATTTGTCAAAGGCGATGAGATTGATTTGCTTATTGTTGTGGATAAGCTTTTGACAGGATTTGACGCACCAAAAGCACGCAATCTTTATATCGATAAATCGCTCAAAGAGCATAGCCTCTTGCAAGCTATCGCTAGGGTAAATCGAGTATGTGAGGGGAAAGATTTTGGATATATTATTGATTATCGTGGGCTTTTGGGCGATCTTGATAGGGCTTTGAGTGATTATAGCGGGCTTAGTGGCTTTGATGAAGAGGATTTACAGCAAGCCGTGATTGATATAAGAGAAAAGATAGTTGAAACGAAAACTTATTACACGCATTTAGAATCTCTTTTTAGTGAAGTGAAAAATAAGGCTGATTTAGAATCTTATGCAAATATCCTTTCAAATGAGGAAAAAAGAAAGAAATTTAAAGAATATCTATCGCATTTCGCAAGGGCTTTTCAAACTGCTTTGTGTAGTGAGAAAATAGATGAGATTCTAAGTGAAAAAGAAATCAAAGAATATAAAGACAAAGTGAGATTCTATAATGAACTGCGTCAAGTGGTGCAAATACGCTATCACGAAGTATGCGATTTTGGACAATACGAAGCGCAAATGCAAAAACTGCTTGATACTTTTGTCAATGCTAATGGTATCAATCACCTTACAGAGCTTGTCAATATCTTTGATGAGGATTTTGATAAAGAAGTAGAAAGAATGGCGACTCCAAATGCAAAAGCAGATACTATACTCAACGCTATAAGTGCAGAGATAAGGGAGAAAATGGAAGCTAATCCAGCCTTTTATAACTCTCTCGCAAAGCAAATAGAGCATATCATCAAAGAATATGAAGAAAAGCGATTAAGTGAGGAGGAAAAATTAGAAAAAGCTCAACAAATACAAGATTTACTCAAAGGTGGTTATAAAAGCGATAGAAATTATCCTCAAGGAATCGCAGGAGAAAAAAGGCTTATGGCGATTTATGATAATGTGTGTGAAGCAATAGAGATTGAGGATAAGGAAGTCCTTGCAAATTTAAGCCTCAAAATAGATGAGATTTATAAGCGATATTCTAAAAAGCCAGAGTGGTATAATAGCAAGGAAACCGAAAATGAAATCAATCGCGAAATAAACGATGAATTGTGGGCGTTAGAAGATGAGCACCATATCACTTTTGATAATAATGATATAGAAAAATTCTTTAAGATTTTGCGAGGTATGGGAGTGAAATGGTATGCTTGAACATCTCACTATCATCAAAAAAGATATAAAAAGCATTTCGCTTAAAGTTAGACCAAATGGGGAGATTATCCTTACGACTCCAAAACAAATGCAGGAAAAATATATAAAATCTATCCTTGAAAAACGGGCAAAATGGATAGAGGAGAAAAGGGCGTTTTTCGCCTCATACGCTACAACAAAGAGAGAATATGTGAGTGGAGAGGATTTTTACTATCGCGGTAGGCGATATAGGATAAAACTCACGCAAGCACGCAAGGAATCTATCAAGCTCACAAGCGGATATTTAGAACTTTGTGTGAGGGATAAAAATGATTTTATCCATAAAGAAAAGATGATTTATGAATGGTATCATCAAAAGGCTTTGCTTTGCTTTTTCCAACTGATAGAACAATACAAAAAGATGATAGATTATAAAGGAAATATACATATTACTATACGAAAAATGAAAACACGATGGGGAAGTTGTAATGCTTCTAAGTCGAGTATAAGCCTTAATATCGAGCTCATCAAAAAGCCAAAAGAATGTATCGAATATGTGATTTTACACGAGCTTACTCATCTAATCCACCCAAATCACTCTAAGGATTTTTATAAATTCCTATCGTGTTATATGAGTGATTGGAGGGAGCGAAAAGAAAGATTGAATAAACCGATGGGGTAAAAAGATTTGATTGGTATTGCAAATTCTTTTTTGATATTATGATAGAATCCTAGTTTTATAACTTTGGAGGCAATATGCAAAATAAAAAGCTTACATTTTTGGCACTTGCACAAGCAGTGCTAGAGGAGAGCAAAATCCCGCTTAATGCAGGGCAAATATGGGAGGAGACACAAGCAAAAGGCTTGGATAAGAAGTTAGGGAGTATTGGCAAAACACCGATTGCGACGCTTGGCTCAAATCTCTACAAAAATATCAAAAACGAAGATTCTCCCTTCATATTTGCCTCAAAGAAGCCCACGACTTTTTGGCTCAAATCTCGCGAAAGTGAGCTAGATAAGCCACATATAGAAGAGCGGATTTTAGAGAATGAAAAAATTTCAATGCAAAAAAGCAAATTTAAAGAACGCGATTTGCACCCATTGCTTGTGAAATATTTGAGCGAAAATGAGCATTTCAGACTCTATTGCAAGACAATCCGCCACGAAACAAGCAAAAAATCTCAAAGTGGGCAGGATAAATGGAATTACCCTGATATTGTTGGGATTCACTTCGCATTTAGTGATAATTATGAGAGTGAGACTTTAGAATTACTTGATGCTATCGGCTATTCAAACTACAAACTTTGCTCTTTTGAGTTAAAAATTGCTTTAAATTTCAGCAACCTCAAAGAATCTTATTTTCAAGCCGTCTCTAATTCAAGTTGGGCGAATGAGGGATATTTGGTGGTATTTGAGGAGATTGATGATGAGATTCTCACTGAATTAAGGCGGCTAAATACAAGCTTTGGGATTGGGGTAATTCAGCTTACAAGTGATAGTGTAAGCTCAAAAATCCTCTTATCCTCACAAAGTAGGGATATAGATAGTGAAACACTCAATATGCTTGTGAGTAAAAATGCTGACTTTAGGGATTTTGCGAAATTTGCGACTGAAGATATTAACCACGATGATAAGGAACGAATTGTAAAAAAGAATTACGATAAGATTCTAAGCGACAATGAACTAGAAAGATACTTGAAAGAAAAGGGGATAGAGTAAAAAATCTTATTTATAAAATTTCACGCATGGTGTAAAAGATTTTATATGGAATTATTAGCGAAAAAATAGCTGTATAAAGGCAATATAGATTTATAACCAAAGTCAAAAGTGTAGCAATGAGTGAGCAAGACACGATAACACTCAAATCACATGTGTTAGGATATAATCTACATTAAGGCAATGATATAATGGTATTTGTTATTTAACAATCAAAGGATTAAGGATTGTAAAAACTTGAGGAAACAATTAAGAATCAATTTTACACAAGGATATTCTTAATTGTATAATAAAGACACCTTACTTGTATTAATAATGATTAAGTAGAAAATCCTATTTATTTAGTATTTACACCAATTACTAAAGATATTAATCAAAAAATACATAATTTATTTATCAAATTAATTCCAAATATTCTTCTAAGTAACAGAACTATTTTTATCATTTTTTATTACCATTAATTATCAGAATATAATAATATAATAATTATACTTTTAGGAATAAAATTCATAACTTTAATATAATATGATATTAATTACTATATTTTTATGCTATAATTATGCTTTATTTTAATCCTAATAATAAAAGGCATTCTATGATAAAGATATTTCGAACATTTTCTATTACTACTTTCATAACATTCTCTTTTGGCTATATATCGCAATCTGTGGCAAATCAAATAGATTCTGATATGGCTACCACAAAATCTCAACAAAGTCAGAATAACAATAATGATACAACAAATGATGTAAAAAATGTAGATTCTAAGTCTCATAAGCTCCAAGCAGTTACCACAACGACGGTGCAAACAGCTTCGGGATACGAACAAAACTTACGGGATGCTCCTGCTAGTATTACTATTATTCCTCGTGAAGAAATCATGACGCGTCCTATCCGTGATGTAGGCGATGCAGTCCAAGATGTCCCAGGTGTCTATACCGAACAAGATAAAACAGGACAAAATACTATTTCTATGCGTGGTCTTAGTTCCACATACACATTAATATTGATTGATGGTAAGAGACAAAATACCGCACAGGGTTTTATCTCAAATGGTTTAGGGAATGCAACTTCATTTATGCCTCCAGCTAGTATGATAGAACGTATTGAGGTGATACGAGGACCTGCCTCTATCCTCTATGGTAGCGATGCGATGGGTGGTGTGATAAATATTATTACTAAAAAACATGCTGACAAACTAACTATGGGTGCACAAATGGAATCTAAGTTTTTTGAACGCGAAGAATTTGGTAATGTCTATGGTGGAAATGCCTACCTTACAACGCCACTTATTAAAAAAATATTAAGTCTCAACTTAAGAGGTGGTTATAGATACAACGGGCAAAATGGGTTTTTAAAACCATCATGGGTGCCAATGACTGACCAAGATACAGACGGTCATCGGGGACCAAATCCTTATGTTTCACATTCTTCAACAGGATCACAAAATTGGAATGCGGGATTTAGATTAAACTACACACCTGATACACACAATACTATCTATTTAGACTCAGAGGTATATAATGGACGCTTTGGCTCACTGAATACCTCAGCAAGTTCATTTACCTCTGTGCAAGAAATGTATAAAAATAACAATGTCTTAAGCCATGAAGCTGATTATGATTGGGGTAAGCTAGACACTTATTTACAATATAGCTACACAGTTATCGCTTCACATGGGACAAATAACCCATATCCTAATCCTGCCCCTAATCCCGACGATCCCTTACAAGGACTAGCACCCGGTTCTAGTAAGGGGGATTTTATTAATTGGGATAAGAGACGAGAAAATCATAATATAACTTTTCAAACGAATTACAAGAATACTTTTGATTTTGGGAATTGGGGTAAGCTTATTTTTAATGGCGGGTTATATTATATGTATGAAAGTCTGCAGAATTATCAAACTAGTTTTAGTCGTTCTATGAATCAATTTGCAGTTTTTGCAGAAGGTGATTATATGATAAATGACTATGTTAGCACAACTTTGGGATTAAGGTATAACTATTCTGATATTTTTAAGGCTATTCCAAATCCTAGATTCTATGTAAATGTGCATCCGCTAGATTGGCTAACAATCAAAACAGGTATAGCAAGCGGTGTTCTTGTCCCTGCATTGAGCTATCTCTATGAAGGTTATATAGAGGGAAATGGTAATCCCGTAATTCATACTTACGGAAATACCAATCTATTGCCTGAAACAAGCTGGAATTACGAACTCAGTGCTATGGTAGATACAAAATATGTGGGATTAATCCTCACAGGTTATTACACAGATTTTAACAATAAAATAGAGACAAAAACCTACGAAGGCGGAATATGTGCAGGCGGAACTCATCCTGGTCAATGTAGAATCTATGAGAACATTAACAAGTCTTTTGTAACAGGTGCAGAGACAATATTCCAACTCAAACCCATTTATGGGTTTAGTCTTGATGCAAGCTATTCTTTCACTTATACAGAAAGGCTAGATGGCGATTATAAGGGTGATGTGATCAATGAGATTCCAAGACATAGCTTCACGATTATGCCAAAATATCGCTTTAAAAACTTTGATATGTATATTCGGTGGAATGGGAGATTCCAAACACCAACTAGCCCAAGTGCAACAGCAGCTAGACAAAATGTGCGGGATATTGTTGGTAAATGGTATAAAGATTACCAGCTGGTGGATATAGCGGCGACTTATAAATTCTTTCAACATTATTATATAACATTTGCAATAAATAATCTCTTTGATGTGTATTTTATGGATTATATAGCTGTTAGTAGTGGATCTAGTCTTACTCCACAAAACACATATCAAAGAATCCTGCCTAGCAGAAACTATTGGCTTACATTACGGGTGGAGTTTTAAGGGTTTTTAAGATACTATTTTTGCAAAAAGTTTTCAATGGATATAAAGTCATGAGAAACAAAACAAATAGACTTGGAGTGAGAATTTCTCTCAAACTTGACAGAATCTATAAATAAATATTTGTTGTTTATTTTTTATTGACAAGAAAGATGATTATAAATAATTAACTACAATATTTTAATTTCATAATTCTAAATATAAAAGCTTTTTTATTGTATAGTGTGCATTTTATGAATTTCCACAGAAAAACTCCATGACAGACATGCGGATTTTTACTCCATTTTCTACTTGCTGTAATATTTTACAACGCGAATCAGCAAGTATTTCATCATCAATATCAATATTGCGATGCACGGGACCCGGATGCAATACAATAATATCGCGATTACCGAGCAAATCTTTCGTAACGCAAAATCTATTTGCATAATCTTTTAAGCTTCCATAAATCTGTGTATTGTGTCGTTCTGTTTGTGTACGTAATGCCATGATAATATCAATATTATCAATAACTTTACGCAAATTATAAGCAGTTTTAATTCTTGTTTTATAGAGAAAGTGAGGAGGAGCAACAAGTGTAACATCAACGCCAAAACGAGTTAAAAGAGCGATATTGCTATTAGCAACGCGAGAGTTTTTAATATCACCAACAATTGCTATACGTTTACCCCGCATAGAATCTAAACCCCTTAAACAAATCTCTTGTTGTGAAACATTAGAATCTTTTGTATCCAATGAACCAAAATGTGTTGCCATAGTATAGAGGTCAAGTAGTGCTTGTGTAGGATGTGCATGTGCTCCGTCACCACCATTAATAATAGGACAGGAAGTAAATTGCGTAAGAAAATTGGGTGCACCAGCACTCTTATGACGCGTAATTATCGCATGTGGTTGCATAGCATTCAATGTTGCAGCAGTATCTGCTATGCTTTCACCTTTTGCTGTTGAACTATTGGCAATATCAAGACGAATTACCTCGCCACCAAGATTTTTAATTGCAATTTCAAAGCTACTTAATGTGCGGGTTGAGTTTTCAAAAAAAATCGTAATAAAGCGTTTATTTTGCAAGACCTTGTCAGATTCTGAAATATTTGCTGTGCGGGCAAAAATATGTCTTATCTCGTCGTTGCTTAAATCGGAAGTTTGTATTAAATGTCGCAGAGCCATGATTATATCCTATTCATGAAGTTTATGGTGGTTTTTGTTCCAATATTATAACAAATTTGCTAAAATTACAGATAAATTTATGCAAACTTGACATTTTTAAAAATCAAAGCGTTCTCTTATGTTATCGAAGATATTTTTTTTCACTTTTGGTTGCATTATTCTTCTTTTGTATGGTTGTTCATCATATTTTGGAAAAAATGAACATCTTACAATTGCACCACAAACATTAGCTCAAAATAGTCGCATGGTTTTGCTTAGCTCACAAGATTCTAAACTTAAGATTGCAGCGAGATTAACTTATCTCAATGAAATTGATAGTAGTATATTTCATGGACGAGAATATTTTTTTTTAGAGATTTTCAATGATGATGAGAATATAGTTTTACCAGATTCTATGCAACTTACAATGTTTAATAGAAAACCTTTGTGGATTCGTCAAATCAATCAAAAAGAGTTAGATGATATGCTTGTATTAGAAAATGATCTTTCAGATGGATATTTGATTGCATTTCGTCGTGCTAATGCTTTTGAACAAAAAAAGATTCAAATTGCACTTTCTCTACCAAATTACCGTGTAGGTGTTTTTGATTTTTCTTATATTTTATTAAAAACTAAATTATAGTTTGAGAAAAAAGGAACGAAATAGGCTTACTTGAAACTATAAATAATAAAAATAAAAAATCTAATAATATCTTATGATAAATACTAAAAACTATAAGAGATTCTTTATTTTTTATAATTTTTGGAATAAATTCTAACCACATTAGATGAGCTTGGAGACACAATGCAGCACAATCCTAATGAGAATCGATTGCAAATATCATACACTTTTGTTGTTATTGCACTGCTTGTTCTTGTGATGATAGGTGCAAGTATTGCAATATTCCATTATATTCAAAAATCACATATCGATAATCACTCTCCTTTAAATATTGCGGATTTGGAAAAACAAATTGATATGGATATTATTGAATTAGATTCATATAAAAAAACAAATAATTTCTTACTACCACAACATACAGATATTATAGAATCTCCACTAGAAACAGAAAATAGAGATATTTTTAAGAAAAACTCTGAAAATTTTATTCCCCCCACTTTAACAAAAGATAAAAAGAGAATAACGAGGAAGCCAAAAGTTGCTATTATTATTGATGACCTAGCAAAACCGAGTGATATTCGATCTTTTCAAAATCTTGGTTTGCGATTAAATCTCTCTCTTTTCCCTAAACATACTTTTAGCAAAGATAATCCCAATATTGCAAAAACCTTAGAATTTTATATGATACATCTCCCTCTTGAGGCACAGGATTTTGAACAAAAAGGAGTAAGAGTTCTTCGTGTCGGAGATTCTGAAGAAAAGGTGCAAAATTATATTGATTCAATTAAGCACGATTTTCCAAATCTCAAGTATCTTAATAATCATACAGGTAGTCGTTATACTGCTAGTATAGAGGACATGAAAAAGCTTTTTGATGCACTTGATAAACATAGTATTACCTTTGTAGATTCTAAAACTTCTGCAAATAGTGTTGCCAAACAACTTGCAGTGCAACGACATCAAGTTTATTTGGCACGCAATATTTTTTTAGATAATGAGAAAGATAGAGATTATATTTCAAAGCAACTAGAAAAAGCTCTACAATATGCCAATAAACATGGCTATGTGATTGCTATTGGACATCCAAAAAAACAGACACTGGAAGTCCTTAAGAAATATTCCCATATTTTAAAAACATATTATGATCTTGTTTATATAAGTGAAATGGATGATTACCTCAGAATGCAACAAAAGTAGTGAAGATTTTTATGAAATTTTGAAAATATTGAATAAGGATTTTTATTTTTATTTTCTTTCTCATTTATTCTATAAGATATTAAATTAGAAAATATGGCTTTATGCCAGATTATTAATTCGGTCATTTAATTCTTATAAAGAGGTTAAAAATGTTGCTTTTTAAAATTGTATGAATAAATTTGGATGATTTATACGAATCTCTTTAGCAAGATTCTTTACATTTACTATTGGTAGATTTCCATCATCGAGTCTGTATTTTTCAAGTTCATACATTGCTACTGCCATCGCATCCTCTATGTCAAATGGAATCAAATCTCGAATTGCATGTCGTAGCATAATTTTTGTTGTTTCTTCATGACTATTTTTTAATGTGCCTAAAATATGTGTTATTGCTTCGCGTGGCAACATAACAAATTCATCTCCCGAATCTGTTTTCACAAATGATGCCTCATCTGCTTTTAGTTCCCCGTTTATAAATTCTAAAAGAAACTGATTTGCCTCAAGTTGTGAAAGTGATGCAATATTATTTGCATTGCAAAGACTTTGGACTAAATTGTAGTGATTCTGTTTTGTTTGTTCAGCCATACCATTACTCCTTTTTGGGCGTGCAAGCGATTATGTGCCTCTTGTATAATTTTGCTTTGTGTGCCATCAATAACTTCTTCGCTGACTTCTAATCCACGATATGCGGGTAAACAATGTAAAAAAATAGCGTCTTGATGAGCAAGACTCATAATATGAGAATCTACTTTATAATCTTTAAAATCACGCATTCTCTGTTCTTTCTCCGCTTCTTGTCCCATGGATACCCAAGTATCTGTTGTAATAACATTTGCAGCCTTTGCTACTTCTATAATGTCATCTGTAATGATAATTTTTGCACCGCTCTTTTTTGCATTCTCATACGCTATTGCTACAATATCTTGATTTGGTTGGTAATTTTTAGGACATGCAAGTCGTAATTCAAATCCAAGCTTTGAGGCAAGCATAAGCCAAGAATGTGCCATATTATTGCCATCGCCGATATATGCAACAATGGGCATTGCAATAATATTTTTATGTGCAACCCCATCTAAGATTCTATGGGGAACAAAAATCCCATTTTCAATCATTGTAAGGTAGTCCGCCAAAAGTTGCATAGGGTGAAAAGCATCGCTTAGCCCATTAATAACAGGCACACTTGAATATTTTGCAAACTCCTCAAGTCTTTGATGCATGTGTGTGCGAACCATAATCATATCAACCATAGAGCTAATGACAGCCGCACTATCACGAATAATCTCACCGCGACCAAGTTGTAAATCACTATTTGATAAAAAAATTCCAAATCCTCCAAGCTGATAGATTCCTACTTGAAAACTTACACGTGTTCGTGTAGAACTTTTTTCAAACACCATTGCCAAAGTTTTTCCTGATAAATAGGGAGTTGGAATGCCTTGTATATGTTGCATTTTTATATCAATGGCGAGTTTCATCATTTCCAAAAGTTCTGCTTTTGAAAAGTCATTGAGTGTTAAAAAATGTCGCATAAAATCCCTTGATGAAATATATAAATTAAATTGTCAAATATACTTAAAAAAACCTAATATTTCAATAAAATAACTTCAAAAAAATGTAAAATCAATAACAATGGGAATAAATCCCCGCAATAAACCTATCAAGATTATGTTACATACAATTTATTTTTTCGTATAAAACCAGGGGATTTTTATTAAGTTAATAATTAAACTCAAAACTATATACTAAAAAGAATTTCATATCACAATTCGCCAATATAGATTCTAAGAATAAAGTGCAAATATCCCCCTACATGCAGGTGGGTAACCTTCGATTGTATGGTCGTGTTGGAGAAAATCCCCTAAACTTTGTTTTTGTATAAAATCTGTTGTTCGTTGTTCATTTGTTGTTGTGTAAGAAAAACTTAAAAGGTCACAGGTCTTAAATCCAGCTCTTAGTGCAAGATTACATAGGGCTTTTGGACTAAAAATATAAAAAACATTTGACATTTTTGCATAGGTTGGATATGGACAAAGTGCATATTCATCTTGTGTTTGTATGATTAAAGTTTCAAGAAGCAAAAGCCCATCTTTTTTTAAGGATTGTTTTAGAATCTTAAGTGTCTGTAATGGGTCTTGTCTGTGATATAAAACTCCTAAGCATAAAATTAAATCGAATTTTTTTGTAATTCTACTTAAATCTTGTACACCTAAAAGACGAAATGAAATATTATTGATAGAATAAGATTCTATTATTTCTTGTCCTCTATTTTGCACGGTGCGTGTAAGCTGGTAAATGAAAAAAAATTGCAAAAAAAATATACCGACAGGATCAATGCCTGTAATATGCTTTGCACGCAATGCTAAATCAAACATATAATAGCCATTATTGCAACCAACATCTAAAATCTCCTTATTCGCTATGTCGTAGTGTAAAGTTTGTAAAGATTCTAAAATGAGTTTCATTTTTATATGACTTTGCCATTCAGTATCAATGTGTAAGAGACTTTCTTGGTGGTCATTGGACACTTTGAAAACTTGTTGTGTATTTTTTTGTATTGTGTTAGGATTTATGTTTATGCTTGAGAGAAAATGAGTAAAAAGATTTGGATTTTCAAAATCTTTATCTAAAATATTTTGAAAAAAAGTATCGTCATAATGGATATAAAAAGGACCTTTTCTCCATGGTTTAAGATCATTTATCAATGATAAAATAGAATCTTTTGTAATAATTTCATTATTTGTTTTTGAATCAATATAATTATTTTTTACAATTAATTTATTATTAGTATCTAAAAAAATATGAAATCCATTATATTTTTCTAAATAGCATGGCTGCGTATTCACATCATCATTTCTTAAGGGAATAGTCCGTGTATTTTTAGTTTTTTCTATGGTTTGGATATCTGCATTCTTGTTGTGATGATTTCTTTGATCCGTTTGTGAGTGGCAGAATATAAAATTGCTTATTTTAGAATCTAAAATTGAAAAACATCCTCTATTATTAAATTGTATTGTAGAAATTTTTTGCAACATCTCAAGATTTTTGTGGTTATTTAAAATCGCAAACTCTTCTTGAGTAAAATCATCAAAAATAGGGTTGTTTGACAATGATTTTATTTGATTTTGCAATCCATTTTCTCTATTAATGTGTTTATCTTGCTCAAAACCTCTTTTTGCCACGATAATATCCCAATAATTTATCATTTCTACGATATTATAACATAAAAAAATATTTAAAATTTTAAAGGAAAAATATTTTAGAAAATGATTGTTTAATAATTAAATTGCAATTTTTACGCATTTTATATTTAAAATGCAAGAAATACACTAATGTTCATCGAAGTTATGATTTTAAATCTATGATAATAAGTTTTATTTCTTATATATGAAGATAGCTATTTAGTCTTAAAAATATAACTTTTTAAGTAAAATCTATATCTTAATATTGATTATTTAGCTATAATACTTTATAAATTTTTGCATTATGTTATAGCTTTAGTATCTCTTAAGGAATAAAAAATGAGCATAAAAATTAAAGTTGTATTAGTTTCAAGCATTATTTCTGTCATTGCTATGATTACATTAAGCATTATTTCTATGATAATGAACAAACAAGTTGCTATAGAATCTACTATAACGGCACAAGCCAATAAATTACAAGTGGTTGATATGCTTATTATGGAACAAAATGAGAGCATAAAAACATCACTTCTTGCTCTTGCTAAAGAAATCAGTGAAATGCCTATAAGTTATTTGGATTCCAAAGAAAATATTATACAAAATGTTGGTCCATTGCTCAAACTACATAAAGATTCTTCGGGACTGGTTGCGAGTTATATTGGGTTGCCAACAGGTGAAGTTGTGGAAAGTGCTACAAATACGGATAAGGCAGGAATTCCTTTTCAAGTGCGTGGAGGACAAGGAACAGACTATATGGTAAATACAAGAGATTGGTATGTAGGTGCAGCCAAAAAAAATGGTTTTTACCAAACTGAAGTCATGGTAGATTCTATAACAGGTAAATTATCATTCTCATATGGTTTCCCTATTGTGAAGAATGGGAGATTTATTGGTGTAGTAGGTGTTGATATTTTATTAAATGATGTGCAAAAGTATTTTGAGGCATTAAAAGCTCATAATAAGGGTGGTATATTTGCTTTAGATTCCACAAATACTCCATTTGTTGCCACAGATAATTCTATACTTATGCAAAAAAATAGTTTATATGATGAAATTAGTAAAATGTCGCAACAAACAAAAGATTTTGAAGCATTTAATATCATAGATAATGGTATCAATAAAGTTGCACAATGTAAGTCATTTGAACATCCGGAATTTGCTAATTATACTTTATGTAGTCTTGAATCTGTTGAGGATATTGAAGCTCCTATTATGCATATCAGTTATATACAAATTGGTATTAGTGTTATCTTTTCGATACTTGTTAGCTTGATTTTGTATATTGTTATAAACATTGTCTTACGCTCATTAGATTTCATATCGCAAGGACTCTTCAGATTCTTCCGCTTCCTTAACCATGAAGAAAAGAGTATTGAACTCATCTCGCTCAAATCCAAAGACGAAATTGGTGCTATGGCTATGGCAATTAATGAAAATATTGAAAAAACTCGAAAAGGCTTAGAACAAGATTCTCATGTTGTAAAAGAAGTTGTCTATATT
>NZ_NXLQ01000223.1 GCF_003364195.1 Helicobacter didelphidarum | reverse complement strand
ATGAGAGAGGAAAGCTCATAGTGCATAATGTCTATGTGGGACAAGAAAATACTATCGATAAGGTAAGCTTTGTAGTAGATAGAGAAAATTTTGATGAGAATAACTTTGAATTAAGTGTTTTGCAATATGCTCCAATATTTAATGTTCAAAAAAAATACAAAGAAGCAAAGAAGGCTTTAATTGAGGTAAGGTATTTTAGCTTTAATACTATTCAAGGTAAATTAGAGTTCGACTACGAAGTATCCAATCTCAAAGTCAATATACACAACGATACTCTAGAGCTAATCCCTACACATAATCTCAAAGATACGAGGTTGAGACATTATATGAGATGTGCTTATATGGTATTTGATATAACTGATGACAATATAGATAAACATATAAGCAATATCACTATTGAGAATAGAGCAGTATCAGGACTAAA
>NZ_NXLQ01000222.1 GCF_003364195.1 Helicobacter didelphidarum | reverse complement strand
CACTACACACAAACCACGCAATTTGCCCACTTGTGATAGAATCTAGTCCTTTGGATTCTAGCTTTGCTTTGATATGTGAGTAAATAGGGATTTTCACTAGACTTTCCTTTATTTTTTGCATTATTTTATTATAGCATATTGATTATTCTCATAGACTTTACCCCAATGATTGCTTTTAGATTCTACAGGAGCGAATCCAAAGAATCCCTCAATATCTCTTATATTACTTGTTTCGCTTTGGATAAAATCATTTAATGCATCTTTATATTGCTTATAATAACAAAATGTAAATCTTTTGAGAGCTTCTTTTGCAGGGATTGTTATATCTTTATAACCTTGACGAAAGAATAAATAATCTTCATCTAATTCTTCATAAATAGCTTCATCTTTTTGCTCTATCCATTTCTCTTTATTAGCTTCATTGT
>NZ_NXLQ01000221.1 GCF_003364195.1 Helicobacter didelphidarum | reverse complement strand
ACTCATTGTATAACCCATTCTTTCTAACTCTTTCCAAAATGGAAATACTTCAATCTTGAGTTCATACCCTAAACCTACAAAGAGAAGCAAGACAAGATTATAAGTTACTTTCATCAACTACCGAGTATTTCTCAGTAGTTCATACTTTTAAATAATTCATTTACTTTTTCTGTATCATATCATTGAGATTATTATCAAGTGTATTTTCTTGTTGTTTTGTCTTGTAATGAGTGAATAAATATATTATAATTTTTGTATGTGTATGTGATTTATTGTAAGTATTCTTTCATATGAGATTTTTATACTTTTTTCTTGATTTTTGAAATCTCATGAATGAAACTATACACAAAACTATACACAAATACAAATTTAGCTTATTTTTTAGGGCGTATGAAATAGCGTTAGGTTGGTAGTTTTAAAGGGTT
>NZ_NXLQ01000220.1 GCF_003364195.1 Helicobacter didelphidarum | reverse complement strand
ATATATTGCTTGTCCTATGCCTTTGACTTGCATAATATCTTCTTTTTTCTTGAATCTTGTTTTAGAACGATATTCAATAATTGCTTTTGCTTTTGCTTCTCCAATACCACTTAGTGTCATAAGATCTTTTTGACTTGCCGTATTAATATTAATTGCAGCAAATACAAAACTTGTTAAAACAATAAATAAAACAATCAATTTTTTCATAAACATATTCTCTCCTTCATAATGTTAAAAAGTAAAAACATTATAAAGAGAAAGAAAGTAAAATGTATTCTGTAAGTCTTTATAAAAGATTATAAATCCCACTCCAAATCCCTCAATAATGTAATAGTAGAGATTATAGAGAATGAACAAGAATAAGAACAGAGAAATATTGTAATTTTACTTGTTTCTTGAATAAAAATGTATTTTAGTAACATTTTT
>NZ_NXLQ01000219.1 GCF_003364195.1 Helicobacter didelphidarum | reverse complement strand
TCAAAAATAATGATAATACAATAAGCATAGAATCTGATAGTATCATTATGAAAGGTAAAAAGATAAGCATAAAGAAAGGTTAAGTATTCCCCAACAATACCACTCAACCCCCACATACTTTAATCCTTTCTGGAAACCTTAAGTATCAAACAATCAAAAATATACTATAATACCACATGATGAAACATTAGGGAAATATTAGGAATACAAGAGAAATAAAGAGAAATAAAGTATGACATTTTATATACAACCCACAGAAGAACATCCTAATGAAAAAAAGAATATGCCCTTATAAGAGATAGGACATTAAGAATCTTTACAGGAAAGAGTTATGATGGGACACCAGAAAATGAAAGATTGAGCTATCAACTTAGTGATTTACCCTATGATAATAATGCAAGTATAACTTGTATTATAGATGATACACTTCACATAACA
>NZ_NXLQ01000218.1 GCF_003364195.1 Helicobacter didelphidarum | reverse complement strand
ATTACTAAAAGATTCCACTCAAGAAGCAACTTTAGAGAATTTCATCTCTCCTATAGATTCTAATACCAAACTTAATATCACAGGGCATTCATTAGGGGGTTGTCTCGCACAATTATTTACCTTGAGCTTTGCTAGATATGATAAAGGAGAGAGAGGGATAATAAATGAAGTCTATACTTATAATGCTCCCGGTGCTAGAGACTTAAGTATAGATGATTGTGGTGTAATTGATATAGATTTGTCTCATCTCTCAAATTATGATAGAGAAACTAGAGAAGAGCTATTGAAAGAATATATCCATAGTTTAGATTTAGAAAATATAACAAATAGACTGATTAATAAACCACAATTACTAGGGAGAAGAGCTACCTATAATGATTGGTTATATAAAATTAGGGAGTATCTCAAGAGATTTTTAGCATTTCAACACAAAAAAGAA
>NZ_NXLQ01000021.1 GCF_003364195.1 Helicobacter didelphidarum | reverse complement strand
TATATATATAGTAGAATTTTTATTGGATTACATTCTATAAATTAGAATATATAAAATAATAAAATATTTTAATTTTAATCATTCAGAAAAATATTATTAGAGAATTTCATTGAAATTCTCTTGATACAACACATCAGATTCTCTTTCAATTAAGAAATCTATTTGAAAGTTTATTAATGACTTAGATAGGTAAAATCCATAGAAACTCAATATAAAACTTTGATTAAAATTTTTCTTACCCAATGAGTAAAATAGATTACTAAAACCTTTGTATACTTGCGAAAAAATACTAGAGAATATCAGAAATTAGCTTTTATGAAATAACATGCATCATTCTTTCTTTACCATTAAAGTGCAAGTTTGTTTTTAATAATCACTCGACAGATTCCATACCATAATATACTTAATAATATTATTGGCACAAGTGTGAACCAAAGTCTTGCATGAGATAGATGGTCTAATTGAGGTAAGCTAGAAATAATCACAGCGAATAAAATAGCAAGTGCGACTTTAATGAGAAAATAAAGTAAGATTCCATAAAACATTGTAAATGTTTTTTTACGATGAATAAGTGCGGCTATCATAAAAATGTAGGTAATTTCAAAAAGTGTTGTACTAATCCATTGTGCAATTGCAAATAAGACAATTTCCAAATCCTCTATATCCATTTCAAACAACATAGAAGTCCATGATATTGGCTTAATGATCCATAAAAGGAAAATCATTTCACAACCACCTATCAAAGCCCAAAGTAAGAATATAAAAATCTTTGCAAAAAGCATAGCATCAAGTGAAATAGGTAAAGAATGTGTAAGATATGCATTTTTACCAAATATACCTTGATAAAAGCTTATTGCAGCACTGAAAAAATAACTAAAAGCAAAAATTATAAAAGCAAAAAATAAAAGAACATAAATTGTTCCAACAAAGAGCTTATTTTCATATCCATTAATTTCAAAGGGTGCAAGACAAACAATACATAGTAAAATAATCCCACTTGATAATACAAGGTAACGAGACATTAAAAATTCATGTTTACACACTTTCCACGCATCTTTAAGAGATTGCACAAGCGTGTAATTTTGCGAATCTCTTATGTTTTCTGTATTTAGATTAGAATCTTGAGGCATTATACTTAAGGTATTGGGTGTGGTATCATTCATATTCTTTCTTCCTTCTTAAAATCTATAAAATAAGATACAATTCTATCTTTTTAATTAAAGTAAATTACATAAGACATTTTTCATCTATTTCTTTAAGTTATGTATTTATTGCATTTGGTTCTCAACCTCAACATCACTCTGTTTTAGCGGCTTTATTATAGAATCAGCAGCATAATATCTAAAACTATCTTCGAGATTAGAGAATCCGTGCAACAAATCTTTTTTACTTGCATACGCCATACTCTTTTTATTTAAAAAAAGTGCAGAATCAAGAATTGGTTCAACACTTGAAACAAGATGAGTAGCAATTATTGTTGCACCATTACAACAATATTCTTGAATAATTTTAAAAATTTCATCACGACTAATAACATCTGCCCCAGCTAGTGGCTCATCAAAAAGATAAAGTCTTGCATTGCGTGCTAGAATCAAAGCTATCCCAACTTTTTCTGCTTGTCCTTTTGACATCGTGCCAATTTTTTGATTCTGTGGTATGTCAAGTTTTTTCATAATTTCTTGAGCTTTTTGAGTTGAAAAATCAGTGAAAAAATCAGTGAAAAATCGTATAGATTGTGTTGGTGTCATGTGCGGATAAAGAAAATCTTTATCAGGTAAATATGCAATATTCTGTTTAAAAAAAATAGTATGTTTGCGTTCATTTAATGGATAACCTAAAAACCATACCCTACCAGAATACTCTAGAATCATGGAAGTAAGAATCTTAATAAGAGTAGTTTTGCCTCCACCATTCCTCCCGAGCAATCCAAAGACTTCTCCAGATTTTACTTGAAAACTCACATTATCGAGAGCTTGTATCAAATCATAATTTTTACTTAGAGAATCTACTTTTAAGATAATTTCACTCACGCATTATCCTTATTTTTTTGTATAATAACCCTTGCAATCTTAGCAATTTTTTTTAAATAATAGAGAATAAAATATCAAATAACAATATGTTAAAGGATAATTATGCTAAAAAATAAAAAGGTTCTTATTTTTGTGAGCGGATCAATAGCAGTATATAAGACCCTGGAACTTATTCGACTCTTGCGGAAAGAAGGTGCATTCGTTCGTGTTGTAGCAACGCAAAATGCTTTACGGTTTATCACACCCTTAAGCTTTGAAGCATTAAGTAATACTCCTTTGTTGCATGATGGTAATGAATCATGGAATACTTACTTTCATACTTGTGATTCAAAACAATATCATCATAACACAGATAATTCTCATCTTTTTAAATCAATGAGAGATTCAAAGGAAAGATTGCCCTACCCTACCACACAAGATAATACAACATTTACATCTCCAACACAAAGTTCAAATGACTATTTACAATATCATCAAGAAAATGATTTTGCTCCGCTTAATCACATAGGTTATGCAAAATGGGCTGATATTGCAGTATTTGCACCAATAAGTGTAAATAGCATTAATAAACTAGCTTGTGGTATTGCAGATAATGTCTATCTTTCATGCACAATCGCTCTACCTCATAAGAAACTTTATGGCATGCAAGAGAAAACAACAAAAAATTACCGCACACAGATTCCAAAGCTACTTGCACCAAGTGCAAATCCACTTATGTTGGACAATATGGCTACCAATCATAACATAGAATTGCTTAAAACAAGAGGATTTGAAATTATTGCACCAGATTTAGGATTGCTTGCATGTGGTGATGTTGGTAGTGGAGCAATGGCTAATCCTCAAGAAATTCTTTTTAGAATCAAGAGAAGCCTTTCTGTGTGTCAGTATTGGCATGGTAAAAATGTCCTTATAACAGGCGGTGGGAGTAGTGAAAATATTGATACAATTCGCTGTATCAGCAATCACTCAAGTGGCTTACAAGCATGTAACCTCGCATTAGCACTTTATTTTTTAGGAGCAAAAGTTTGCTTAATTACCTCTAAGATTCCAATTACACTGCCACGAGATATTGAGATTATTCGAGTAACTTCATCACAAGATTACCTTCAAGCACTGCAAACCAAAATAAAAGAAATTGAAGATTCTGAATCAAAGTCTCACAATCTTTCTACGCAACAAAAACCTTGTGCAATACCTAAGGAAAGCACTTTGATAGATAATATATGCACATCTACCCACAAACATATAAACAAAAATTTTTCATTCTATAATTCTTATTCTCAAGATATAAATAATCACAATATAATACAAAAAACTTATCTTTTTATGGCTGCAGCAATTAGCGATTATATTCCAACAACAAAAAAAGGGAAACTAAAAAAACAAGATATTGGCAATGAAATGCAACTTACACTTTACGAAAATATCGATATTTTGAAGTCTTTACAAGGGAATAATCTCGTAAAAATAGCCTTTAAAGCTGAATGTGATGCAGAAAATGCAATAAAAAATGCAATAAAAATTCTTGATTCTAAAAATTGTGCTATGGTATGCCTTAATATTATTTCAGAAAACAATATGAGTTTTGGAAACAACACCAACCAAATGTATTTCTTAACAAAAGATACAAGATGTAAGATACAAGATAATAAGTTCAATATCAGTTTAAAATTATGCCAACATATTGAATCGCTAGGATTATGACTGCAAAATGACACTTCAGTATCGCACTTTAAGAAATAAATGGTATGAAAAATAGTATATATTTCTTATAAGTTACTTTATGTAATATAATTACAAAAACTTATTTTGATAATGTGAAATATTTATCACACTAATACTCAATAAGACTATACTAACACACATATTTCTATTGTCTAGTGTATAAAAATTCTATTTAGGAGTATAGCATGGAAGAAATTTTAGGACTTGGCGTTGCAGGAAATTTTACTAATCATTTGGAACAAGCAGGAGAATCTAAAGATTTCGCAAATATTATAAGCGATGAAGAAGGTGCACCAAAGGGATTATTTCCTTTTTATGTGCCATATAGAACAGACTTTTTGGGACGATATTGCATTAATAGTGCAAAAGTTGTTTTACCTGAAAATCATACATTGAATGTTCAAGCAGAGCCAGAAATAGCACTTGAATGTGATATTATTTATGAGAACAATAAGGTAAAATCTCTGATACCAAAATATTTTATGGCTTTCAACGATGCTTCAATCAGAAATGATATTGTAGCAAAGAAACTTAGCCAAAAGAAAAATTTTTCTGTTGGGTCTAAAGGGCTTGGAAATAAGATTTTGCTTGATAAATTTGACAATAATGGCATTTGTGATGATTATTCATTAACTTCATTTCTTATAGATAATGGGAAAATTCATCAATATGGTGATAATATCAGCCTTCTTCATTATAGTTATTTCTACAAAAAACTTATTGATTGGATAATAAAAAAACTTAATACACAAACAGAACATGCTGTTTTAGAGGATTTTAGTCATATAATACAAGAAGCAAAATATCCCAAAAAATATCTCATTGCAATTGGCTCAACAAGCTATACACATTTTGCGGAAGAAAGATTCTTAAAAGAAGGAGATGAAATTTGTATAATTGCCTACAACCATAAAGTATATGACAACAAACAGATTCAATCATTTATACAACAAGGTGTTAGGGAATTGGACCATACCTCTATTCTTCGCCAACAAGTGTGTTTGAAATAACATAAAACCTATCTCTTTCAAGCAAATAATGTTTTTGTTAATACAATAATTATTTATTATTTGCTTACCTCGTTGAACACATTGCAGAAATTACAAGTATGCATAAGGTAATAATATTTTGTGGTTTCGAAAAACATTATGCAAATAAAAATATAATTTCTCAAGTATAAACAATATATCTCCTCATGCATCCTTAATTATTACCCCAACAAAGAGTATTGTTCATGATATTTTCTAAATGAGATTCTATTTTATATTCTATATAATATGATTTTGATTATTTTGGTTATATATCTTTTATAAAGATATATAACATTTATTATTCTTTAATTCAAGCACTTCTTATCCATAAAAACTTAGGTAGCTATGTATAACTTTTATGTGAGTAAAATTGATTTAACGATACCTTACCTTAAGGTAGAAAATTTTATATCGTTTAGCAACTAATATCGCTTGACAGGATATGGGTCACGATTGTCTACTGTAAATCGTTGGTGCCAATAGGGATATGCTAGTTTTCTTTGACTTGCTTTATCAAGTAATTCAATATGCTTAGAATCTAGCACAATTTTACCTGCACTCAAATTCGCTTTCAACTGCTGTGTATTTCTTGCACCAATAACAAGGCTTGAGACACTGGGACGACTTAACACCCACGCAAGTGAAATTTGTGGAAAAGAATACCCACTTTCCTGTGCCACAATCTCAAGAGCATCTGTAATCGTATAGAGATGCTCCATATCCATATCCCATACGCCATCAGTGCCTAATCGTGAGCCTTTCGTATCCTGAGATTTACGCATGATTTTACCCGAAAGCATTGCACCACTTAATGGACTCCAGACAAGTGTACCGACTTTTTCCTCAAGTGCAAGAGGCATAAGCTCATTTTCAAACTCTCTTGCTGCAAGTGAATAATAAGCTTGGTGGACGATAGGACGTTGCAAACCATGCTTATCTGCAATGGAAAGCATCTTCATCAAATGCCATGCTGAATAATTACTCACTCCAAAATAACGAATCTTTCCCTGTTTGACTAAATTATTTAAGGCTTGTAAAGCCTCTAAATGTGGTGTTTTTGCATCATAACAATGCAAATGATACAAATCAATATAGTCAGTCTGCAATCGCCTCAAACTCGCCTCAACACTTGTGATGATTTTTGTACGTGAAGTGCCGATATCATTGGGATTCTCACTCATCCACATCCCCGTTTTTGTCGAGATAAAAATCTCATTGCGTTTGTAGTCCTTTAGCACCTCACCTAGCACAACTTCAGCATCCCCTAAAGAGTAGCAATCTGCCGTATCAAAAGCATTAAAACCAGAATCAACGCAAGTTTTGACTAGTTCCCTTGCTTCATCCACCTGCACATTTCCCCATTTCTTAAAAAATTCTGTGCTTCCAGCAAAAGTTGCTGTGCCAAGTATCATATTTGGGATAAAATACCCACTATCACCCAACTGTCTATATTTCATAGCATTCCTTAATAATAAAATAAATTAAGATTATAACACAATTTATAAATCTGAAGTATATAAATAATAATTATTTTTAATCACTCAATTCAATAAGATTGCAATATTTGCCCTCAACATAAAGATAAAATACAAAACATCATCTATTTTTTATTACTCTCATTTTAATAATTTATATTATAATTTATGGAATCTAAATTGCTTTTATTTCATAAATTTGTCATAATTTTAGATTAAATATTCAAGGAATGTGTTCTTATGATAAAAAAGAAAGTATTTGCTAATTGTTTATTTCTACAAATTTTTCTGATTCCATTATTTGCTGATAGCTTCTTAGATGAGGATTATCATTCTTATCAAAAAAGTAAGGAAAATCCCAATATTTTAGTTTTCGTAACTTCGCATATTATTCCCGTTGAAGCTTCTTTCGTCCAAAATAAATCGCCTTTAATTATTTCCATTCCGCAAGAAGCACTCAATCCAGACAATAAAGCACAAATTGTATCAAAGGGTGTCTATGATAAAGGCAATTATACAATTTTTCGTTCTAATAATGATAACATAACTTTCTATCGTTATACGCGTAATAAGACAAATCAGTATTCACGCATGGCTCCAAATATTTATGAAGTTACACATTATGGTGGGCAACTTTATAAAATTGAGCCAACACCACCAAATATTACACAATGCTCATTAATTATTTCACGCACTTTTGAGGCTCAACGAACTTCAAGTTCGCAGTTATTATTAAATTTAGATTCTGTCCCCAATCGTGGTGTTGCAAAAATTATGCTTGAATGTCCAAAGCTCAACGATTATTAAATTTTAAAAATATGATGCAATAAAAAGTATATTAGAGAGGGTTGGGTAAAGTTACTAAATATGAGATTGCAAGATTATTTTAGGAATTTCTAAAGATTGTAATTTAGAATATTCATATTTACTGATAAATTATATTATTATAATCTATCAGTAAATTTGTTGCAATATAGATTCTATTACTTTCTTTGTATCATTCGCCATATAAATAGGTCTTCCAACAACAATGAAATCACTTCCTAGTTCCTTTGCTACTTTTGGGCTTGAGATACGTTTTTGATCATCTTTGAGATTTGCATTATAACTCGAACTAGAAATGTCTTTACCCAATAATTCCATTGCACAAGGTTCTTGTCCGCATGATTTTTTTATAACAGTATCCTCCAAACGAATACCGGGCGTAACAATAAGTAATGATTGTGAGATATTTTTAATCACTGCTACCTCTTGTATAGAGCAAACCAACCCGTGTATACCACTTTGATAAACAAGATTTGCAAAATTTATAACTCCTCGAGTAATATCAGTATTATACACCTGCCAAAATCCTTCATTATCAAAGCTTGTTAAGGCACTGACGGCAATAATTTTTAAAGATAAATTATTTTGATTAACATATTGTGTGAGAATGCTCATAGCTTCACTTCCACAACTTGCATGTATAGTGAGCATATCAACACCTAGATTCTGACATTCTTTAACAGAATCAAGCATAGTATTTGGAATATCATAAAGCTTTAAGTCTAAAAAAATTGGAAAACCCAAACTCTTTAAAGCTTTTACAAACTGATTGCCATCCCGAATAAAACTACGAAGCCCAACTTTTAACCAAATATCTCGATTGGGAAAATAATATTGGATTGTTTTTGCTAACTCAAGATTTAAATCTTTTGTTTGCATATCAAGTGCAACACAAAGCTTCATATTTTATCCTTTTTTGTAAATTTTATTGCAATTATTTCTAAGATTGTATTCAAGAGAATAGTATTTAATACTCAAATTATTCTTTTTTTATAGAATCTTTACGCATCTGACTCATATTATGTTTTGGCTTTGTATTGTTAGAATCTTGTTTATGAAATGTTTGCTTATCCTTAGAAGTATTTTGAAATTTATTTGATTTTTTCCTATGAAATGTTTTTTGATTTTTTCCAATATGCGAACCATCATGATGGCTTGTTGCATCGTGATTGTGTTTATTTTTCGTCTGATTATCTTTCTCTTTGCTCACAATATTTACACTATTGTCTTGTATCGCCTTAACAACTTTTATATTGGAAATATGGATTTTTTTTGCACTTTTTTCCGAAAAATCTTTCTTAGTATTTTTTTTATCATCACTCTGTGCTATATCTCTATGAGAACCTTTATTCAATGTTTTAAAATTTTTTCTGTTATTTTTATAATCTCGTATATTCTCTTGAGATATATTGCGTTCTTTGTATCCCTGATTTTTCTCATGAGAATGTAACTTTCTTGGTTGTTTTTTGCTTATACAATCTGATTCTGCAGAATCATTGCGTTTCTGTCTTATCAAAGGATGTATAGAATCTCTATCGGATTCTATATCTATTTTACTACTTTCTTGAGTATTTTGAGACTGCAGTTCCAATTCTTTCTGCCTTAGCTGAATCTTATCAGCAATAACATCAATACCTGTTTTTGCAACAGAATCAAGTATGCCATTAATTAATTTTGAAGCATCACTTAAGCCAAAAGATTTTGTTAATTCGATAGCCTCGTTAATAATAATTGCTTCTTGAGTATCTGTTTGCAAAAGCTCATATATCCCAAGACTTAGAATCACTTTTTCAATTGCACCCAACCTCTCAATATCCCATGTTTTTAAGAAAACTTCAATTACTTGCATGAGTAAGATTCTGTGGGATAGCACACCATGCAAAAGAGATAGGGCAAAATTTTGTTGTTTATGACGTATTTTTTGTGCATCTAAGAATGCAATGGCTTGTTCTAAAACATTATCATTTCCTAACTCATATGCATACAGGAGCTGAATCACTGCTTCTCGTGCTTGTTTTCGTGTTGCCATTAATCTAACTGCCTATAAACATCTAATAATTCAATAAGGCTCGACATTGCTTCAAACCCTTTGTTTCCGACCTTGAGACCAGCTCTGTCTAATGCCTGTTCAATACTATCTGTTGTTAAGATTCCAAAGCTCACTGCTCCTCCATATTTCAAAGTTACATTTGCAACACCCTTTGTTGCTTCTGCCGCAACATAGTCAAAATGAGGCGTTCCTCCACGAATAATTGCACCCAAAACGCATACTCCATCATAATCACTATTTGAAAGAATCTTTTCTAAAATAAAAGGCAATTCAAATGCACCCGGCACTTTAATTAAAGAAAGATTTTCACTCATTCCACCATGTCGTAAATAACAATCCTTTGCTCCCTCAACAAGTCTATCTGTAACCATACTATTAAAACGAGAACACAATATAGCTATACGTTCATTTCCTTGTAATGCAATTTTTCCTTCAATAATTTTCATACATACCTCTCAAATATTCTTATTCTTGACTTTCTTAAAGATAAATATTAATCTCTTAAAACCTTTACAAAGCTATATTAATGTTTCTAAAAATTTTAGACTTAAGATACTTTATGGTAGTTTTTATTATATCAAAATTATAAAAAATAATGTATAATGTGCTTTCCTTTTTTGAAGAAAAGTATTGATTTTATGTAGAAAAAACGAATGTATCGTAAAAATATAGTCGAGAGTTACCAAATAATTATCAAATAAATAAGGTATTTTATGCACATCACATTTGGACCTATTCTTTCCCGTCGTTTTGGTATGAGCTTGGGGGTTGATTTAAGTCCAAGCAAAAAACAATGTAATTTTAATTGTGTATATTGTGAACTTCAAGCACAGTCTCCCATAGATTCACAACAATCCATTGTCCCTGTGGCATCTGTATTACATGCTATTACGAATGCTTTAAAAGAAAATTCTTGTATTGATGTTTTGACTTTTACAGCAAATGGTGAACCTACTTTATATCCTTTTTTAGGAGAGTTAATCCAAGAAACAAAAAAAATTCTTCTCTCTTATAAGCATATAAAAACACTTATTTTAAGCAATGGTTCTAAATTTCTTGAGTGTAAAGAGTCATTACAATACTTTGATATTGTAAAATTTTCTCTTGATTCTATCTCATTACAAAAATTTAAACGAGTTGATAAGCCAAGCAAGACACTTGATTTAGAACAGATAAAATATGGTATTAAAGAGTTTGCTAAAGATTTTCAAGGGGATTTGATTGCGGAAATTCTTATTGTAAAAGGTTTCAATGATGATAAAGAATCAAATGAAAAAAATGCAGAGTTTTTGCGTGAAGTTGGGATAAAAAGGTTGGATTTATCTACTATTGATAGACCAAGTTCACATAGAGTGGAGGGTGTCAGCAATGAAAAACTCTATAAGTTAAGTCAAATTTTTTATGGATTAAATGTATGTGTTGCAACACGCAAAAATGATACAACAATGCAAATACAACAACAAAATCTTGATAATAATGGAATTATTGAATTACTTAAAAGACGTCCTCTTAGTCATTTAGATTCTGAAATTTTACTAACCAAGGAAAGTAGGGAAAGACTAGAATATTTACAACAAAAAGGTGAAATACAAATAAAAAATATTGCTGGAGTGCAATTTTATTGCCTGTAAAATCATGTTATTTCCAAATATATTTTACTTAAATAACATAAAAATTTTTAGATTTTGAACTTTGATTACATTTACTTCAATAATTTTATGATAGTCTTATCGTTATATTCACAAAATAAGACACCAATATATTTATTTTTTAGAAACTAATTTTTAAAAAATATACTTTGAGCATGATGAATATAATAATTAAACGAAAAATATTATTAAGCTTCAATTATGTTGGAATCTTTTTTGCTTTTTATAAACATAATTTTATGTGATTTATTCATGACAAAAGGAGTTTGCATGACTATTGATTCTACAAATACATTGACCTCTTTAGCACAAACAAAAGAAACTGATTTGGTGCAAAAACTCAAGTCAAAAGTTGGAGATAAAACCGATTCTAGTGATAAGGCATTGAGAGAGCAAACTGATAAATTTGAAGCTATCTTTATCAAAACGCTTCTTGATACTTCCCTAAACCTTGATAACCCGCTCTATCCAAAACAGCCTGGTAGTGATATTTACAACTCAATGTTTAAAGAACAACTAGCAGAGAATCTAAGCGGTGGCTTTGGATATAGTGAATTGCTCTTTAACTATCTCAAAGACAAACAAAAACGACAAGGTTAAATTTCTTATTAAACTAGAAAAGTGCAAAATACATAACATAATAATATTATATTTTCTTTTCACTTCGCATAGGTTTAATAACAGGCTTATAGCACGAGTGCATTGCTAAAAGAAAAATCACAAAGAACATTGTATTGTTTTAGCTAGATTTAAACACTCAATGTTCCTAATGAAAGAATCTTATATCCAAAAAATAACACAACTTCACAAGAATCCACTTTAATTCCAATCATTAGAATCTCCATAAATCTTTTCATTGTAAGATGAAGCGTGATTTTTATGATTTCATTGCTATTGTTTTCTACATTTTGTGTTACTTTGTGTAAATTTCTATTCTCATGCCCTACATTGACACCTACATCAGTATCATTATAGGAAGATTACCACTTATCATACAATCTTTTTCTCCCATTAAAACAATTCTGTAATCTATACTGAGTAGTGTCCTTATCTCATTGCAATTTTCTATGTTTGTTCGCTCTTTGCACTGTTAAGTTTATCCTTTTCATAATACATATTTATTTATATAGTTTTATGCTAGAACCATGTAATTCTATCTCGTAACTTTTGATTTCCAAATACGATAACTTGATATGATAAATAGAAAGAAAAATGATTTGAAGACAGGTAATCGCAATAATAACGAAGGTTTTATAATTTTGCCTTAGCGATTCTAATAAAAATATTATAAATTTATGTAAAAATTTATAATATTTTAGATATAATGCAAACTTTTAATTCTTTATAAAAGGACATAGAAAATGTTAGAAGGCAAACTTAGAGATAGTATTAGTAAAAGTAACGCAAAAGCGTTAAAACGAGATGGTTATCTAATTGCCAATATTTATGGTAAAGGATGTGCAAATATTCATTGTGCTTTTAAACGTAATGATTTTATTAAATTTATGCGTTCAAAAATTAATCTTGTTTTTCCTGTAAAAATCGCTGATAAAACTTATGATGTTGTAGTGCAAGAATACCAAAAAGATCCTGTAACAAGTGATATTTTACATGTTGATATGATGTTTGCGCAAAAAGGGGTTATTGCGAAATTTAAAGTCCCTGTAAAAGTGCATGGTTCTCCTATCGGATTAAAGAATAAAGGTGTTTTAGTCTTTTCGCGAAAAAGAATTGCGGTAAAATGTGATGTAGCAGTATTACCAAATTCTTATGAACTTGATGTTGGACCTCTTGATGTTGGACACACAATCCTTGTTCGAGATTTACCACAAACTGATGGTGTAACAATTATTGATAAACCTTCAAATGCTGTTGTTGGCGTTATTAAAGCAAAATAACTTCTTGTGTTCTCACACATACTCATTCTATTGTGGTTGAATCCTGAAGTTTTAATTTCTTTACATGAAGAATTTATCCTTACAGATTCTTATCATTTTTAATATTTTAGAGGATCTTGGCTTTATTCTCTTTCAATAGTATTTAGCGTAAGTTAGAAAAGGTTTTTATGAAATATTTGGTTGAAATGTCCAATATATCACATAAATTTGACACACTTCTCTATGAAGATATTGGATTTAGACTTCTTGGTGGCGAAAGTATAGCTATATTGGGGGCAAGTGGAAGTGGGAAAAGCACGATTTTGAACCACCTTTCGACACTTTTACCGCCACAGCAAGGAACTATTCACTTAACCGGCTATCAAAATATTTATAGTCTCAATGAGAAAGATTTACTCTTTTTACGCCAAAAAATATTGGGAATTATTTTTCAAGCACATTATCTCTTTCGTGGATTTAATGTGATGCAAAATTTACAAATTGCTGAACTCATAGCCCATATAAATATAGATATGAAAATGCTAGAAGATTTTAAAATTGCACACACACTCAAACAGCAAATTGGTGAGCTTAGTGGAGGACAGCAGCAACGATTAAGTATAGCACGAGTTCTTACAAAACAACCAAAGATTTTGCTTGCTGATGAACCAACAGGAAATCTTGATAAAGATACGGCATTGAGCGTTATGCAATATCTTCTACATTATGTCAAAGTGAATAACGCCGCACTTGTGCTTGCTACACATGACCAAAATCTTGCACATTTATGTTCTATGGTTGTTTTATTGGAAAACAAAACATTGCGACAAATTCAGTAGACTTAGAAAAAATATCGCATATTTTTATTAATCTTATGTATTTTTTATTGAGTTCCTAATATTCATGGAAAAAGGCTAGAAATCCTATTCTATTCATTATTCTTATATTAAGAGTAACAAGATAAATTCTTGAATCCTCATTAGCTCTATATATAAAAAAATCTTATAGAGAATCTACAAAAGATTCTCTATTGAATTTGAATATCTTTCTTAGTTTTTTATAGCAATATAAATGTGATTCCTCTTCTGTTTTTCACTACATTAGCAATAGTGCAGTATTGGATATATTTACAAATTAAAGTAGAGAAGAATTGTTTTTTATAACATTCCCCAAAACTATTACACATTGGATGGTAAATGTAAAAAAGAATTTATTTCAATTCTACTTTTTAGAACACTTATTATATCGTGAAAAATTTTATTAACACAAACACTATAAATATTTCATGAAATAGATTCATAATGTTTCATATTGCAAAAGTAAATTATATTCCTAATAAATCTTTTAATTCTTTT
The DNA here is from genome assembly GCF_003364195.1 of Helicobacter didelphidarum. GTDB lineage: Bacteria > Campylobacterota > Campylobacteria > Campylobacterales > Helicobacteraceae > Helicobacter_A > Helicobacter_A didelphidarum. The sequence continues at coordinate 19,596 of NZ_NXLQ01000021.1, read as the reverse complement.
TCTGCAATAACTTTTAAACCTAATTCTTGAGCTTTTTGTAGCTTTGACCCCGCCTTTTCACCCACTATGAGGTAGTCTGTTTTTACACTCACACTTGAAGTAACTTTTGCACCATAAGATTCTAAAATTGCTTTTAGTTCCTCACGGGATTTTTCAAAAGTTCCAGTAATTACGCAAGTTTTTTTTGCAAAAAGATTTTCTTGTTGTTCCTTATTACTTCTACTAATTTCAATCACTGGTTGAATAATTTGTATTAAGTCAATGATAAACTCTTTATTACGATGACAAAAATCATAAAAACTTTGTGCCATTTCCTCACCAAACCCATTAATTTCCTTAAGTTCTTCAAAACTTTTATCAAAAATTTCTATACCATAATATGCAAGTTTTTTACTTGCAACTTCCCCAATATGTAAGATTCCAAGTGCATGGATAAAACGCCATAATTCACGATTGTTAATAGTGCCTTGAATAGAGTCAATAAGGTTTTGTGCTTTTTTTTCTTTAAAACCTTCTAATTGAAATAAATTTTCATAATGTAAATAATAAATATCTTTAAATTGTATAATGAGTTTTAAATCTACCAAGAGTTCTACTATGCTCTTCCCTAATCCCTCAATATTCATACATTTTTTTGATGCAAAATGTATGAGCTTTGTTTTAATAATCGCATCACAATTAGGATTACTACAATAAATAAAAATATCTTCATAACTTACACTATGATGACATATTGGGCATTGTGTTGGCTTGAGAATTTCTATCTCATTGCCATTGCGTCGATCTGTAAGCACTTTTGTAATTTTTGGAATCACATCTCCACTACGAACAAGCAAACAAGAATCGTGTATGCGTATATCTTTTCGTTCAATCTCTTTATAATTGTGGAGTGTTGCACGACTAATGTATGCACCATCTAATAAAGTTGGCTTAAAATTTGCAACTGGCGTGATAATCCCTGTTCTTCCAACTTGCGGACTAATAGAATCTATTTGGATAACAATCTCTGTGGAAGGAAATTTATACGCACATGCGTAACGAGGTGCTTTTTGTGTAAATCCTAATTTTTCTTGTAGCTCCAAATCATCAAGCACAATCACAAAACCATCAAGTAAAAATTCAAAATCTTCTCGCATATTAAGGACTTTTTGATATTCTTTTTCGATATTTTTTGGTATCATAGATTCTAAATATACAAAGGATTCAAAACCAAACTCTGGAAGCAACATTAATATATCATAAAACCCTACTTTATTCTTTTGTGCCAATTTGCATAATTGTTGCATATCATCACAATATCCTATCCCCCATGCAATAAAATCAAGTTTTCTTTCCGCAGTAAGATTGGAATCTAACTGTCGCATACTACCTGCAGCTGCATTTCTTGGATTTGCAAAAAGGGATTGGTTGTTTTTCTCACGCTCTTTATTGAGTGTATCAAAATTTTTTTTTGACAAAACAACCTCACCGCGAATCTCAATTCCACCATGAAATGGAATTGTTTGGGGTATACTTTTTATCGTTTTTGCATTTTGTGTAACTAATTCCCCAATTTCTCCATCTCCACGCGTTGTAGCACTTTGTAATTTACCATTTTTATAGAAAAGATTCAAACTCATACCATCATATTTTGGGGATATGCAAAAATGAAGCTTTGCAAGAAGAGAATCTTCTAAAATACTCTTATATTGTATTGTATTGTCGTCAAAAAGAGATTGAGATTTTTGCAATCGAGATAATGCGTTTTCAAGTTTTTCAAACCATTGCAGTAAATCATTATTATCAAATACATCTTCTAAGCTCCACATACGTTTTCTATGTGAATTCTTGCTGAAATCTTGTAAGACTTTACCACCAACCCGTTGTGTTGGGGAATTTGGATTAATGTTATTTGGATTGTTTCTCTCATATTCATAAATTTTTTTATAAAGATTGTCATATTCTTCATCGCTTGCTATTGGGTCATCGAGTTCATAATAATGTTTTGCATAGAGATTCAATTGTTGCACAGCACTTTGATACTGACTATTATCTAAGATATTTGACATATTTTCCTTTCATTTTTTGGCTTACTTCACTATTATTGTTCTCTTCAAAACATTACAAAAATGCACTTATGATTCTATAATTTAGTCAAATATTCAAAGATTTATCATGCCCACTTTCAATAAACAATATAAAAATCAAATAACTCTTATAAAATCTATAATCTAAGATTCTTAAATTACAAAATATATCGTGCCAAATCCACATTTTCAACAAGATTCTGAAGCTTTTGTGTTACCATATCTTCTGTAACGGAAATTTTTTGTCCTGCATAATCTTCGGCACAAAAACTAATATCTTCTAACACCCTCTCAATTGTTGTATGCAGTCTCCTTGCTCCAATATCTTCAGTTTTTTCATTCGCATGAAAGGAGAGCTTACTTAAAGCTCGTAATGCAGAATCTTGAAATTCAAGTTCAATATTTTCGACAGATAAAAGTGCTTGATATTGACGAATAATTGAATTTTTTGTTTGCGTAAGAATCTGATATAGTGCTTCTTCATCGAGGGTTTGCAACTCTACGCGCAATGGAAATCTCCCTTGTAATTCCGGAATCAAATCACTCGGTTTGCTAAAATGAAAAGCACCTGCAGCAATAAACAAAATATGGTCAGTTCGCACTTGCCCATAGCGAGTTTGCACCACGCTTCCCTCAACAATTGGCAATAAATCTCTTTGCACACCCTCTTTACTTGGGTCTTGTTTGCTTGAATCTTTTGAAGCCACAGCTATTTTATCAATTTCATCAATGAATATAATTCCACTTTGCTCTGCAAGTTTAAGGGCTTCCATCTTAATAGCTTCAGAATCTAAAATTGCATTCTGTGCCTCCAACAACAACGCTTCTTTTGCTTCCTTAATACTCATTTCTCGTTTTATCTTATCACCCCTTACATTTAGAGCTTTAATAAGAGACTCTTGCACTTTAATAATTTCTGTTGGCAAATTATCATCCATTTTTTCAGTTTGTTTGGTAATTTCAAGAGTAATACGCACATTATCCATTGCACCACTCTTTACTTTTTCTTTCATTTTTTGAAAGCTACTTTCATATTCTTGTTTTTTTTGCTCACTCACACTTGTTGGCAATGGCGGAAGGAGTTTTTGTGTAATCTTTTCAAGAATATAGTCTTCGATTTCATGTCCTGATTTTTCTTTTTGTAAATTTTGCAATAAATTGATACTTGCATTGACTAAATCACGCACCATAGATTCCACATCTCTCCCAACAAATCCAACTTCTGTATACTTACTTGCCTCAACCTTTACAAATGGCAATCCCATAATTTTTGCCATACGCCTAGCAATCTCTGTTTTTCCAACACCTGTAGAACCTATCATAAGAATGTTTTTTGGTGTAACTTCATCTTGCATTTCTTGTGATAATTGTAATCTTCTGTAACGATTTCTTAGTGCGATTGCCACAGCTTTCTTTGCCTCTTGCTGTCCAATGATATATTCATCAAGATATGCCACAATCTGTCTGGGTGTTTGTGAAAGGATTAAATTACTCATTCTGTAATCTCCAAAATTTTAATATTTGTGTTTGTATAAATACAAATTTCTCCTGCAATCTTTAAAGATTCTAAAACTAATTCTTTTGGTTCTAAATTACTGAATTTATCTAATGCTCTTGCGGCACTTAATGCATAGTTTCCACCACTGCCAATAGCTACGATTTTTCCATCTTCTGGTTCGACTACATCACCTGTACCACTTAATATATAAATATGTTTAGAATCTAAAACAATCATCATTGCCTCTAATCGTCTAAGATATTTATCTTTACGCCATTCTTTGCTAAACTCTAAAACAGATTTTAACAAATCCCCCTTTTTACCCTCTAAAATCCTTTCAAACATATCAAAGAGAGTAAAGGCATCTGCTGTGCTACCGGCAAATCCACTTAGTATTTTGCCATTATAAAGCGATCGAATCTTATTGGCATTGCCTTTCATAATGCAATTCCCAAAACTTACTTGCCCATCTCCACCGATAACTCCATAAGGTTTACCATCTTTTGTGCCAACATAACCTAAAATTGTTGTTGCATGAAACATATTTTTTAGTCCTTAATAAAAATTGATTTCCTTAAAAAAATATTATAAAATAATCTTGGTATTATATCTAAATAATCTTAAGGCTTCTATTAATTACAATAAGATTCTCTAATAATCACAGGACTTTTTGACGCATGATTTTCTTTCAAAAAATAGTTAAATAATAAGACTATATAGTGAAAAAAATATACATTGCACTAGAAAAAATAAAAGATATAAAAATAATCACAAGGTTGTATATAGTAATATTGTATCATTGTATTTAATACATATTTCTATAATTTTTATATATTCATTTCTTGATATGTGTGGAGATCATGTATGAAAAAAATATTACATTTAGCATTATTTTCAAGCATAATGTTAAGCAGTTCCATTATGCAGGCAAGGGAAAATACAAATTCTATTTTATTCTTTGCGGGAGGTGGAGCATCTGTTGGTTTATTTTCAAACAAAATCCAAGAGCTATTGCCTATTAATTACCCACAAAGCAATTTTCAATCTATGGATAAAATATCTTACAATAGACATTGCACAGCACAAGTATGTCTTGATGATAATATAGTTGGTGGCATCAATTTGGAAGCAGGGGTAAAAATACGCCCCATAAGCTTACTTGAGATTGACATATATGGCAACATTATGTTTGGTGGTGGATCTAGTAAAACTATACCAAATGCTATGATTCTTCCAGGAAATACATGGCCATATAGATACAAGAGCAAAACATCTATTTTGTCTGGATATGCTGCAATTAATGCAGATTTAACACTCCGATTTGGAAGTTTTGGTATTAGTGGTGGCATTGGTATGAGTTATTGGATGAATACCTATAATGTGGAATTTGAAGACTGGATAGGTTCGAAGAGATATACAATGGAACATATAGTAGAGTATTATGATGGTTGGGCATATCATTTTAACCTTGGGATAAATTATAGAATCAATCAAAGCTCTGAAGTATCCGCTAGATTCACTATGCCGTTTAACAATAAACATCTTAGCACTTATAAAGAAGGAAATAATGGGCTTGTTAATTATAAAGAAATAGTTACGATCAATCCTTATATTATTACTTTAACATATAGATGGTATTTGTAAGAATATTTTTATCTTTCAATGTATATTTGAAGGTTAAATATATTGCAAACATAACAATATAACTATTCTCCTGCATTCTTAAAATGAAACTCATAATTTTCAGAAATCTCAAAAAATATCATATTTCAATTTTATCAGAGTTATATTTTCTAGCAATATTATTCAATAATCAACATACCATCACCATAGGAATAAAATCTATATTGTTGTTTGATAGCCTCTTCATAAATCTCAAGAGTTTTTTCTCTACCAATTATACTACTAACAAGCATAAGGAGGCTTGATTTTGGGAGATGAAAATTCGTAAGCAAAGATTTCACTTTTTGTGGTGGATTCATAGGATGTAAAAAAATATTGTTTTCCCCACTTGTTTGCCTTGTTTGCAAAAACCATTCAACACTTCGCATAGCTGTTGTGCCAACACACAGAATCTTTTTAGATTCAAGAATTTTTTTAGCACTTTCATGTGGTATATAACAAGATTCACTATGAATCTTATGTGCTATAATATTTTCTGTTTGCACAGGTTGAAATGTCCCAGCACCCACATGAAGTGTTACAAAAGCTACGCTATAATGAGACATCAAGTAATCAAGCATTGTCTCTGAAAAATGCAAACTTGCAGTTGGAGCAGCAACGGACCCATAATGCAAGGCAAAAATACTTTGATAGTCAATTTCATCTTGAATATTGCTTTTTCTCTTAATATATGGGGGTAAGGGAACACTACCATATTTCTGCAGTATCTCTAACACATCATTTTCATGCAATACATGGTTGTTAAAAAGAGAATCTTGATTACAACAGTGTTGCGATTTTGCTTGATAATATGCTCCATTTTTCTTTTCAAGCGTATTTTGAACGAGTTGCCACAATATTTGTAAGTCCTTAAAAGAATAAAAAATCACTTCTTTAAAACCATTTTCTTGAATACCAACAATCTGCATTGCTATATTATTAATACCTTCAAGAATAAAAATATCTGCTATTTTTACCCTACCCTTTATCTGCACTAAATGTAACGATGATTGTAATGTCTTATGATAAAATATTTCTTTTTTCCTTTGAGACTGAAAGGAATCTAAAATCTGTTGTATATGTGTAGTCGCCTGTAAATACACTAAATCAGATTGCAAGGAGAGTTTATATCCAAATAATCGTGCCTTAAGAACCTTTGTATTATTTAAAACAATAAGATAATCTTTTGGAATAAAATCAAAAAGATTCTCAAAAGTTGTATGCGTAATCCTATTATTGTGATATACAAGTAATTTTGCATGTTCTTTAGGATATATAGGATTTGTTGCTATAAGATTAGTTGGGAGGGAGAAATTATAAGCTTCTAATTGATAATCCATGGATTGACACATAGTAAAATCCTTATTATTGTTTGAAAAAAAGACGATTAGATCTTATAAAATACAGAATCTATAAATCATCACAAGATATGAGTTTGATGGAGAAATCTTTCTCTGTTATGCTACATTACTTCAATTTAATCTAACAATAATAAACCGTTGCATTGAGATTTTAAAATATAAAAACTTCATAGCTTTTTTTAAATGTCAATTGAAGCGATAGTCTTTACATTTGCAAATACATTTTTCAATTTAGACAATACAAAGTTGAAATGATAGTATTTTTATTAAATTGGAAAAACACGAATCTGTTTTGATAAATGTTCTTTTAACACCTCTTCTATCGCATAAAGTGTCCCTGTAGTCGCACTCGCACAACCATCACACGCACCCATATAGCGAATATAGACATCAATATAGCCATCACTCGTATCCTTTATATCAAGAATTTCCATATTCCCACCATCCATCATCAGCATTGGGCGGATATATTCATCAATTGTTTTGTCAATCTGCTTCACCTTTTGAGGAATTGTCATATCTTTAAAAGCAAGATTCCCGCTTGTAGCATTATTTGCTAGATTTTTGAGATTCTGTGCGTCCATTTCAGCCCTCACATCACGCAAAATATCTTCAAGATAATACTCCCTTTTCTCGTGTCCTCCGGGTTTTACACAGCTTTTACAAAATGCACCTGCCTTTGTATATTGCGTAATTTCCTCCACACTTTTTAAGTCATTCAACTTTATCACTTCTTTAATAGTCGAAAGACTCACGCGTGCGCACTCGCACACGATGATTTCGTCCTCAAAGTCCTCCGCATTTTTGCCTAAATACATACCTGCCGCCTTTTTGATGACATCATACGCCATAACAGAGCAGTGCATTTTTTGTCCCGGCACTGCTGGTGTATCTGGGTCATCACGCAAGGCATGTTCGACATCAAGATTTGTGATTTTTACTGCCTCTTGCACCTTTTTACCAAGACATAGCTCCACCATCATATCAGAGCTTGCAATCGCCGCCCCACAGCCAAACCTCTTAAACTTCGCATCAATAATTCTATCATCAGAATCCACAAGCCAATACAACCTTACCGCATCGCCACAAGACTCTGCACCATAATCAGCCACGATAAGCTTCGCGCCTTTTTCATCCGCGTCTTTTTGTGTGATAACCCCTAAATGCGTAGGGTTATCCATTCTTTCACTGACTTTTTTTGAGTAGGCGTCCCATAATGCGCCACCGATTAAATCATTCTTTGCCATTTTCTATCCTTTTGTAAATTTTATAAATCTAAGTTTAGTCTCTAAAATGCTTTCGCATCATAATAGAAACTATGTTGCAAAATTTAGACTCAAAAATCCGCCTTTTATATAATCAAAAGCGAATTTATAAAATCTAGATTTTATAAAAATTCCAACAATTTTCATAATTTTACCTAAACATTAGCATTACTTTTTCCATACTATATGCCCATTGATATTATGTTTTTCATAAACGCTTAACACATCTTCTAAAAATTTTACGAGTTCTATTTCATTAGAATCTTTCGCAGTTTCTAGCATTTGAATAAACATTTTTTTACCCGTTTCTGTTTGTTTGAGATTCTTTTTTAAAAAATTATGTCGGCTACAAAGAGTTTGTCCATTCTCTAAACTTGCTTTTCCTCCTAAATCTTTGGGTTTGATATGGTCTATATGAAGCTCAACGCCCTCCTTTTTACCCATTCCACAAATTACACATTTATAATTATCACGTTCTAAAATTTTAGCTTTTAAACTTTGCGTAAAATCCTCTAAATCATTTCTTAAATTTACAAAATTTGGGTCATATTTATAAACACCTTTAGCAATTTTTTGCAAATGTCCCTTTTGATGCAAACTTCTAATTCCTCTATCTGGGTCGCGAAAAACTTTTCCTGTTCGTTTTTTATATTCATTTACAACCCAATCTACAACTTCTGGGTGCGGAATATCCCTATTAGGATTATTTTTAAAAAATTCCATAATTAAATCCAATTGCGAAACATCTCTCATTGAAACAATCCTTTTTCACTTAAGATTCTATTTTTCGCCAATTCACAATAATTTTTGTCTATTTCTATACCAATAGCACGTCTGTTATTCAACATAGATTCTATAAGCGTTGTTCCGCTACCACAAAAAGGGTCTAAAACACTATCTTCTACGAAAGAAAAAAGTTTAATACAACGTTTGGGCAATTCTCTAGGAAATGGGGCTGGATGTCCTATACGCCTTTTAGATTCTCCATTAAAGCTCCAAAGCCCATTTGTCCAAGACATAAACTCATCTTTAGAAATATCGCTAACACCCTTATCGACTTTTTTCCATTCGTTTTTATATAACACGAGAATCAGTTCAACAGGTGCGATTACATAGGGTGCAGACGCACTAAGCCAACTGCCCCACGCAGTCCTACGCGAAATATTCCCCTCATTCCAAATAATAGTGCTATGATACTTCCAACCAACTTTTTTAGCAATTTGTGTAATATCAGCCCCGACACTTTGCTGTCCTCCTTTATTTTTATCTAGTGGAATATTAAGGCAAAGTCTAGCCCTATCTTTAGCCCATATATAGCAATTAGATAACCAAGATTGAGTAAATTCTAAATATTGTTGATAATCCAATGTATCATCATTTGAGTTATAATCAATACCAACATTATATGGTGGAGAAGTTATAATTAAATCCACGCTATTAGAATCTAATGTATTTTTGTTTAAAACGTTCACATTATACAACAAGGCATTTTTGTCATTAAAGAAAGATTCTGTATTTGACATGCAGAATTTCGTCTCGCTTATTGTTTGCACCATTTTAAACCTTAGAATAAACTTATTTTCCTATGCGTCATACGAGCTAGAAATATTCCGTAATCTCTCTACCGCCTTTTTAAATACCTCTATAGTATAATCAATCTCTTCTTGCGTATTGAAGCGGCTTAGTGAGATTCTAATCGCGGTGTGTGCAAGTTCTTTATCTGCACCGATAGCTACCATGACTGGATTTGCTTCCAAGTCCTCACTCGCACACGCACTCCCTGTGCTAGCTGCTATCCCTGCTTTATTCAAATCCCATAGCATAGCTTCACCCTCAATACCTCGCACGCTGATTAAAGTCGTATTTGGCACACGATTTTCCCTTGTGCCAACGACAAACACATCTTTAATCTCTAGCAATTTGTCTTCTAAATAATCACGCATTTTACGCACTGCACTCAACTCAAAGTCCAAGTATTCATTTGCTAAACGCATAGCCTCGCCCATTGCAATAATATAAGGGACATTGAGCGTCCCGCTTCGTCTCCCACGCATATGCTCCCCTCCATGTAATAATGGAGTAAGCTCCACGCCTTTACGAATATATAACCCACCTATGCCCTTTGGTCCATGAAACTTATGCGCACTAAAGCTTAGCAAATCAACATTTGCTTTTTGCACATCAACGAGAATCTTGCCGATAGCTTGCACTGCGTCAGTATGAAATAAAACACCTTTTTGCCTACAAATCTTGCCAATCTCTTCAATAGGAAATATGAGTCCTGTCTCATTATTCGCCCACATAACGCTAACCAACGCCGTATCCTCGCGTATCACCTCTGCCACTTGTTCCGCAGTAATCGTGCCTTGTGCGTTTATAGGAAGTCGCGTAACCTCCACGCCTAGAGATTCTAAAAAGCTACAAGTCGCTCCAATAGCAGGGTGCTCCACCTCTGTCGTAACGATATGCTTTTTTCCTTTTTTGAGAATCTCATCAAAATACACGCCTTTCAATACCCAATTATTGGATTCAGTCGCACAACCTGTGATAACAATATCATCACTATCAGCAGCATTGATACCATTATAGAGCTTCTCTATCGCCTCTTGAATAGCGGGGTGAGTTTCTGTGCCATATTTATGCAAACTATTTGGATTCCCAAATTTTTCACAAAAATAAGGTTGCATAAGTGGCAAAATGCTAGGGTCCAGCATAGTTGTTGCATTGTTGTCTAAATATATGCGTTTTTGCATTATTTTTATCTCCTATCTTGCTAAAACTTTGAGAGAAATATACCAAAAAAAATTTCTTTTTTCCATAAATGAAGTATAAATCATAACAAAGAAAAATAAATGTGTAATTATTTTACACATTTAAAAATAAAAAGTAAATCGTAACATAATTTTTTTGATATTTTTGAGAAATATTTATTGTAACAAGAGCCTAAGAATTTTGATATAAAGCCCACAAAATCTTAATACTTGAGATATAAGAAATTTCATCAAATATTTCATTGATTATTTTTTATGGTTATAAAAGATCATCAATGAAATACAAACAACATAAAGAAAATAACAAAACTTCTGCCAATATTTATTATTTTACTCTAATTTATGAGGCAATATAAAATAGCAATCTTAATAATTAATAAGATTCTTTCTTATTGGAATCTTATTTTTAGATAAAAACAATATTCATTCTTTTATTTATATATTATATACGCCATCTTGCGATTTTCTATATTTCACTTAGACTACTAAAAAATTATTCCTTGAATGGCAATTATTAAGTATTCCAAATAAGCACTTTTATCTAAGAGTCAAAACACAAACTAATGTTCCTCTCCCAATATTACACAAATAATCCCAACAAATCCAACACCAATACCAATATATTGCTGCACACTCAACGAGGGATCAAAAAAGACAAAAGAAATGAGTAAAACACCAATTAAACCAACAATTTCCCATGTAGAATATGCTACACCTAAAGCAATTTTTCGTAAGGCGAGAGACATACAATAATATGAAATCGCAATCATAAATAATAAATTGACTTTTGCAATCATTGTCGTGGATATTTCCAACCCGAACAATGTAACGATACCGTTTGTGCCAATAGATTCTAACCACAAAGGAATAACCTTAAGTAAAGCTAACGCACTCACTTCTAAAGCTATTGCCAACAGTAAAAAAAACCATGCAAATATTCTTTTGTTATATGTTTGAGAAACACTCTTTTTCATATATTACCTCTTGATAGGTGATGCTAATTATTTGAGTTTATTATTGTTTGTGTGTCAATATAAGGAAGTGCAAATGCTTTTGCAATAGATTCTAGTGCAATTTTACCATTATATGCATTTAAACCACTCATTGCTCCTTTCATTTGAAGCATTTCTTTCCAGCCATGATTAGCAATTGCAAGGATATAAGGCAATGATTCATAAGAATAGGTAATGCTTGAAGTTCGGGCAATAACACCAGGTATATTTGGCACACCATAATGTATAAGCCCCTCTTCAATATATATAGAATCATCATGTGTAGTTTGTCGTGAAGTTTCAACACAACCTCCAAGATCCACTGACACATCAAGGACAACGCCTCCTTTATTCATAAGACGCAAATGTTCTCTTGTAATAATTTTTGGCGTTGCATTTGCGGTAACAAGTATTGCCCCAATTAAAATATCTGCATTCTGCAATGCAATGCGGATAGATTCATCATTAGAATAAAGAAGTTTAATTTTATTATCAATAACAAGTGGATGAGTGCTTAACTTTTGTGTATTAATATCAAGAATCCATACATCTGCACCCATTCCCACAAGCACTTTAGCAGCATTGATTCCAACGACCCCCCCACCAACTATTACTGCTCTAGCAGGTTGAACCCCTGCACAACCACCAACTAAAATACCTCGTCCACCATAATTTGTGCTTAAGAGTGTAGCAGCATGTTGTGCCACAAATTTCCCAGTTACTTCACTCATTGCTGCGAGAATAGGATAATCTCCATTTGGACCAGATATAGTTTCCCCACAAATTGAAGTTACTTGAGAATCTACTAAAGCCTGTGCAAGACTTTTAGAATATGCAAGATCGAGAAAACTATAAAGAATCATATCTTTATGTAAATATTGATATTCAGATTCAACAGGTTCTTTACATTTTATAATAAATTCTGCCTTTTGCCACACCTCTTTTGCACTTTTGAGAATCTTTGCTCCCGCCTGTTCATAATCTTCATTACTATACCCTATGCTATTTCCTAAACCATTTTCTATATAGATTTCATGGAGAGGATTTGAGTTTTTAAGTATTTTTACATCACTTGGTATTAGCCCTACTCTATGTTCATGATTCATTATCTCTTTTGGAATACCAATAATCATATATTTCTCCTTATATATTTCTAAAAATTCTTAAATTATATAGTAAAAAATAAGCATATATGTAAATTTTATCTCATTTTATAGAAAATACTTACAATATTATGATAGTATTAAATACTTCATACCATTAAACATAAATTTGGAAAGCTTTTTGCTTATGCAATTACAACTTTACTTTATTTAAGTTTAAAGGTTACTTCATCTTTAAAATCTTGAGAATACAAAAATATTGTAAAAATTACAAACAATCTAAGGAGAGATTATGCAAACAGGATATTATGGTGCAACAGGTGGTATGGTTACACAATTTAACCGCCTCGATATTATTTCACATAATTTAGCAAATTTAAATACAAATGGCTACAAACGCGATGATGTTGTCATTGGTGATTTTTTACGTATGGTGCAAGGACATCAAGACACACTACCAATCCCAGATGAAACAAGAGCTGCGGCAAAATTTATTAATCGCACAATGACTCGTGTGCCAGTTATCGCAGAATCTTACACAGACCATAGCATTGGTTCAATGGAACATACTGAAAACGATTTGGATTTTGCATTAAAATCACCAAATATGTTTTTTGCTGTGCAAACACCTAATGGAGTAGCTTACACACGCAACGGGAGCTTTAGTATTAGTGATGATGGGTATTTGGTAACAAAAGAAGGATTCCATGTTTTATCTCGCGATGGCGTTGATAATGAAGGTGGTATCTTAATGAATCCTACTATGCAAATTACTGCGGATGCAAATGGCAATCTTAGTTTTAAAGATTTGAGCAATGAAGGAATGGCAGATAATGTCGCTGGTGGTAGCCTCGCCATTGTTACTTTTGATAATCCAAAATTTTTAAAAAAGATTGGTTCAAGTCTGTATATTGAAGAAAGAAAAATACCAAATGATACAAGTAGCGAGGGATTGGCTGGGGTAAATCTCGTGTATAATAGCGGAATTGTAGCACAAGGATTCTTAGAAAAAAGCAATGTAAATGCAGTGCTTGAAATGTCAAGCATGATTGAAACAAATCGCCTTGTTGATATGTATTCTAAAGTGATGAAAACACACATGGACGAGCTTAATTCTGAAGCAATTAATAAACTTGCCGTGAGGGCATAGATTTTAAGAGTAAGTTTATTATATTTAGATTATAAAAGTTATTCTGCTATATAAATAGATGTTTGTTATGTATTGTAGATGCCTCTATGAAGTAAAAATCTTAAGAAAAAATGCAAGATAAAACTTTATTTGATACTAAATGTTAAATATTATTGCATATAAATTGAATATAAAAAATAAATCTATAATATTTGAATATTAAATTTATAAAAATTATTAAGATGAAGAATATGTTGGCAAAAAATATGAAAAGATTTACACAAGCATAGATAGTAAAAAAACAAAATGATGTATTTTTATGAAATAATCATAAAATAAACAATTTACAATAAAATATTTTCTTATCACTTAGTTTTGTGCATAAGTGTAATCTTTTTTTGAGGCAAAATTCTAAATCCAAGACTCACAAAACTTGATTTTCCGTCAAAAGAATTACCATAAGTAGAATCTATTTGCAATGAATCTTGCACTATCCATGTACGTAATCCGACCTGATAAATGAGTGGATCAAAGCGATTATAATACACTTCGCCAATAAAATAGATTTTCTCTGTAATACCAGCCTCTATACCAATACCTGCACTATAAATATTAGATCGAAAATCTTGCAAATTATAACCTATGTTTGCATGAAAAACAAGTTTAGAATCAAAGAATGTCAATGTAGCAGGAACATAAAGGTAGAGATCATTTTTACTCTTTGAATCTACAATAAAATGATGAATGTTTCCTAATGCTATACCAATTCCCCAATTTTTCTTATCGGCATCAACAAAAAGTTTTTTCACTTGAAATTGAATCGAATCAGATTCTAATCCAATCATACCTCCAAGTGTTATTTCTGTATCCCAAAATAAATTGCAACCGGGCAATGCCCAGACTTCACTATTTCCATTGAAATGAAATTCTGCCCATGTTTCTATTTGACATTGATTTCTTGGGGTAATGCGAGCATCATCAGTATTCATTGGTCGTGCGGCATAAACATAATGTAGCATACAAAACATAAACAATATAATTTTTCTTAACATAGTAAACCCCATAAAAATAAGCTTATGATTTTAAAGAATCAAAATCCTGGGAATATTCTTAAGAAAAATATTATATAAAAATCAAAATTTATATCTTGCAAAACTATGAATATTGTTCTAAAATTTCATATGCCGTATTTCGTTTAGCTGGAATCTCATTGACATCTCGAATAAGCCCTATCATTTCATCTTGATTCATTGAATGACATGCCCCAGCAGATGAAACAACATTTTCTTCCATCATCGTACTCCCTAAATCATTTGCACCAAAAAGTAAAGCTAACTGCCCGATATGGCTACCTTGTGTAACCCAGCTACTTTGAATATTTTTGATATTATCAAGATAAAGACGAGAACATGCCAAAAGGCGTAAATAACGATTGGAACTAGCTTTTTCAATATGTGGATATTGTGCTTTTAATGGCGTATTGTTTGGTTGAAAGCTCCATAAAATAAATGCTCGAAACCCTCTCGTCTCATCTTGCAAATCACGTACTCTTCGCCAATGTTCAACAATATCATCATTATTTTCTAAACTACCAAACATCATGGTAGCAGTGCTTTTCATATTAATCTTGTGTGCTTCTCTATGCACTTCAATCCATTCATCACTTGAAAGTTTTTTGGGAGCAATCAAATCACGCACAGAATCACTTAAAATCTCTGCACCTGCACCAGGTATTGAAGATAATCCAGCTTTTTGTAATCGCAATAAAACTTCTTTAATACTAAGTTTTGAGATTTTGGCAATAAAATTTACCTCAATAGCAGAAAACCCATGAATAGTAATTGTTGGGTATTTTTGTGCAATATGTGAAACAAGATTTTCATAATAATCAATTTTTAATTTTGGATGCACACCACCTTGAAAGAGGATTTGTGTCCCACCAATCGCAAGTAACTCTTCAATTTTCTTATCTATTTCATCAAAGCTCAATATATATTCACCCTCTTGTCCTAAGTTCCGTTTAAAAGCACAAAATTTGCAATCAACCCAACAAATATTAGTATAATTAATATTTCTATCAACAACGAAAGTTGTAATTTTTCTTGGGTGAATCTCTAATTTCTTAGCATTTGCCATTTTTCCAAGTTCTTTTAATGATGCATTATCCATAAGATCAAGAATTTCAGAATCTGTATAACGTTTTGTTGTATTTGTATAAGCTGACATATAATTCCTTAATAATTTAAGTATTTTATATCGCATTATAATCTAAAATCTATATTTTATTGTAGATTTTTAATAAATATTTTCAATTTTTCTCCACCCTTCAAGAATCTGTATATTACAGATTTAGAATCTTACATTGAACAAGTTTCATGCTTATGAAATAAATATTATTAGAATATTATTTGTATAAAACATAATGGTTAAATTATTATTTAAATACTATAAAAATAAATGTCATTCTATAAATATAATAATTTTGCTAACATATAAATATTAAAAATAAAACACAACAATTAAATTTTTGAAATATCTTATATCATAATTTTTTATTATTTCTCTTACTTGCTTCTCTACGTAGTTTGCCCGCCTCAAATCGTCTTTTTTCTTCATCTGTTATTGGCACTAATTGCGGGACTTTGGTCGGTCTACCATCTTCATCAAGTGCAACCATAGTAAAATATGAACTATTGCAATGTGTTACAGACTTATTGGCAATATCTTCAGAAAGAACTTTAATTCCAACTTCAACACTGGTAACTCCTGTGTAATTCACGCAAGCTAAAAAATGAATAAGATTCCCAATTTTTATTGGACTACGAAAAAGCACTCTATCAACACTTAGTGTAACCACTCCAATACCACAATAACGAGTAGCACATGCATAGGCGACTTGGTCAAGAATCTTTAATAAATCTCCGCCGTGCATAACACCATTGAAATTAATATGTGCTGGTGTTGCAAGGATTGACATTGTCAGTGTTTTATTATCAAAAATATATTCCATAGTTTTCCTTTTTTTTACATTACAATACAATTTAAAGATAAATAAGATAATACTTTTTTAATATTCATAATGATTATAAAATCTATAAGCTTTAAAATATAAGGAAATTTTGAAGCCTTGTAAAGCTTTAACCCTTCTTTAAGCTTAGGTATTATAGCAGAAAATATATGTATATATTGAAATTTTAGTCTATTTCCTAAAGTTTAAGAATCTTTATTATATACTTAAGATACTCTATTTGCTAAGTATTAAATCTCTTAATATCAGAATCCATAATAGAGGATATAAAATTAATTATGAATGAAACTTTACTACCCCAAAAATAAACACTTCAGATAAAAAATATCATGATATTACATATAAATCTTTATGAATGAAAGAACTTTATACTAAGGTTACAAATAAATTTAATAGCCCTTTTCTCTAAAAATCTCCCTCAAAACATTCATATAAATACCATACAACATTTTTTATAACAAGCTTATAAATTCTCAAGGTAATCAAGAATCTTATAAAAATTCTGTTTTGTTGATTGTTCTATAAGATTCTGTGTTTTGTCATCATCAGCTTTTCTCCATAGCAATGCTTTCTTTATCGCACTAGAAAGTTTAGAACTTTTGATAAACTCTTTACTTTCTTTGCCATTAGAATCTTTTTTCAATAAGCCATATTTTTCTATATCTTTCTTATCAAAGCAATCTTCTATCTCTTTGAGTTTAGAATCTATCTCACTTAGCTTGATAATTCGCAAAGATTCCATTTTATTCTCTTCTTTGACTTTTATTATTGCCTTACCCGCACCATCATCATCGATAAGCAATATTGGCTCTTTGTGCTGTTGCAATAACTTCTCTAAAATTTCTTTCTCATCACCTTTTTCTCCTAAGCCTCCAATGGGCAAGAACACTACACTGCAGAGCTTATTCTCTTCTCTCTCTTTCAGAATCTTAAAAGTCGTGAGGTAGTTATAATCCGTGATTCCCTCTACAAAGATTATCTGCAAATTTGGTGGATAGAGGATATATGTGCCTATACCAAGTGCTTGTTTGATTATCAAGAGTGCATCAGTATCTTTTGAGCTAATACTTGAAAAGTCATTGAGTATCTCCACTCCTTTAGAATCTTCTTTGGTGTGATTTTGCACGATGCGAATCTCATCAAGATAATCAGCATGCACAAGGAATGGATCATGTGTAACAATTACAAAGGTGATACCATTCTCTTCTCCATATTGCTTTAAGAAGTCCCTAAATTCCTTGCGTGCTGGGATAGAAAGATTATGTGCTGGTTCATCCATAAGCACTACGCTACCTTTTTGCAAAGTCTTGCTATACAAAAGATGGAAAAAAAGATTAAAAAACCATTTAAAGCCCTCTGATTGTAAATCTAGCTCCAAAACCTCATCTTTGTTGTTGCCCCTAAAAATTGTAAAATTTATTTGAGTTTTTTCAAGTTTTAGTCCAAACTCATATTGATTGTCTTCAACTTTTTTATACAATTCATTAAATCTTTTGGTTACCAAGTCATTCACACGTTCATTATATTTGCTCTCAATCTGTGTGAGATAGCCAGATGTCGCCTCTGCTCTCTCGTATGCTTTTGTGATAGCTGATACTTTGAGGTTTGCTGCTTGAAGCAATGCTATAAAAAAGGCATTTGTCTCTATATGCTCTCTATCTGTTTTTAAGTCCTTATTGCTAAATCTATATTTATCTTTATAGGTAATAACCTTTGGGACAGAATCTATCTTCCCGGGTGTATATGAATATTCTAAATCCAATTTGTCCATAATCTCTTTTGTATCTTTTAGCTTTGTCTCGTGAAAAGTAGCTTCCATACTCTTTTGTATCTTTGTTTTACTGATTTGCTTTGGTGTAAGAATCTTTGTTGAAATATTAATCTTATAAGGAAAATAATCTCCCCTATAATGATTATAGTTTGCTACAATGTCCTTAATAAGTGCAGTAAGTTCCTTATAGAGTGCAACTATTTGCTCATAGTCTTCTGCATTCTCAATATGTGCTTGTATATCCTCAAAAGATCTTTGGAAATCTTTAGTTGTTGCTTTCCTTGCATAATCGAATAACCTGTGTTTTTCGTTATATCCCCTTACTTCAACCATCAACTTTTCAGCAGATTCGTATAATCTATCATATTCTTCCTCACATTGTTTTTCATACTCTACCAACTCCTTTTTATCTCTGGGGGTAATAAAGTAATAAATCTTGTTAAACAATGCTATCAATTTATCTTTGCTATCAATAGAATCTGCTTCTGCCAACATGGATTTCATAGTATATTCATACCCAAAGTCTCCATACTCCCTCTTTTCCCTATTTTCTTCAATAAGCTCATTACCATATTTTGCTATACAAAATTTTAGTATCGAGATTTCATCTGCCCCCTCGATACATTCTACTTCATCCTCCTTATAAAGTTTTAGGGTATGAGATTCCCCCCCCCCCCCCCCACCCATAAAATCTAAATTCAGACATAATCTCCACCAATCCAAAAAAAACAACAAACTACCATAGACAAAAACCATTGGTATTCTAAAAAAAAATCAAATAAAAAAAAAAAAAAAATAAATTAATAAATATCATATAAAAAAAAAAATAATTATTTCTCATAATACCTACTAGAAAAATAAAATAAAAATAAAGAATTTTTATTTTTTTACTTTAGGCAAATTTCTACATTTCACTTATACACGACTCCAGACCAACGTGCCAATCTTAG
>NZ_NXLQ01000217.1 GCF_003364195.1 Helicobacter didelphidarum | reverse complement strand
GTTCGACATTGTGTTGAGTGTATTAAGCTAAGACAAGTTACACAACAAAGAGAATACTAAGGCTTTAGAATCTGCTTCAAACATTCAAGAGCGAGACAAACAAGGCTTAGATTCTCTTAGTGCTGTTGGAGCTAGACAAGTTAAAGGGTATGAGTTAAACTCTTACCCTTACATGCTATGAATAGAGAATCTTTTAGTAATATTTCATAAATTCAGAATTAGAGATAGGGGGAATAAAATACCCCCCCCATTTTTTTCTTGTTAGACAAAGAGAAGTTAAAAGATAATCTAGCTTTAAATGATAATCTTGTATCTTTTACTTCTTGAGTATGTAAATATTTCTTACTCACTCATTGTATAACCCATTCTTTCTAACTCTTTCCAAAATGGAAATACTTCAATCTTGAGTTCATACCCTAAACCTACAAAGAGAAGCAAGACAAGATT
>NZ_NXLQ01000216.1 GCF_003364195.1 Helicobacter didelphidarum | reverse complement strand
TGCTACTTTATTTTATGATACAGATACACAAAATTACATCATAGCTTTTAGAGGCACAGAGAATACTGGTGATTATATAGCAGATATATTTTTAGCATTAGCAGGAGTAGCTATAACTCAAATCATTGCAATGAGTAGTTTTGCAAAAGATATATTTGAAACCATTGTGATTCATCATCAAAAGCTATCAAAGACAAATAATCCAAACTCTAAAGAGATAGCGTGTAAATATAATTCCCTTCAAAGTATTAGAGAGTATTTCAATACACATAATATCAATGTCATTGTTACAGGGCATTCACTAGGTGGATTCTTAGCTCAAAGCTTCGCACTTACTTATCCAAACAGAATAAAAGAAGTTTATACTTATAATGCACCAGGTATGGGTGGTATAGTAGCTTCTGCATTAGTTATATTTTTACGAGTGATTAGGATAATATGGAAACTC
>NZ_NXLQ01000215.1 GCF_003364195.1 Helicobacter didelphidarum | reverse complement strand
TTGATTAGAATCTTCATTATCTCCTGTTTTCACTTGGATTCTCATCTATCTCAAATACATCTTTTGCCTTAGCTTCTCCATTTAACATAAGAGGGAATCCTTTATCTGTGAGGATAAGGCTTATATTATCTATAAGTATCACTCCCTCTCCTTCTATCTCTAAGAGAGTGGATATACAAGGTTTAGGGATAGTAGCGATACAAGAGCAAGGAGTAGGGAATCCTGCAATCGTATTACTACAACCAATAATACTTGCATTGAGTAAATCAGACTCTACTATCAATCCATCATTATTGACTTCAAACAACTCTTTATTGCTTGATTGTAATATTACTTTACCTTTATGAGGACACTCTAAGCTATCAGATTCTAAGAGAGGGTGCAAGGGATTCTCCTTGTGATATGAAATTGCTTTATCATAAAGATTATGGTTTTAGTGCTATGGATTATAGCAT
>NZ_NXLQ01000214.1 GCF_003364195.1 Helicobacter didelphidarum | reverse complement strand
TGGATCTAGCTTAATATCAAACTTCCCCTCTCTATAAAGCTCTTCTAAATACTCTGGGATATAATAAGTGGGAGCATTAGGATAGCCTTGTGGGGGAGTTACTGCCATGACTTTGGCTATTAAAAGTAATTTGTCTATATAAGTTTTTGCTATTTGTTCGCTCCAATCATTGGGAATATCATAATTGTAAGACTCTAGATAACTTCCCAATACGCTTTCACTTCTCTCGTAAAACTCTTTTTTGCTCTCCTTTGTAGAATCTGTATCTCTAGGGTCTTTGAGTTTGCCTTTGCTAATTTCTTCATATAAGACTCTTGTTGCATAGCCATCATCAACAGCATATTGATATAGCATATTGAAATCCATTACCCAATCTACCCCTATTAACTCATCTAAAAATGGAAGCATTCCAAATTCATCATAAGGAGGATTCTTAGAAAACTTCTTTACCACTTCA
>NZ_NXLQ01000213.1 GCF_003364195.1 Helicobacter didelphidarum | reverse complement strand
TGAAGTGGTAAAGAAGTTTTCTAAGAATCCTCCTTATGATGAATTTGGAATGCTTCCATTTTTAGATGAGTTAATAGGGGTAGATTGGGTAATGGATTTGAATGAATATCAATTTGCATATGATTCCAGAGGTAATGCAATGCGGGGAATTCATCAAGATGTTAAAGTGGGAAAACTAAAAGATCCTAGGGATAGAGATTCTACTCATGAAAGTAGATTGGAATTTACTTATGCGATGTTTGCATATCGTAGAAGCTCTAAAGCAGTTTACTATACAGATATTCCAAATGATTGGAGCGAAGAAGAAGCCAGATTCTATATGAATTCCATTATCTTAGATGCCAAACTAGTATCCCTCACTCCCCCACAAGGCTATCCTAATGCTCCCACTTATTATATCCCAGAGTATTTAGAAGAGCTTTATAGAGAGGGGAAGTTTGATATTAAGCTAGATCCA
>NZ_NXLQ01000212.1 GCF_003364195.1 Helicobacter didelphidarum | reverse complement strand
CAAAAAAGTATCTATGCTTCTTTGAATCTTTATAATTGTGAGTTTAATGATAGTTTGCCACAAAGGAAAAAAGTTTTAAATGACTTGGGTAGCACTACTAATACTTTTCTTAATATTTATCTCCCTGCTAATTCTGCATTTGTAAGTGCTATGAGTGATAAATATTATCCTACAAATAAGCTCTTTAATGTTCCAACCATTACCTTAGGGGTTAATTACGGAGTAATAGCGTATTTCTTTAAAAAAGCAGAGGGGAAAAGCGATGGTAGAATTTTAGGCGAAATAGGAATTGAGATGATTGCCACCAATACATTTGGGAGAGGCGGTAAATTTTTAGGCAATAAAATACAAGAAAAAATCGCTACTAAAACTGCTACACGATTAGGGGTTTCTGTAGGAAGTCGTATTTTAGCTGGTGCTGCCACAGGAGCGGCTTTAGGTTCTACCGCTCCTGTTGTAGGA
>NZ_NXLQ01000211.1 GCF_003364195.1 Helicobacter didelphidarum | reverse complement strand
GTAATATTATAGACAAAGAACCAAATATCAGTATAAATAATATCCTTAAATATCAAATCCCAAAGAGTGATGATAAAAATAGCCTCTATCAGCAGTTTAAGGCTTTGGAAGAAGATGATCAAAAATCAGCCATTGATGCGTATAATGAAGTCTTAGAGATTCTCAATGATTATAAAGACTATTATTTCACTCATACAAGAAAGCTTAATGCCAAAGGTGTAATGTTAAGTTATAAAGAAGATAAAAATAAAGCAAGGAGATTATTAGAATGTCTCAATACCATAGGACAAAACAATATTAGAGCTTTGTATGTGGGGATAAGCAGTCGAAGCAAAGGTAAAAAACGCCCTAAATTCATAGGCAGACTAGCTACTACGATAATAATGGAGGATGGATTATGGATAGGATAGTTTTAAAAGTATTAGGTTTAATTGCACTAAGTGTAATTTTAATCAGTTGCAACAA
>NZ_NXLQ01000210.1 GCF_003364195.1 Helicobacter didelphidarum | reverse complement strand
CCTGCTATCATAGAATCTAAAAGCTTAAATATAGCAGGACATTCACTAGGTGGAGCATTAACGCAAATGCTTGCTTTAAGTCTATGTGATGATAGTAATGAAGCAAATGTAAATGAAGTATATACTTATAATTCACCCGGTGCTAGAGATTTAAAACCTCCTTATGATATAGTGATACATATCTCAAATACAATCAATGATGATATAAAAGGATATTTGCATTTTTCTCACACTAAGACACTGAAAGAAAAAGCAATAGAACTTAAAATGGATAAGTTTGGTATAGATAATATAATCGATACTATGCTTAAAAAGATTATCAATGATGAAGTAAATGCAAACTCATACTTTGGGATAAGATTCTCTACTCATAGTGGGAGAGACATAGAGTATGCCGATATTTTTTATGAAAAAATAGATAATGCGTTAGTGTATTTTTATCAAACACTTATTAAGAACTATGAAAA
>NZ_NXLQ01000209.1 GCF_003364195.1 Helicobacter didelphidarum | reverse complement strand
AGAGTAGGAGATGAAGTGATTATAAGCTATTTAGAAAATGATATAGATAAGCCCTATATTAGTTCTAGTTTGTATAATGTGAGTAATCCTCCTCTTATAAATCCTAAGGGAGATGAGCATAAGACAAGTTTGAGTGCAAGGACTATCAATAATCCTATTTCATCACTGCAATCTCATAATACACAAGAGAATAATACTTCATCATTAAACAATAGTGGAGATTCTCATACTACTCAAATATCATTGCAAGAATCTCAAGATTCGTGGCAATCTATAAATAATACAACTTCCACAAAAGAAGAGATAAATAATAAGACAGATTCTAATACCCCTACATCATCTCTCACATCATCTCATAATTACACCATAGAATCTGGTATCAATGAACTCACTCTATCAAATATTAAAGATAAAGAACAAATCTATCTTCATGCACAAAGAGATTATGATGAGATAATAGAGCATAACTT
>NZ_NXLQ01000020.1 GCF_003364195.1 Helicobacter didelphidarum | reverse complement strand
AAAGACCAAAACATTTAAAAAAAAAAAAGACGCACAAAGAAAAGGGAGAAGACAAAAAACAAGAAGAAGAGAAAAAAAAAAAATTTAAGAAGGGGAGGGGGGAAAAAGAAAAAGAAAGAAAAAAAAAAAAAGGGGAAAAAGGGAGAAAGACAAATGAAGTAAAAAACACCACCCCTTTTTTCAACCTAAACCACTTTCCCTAGATTCCCCCCCCCCCCCTTTTTTTTTGTTTTGAAGATTTGGTTGATTCCACTCTGCACCACAAACAAAATATATTAGTATTTTGTTTAATTTGTTATGAAAATTATATTCCTTTGCTATAAAAGAAAAATTTTCTTTAATTGTTCCTGATGATTTAAGTTAATCTGTGCTTATCATACCTTAGAAATTCTTTCTTAATTATTACTGATAAGGGATAGTTTCTTTTTTTAGAATCACAACATCAAGTAAAATAAAACTCTTAAAATTAACATTAAACGAAACTTGCTTAACATTAAACTTAAGTATAAATATATAAATTAAAAAACCATAAATACAAAAAAAATGCTAGAATCATACATTAAGTATTTTTAATTTGCACAAACATACGAGGTAAATATGCAATCTTCACTTGAGGTTCAAGATACACAACAAAAACATTCAAGAAAATATGATTCGTTACATCTTGATTCAAAAACAATATTAGTTACAGGTGCAGCAGGATTTATTGGTAGCAATTTAGTGGAGTATTTTGCCTACAATCACCCAAAATGCAGAATCTTAGCACTTGATTATTTTCGGGATTCCTTACAATTTCCAAATGGTAACCCAATGACACTCGGACACTTTAAGAATATTTCTTTGTTTGATAATGTTGAAATTCTACCCTTCAATATTACAAATACTCATGATATGAATAGGTTACATCATAAATATGATAAGATTGATTTTATTTTCCATGAAGCTGCGGTTTCTGATACAACTTGCATGGATATGCAACATATTTTGCGTGTCAATTTCAGTGCGTTTCAAGAGATTATAAAGTTAGCTATGCGACATGAAGCACATATTATTTATGCGAGTTCTGCAGCAACTTATGGTGTTACAGAGATTCCAAATAGTGTGGGAAAAGGAGAATTTCCAGAAAATATTTATGGGTTTTCAAAACTCTGTATGGATAAAGAAAATCGTCGTTTGCAAAAAAGTATGCAAGATAAGGGCATAGGATTGATTGGATTACGATATTTCAATGTATATGGTAAAAATGAGTTTTATAAACATAAGACTTCATCAATGATTCTGCAACTCTCCTTGCAAGCATTGCTCAATAATGAAGTAAAACTTTTTGAATTTGGTGAACAACAAAGAGATTTTGTTTATATTGAAGATGTGGTTGCAGCAAACATAAAAGCACTAGAATTAATTTATTTGACTTATGGATTACGAGATAACACGAAACATGTATTAGAATGGCAGAGAGTTCATAAAACTTTTAATGATGCTAGTATGCCAAAAGAACCGCCGATACATGATGTGATATTGAGAAAGTTATTTGGGGAACATTTTAAAGAAAAATCAAAAAAGATTATGGAAGATTGGCTACAATATGGTGCAATTTATAATGTTGGATATGGTGTATCACGAAGTTATAATGATATTATTGAAATTTTAAAAAAAGAATTAAATAAAAACTTTGGAGTTCAATATATTAAAAATTTATATCCATTTTTTCAGAATCATACTTTAGCTGATTCTAATAATTTTTTGCCAAACTACAAACCGCTTTATACGCTTGAAGCAGGGATAAAAGACTATATGCCCCATATTCAAAAAATTTATCAAGATATTCAAGAAGGAAGGAAAACATGGTAGCACAAAACCGCACAATTCACGCCATTATCATAGGAGATTTGATACTTGACAAATATATTTGGGGAAATGCACATAAACTTTCTCCAGAAGCTCCTGTACCTGTGGTAAGAGTAGAAAAAGAAAGTTTTAATCTTGGTGGTGCATGTAATGTTGCAAATAATCTCATTGCAATGAATGCAAAAGCAACAATTTATGGTGTTGTTGGAAACGATATGGAGGGTTCTTTACTGCATGATTTTTTACTCAACAAAGGAATAGAATCGCATTGCTACAAATCAAATAGACCAACAACTACAAAAACACGTATCATGTCATCAAAACATCAAATGCTACGCATAGATAAGGAGAGTACTGGGAATCTCGAACATGAAATCTATGAAGAAATGTTTGATTCCATACAAAGCAATATTACAAAATATCATTGCATGATTTTAAGCGATTACCTAAAGGGTGTATTAAGTGGTGGCTTTACACAAAAACTTATCAAACTTGCATTAAGCTTTGATATTCCAGTATTATGTGACCCAAAAGGAAATGATTATAGTAAATATAAAAATGCTACATTATTAACTCCCAATAAAAAAGAGGCGATGGAAGCAACACATATCACAATTCATAATGATAAAACTCTGCATGATGCCCTGAATAAATTACAGAAAACATATCATGTTCGGTATCCATTAATTACTTTAAGTGAAGATGGTATAGGTTATCTCGATAATGGTATATTTCATAAAAAGCCTACAATTGCAAAAGAAGTGTATGATGTAAGTGGTGCTGGAGATACCGTGATTGCTGCGTTGGCATTGCAGTTAGCACAGAGAAAAACTCTTGATGATGCTACTGCATTCGCAAATGCTGCAGCAGCAGTTGTAATTGGGAAAATTGGTAGTGCTACCGCAACTCTTGATGAGATTGAAGAAGTACTCAAATCACATCCTCTGGTACACGATATAGAATCTAAAATTATTGTAGATATTGATGATATTGACAAGATTATTAAAAACAAAAAAGTAGTTTTTACAAATGGTTGTTTTGATATTTTGCACTATGGACATGTCAAGTATCTTGAGGAAGCTCGTAAATTGGGTGATATTTTAATCGTTGGACTCAATAGTGATTCGTCTGTGCAACGATTAAAGGGGGACTTTCGTCCAATTAATCCCCAGCAAGATAGAGCATTTATTTTGGCGGGACTCACATGCGTAGATTATATTATTCTTTTCGAAGATGATACTCCAGAGAATCTAATTGCACAAATTCGTCCAAATGTTCTTGTAAAAGGAGGTGATTATGCAGATAAGAAAGTTATTGGATCAGAATATGCACAATCAGTCAAATTAATTGATTTTATAGACGATAAAAGCACAACCAATATTATCAAAAAAATACAACAACAGAATGCACAGTAATCTATTATCTATAAAAAATAATAAGCATAAAGTCTTTCTAGATTCTTTGATTTTTCCTTTAAAAATTTAAAAATATACCGATTTTAAAATATTACACTAAGTAAATTGAATGGTATATTATTTGCTTTTTAGTAACAAAATTTCATAGCAAGGATCGATCATGGATAGAATGTTACAGACTTTTAAGAAGCACTTGAATGGTTTAGATAATATAGAAGAGATTATGTTAAATGCCACAAAACAAAGCAAGATTCAAACACATCGTTTTGGTGAGGGCATTAAAGCGGCAAACGAGCTTGTGGGTTGTTTGCAAATCTTAAGCTCCAAACTTAACAAGCTACAAGTGATTGTTGCAAAAATTGAATTTAGTTTAGAAGAGGATCCAACAAATCCAGCCAATGTAAATATGAGCGAAATTCTTATTTCTCAAGCTAAAGATTTAATCGCAAATACAAAATTTGTTGATAGAGAACTTTTTGATACAGAGCTAAGTGCTTCTATGGGAAATCGTAATGTAGTTTTTGAGATGGCAAGCCCACTTCCATTTGTAGAAAAAAAGGATTTTGTTGCCTTAAACCAATATATAGATTCAAAAAAGGAAGAAATCAAAGCTTGTATGGAAGCTATTCGTGCATTAAGTGACACTAGCCCATCTATGACCGATGTATCAATTGGAAATCTTCGAGGCAAGACGATTGGTGAAGCATTAAAAATTGGTAATTTTTAATAATCAAATAGTTGAATACAAAATTCAAGCATATTCATGCTTGAATTTTCCCATCAAAAAATAAACTCCTAATACTGTATAGTTTAACTTTTAAACTAAAAGGTCAACACTAACCCCGCCCCACTAAAACCCCTATTTATCGCTTTATATATTCTTATAAAATATGCTTTTTTGTCTTGTAGAATATGAAACTATACACAAATACAAATTTAGCTTATTTTTTAGGGCGTATGAAATAGCGTTATATAGGTAGTTTAAAAGGGTTATGTTGGGTGTTAAGGTTATCATTTGATATATATTCTAGCTTGTGTGTATTACAGAGGCACTAAAAATGTATCAGAGCTTTTATATCAGTCATATTTTAAAATAATAAAAATATACTAAATTATCAAAGCTAAAGATGAAATGAAATTTTCTATCTTTAGCTCCTAGTCTTTTATAAACTTACATATTTAAATATGTTTAATGCTAATAATTGTATTCTCATCCATAAAACTATTAAATACAACATATCTAAAACCTAAAACTTCATTTGTTCCGGCTAATGTTGCTTTGGCAATAATATGGTAATTAATACCTTGTGTTACTTGATGAGCTACATAAAGCTCTGGACTATAGGAAACACCTTTCATATTTTTAAAAGCATTTTCAAAAGAACTCAAAATATGATTGGCTTCTATACAGTCAAGCTGTTTAATTAAAGCTTGATCAGCTTTAGTCACAACAATTCCGCCACAAATATGTGCTTTGGGTTTTTGTTTAACTAATTTTTTAATCTTGGCAATTTGATATTTTACTTTTTCACATTCACCCAAGCTTGCATAAACAATCATAAGCACATAAGATGCCTTGGGATTTAAAGTGGTACTTTCACTTCTACAAATAAAAGCATAATTTCTCCCTGCAACAATTTGGGTTCCGAGATGGAGCATAAGTTCATATCTAACTCCAAACACATTGTTTGTTGCACCATCAAATGCTTGTTTTGCTTCTTTACTAATTTCAAATGGTTTTTCATTGCTTGTCCATCCGCCTAATTTTACAGTGTTTAACATAATATTCTCCCTTCTACTTGGTATTTAGATTTTTAAACTTAAACAATATTTTAAAGCAATAACTAACTTTTCCTCCTTTCTTAATTAAGATTTACATATTCTTAGGACATTGAAGAACATCAAGGTTATCTTTAGTCTGGATATTTTGCAAAAACTCTTGTGCTACTTTTATCACTCTCCGATTCTCTTTAAATTTCACTTTATAGTCTTGTAGGTCATTTGAAGCTTTTCTAAAAATTTCTTTTGCACTATCGTTAACAAGGAAATCTGTAATTGAATCATTTTTGCAGATTTTATATTGTTCAAAACATTCTTCTAAATCTTTTTTATACCCATTTTCTACCGTAAAAGCCTTGTAATATCTTGGATATTTTGCTGTCGATATGATTTCTTGGGTGTTTCCACAACTAAGATCTTTTTGGGCATAAACAACTTTAGGAATTTGCACCATAGAAAGCATACCCGCACACATAATACATGGTTCTAAAGTAGTATATAAAGTATATTTATCTAAATATTTGTTAAAGCCTTCACAATTTAAGAGATTACTTACAAGTCTCACCTCACCATGTTGCGTCCCATTATGTGTGGCATGAACTGAATTTCTAACCCAAAAAACTGGCATATTATTTTCATCAACAATAACCAAACCTATGTTATGTCCTTGTTTATTTAACATATTTTTCTCCTGCCAATCCTTATAAACAATAGCTAGAGCAAGCATAGGATAAATGTGATCTACTTCAGCACTCACAGTATCTATCTTTTCGTAAATTACTCCAGAGACAACATTATCTTCTGGTAGTGATGTTGCATAAAGACCACTTAGAAAAAATAAAGTTAAAATGAAATAAAGTATATTTTTTCTCATGACATTGTTCTTTATTTTATAAATAATATCTATGAATATTATTCATCTTTTATGCTTACATTTTGATTAATTTTATTCAAATTACGACAAATATTTTTTGTTGTTTATTATTGAAACATTGATAATTGTATAAGTTAAAGATTGAATATTATTGTGATTTTATTTGAGGAAAAATATTTTATATTTTATCTATTTATTTTACTAAATATTATTTATTTTAAAAATATTTACTATTTTATAAAATAGGTTTGGATTATATGAAACCTAATGTTTTACCCTACAAAACACCACTCTTTTGATTATGTAATTTTCGTAAGAGTTTCATATTACAAAAGATTCTAAAAACATCATTTCGTTTTTGACAACCACACTTATTCTTATTCCTCTATAAAAGCAATTGAATAATAATCAAACAATCTATTATAAATATTGTTAAAATATTTATTTTTAAGCTTTATTTAATTTTAAATATGTATAATAACGACTTACTTTATATTTCATTTATGGACAGGTGGGTGAGTTGGCTGAAACCACATCCCTGCTAAGGATGCGTAGTCGCAAGATTACCGAGGGTTCGAATCCCTCCCTGTCCGCCACTGACTTTAACCATGTAACATTACATGAAAAGTTTTTTCTTAAAAATTGAATTAATTTCTCCATATAAGTATCTCTAGTAGTACTATATAATACTTTATAGTCTGCTTATACATGTTTCTTGCACATTTATGGCAAGAAACTATTTCCTTTGATATAAAATATAATCGCAGTATTCAGTATTCTGGTTTCTTTCCTATATGCAGATGACATTTAAGTATTTAATAAACGAATATTATTAGGATTCAAAATATATTCATAAAGATTTAATTCTTCTTTTAATGTCCAATGAAGCTCTTGCCAAAAAAGATTTCCAGCCTCATTACTTTTAAACGCCACAAGATTAATATGTGTTGCACCAATATTCTGTAACTCTTGTATCACAAAATCCACCATTCGTTTGCCAATCTGTTTATGTCTATGTTCTTTTTTTACACATACATGGTAAAAATATGCACATCTTCCATCATAGCCACACAATATGCTTCCTATGATTTCATCTCCCTGCAATGCAACAACATTTGTGCTTGGATTTCTTTCTAAAAACTTACTCATACCCTCAAAAGAATCATCAATACTGCGAATATAAAATCCTTCTATGCTCTTCCATAATGACAATACTTTTTGATAATCATGAATATTCATTATCCGCACATTCATTCCAGATTCCAAAATAAATATTTGATTGCGTGTTCTTGCATTCTTTAACTTATTCCTTATATCTAATCAATCAAAACTTGAGCAAATACTTCATCAATTGCACTAACTGCTACAATTTCGAGATTTTTTTGGACTTCACTTGGTATATCCTCTAAATCTCGTTTATAATTTTTTAATGGTATTAATGCTTTTTTAATATCAGCTTTATATGCAGCAATAAGTTTTTCTTTTAACCCTCCGATAGGCAATACTTGCCCACTCAAATTCAACTCCCCTGTCATGGCAATATCTTGACGAACTCGCTTATTAAATAAAATGGAAGCAATCGCACACGCCATTGTGATTCCAGCACTTGGTCCGTCTTTTGGAGTTGCACCCTCTGGGACATGAAGATGAATATCGATTTTATCTGTTGGGCTTTGAAATTCGTTGGTTGTTTCAGAATCTTGTTTTGTTTGAGAAGATTTTTTTATATTTTCAGAATCTTTTTGAGATTGTAATTCTTTTTGTAAATCAGTATCAAGTCGATTTTTTACCACAGAATAAGCGATATAAGCAGACTCCTTCATTACATCTCCTAGTTGTCCCGTAAGCTTCAAATTCCCCTTACCCTGAAGGGATATTGCTTCGATTTTTAAAACATCACCACCAACAGCAGTCCACGCTAAACCATTTACTACACCCAAACGCGGTATACGTTCTGCCTTGTCTATCTCAAAAATAGTCTTTTTCAGAAACTTTGGTAAATCTTTAACACCAATATTTACTGACTGAACTCCGTGATTAAGTATTTCAACTGCAACTTTACGCATGATTTGAGCAATTTTTCGTCGTAAATTACGCACACCTGCCTCACGCGTATAGTTATGAATCATTAAGTCTATCGCTTCTTTAGAAATCTTTATTTCGTTGGACTCTAAACCATGATTTTTGCATTCTTGTGGGATAAGGTATTTCTTCGCAATTTCATATTTTTCCTGTGGTGTATAACTACTAATCTCAATAAATTCCATTCTATCGCGCAAAGGAGCTGGGATAAGAGAAATATCATTAGCTGTGGCAATAAATATGACTTGGGAAAGATCAATACTAAAGTTTGTATAATAATCTCTAAAACCTACATTTTGTTCTGGATCTAAAATTTCAAGTAAGACACTTGTTGGATCCCCACGCACACCGCGTACAAGTTTATCAATCTCATCTAAAACCATAACTGGATTCATTTTTTTGGAATCTATAAGTCCTTGCACAATTCTACCCGGCATTGAACCAAGATAAGTCCGCCTATGTCCGCGTAACTCATTTACATCTTCTAATCCGCCAAGTGCAACTCGCACGAGAGGTCTGTCAAGTGCCATAGCAATAGAATTTGCGAGACTTGTCTTACCTACACCCGGAGGTCCATAAAAACATAAAATTGTTCCTTTATGCTTATCATGAATAATTGTTTGTTTATTAGATTCTATCTCTGCGGTCTTATCAGATTTGTCTTTAGAATCTGTATCTTTTA
This sequence comes from Helicobacter didelphidarum, assembly GCF_003364195.1. Taxonomy (GTDB): domain Bacteria; phylum Campylobacterota; class Campylobacteria; order Campylobacterales; family Helicobacteraceae; genus Helicobacter_A; species Helicobacter_A didelphidarum. The sequence continues at coordinate 26,850 of NZ_NXLQ01000020.1, read as the reverse complement.
TTTGTTCTTTATTTTTATTGAGTAACGAAATTTTTTTATTTAGCTCTTCAAGTTTTATATTTTCATTGTTCGTTTTTTTTGAAGTAGCATGTTTGGAATCTTTTTTATCAAGGCTCTCTGCGACCCCTAAAGACTGTATTTTTTCTTTTGCTCTTTGTTCTAAAAGTTGTTTCACACCAAAATATTCTATTATTCGTTGTTTTGGTTCAAGTAATGAATAATGATCTTTATTTAATTGCCTTTCAACATTTTTAATGCTTAATTTTTTGTTGCTTGTACTAGTAAATGGAATCTCAAGCATCCATTCAACATAATTTTGCACCATATTCGCATCAGAACTATCGGGATGAGAACGACTTAATCTATCAATTTGTTTTTTAATTTCTTTATAGGCATCTTCATGCATACCCGCCTTAAGCTCTTCCAATTTTTTATAATATTGCTCAATCTCTTGATCGCGTTGTTTATCTATACCCAATTCTTTTTGAATCTGTTTAAGTTGTTCTTTTAAAAAAAATTCTCTATTAATTTGATCCATTTTTGTATGCACTTTAGACTTAATATCCTTTTGTAATTTTTGTGTCTCAATTTCTTCCAACACCATTTGTGTGGCAAGCATAAGCCTCTCTTCTGTATCATTATTAGAAAAAAGTATATAGCTTTGTTCTTTTTTTAAACGCAGTATTGGAGTAATTAAATCTATTGCTTTGTTTGGATCTTCAGTATTTTCTATATTATGTAAAAGATCAGGCGAAATATTTTGACTCAAATGTGCTAAAGCATTTACTTTTTCTAAAAAAACTGCAAGTAGTGCCTGTATTGTGTGAGGATTTGATTCTTTATAAGTAGTAACAATAACTTGTGCTTCAAGTGGCTCAAGTTCAATAATTTCTTTTATTTTTCCTTTTGCAATACCCTGAAACAAAACCTTTACACGACCATCAGGCAGACTTACACTTCGCATAATCTTCCCAATAACACCAACATCATAAAATGGTATATCATCTTTTGGATTAGTTTTTGCACATACTACAAAGACATTTTCGTCCCTCTCCTTTGCTTTTTGCATTGCAATAATATTTGGTTTATCCGCAATAAATATTGGTGTAATTATAAAAGGAAAAACAAACATCTCATCTTCAACAATAATAGGTAAATTCATAATTTGCTCATCTTCATTTTTCATAATAACTCCTTGTTTAAATAAATATAAAATAAGATTCTATCATAGCTTCATTACCAATTTAATAACATCATATACCATGGTATTTTTGAAGGTTTTGGATTTGTTGCTTGCTGTAATTCAGAATCAATTCTATCACGATACATTTGTTCAGCCTCTTTGCGTCCATTTTTTTGATACACACGAGCTATTGCTATATTTAATTCATTTTGTCCTAGCACAAATTTTACTTCCATATCACGAACAAATAACATATATCGGCTATTTGGATATTTTTCAATAAAATCTTGAATGAGTAGAATCGTCTCACTCATAAATTGCTGATCTTTTGAATTATTTTTAAAAGCATATAAGTGTGATTTTAAACGAAGGTAACTAATATAGTCCATATTGCTCGGATTCCCATATCTTTTTAAATACTCTTTGAAATAAAAATCAGATAATATATACTCCTCGTTGCTTAAATGAGCTTGTCCTAATGCCAACATAGCTTCGGGCAATAGGGGTGAATTAAGATGTTCGCTTTGTAATGATGAAAAGTAACTATCTGCTGTCTCAAGATTTCCTAATCGAATGTTTTTAAAGATTCCATCATACCAAAAATTTGCAGGTTGATTGTAGATAACTTCCTTATTTTTGTTACTACACGCTAAAAAAAAGTATATAAAAAAAACGGGGAGTAACAATTTTAAAAATTTTATAACTGACAATTTTAACTCCATAAAAAAATATTGATATTATATAAAAATTTCGTGTTATGTTTGCATATTTATAAACTTTTTGGTAAAATATTGATTTGCTAAATGAATTTTAACTCAATAACAATTTTATTATTGAGGATCGCTTAGAAGTTTAATTCTGTTTATTTTTTTGGAGAAGAATATGATTTTTGAGGTCAAGTCGCCAATATTAGGTTTTGAACATGTAGATAAAATGAAATTAGAAAAGCTTGATGATATATTCTTGCGTCTAACAAATGCCAATGATTCTGCACCTATTTTTACATTAGTGAATCCTTTTGCCTTAAGGGAGTATGAATTTGAAGTTCCAATGGCTCTAAAACTCCTCCTAGACTTAGAAAATAGCAAAAATATTTTAACTGCAAATATTATGGTAATGCAAAGTCCAATTGAACGATCCACAATTAATTTTCTTGCTCCATTAGTTTTTAATTTTGATAACTTTACAATGGCACAAATAGTTCTCGACAGCATTAAATATCCAAATTATAGTCTTGCCGATCCAATCTTAAATTATTATCCACAAGAAGAAAAAAAGGCATAGTAGGATTTTTTTGTAATCTTTCTCTTAAGAGATTTTTGCTTGTTTTCAGTAGCTTCTATTTATAATTCTTAACAAAATTAGCACAAGACTTTATTATTATTTATTATTATTTATTATTATTTCTTTGTTTCTTGTTTCATTGTTGTTTCATTTTTACACTAGACACAATCTTTTCCAAAGCTTGTTTCATAGCATTTTGCATCGCAATTGCAGGATTAGAATCTCTTGTATTCATAACAATAAAATCCCTTTTTATACGAGACATATCATAAGCCATAAGTTCATAATACAAATAAATGTGTGATTGATATTGCCCCTCTTCTTTCTTTACATAAAGTTCATTAACATTAATCTTTAAGGTATTGAAACGTTGTGAAACTGATGGGTTTTGTTCGATATTTAAACAATGATTTAACCCAGCTTTAATGAAAGCATTGCGTATCATATTTTTTGGTAAATCAATCCACTTATATGATTCCAATACATTGATTTCGTTATTACTATTGTAAATTAAAATATCTTTACCATCAAATGGCGAAAGCACGGAAATATTTACAGCAAGATTTGCTAGAGTATTATGACATTTGGATTCTATATTGATAGAATCAAGACTATAATAAGTTTGATTTGGTAAAACAGATTTGAGATTCACATTAAGACAACCCTGCAATAACATTACCAATATAAGATTCAGTAGAACTATAAAAGAAAAAAATATATTCCCAACTGATTGCGAAACATTACCAAATTTTACCAAGTTAAACATTTTATACCTTTCAAAAATAATATAAATTTATCAATAAAGGAAAATCTCTGCTATCATTAATTTCCTCATAATCTCCTGATACTACTTGAAAACATAAGTTTTCTTTATTTGATTTGTGGCTATCGTCTCGATGTTTGCAACACGGATATAATAATCACTTTGAGGAAGAACTTGTTTTAGAAACAATAAATCTTCTAATGTTTCATTGCCACTCACAATTAAGTTATCATATTGCTTCACTTCTTTTGCATTTTTAACTATTTCATAAAGTTTATCTTTTGTTGTTCTATCATTGCATTTTGATAAAGATTGTGCATTTGCCATTACATAGTTCCAAGTGTATATATAAAGAAAACTTTTTTCATTATTATCCTTTTTTAAACAATTTCTTACTTAATATAAAAAAATTTCAATTCTACAACCCATAGAATCTTTTACTATTTAAAATATATCACAGCATCACTAAAACACATACCGAAATGACGCATTTATGCCATAATAATATATATCTTGCAGTGAATTTTTATAGAATCCCTCAAATCCAAGCAGCATATTGCGTCCTACCACAGCATCACCGCCAACTCTTAAAGCAACTTTATGTTGCAAAGGAGCTTGAAACATAAGCTTATCGTGATTTGCTCCAAGTTCAAATGCCATATTTTTATGCGTATTCACAAGCATATACTCATAACTTGCCCCAAGAAATATCGAGCCTCCGCGAAGCCAATAGCGATTTTCAATACCGACAACCCCACTCAAAATATACGCAAAATTCGCTTTGGATTGCAAAGTCAAATCCCCGCTTTCAGCGATTTGATTGTGAATATTGAGATATTGAGCAAGTCCGATATAGGGTTTAAGCGAAAAAACACCATTTGAAAGGCGGTAGCCAATCGAAGAATCGACACTGATTTGATTGTAGTTAAACTGCCCCAAAGCCCTTGTGGCTTCATCTGTAAAAGTGCTATTTCTCTCTGTGGAGAAAAACCCCGATGAGCCAAACGCCCCTAATACCACTTCGATATTTCTTAGCGTTATCACATCAGACAAGCCCACTTGCACGAGATGACTTTGCGTAGTCGCCTGTGCGTGCGTGAGATTGTATTGAGCGTTACCATACGCATAGCCGATATGAGTGCGAAAAGCATGATTTGAACGCATAAAATCCCAGCCGATATGCAACCCGCCTAGTCCGCCAATGCCAAGTGCCTTCCCACCTAGCCCACCACCAAGCACACTCACGCTTAGCGTATTATTCATCTGTCGGTATTCAGAAAGTGCAAGATTGCTTTTGAGCCAATCAATCATAGCCAAAGGCGTGGCGACATAGCTTGAGTAAAGAGTATCTGCGATATTATTTGCTACATTTTTTAAGAACGACCCCCCCCCAAATGAATAAATGTTACTAAATTGAGAATCTAGTGCGTTTAAGATTCCGGATTGATTCTGTGTGAGCTGCGTTTGAAAGGCAGTGATTGCATTTTGATTGAGAACGATATTGATTTGCCCCTCACTTTGTTTATCGACATTGAGAAACTCATTGTTTGTCCCGCCCACAATCTGCACACTATTTGTATCCCAACCATTTTTATCGCCTGTTACAAGCGTGTGATTCCCTGCATTTGCACCGCGTATATCGACTATGATTTTCCCGCCATTTTCATTAGTAAGATTCCCCTCAATTTTCCCCATAATGCCATTATACGCACCAAAGGTTAGTGTGCTTCCGTCCTTATTTGTTACGTCACCATTGACTTGTAATGTCCCGCCATAGAGTTGGATAGAAGAGGGCTGAAAGCTCCCTAGATATGCATACCCATCATCTGAAACTCCAAGCCCATTACCCTCGCTCGTTAAGCTTCCATTGATAGTGATAGTCCCACCATTATTGATAAGAATCCCACCGCCACAAGTGTTGCCTGACACAAAAGATTTATAACATGTTGAGCTAGTGAATCCACCATTAGTAAAATTACCATTTATCGTAATATTCCCACCATTATTGATAAAAGTCGCTGTGCTTGCGTTATCAAGCAGACTTACTGAATTGCTATCATAGCCAATATTTGTTATCGCACCAAACTTCGCACTACCACCATTTATCTCAATGCTTCCATAGTTACTCACTTTTGCGCTGCCTAAATCTATCGTGGAGTTTGTCGCTTGGAGCATTGCTCCCTTCGTAGCGATTTGAAAACTCTCTGCATCAGCACTGAATACAGAATCTACTAAAATAAGCTGTGCATTAGCGTTATTCAGCCCAAAGACCTTATCTTTCTTATCGCCAAATTTTATTGTCAAATCTGAATTGATGAGCCTTGTTTGACGCTCAAGTGTAAATTCATCAAAATTAGTCATCATAACGATAGAATCACTGATATTGACATTGCCAAAATAGAAATTAATAAAACCATTGCTAGGTGGGCGAACGGGATTCTGCGGAAGCGTGGCATTGAGGATTAAAGTGCCTCGTCCCGTGCCAGTGCTAGAGATACTAAAGTTATTTCCTCTTGAAGTGTTAGAGGTATTTCCAAAAGTATAATTTTGAGCTGCTGCATAAGCAATAGCATTGTGGGTCTGTGTGCTTCCGCCATTGAGTGTGAGATGACTCGGCATAGAATCGAGAAAATCAGCATACAAAGCATTGACGCTTAACAATAAAAATGAGGAGGTCATATATTTTTTCATGGTGTTATTATAGCCCAACATATGTGTTATTTTTGTTTAGCTTGGAAAAGATTCTAAAATATTGCAAAAAATACTCTATGAACATTCTACTCTATAATCTTACCAACATTTTGATGTCTCATCATACACTTTTATTTCGTTGTAAAGACTATCGCGTTCAACAGGCAAGAATCCAGCATTTTTAATTTGGCTTATCATTTCGTCTTTGGTTACACCATTTTTACTTTTTGCTCCTGCGGCTGATTGAATGCTTTCATTCTCAATCGTTCCATCCATATCATTTGCACCAAATTCTTGTGCCACAATTGCGAGATTAAATGATAAAGAAGCCCAATAAGCTTTAATATGCGGAATATTTTGCAATAGTATTCTAGCAATTGCAATAGTTTTAAGTATTTCTTGACCACTTGGAGCTTCTTTTGCTTTCAAGAAATTATTATATCGTTGATAAAGCAAGGGGATAAAAGCATTAAATCCACCTTGTTTATTATTTGCTTGTTCAAGCGAAGTTTGTGTATTTCGTAGCCGCAATATATGATCGATTCGATGATGTCTCTCTTCAATATGTCCAAAAAGCATAGTTGCATTACTCATGCGTCCCATACTATGCCATTTTTTATGGATTTCAAGCCATCTATTTGCATCTGCTTTTCCATGACAAAGAGATTTTCTCACTTTTTCATCAAAGATTTCAGCACCTCCACCGGGTAAGGAATCAACCCCTGCTTGTGCCAAATCATGCAATACTTGTTCAAGTGCCACATTAAATTTCCGCGTTAAATAATCAATTTCTGCTGCCCCCATTGCTTTAATATGCAAGAGAGGAACAGCATCTTTAATTGCACGAAACATATCAAGTTGGTATTGATAAGAATGATCTGGGTGATGAGCTGATACAATATGAACTTCTTTTGCTCCACGATTATACGCATTTATACATTGCTCTACAACTTCTTCTATGCTCATATCATATGGATTTGGATTTTTTCTGCTTGCTGAAAATGCACAAAATTTACATACATCAGCACAAATATTTGTGGGGTTAATATGACGATTGATATTAAAAAATACTTTATCGCTATGATATTTTTTTCGAATATAGTCCGCTGCTTCTCCAAGCGTAAATATATCATATTCATAAAGCTTTGCCAATTCTTTAGAATCTAGTCCCTCTATCTCGCCTTTCAGTACACAATCTAATAAATCCATAATTTTCCCCTTAAGCCTAAACTAGAATATATATTTTATCTTAACTAAAGATAATAATGCAATAATTTTATATATTCTGAGAATACTAAAGATTGAATCAAAATATTTTTTTCTTTTATAGCCATTATTTTATTTTAGAATCTTACTTAATAAGATAAAAACATTAATTTTACAATTCAAAAGCAATTAGATAATTAGACTATGATTTAAGAATCTCTGCTACTTCTTTTGCGTGATAAGTAATAATAATATCCGCACCTGCTCGTTTCATACTTGTAAGAGATTCTAACATAACTTTTTCATAATCAATTACCCCAGCTTTTTGCCCAGCTTTTAATAATGCGTATTCTCCGCTTACATTATACACTGCAAGCGGTAAAAGACTTGCTTCTTTAATGTCTCTCACAATATCAAGATAAGCTAAGGCAGGTTTTACCATAAGTATGTCTGCACCTTCACCCTCATCATTAAGAGATTCTAAAATTGCTTCCCTGCGATTTGCACTATCTTCTTGATAGCTCTTTCTATCTCCTTTATTTGGTGTGCTTTGGGCAACCTCTCTGAATGGACCATAATACGCACTTGCAAATTTTGTAGAGTAGCTCATAATAGGTAAATTTACAAAACCATTTTTATCCAATGCCTCTCGCATACTAAAAATCTGTCCATCCATCATCGCACTTGGAGCAAGCATATCAACACCACTTTGTGCTAAAATGAGGCTTTGCGTTGCTAAGATTGCAAGTGTTTTATCATTATCAACACTTCCACTTTTAGAATCCAAAATACCACAATGTCCATGACTCGTATATTCGCAAAAACACACATCAGCTATTACATACATTTGGGGAAAATATTTTTTGATTTCGCGAATACTTTGCGGAATAATTCCATTAATATTGTATGCTTCACTTCCCTTAGAATCTTTTTTATCATTATGAAGTATGCCAAAGAGTAAAATTGCATAGATTCCAAGATTACATAGCACTTCGCATTCTTTTAAAATATTATCAAGACTCATTTGATATACGCCCGGCATTGATTGCATTTCATTTTTAATACCACTACCTTCAACAATAAAAAGCGGATAGATAAAGTCGTGTATATCAAGTTTATTTTCACGCACTAAATCACGCATAACAGGATTGAGCCGCAATCTTCTTTTACGTTTAAACATAAAATCTCCTAAGGTATGAACTCAAGCAAAATTAATGTATTATATCACAATTCTTGCTCACACTTGGATTTATATGGAAAAGATATTTAATAAATCTATGGTTTTAAATAGAAAGCGGTATTGTTGCTATTGAGGGAGTTTGATTATAAAATCCTAATTTATTATTTATAAAATTACCTTCATAGTCTATCAAAAAATCTCAATTACATAGAACTACTTTGGTAAATGGCAATATTATAATATTAAAGCACTCTAAATTCATCTGGATGATCAAGTGCATAGCGAAGCTTCTCTTTATCGACACGTTTATCCCAAATACTAACAATGAGACATGCTACTGCATTCCCACAGAGATTCCCCACACTTCGCATTTCACTTAAGAATTTATCAATTCCTAAAATTGCCGCAACAGTAACTGCTGGGATAAGATGTGATCCATCAGCTGTTGTAAGAGCTGAAAGTGTTCCTGCAAGCACAATAAATCCACTTCCCGTAACACCTACCGCACCTTTTGATGATACCATAAGGATAATGATGAGCGTGATTGTTTGCTCGAGTGTGAGCGGTATATCAAATGCCTGTCCCAAAAAAATCACTGCTAAACTTAAATAAATATTTGTTGCATCAAGATTGAAACTATATCCTGTGGGGATTACTAACCCCACAGATGCTTTTTGGATACCTGCTTTCTCCAGTTTTCTCATTAATGGAGCAAGTGCTGTCTCGCTACTTGAAGTCGCGAATACGACAAGCACCTCACGATAAATAAAACGCATAAATTTAAAAATATTTACTCTTGCAATTGCAGCAATAATACCCAATACACCAAAGATAAATACTAGCACAGCCAATGCCATTGTTAAAAGTAATAGTGCCATACCACTTAGTGAGCTAAAGCCAAATTTTGCAATCAAAAATGCCATAGCACCAAATGTTGCAAGCGGACTATACCAAATCAAAATTGTGAGAACTTTAAAGAATGTCTCTTGCATACTCTCAAAGTATTTGAGTGCAGCTTCTTTGAAGTTTGGTCTAGCGAATGACAAGATTATCGCTATTACTACCGCCATAACAAGCACCTGTAAGGTTTTACCTTCAACAAAAGGTGTGATTGGGTCATGTGGAATAGCACTTTGTAAAATATGGAAAATCTCCTCCCCTGCAGTCTGTGGTTGACTCGCACCTTTTTCAATATAACCCTGCACACTCGCAGCATCAAGACTCTCTGTCTTTAAGTGCATTCCATGTCCGGGTTTAATTACTTCACCAAAAAGTACACCAATTATTAATGCAAAAGTGCTTACAACTTCGAAATAAATCACGGTTTTAAACCCTAAACTACCAAGCGTCTTCAAATCCTCTAGCCGAATAATTCCCGTAATGATAGTAAGGAATATGATTGGCCCCATAAGAATCTTTAAGCCTTTAATAAATGGATCAATTGTATATTCTTTCGAGCCAACCGAAAAATTATAGAAAAAATCCACAACAGGTTTTACTTCTTGGGGATTATGAAAACTTCCAATTGCTCCAAATCCAACACCTAAAAAAAGTCCAACAAATACCCAAAACACAAGGCTTTTACTGACTTGTTTACCCATTGGTTGAGTTTGTTTATAACCTTGATCGCTACTTTGTATCATTTTCTTCTCCATTACAATGATTAAAGTTTTGGGTGTATTTAAGTTTATCTTTTAAGCACTTGTGAAGTAAATATAAATGTAAGCTTTTTTATAAAAAATAGTTATAGTGTATAATTCTGTAACGATAAAATAATTCTTTTCTGATTCACTATGTTGCATAAAATTATGCTTTTGAAAAACAAAGGGACGAACTCATCATATTAAATTCCCATAAAAAATATAGAAAATAAACTCATATTATTATTTTTAGCTATAATATTTCCACAATAAGCCGAATAAGAGGATACAAATATAGAATTTATTTTATGTTATTATCCAAAAAAAATAAATAAATAACATGCAGGGATTTTTTGCACTAGTGGTTACATTATAATATTTATTTGGTCTTAAGAATATGTTAATTTATCAGAATCTCTTTTTAAAATTTTATAAAAACAATTTTTAGATTCTTATCGACAAAGGACATAATAATGATAATGCTTGATGTGTATATGCGTTTTGAAATTAAGGATAATGTTATTGATTTTCTCTTAACAAATGGGTATGATGATTTTTTCTTTATCGATGCAAAAAAATATGCGGCAAAAAATATGCTATTAAGCGATGAGGAACAAGTAAGTGGCCGGCAAAATTATGCAAATCTTAGAATCTACTTAAATAATTCTGCTGCGGATATGCTCGCGAGTTTAATTAAGGGAGCTTTTAGCGATGTGCGTGTTTTTGCTGTGGAATGCCAACCGCTAGGTTTTTTTATCGAATAAACACTGATAGATTCTCTGTAATGTCAAGCACTCTCTGAAAAAAGCATTTGAAGTTTTACCATTCATTCTAAATAGATTATGTATGGTATGGCAAATAATAAAATGACTAACATTACATGAGTTTCAAATTGCTTGTTACACAAAATAAAATATTACCAGCATTTACTTTTACAAAATCTTAATCATCGTGGTAATTTTTTACCACAGAATCTAAAACAAGAAAAAAGAAAGATACAAATATAATATTTAATCCTAATATCATATAAAAGCTTACCAAAAACTAAAAAAATATTGTATAATGCTTTGTTTTTGCAGAAATAAGATTCTGACAAGACAAATTTTTTAAAGTCGAGCAATAGGTAAAAGAATTTTTAATATTTCTACAAAATCTTAATGACATTCTGATTCAATATATCATCTATTCGCTATTCGGCTTTTACGAAACTATTGATTTTTGGGATTTAGGATAATGTTGAAACGAATGTTGTGCCATTGCAGTTATATACCAGAAGAAATTGTTACAACATCAAAAAAAATTATATGGAATCCCAAACAACTTTACAAAATCCAACAAGGTTTTGTGTCATATAGAATAAATCTTAACATTATGATATTGTTTAGCATTATCTATACTTTATTTACCGCTTGTGCAAAACTTCCCACAGAAAATACACTTATCGATAAAACCCATATTCGAAATAACTTTAATAATAAATTATACAATCTTGATTCTAAAAAACAAAAAGAAGATTCTGCAATCACAAAATTAAATTATCAAGATACTTTTTTTATGATATTTACAGACCCAATCTTACAAAAAATTGTTATACGAGCATTGGAATCTAACGCCAACCTTTTAACTTTGGAATCTGCTATTACACAAGCTCGTGCAACATCCAAAGCAAATACAGCAAACTTACTTCCAAAAGTTAATGCTGGAGTAAATTATAATTATAGCGACAATAATTATAAAAGTATTCAAACCACAATCATGCAAAATACAGCAAATGCCAACCTTTCAATGAGTTGGGAAATTGATATATTAGGTAAAATTAATGCACTAAGAATGGCAAGCGATCAGAATATTTTAGCTGCAATAGAGAATCTTACCCAAGCTCAAGTTGTTCTCATGGGAGATGTAGCAAATTATTACTTTACTATCAGACAAATACAACAAGCAATAATATTAAATGAAGAAATTGCTAAAAATTTAGAAGAGATTTATAAACTCACGCAAGAAAGATATAATCTTGGATTGATTGGACTAGATAGTCTCGCAACAACAAAGAGTAATTATCTCACGCAAAAGAATACTACATTAAATCTTATTGCTATGCTTGAACAAAACAAAAATGCACTGCTTGTTTTGTTAAATTCAAATGATATTGGTTTTGATGTCGCAGATAGTTATTATGAATTTACAATCCCACAGATTCCAAGCGTAAATGCAATGCCAACTGATGTTATTTTTAATCGCCCTGATGTTCGCTCAAGTGTATTCGCACTTAACGCTTCAATTTATCAACGTTATAATAAAAAAATGGCACTTTATCCATCAATTAGTTTAAATGGAAATTTAGGGCAGATACTTATGTCGCCACAACGAGGAATCGGAGATGTTGCATGGCAAATTGCAAGTTCTCTGGCAATGCCACTTATTAATCGTCAAAGCATAACTCAAGATTATATTATCGCCAAAGAAAACACAAAGCAAGCCTTTTACTCCCTGCAAAATACCATTAATACAGCATTATCTGAAATAGAAAATGCTATAAAAAATATGGAAATCACACAACAAAGCCGTGATAACAACATACAAAGTTATGATATAAATAAAAATACCTTTGAAATTATGGAATCAAGATACAATGAAAAATTAATTGATGATGTTTCGCGACTTGAGTATGCCAATACTTATTTACGTGCAAAAAATAGCTTACTTTCAGCTCATTTATCAGAAAATCAAGCAGCTATTGCTCTCTATAAGGCGTTTGGTGGGGATTTTAATCCTGATGAGTTTAAGGAAAATACATTGCAAAAAACCAAAGTGCCAAAGGAACAAAAGAAACATAAAAAAGATATAGCTGATGATTTATAAAGCGAATAATCGTTTAAAATAAAGGATAAATATGCCAACAAGCCAAGAAATTTATAAAGTCATTACACCTAATAATAAAAAAACAAGCATTATTTTAATAGCTCTATTTTTTGTCATCATTATTATTGCTTCGCTTTTTTTCTTCCTTGCGCGGAATAATAATGAGATACACTATGAGACAATTAATCCCGTAATTGGTGATATTACACAAACTATTTCTGCCACAGGCACACTCTCCCCAACAAATGAAGTCGAAGTTGGTAGTCAAATTTCTGGCAATATTTATAAACTTTATGTAGAAGTTAATGATGTTGTGAAAAAGGGGCAGATTCTCGCAGAAATTAATCCAAACAAATTAAATCAGACACTTGCAGGCTATCAGGCACAATTACAATCTGCTCTTGCTAATCTTGATTCTTCTAAAGTAACACTTGAACAAAAAAAATGGATATATGCTCAACAAAAAAAGCTTTATGAAGCAACAAATGGGCGATTGCCATCTCAACTCGATCTTCAAACCGCAAAAATGGAATACCTTTCCTCCCAAGCAGATGTTAAAATCAAGCAAGCAAGTGTAAATCAGATTCAAACAAGTTTGCAAGCTTCAAAAATAGATTTGCAAAATTCTATTATTAGGAGTCCGATTGATGGTATTATTTTAGAAAGAAGCATTAGTTTAGGGCAGACAGTTGCTGCAAATTTTCAAACACCAACTCTTTTTAAACTTGCTGAAAACTTGAAAGAAATGAATCTTGTCGTAAATATTTCAGAATCTGATATTGGCAAAGTAAAAACAGGACAAGATGTTTCATTTAGCGTTGATGCATATCCTAATCAAGAATTTCATGCCAAAGTTGATCGTGTGAATTTTGCCTCTACCACAACAGATAATATCACAAGCTATGAAACGAAAATTTATGTTGACAATGAAAATCTTTTGCTAAAGCCGGGCATGAATGCAACCGCATCTATTAAAGTTGCTAGCAATAAAGACGCCATGCTTGTGCCAATTGCAGCAATTTTTTATACCCCCGAACAAAACCAACCAAAGGCTACTCAAAAGAAAAATTCAAATCCTCTTATGGTAAGATCAGCAATGCGTCCAAAAAAAGAGAAAATGATAAACAAAACCACACAGGGATATACACAAGGAGAGGTTTGGGTATTAGAAAATAATGAACCAAAAGCTATATCTGTTGTTATTAGAATTTCAGATTCTAAAATGGTGGCAATACAATCAAGTGAATTAACAACAAACACTCAAGTAATCATAGATTCCAAATATTAGATTAAAAGATTTTTGAATAAAATAAACATTTCAATCAACTGATAAATGGGAAACACTATAATTTTATATGCTATTTTACCTGATTAATAAGAAAAATTGAAGTATATCACACTCAATATATTCTAAGGATTCTAAACAACTAGAATAAAAATACAAGTAAGGATATAGAAAATATTGTATAATCACAGTGCAAGATATTTATTTTTCGCTCAAATTCTACCATATATGTATGAAATCTTTATATTTTAATGTGCTAAGGAACTACAAAAAAGTAGATAATAGATTGAGATGATTGCTAATTCGAAAATTTAGGGCATCTATAATAATAATATCGTTCCAATAAAATATGTTATAATCGTGCAAGAAAGTAAAATCTCTATTAAGGATTTTTATGCGTAATATCGCTTGGGAATTTCGTCCCAAAACGCTTGAAGATTTTGTGGGACAACAACACTTACTTGGCAAAAATGCACCTTTAAGAATCATTTTACAAAAAAGTATCCAAAATAATCATGTTCTGCCAAATCTCATCTTTTTTGGACCACCTGGTAGCGGCAAAACAAGTCTTGCAAACATTATTGCGACAAATCTTCAAGGAATATTTTTAAATTTTAATGCAACAAATTTTAAACTTGATATATTAAAAAAAGAGCTTGAAAAATACCAACACACACTGACAAAACCTCTTGTATTTGTTGATGAGATACACAGATTAAATATTGCACAACAAGAATTTCTTTTGCCAATTTTAGAGCAAGGGATTATTAGATTTATTGGTGCAAGCACTGAAAATCCATTTTTTACATTAAGCCCTGCTTTGAGAAGCCGAAGCTTTTTATTTGAATTTCGGTATCCAGAACGCAATGATCTTGAGATTCTATATAATCGCGTGATTACAAAATATCCACCAAAGCATGATTTTATGGAAATAAAAAATTGGCTTTTGGATAATCACACTGGGGATACAAGAGCATTTCTCAATATACTTGATGTTGCACTTGATATAGATTCTATCATGCAAGTTAAAAAAGAATCATTGGAAAAAATGCTTCAAAATTCACAAGGTGCAAAATCACAAGACACACATTATGATTACATTTCTGCCTTGATAAAATCTATTCGTGGTAGTGATGAAAATGCAGCAATATATTATTTAGCTTGTTTGATACAGGCAGGAGAAAATCCAGAATTTATTGCACGAAGATTGGTAATTCTAGCAAGTGAAGATATTGGCAATGCAAATCCTAATGCCCTCAATCTTGCAACAAGCACAATGCTTAGTGTGGCAAAAATTGGCTATCCGGAAGCTCGAATAATCCTTTCACAATGTGTCATTTATCTTGCTTCTTCTCCCAAAAGTAATTGTGCATATCTTGCAATAAATAATGCCCTTGATGATACAAAAAAGCGTATGGATGATGTGCCAAGTCATATTAAAACACATGCGAAAGATTATAAATATCCGCATGATTTTGGTGGGTTTGTTCAGCAAATATATCATATTGGTAAACAATATGTGCATTTTAAGGGTATTGGTTTTGAGAAAACCTTACAAGAATGGCTTGAGAAAATCAAGAGGAAATAGTCTAAAGAACTTCTCTAAATTTGGTATTTAATTGCAATAAAAAGTTTTGTTAATATGCAAAATATTCTTTCAATCAATTCTTTATAAAATTATTTTTTTGTTTGATTGATAGTGTCATAAATTTTTTGAGAAAGCTCATTAAAGAGCGTTTCGATTTGTCCACTTAAATTTGGATCAATATTTTTTACAATTTCTTGCATTTTTTTTTGTTTAATTGCCTCAATTAATTCACTTTTTTGATATCCATTCTTGTTATTATCCAAAGATTCTAATGAAAGGTGGTTTGTAGAATTGTTTTGAAACATATCTACCGAATCATCTAAATGATGTTGATTGTTCGCAAACATTGCCTTATTATTAATCTGTGCATAATTAGAAGATATCTTATTCTTATGGGACTTTTTAAATTCATGTTCTTGTAGATTACGCATATCTTTCTGAAAAACTTCAGCTTGTTTTGCATTCACATGACTATAAAAATCATGCAACTGCGAAAACATCTCATACACATTACACGGTATTCGCAAGTCTGTGCCAATCATACAAATGGGCAAATAAGCATATTTCTCTTTTAAATTCGTAATATCGGTAATAATAAAATCAGCCTCATCAATCGCACTTAAATGCCCTTTCAAATAAAAACCAAGAGATAATGACAAAAAAACATTTTTACATGCTAAGTGAATCTTTACATCATCTTCAGCCAAACTTTGCGATTGTAGATTTTGCATATTCTGCCTTATTCTTTTATATTCTAGAATTGGTATTATAATATAATAATGCTTATTTTTAAATATGAAAAGCTAGAAAATATTTACATTATAGAATCTTTACATGCAAATATCAATCTTTGTGCAATCCAACTCATTGAGAAACTAAATGGTGTCTAAAATTTTTTTTGCATGTATTGTGTTATTATTGTTCATAAAATGAATTTTTGGATAGTTTTTATAAAGAATATTAAAAAGTTCTATACTCATTTCCATGCCCTTTTGGCGTTCATACTCAACACCTTTTGTTTGTGCTTTTTCAAGCACTTCAATCCATTTTGTTGGAATAAATACTCCGGGCAATTTATCATGTAAGAATACCGCACTTTTATAACGCACAACAGGAAAGAATCCTTGCATAAGGATACATCTTGAATTATGCCTTTCATTAAATTCTTCAAGCCATTCAAGCAACATATTTGTAACATTTACATCATAAATTGGTTGTGTAAAAAGAGCTAATGCTCCAGCTTTAATTTTAGATTCCATTTTATTTTTAAGAATCTCATATTTTTTTGCATACGAATTTATCACACTAAAGCCATAAAGTTTCTTGAGCGGTTCTTTGATAGGATTCTCATTCAAATCTTTTGCTTGATTCAAACAAGAAAGGATTTCCAAGATTCTTAGACTATTCCCCTCGAAAATAGCCTTTGCTTGTGGCTGATCACCGAGTTTAATAGGGTCCCCACTCAATGCAAGGAATATGCGAATATCAAAATCATTTAATCCCATTATTTCTGCACTTAGTGCGAGCGAATTACGATCTCGCATACTAATGGTGCAAATAAGCGGTTTATGTAGTTTTTGCTGCAACTTAATGCTTGCTAACCCCGAATTCTGTTTTAAAATTGCGAGTGGAGAATCTGTGCAAACAAAGCCATCAATGCTATTATGTGGTGATTGCATATCATGAAGTTTTACCTTTTGCACTTTTTCTACAAGTTTGACAACACTTCCGCTTTTCTCTGGACACAATTCATAGGTAATACACTTTTTTGAATAAATTTTTGTAATAAAATCTTCAACAATATGGGGACTTGTGAACATAAACTTACCTTGAAAATCGAAAAAGATATATTAAAATATTATAACATAAAAATAAAAATATGATATGTATTTATTAATTTTTATTTATTTTTAAGATTTTATAAGAAAAAAGTAATTGCTATCCAAAAGATACAAATAACAAAGCAACCTATAAAATAAGATTCTCTATAATGTTATAGTAGTGACAAAAAACCACCAATAGATTATTAACAAAATGTAAAGATGCTTTTCTTGGTGCTATACTTAAAACTTATCTTTTAACCTCACTATTTATTGAAATAATCAAATGGCACAAATCAATATGTTGTGATAATATAAACTTCTTTGTAAGATTTTTACTATACATTTCCTACGCAAATTATGATATTTCTACACAAAAATATCAATGGGTATATTTTGTAATTATATTCAAAAATAGTTATAGATTTTTCATATCATATATTGTTACTTTATAATATAATATACCTAATTTAACGAATAATATTGTTTATAAAAGTAACAATATATATTTATAATAATAAAATTTTAATGTTATTCTTTCATATTTATTATTTATATTCTATGATTGGTATAAATACCTCGATTAAAGGGACAAAATATGGATAATGTAAATGCAAATATAGAGAAAGTTCTTTCTCAAAAAATCTTTAAACCGAATCGTGATTTTGCTAAGTTGGCACGTATAAAGAACATGTGTGAATATGAAGATTTGTGTTACAATGCAGATTCTGATTATGAAAAATTTTGGGGTGATTTAGCAAGAGAGAAAATAAGTTGGTTTCATCCGTTTAATAAGGTATTAAACACAGAAAATGCACCTTTTTATAAATGGTTTGAAGGTGGTAAACTTAATGTTTCTTACCAATGTATTGATAGACACTTAAAAGAAAAAAAGAATAAGGTTGCTATAATTTTTGAAGGCGAAATGGGAGATTATAAAGTTGTTACTTATCGTAAGCTTTACACCGAAGTGAATAAAACTGCCAATCTGTTAAAAAACCATTTTGACATTCGCAAGGGGGATAGAGTAGTATTATATATGCCAATGATTCCTGAAGTTGCAATTGTTATGCTTGCGTGTGCAAGAATTGGTGCTATACATAGCGTTGTATTTGGAGGTTTTAGTCCAGAAGCATTGCGGGATAGAATCCAAGATGCAGAAGCAAAGCTTGTTGTAACTGCTGATGGTGCATTTAGAAAAGGGAAGCCATATATGTTAAAACCAGCTGTGGATAAGGCATTAGAAAATAATTCTTGTCCAAGTGTAAAGAAAGTGCTAATTGTTGAACGAAATGGGGAAGACATTGAATATGTGCGAGGACGAGATTTTTCATATAATGAAATGATAGCACATGAACGCAGTATTTTTGAACCAGAACCAATGGATTCCGAAGATCCCCTATTTTTACTCTATACAAGCGGTAGCACAGGTAAACCAAAAGGTGTGCAACATAGCAGTGCAGGATATATTTTGCACGCACAACTCACAATGGAATGGGTATTTGATATAAAAGATTCTGATAATTATTGGTGTACAGCTGATGTTGGTTGGATTACAGGACACACATATTTAATTTATGGTCCATTAGCATGTGGAGCAACAACACTTATTTATGAAGGAACTCTTGCCTACCCAAATTACGGGAGATGGTGGCAAATGATTGAAGAATATAAAATTGATAAATTTTACACTTCCCCAACAGCTATTCGTATGCTATATTCTCACGCTGAACATGAACCTCGCAATTATGATTTAAGTTCTTTAAAAGTGCTAGGAACCGTTGGTGAACCAATCAATCCAACTGCATGGAAATGGTTTTATGAAGAAATTGGTGGAGGGAGATGTTCCATTGTGGATACTTGGTGGCAAACAGAAACGGGGGGCAATATGATAACACCTCTTCCTGGTGCTACACCAATTAAACCCGGATGTGCCACTTTACCTCTTCCTGGAATCATTGCTGAAGTGTTGCATGAAGATGGCAGTAGGGTAGAGAATGGGGAACAAGGACTACTTTGTATAACAAAGCCTTGGCCATC
The DNA here is from genome assembly GCF_003364195.1 of Helicobacter didelphidarum. Lineage (GTDB taxonomy): Bacteria > Campylobacterota > Campylobacteria > Campylobacterales > Helicobacteraceae > Helicobacter_A > Helicobacter_A didelphidarum. Next base: position 7,308 of record NZ_NXLQ01000020.1, on the reverse strand, counting down.
TATGATACGCAATATATGGGGAGATTCCGAACGCTATATCGAAAGTTATTTCTCACAGGTAAAAAGAGATGGTATGCCAATTTATTTTTCTGGTGATGGTGCGATTATTGATGAAAAGGGATATATTACAATTACAGGACGCACTGATGATGTTGTAAATGTAAGTGGGCATAGAATTGGAACAGCAGAGATTGAATCTGCGATTACAAAACATGAAAGTGTTGCGGAAAGTGCATGTGTAAGCAAATTAGATCCTATTACTGGAGAAAGTTTGTTTGCTTATATCGTGTTACATGAAAATGTCCCTAGAAGTATGGGAGAAGAATTAGAAATTATGAAAGAAATCAATGGTATTCTCAGTAAAGAAATTGGAAATATTGCAAAGCTTGGAGCAGCATTATTCGTACCCGGCTTACCAAAAACACGAAGTGGAAAAATTATGCGCAGAATCTTGAAATCTATTGCAAGAGGAGAAGAAGTAAAACAAGACATAAGCACATTGGAAGATCCAAGCATTGTAGAGAAAATTGTAAAAATTGTAACTAATGTTTAATAAAATAGTAATGAAGCATTATAGATTTATCAATGCAATAAACTATCTATAAAGTCTCTTAAAATCAATAGCTATACACCACAAATCAAGGACTAGCTTATGAAAGCAAAAGAAACTGAATTACTAGAGTTTATGCGAACCGCACAGCAATTCATTATCCCCGTGTATCAAAGAATGTATAGCTGGGACATAAAACAATGCGAGCAATTATGGAATGATATTTTGCGGATTGGGAGCAATGCAAATATCAAGGCACATTTCGTAGGCTCTATTGTCTATATTCATGATGATATTTATTCTATTAGTGCGACAAAACCACTCTCAATCATTGATGGGCAACAAAGAATCACAACAATTACTTTGCTTTTGATTGCCTTGCATGAGATTCTTCATGATGAAGATGAGTTTATTGGTATTTCAAAGATTAAGATTCAAAATCAATATTTACTCAATCCCTATGAAAAAGCTGACACCAAATACAAACTCATACTCTCCCAAAACGATAAAGACACTCTCATCGCTATTATCGACACAAACAAACCAACTCCAAGTGAAGAATCCTTAAAAATAAAAGAAAATCTTAGATTTTTTAGAGAACAATTACAAAAGCATAAAAATGAAATAGAACAAATCTGCATAGGGTTGAATAAGCTTGTAATCGTAGATATTGCATTAAAAAGACCAGATGACAATCCACAGCTTATATTTGAGAGTATGAATTCCACAGGCAAGGCACTCTCTCAAGCTGATTTGATACGAAATTATATTTTGATGGGACTAGAATCACAGGAACAGACAAGGCTATATGAGAAATATTGGAGAGAGATTGAGAAGGAGTTTGGGCAAGAGCCTTATGAAAAATATTTTAATAATTTTATGAGAGATTATCTCACACTTAAGACAAGAAATATCCCAAATGAAAACAAAGTATATGAGGCTTTCAAGAAATATATCCAAGAAAATAAGATAGATACAGAATCTTTCTTGCAAGATTTAAAAGCGTATAGTGAATATTTTTGCAATATAGCTTTAGATAAAGAGAAAGATTCTAAACTACAAATTGCCTTTAGAGATTTAAGGGAGCTAAAAGTCGATGTTGCGTATCCATTTTTACTCGAGGTTTATGATGATTATAAAAATAATATCATACCAAAAGATGATTTTGAAAAAATTGTGCGTTTAGTAGAAAGTTTTGTATTTAGAAGAGCAGTTTGCAAACTACCGACAAATAGCTTAAATAAAATATTCCCAATCCTTACCAAAGATATAAATAAACAACACTATCTCCAAAATATAGAAGCAAAGATGTTGCAAAAATTAAAATCAAGATTCCCAAATGATACAGAATTTGAATCTGCTTTTATGACAAGAGATCTCTATAATTTCAACAAAAGAATGTTTTATCTGCGTAAGCTAGAAAATCACAAAAGAAAAGAGTTTGTCGATACGAGTGCCTATACAATCGAGCATATTATGCCACAAAATGAGAATCTCTCTCCACAATGGCAACAAGATTTAGGAGAAAACTATCAAGAGATACAAGAAAAATATCTTCACACACTTGGCAATCTCACGCTTACAGGCTATAACTCGGAATACAAAGACAAGCCATTCACAGAAAAGCGAGATATGCAAGGCGGATTTAAAGAAAGCCCACTTAGGCTCAATGAGGGATTAAGGCAAATTGAGATATGGAACGAGGAGGCTATCAAACAAAGAGCTAACAAATTAGCGAAAGAGGCGTTAGACATTTGGAGATGCCCAACACTGAGTAAAGAAATCCTTGAGAGCTACAAACCAAAAAATAAACTACAAGAAATCTACACGACAAAGGACAATCACCCATATTTGACACAAGGCAAGGTAAAAGAACTATTTGAGGCTTTAGAAAAAGAGATTTTGTTGCTAGATTCTAATATAACAAGAGAAGTATTAAAATTAAAAATTGCTTATAAATTAGATACAAATTTTGTAGATATTATCCCTAAAAAATCTAATTTGAAACTCACTTTGAATATAGATTTAGATGAGCTTGATGACCCAAAAGCAAAAGCTAGGGATATAAGTAATATTGGAAAATTGGGGACTGGTAACACCGAAGTAAAATTAGAGGATATAAATGAGATACCCTACATTATAACACTTGTGAGACAATCATTAGAGAAGCAGTTAGGTGAGTAAGATTGTATAGAACAACTATCAAAATCTAATTTATCAAGAATTAATGTTAGAAAGGTAAGTTCAAAAAGAGTGCAATAATATCTAAAAGAAAAAGCAACATAGCCTTGAAATGAAAATAAACGCATAAAGTAGGTTTTGATTGACTGTGATAATACATTTTTATGTCCCAATAATTTTGGAATGATGGGATATTTTTAAAGATTCTACCAACACTATTCAGATATGAAATAAAAAGAACTTATATTAGAATTCTTCTTGAATTACATTACATCCAATCAATAATCTTTGCGACCTCATCAACGGCTATACATTTGAGATTCCCCTTATAATTTTTAGGTATATTAGGCACAATTACATTTTTAAATCCAAAGCTTTCGAGTTCTTTTAATCGCATATCAAGCCCACCAACTTCTCGAATATCACCAATTAAACTTACCTCACCTAAAAATGCTGTGCTTGCTTTTAATGGACGATTTTTATAGCTTGATAAAATACTCGCAATAACTGCTAAATCCGCACTCGGCTCATTAATTTTTATTCCACCAGCAACATTAATAAAAACATCATGACGATGCAAGTGAATACCCAATTTCTTTTCAAGTAGTGCTAAAAGCATATTGAGACGATTGCTATCAAAACCATTTGAAAGCCTTTTTGACATACCAAATTCATTTTCACAAGTCAAAGCTTGAATCTCTACAACCAAACACCTACTCCCCTCCATAATCGCTACTGCCGCACTACCAGGCATATCTTTTTTTGCACTAAAAAATTTCTTTGTTGCTTCAGTCGCACTTACAAGCCCATCTGCACGCATTTCAAATATACCTATTTCACTTGTTGCACCAAAACGATTTTTAAATCCACGCAAGATTTTTAATTCATTATTTCGCTCACCTTCAAAATATAAAACACAATCTACCATGTGTTCTAATACACGAGGACCAGCTATTTGTCCATCTTTTGTAATATGTCCAATAATAAACATCGCAATATTGAGATTTTTTGCCATCCGCATAAGCTCAAAAGTTATCTCTCGAACTTGTGAAACAGAGCCTGGTGCAGCGTTAAGATTGGGCGAATAAAGTGTTTGTATAGAATCTATAATACATACTTCAAAGCGACCATTCAGCAAAGATTCTTTAATTTCTTCAATATTAATTTCACTCAACAAGTATAAATTAGGGCTAATGGCATTGCAACGACTTGCACGATTACGAATCTGACTAAGACTTTCTTCCCCACTCACATAAAGTACGCGTTTCGGGCTATATGTTTGGGGTTTTTGCACAATATGTAAATCACCATTATCTATAAAATCCTGTTCTTTTATATTATAAGAATCTTGTGCTAAGCCACCAGCAACCTTTAACAGCAAAGTAGATTTTCCCACGCCAGGACTTCCACCAATAAGGTATAATCCACCGTATACAATCCCACCGCCCAGAACAATATCGAGTTCATTTTGGGTGGAACTAAATCTATCGAGTATTTCTTCTTGAATTTGAGTAATAGGAATTGCTTTGGTAGCAATGTTTGTATTCAATCCAGCTTTTTTAGAATCTAACATAAGATAATTTACTTGTTCTTTTTTTAGTTCTACCAAACTTTCCCATGAAGCACAATTAGGACATTTGCCAACCCATTTGCTACTTTGCCAACCACAGTGCTGACATTCATAGAGGTTTGAAGTTTTTTGTTTTTTCATGAATATACCTTTGTATTTTTGTTCTTTAAATTAAAGATTTTTCAAAGGATTAATATCATTTAATAAATGCCACATTATCATAAATTATAACACTCTCACCTTGTTTTTCAAATACAATCTTACCAACAACATTCCCATTTTCATGTAATGATATAATGAGTAAATCCTGTGATTCCCATATATATTTTATTATTAAAATGTTTGTTCTCTTACTTTTAGTTTGGGTATCTTCTTTGGTTGAATCTCTCATTAAATGTGCACCCATAAGAGAATAGTCATTTGGACTAGCTTTTATTCTTTCTTGATATATTTCTTGTTGCCCATTTCGTGCAGTGTTATAGCTCTTTTTTATTTCATAATTTTGCACTTGATATATACTATCATCTTTCTTTGTTTCACTCTCCGCATCATTCATTGTTACTTGATATTCTTTATTTTCTGTGGGTAATGTTGGTAAGAGAAACTCTATAGAATCTGCTAACTCTAGCCTTGTTGCATAAGCTTTCTCAATATCAGTATTTGCAATCACATATTTTACAAATGTTAGTTCCGTTTGCGGATTCTCGCAACCATAGATGCAAATTCCTGCTCGACATGATTGCAAGATTTGGCATAAAGGTTGAACAACTGGGATTTCTTGTGTTTTTGTTTTTTTCTTGTTAGGTTGAGAATCTGCATAAACAAATATTCCAAAAATACATAAAAAGAAAAAATACTTTTTTAATTTATAGAATCTCATACTATGCTCCATATTTTCTTAAAATTATAAAGTATGTAAATGGATTTTCTCAACATTATTGAGATTTTTAATCAATTTTTAGTTTTTCTTCATAAAACTATTTTAGAAAAAGCTAAAAAATTATTAATAAATCAAAACATTTAAAAAAATAACCTATAAGATTCTCAAAAAAATATCAAGAAATACCTGAGACTAAATTTTATTTCAGTATAATATTCAGTATTTTTTATTAAGGATATATAATGTTAGTCAAAATTATTCAACATGGAATATTGTCAATTCTCCTTTTATGCTCATGCACAAATCTTCTTCATGCAAAAATAAATGCGAAACAACATGCAGAAAATATCACACAAAGCTTAGGTGAAGCAAAATGTCAAGGCAATGATTCAAAAGCAACTTGCACACTTAATCGCATGTATAATGATGATGCAATTACAAATATAAAATTTATCGTAGCAAGTGAAGAGAAAAGTATAAGTTATGTATTATCTGGTGATATAACGCCTCGCAACATTGGGGAAGAAAATAAATATAAAGATTTATTTCCAAAAAAATTCTTATGTAACACAGCCCTAAATCTTAACACACCCAGATTATTAAATAAGTATGAATGTGCTTTAAATACTGATACCTATACCCTTAAAACAAATGGTAATATTCAAACACAATCCAAAACTTTTAATGGGAAAGATTTAGAAACCATACTAAAAGATATTGAAAAGATGGTTGATTGGGAATTCTTATTTGAACAATTTGTATTTGAAATCAACGCCCCTAAAATTGGTGATAAAGTCTTTATGCTACTAAAAGAAAACGATGCTGAACTCACAAAACAGCTATACAGCGCGAATATTAACGCATTTATAGCCGTACTCCCAACAATACTTTTACGAAACTCCGAAATAAAAGCACAAACAACTGAGGGTATTTTAAAAGTTGCAAGTGGAATTGGTGAGATTTTAACCTCCAATAAGCAATATGCAAAAATTATTCTCAAGCGAAAAAATGCGACAACAATGACTCTATCAGAATTATATGCCATTGTAAATGATATTAGCATGAACCCACAAGTCGCACTTCGTTATCTTAATGATTATGATATTAACATAACAACGCGTTAAAATATACAGAGATTATTATGCTAGATTTTTTACCCCATATTACAAATGCAAATGTTATGGCTTTCCTCATGCTCCTATTGCGTTTTGGTGGGATCTTGGCATTTTTCCCTTTCTTTGATAATCAACTCATTCCTGTAAGTGTACGTGTTGCACTTGCATTTATTCTTGCTGTTGTTTTTATGCCTATGGTAAAAGATGTTGTTGTTTATGAAAGTTTAACAACTTTTATGATTGCTGGTGCGTTTGAGCTTATGCTTGGCTTTACTTGTGGATTAATTTTGCAATTAGTATTTTCCTCAATTATTTTTGCTGGGGATTTAGCAAGCTTTGCTATGGGGCTAACAATGGCGAGTGCTTATGACCCAATGAGTGGCTCAACAAAACCAATTGTCTCACAAGTTATTGTATTTCTTTCAATCCTCATGGCACTACATTTTAATTTTCATTACCTCTTGCTTGATATTATCGCCCATACAATCAATGATACTCCACTTGGAGGATTTTTGCTTAGTGATGATATGGTAAAATATTTTATTAAAGCTTTTGCTAATATGATTGTGGTTGGATTCTCTATGGCATTTCCTATCATTGCTGTTTTGTTGCTTTCTGATATTATTTTTGGCATGATTATGAAAACGCATCCGCAATTTAATTTGCTTGTAATTGGTTTCCCTGTAAAAATTGCCGTTGCACTCATGATACTTGCGGTTATCACACCGGGTATCATCAATGTATTTCGTCATGATTTAAGCGAAGCAATGAAAGTATTGTGGAAAGTTCTAAGTGGAAATTAATGCAAGATGTATAATGAAGTCTAGCAATAATTCTCAACAATAATTGATTTTTGTGTAAAATCTCATCAAACATTATTTCATTACAATCAAATTCCTCTATTTTTCTGTATAATTCCTCTACCATATTAGATTAGATTTTTAAGGCAATTCATGCTCTTTAACTCATTTCAATTTATATTTATCTTTTTACCTCTTACTTTTATTGGATA
>NZ_NXLQ01000208.1 GCF_003364195.1 Helicobacter didelphidarum | reverse complement strand
GGCGAATTCTCCCCTAATCAAGCCAAACGCTTCTTTGAAAGATATGATTTATTACTTCATCAACCTAACACAGATTCAGGCTTCTCTGCTACTTTATTCCAAGATAAAGAAACCAAAGAATATACTCTAGCCATAAGAGGCACAGAAATGTGGACAAGGGATATGTGGATAACAGATTTACAATTAGCTACAGGCTATATCCCTAATCAATACTTTGATATGATATTATTCTATCTTCAATGCAAAGGCGATATGCCTTTTCATATTGATATAGAATCTAAAGAGTTTGTAGAATCTAAAAACACCACAAAATATAAAATCTATAAAACAATCTATAATAACCAAAAAGAACATAAACCATACATCAATCCTAGATTACTAAAAGATTCCACTCAAGAAGCAACTTTAGAGAATTTCATCTCTCCTATAGATTCTAATACCAAACTTAATATCACAGGGCATTCATTAGGGGG
>NZ_NXLQ01000207.1 GCF_003364195.1 Helicobacter didelphidarum | reverse complement strand
TCTCTACATTCTCTCAAACAAAGATGTAATGCGAAGTGCTTAAGTGCTATTGGAACTCAAAAGTATCTTAACCGCACAAGTGATTTTACAAAAAAAAAAAAAACAAGTCAAGGTATTTTATGACTCTTTGAGATGGGGTGGGGTTGAAGGTAAAAATGGGGTTGTGGGGTAAATATTTATGAGTTTATTTTAGAATCTATCAATCAATTTTCATTTTTGAAATCTTTAAGTAGTTTTTAGCGATATTATTTTAGCCAGATTGAGAGATTCTATAAATGACAATAAATTGTATGTGCTAAGGAGAAAAGATAGAAAAATATTTATTTTTCTCTTTTGATTTTATATCCTATAACAATAATTTATCATTTTCATAGCATACATTATAATATATCTACGAAATTGATTCAGCAAGTTCTTTACTTGTTTTTAAATCTATCTTCCCACTACCAAGCACTGGTATCTTCTCCACAAAATAATATT
>NZ_NXLQ01000206.1 GCF_003364195.1 Helicobacter didelphidarum | reverse complement strand
CTTGTGCCACTCCAGCCCCTGAAAGTAATTCAATTTCACTAAATCCTACTGCTTTGCCAATATAGCCATAATGGATATTGCTCCATATATCATAGCCTATCTCATAAGTTATATTATTGTGGATATATCTATGATAATCCTTTTGTGATAGTCCCATTGTGGGAAAGAGCCTTGAGATTTGCCATTTGTGGTCCCAAATGGATTCAGATTTTACAGCTTCTTCCCATAGTTTGTATGCTTTTTTTCTACCTACACCACTAACCATAATCCTTCCCAATGGGTTGTAGATAGTAAGTGCATTCATTGGAGATGAATATACTATCGTTTCATCAAGATTAATAGATTGTTTAATCATTGTTGCCACCTTACTTCTCACATTTCTTTTCATCTCATCTACGATGAAATGAGCTACATCGATAGCTTCAAATCCTAATTGGATAAAATTATATTTATTGAGAGTTTGACTATTATCATAGGCAATAA
>NZ_NXLQ01000205.1 GCF_003364195.1 Helicobacter didelphidarum | reverse complement strand
ATAGTTTGATTGAGAGCTTATATTTATATCCTTATTGACACTTATATCCAAACTTCCCTCCACCACCTCTACCTTATTACCTCTCACATTCTCTATTCTTTCTCCATGAATAGATTCTATTGTATTGCCTTGTATAGTAGTCTCTTTATCCCCACCTATATACTCACTACTATTCTTTAATACTCTTAGTTTATTATCTATCCCTATATTAAGAGTATGACTTCCTCCTACTATGGTATCTTTAGAGAGTGCTACATTGGTTAGATATTCTGCTCCTACTCTTACATCTTTTACTCCTAATATTTCTTGTTTATGATATTTGTTGATAGATTCTGTGTAGTTGCCTTTGACTTGAGAGTCTTTATTATGTTTAATCCTTTGAGTAAAGTTATGCTCTATTATCTCATCATAATCTCTTTGTGCATGAAGATAGATTTGTTCTTTATCTTTAATATTTGATAGAGTGAGTTCATTGATACCAGAT
>NZ_NXLQ01000204.1 GCF_003364195.1 Helicobacter didelphidarum | reverse complement strand
TGATGAGACAAATAAAGATGCTACTATAAATGCTAATAATACAGATGATAGAAACAAAGATTCCAATCAAGATTCTCCTTTCACAAATAAAGAGAATATCAACAAGCAAATCCTTGAAATGTATTTTAGCTATGGAGGGGATATGATAGGATTGCAAGAATCTTCAAGGCATTCTAATGATATAAACTTACATATCAAGACACAAGGATATAGTGATGGAGAGGAAGTGGAGATAGAATTAGAAACTTCTGCTAATGAAATAATTGTTACTCGTGCTATAATACAAAACAATCAAGCAATCATAAAAAATATAAAGATTAGGGAGGAAAGATAAGTGGCAATAACAATAAAGGCAACTTGTGGAGATAAATCTGTAAGTATAAAATGCAAAAGACCGAGTTGGGAGGATATGAACAAAGCATACAAAGAGATAAATGCTTTAAGTGTTCCTCAACGATATACTTTGGTTGGAGGGCAGCTGTTAGAA
>NZ_NXLQ01000203.1 GCF_003364195.1 Helicobacter didelphidarum | reverse complement strand
CAAATGATAACAAGTATATTGAAATAAATAATGACCCTAAAAATATACAATCTAAAGATGACGAAGATAATAAAGATGATAAAAAATACACTCTCTCCCAACGCACTCAAAACTTTGTTGAACGCTATGAGCTTATCCATCATATCCCAAATACTCTTAGTGGATATTCATCAAGTGTATTTTATGATACAGACAACAAAAACTATATCTTAGCCTTTCGTGGCACAGAAGCAAAAGGAGTAGAAATTATAAAAGATGTGCTTATAGCAGATACATTAATGGCTACCACAGGATATTCTACTACACAAATAATAGCTCTAGCTGATTTGAAATATGAGATTATCGCTCAAATCAAACTTCACGCATTATCAAGAAAGGATAACCTCACATATGACAAAGATAGCTTAGGACAAGAACTTTCATCACAAAGCTTAGAATCTAAGCTTATCCTTACAGGGCATTCACTAGGAGGACATTTAGCACAAGTATTTGTCTT
>NZ_NXLQ01000202.1 GCF_003364195.1 Helicobacter didelphidarum | reverse complement strand
ATTAAAAAATAAATTCTCCTGAATATACTCCCAATCTAGCTTATCTAAACTCGTATCAAAATACTTTAGCAGTTTATTATAATACTCCTCATCTATCTTGCCACCATTAAATTGATATATTTCAGGGTCTAGCTTACATATCTCCCTAAACTGCCAATAACTAGGGTGTAAGTAATTTGAATATGGTGTATAGAAAAAAATAATTAATCCTATACCGCCGATAAATACTAGAATCTTAGAGATTTTCTTCTTCGATTTAAATGCTTTTCTATAGATAAGCCACCATATAAAATATGAGAGAGTAAAGACAATGAGGAGAAAAAAGATTATTACAAATAGCATTGCGATTCCTTTAGGGTTTGGATTCTGTGTTGCGTATAGCAAAAGATTCTTTAGCCATCTACACCACCTCTTTAGATTCTAAAAGATGAGATTCTATATTAATAGGATAATCATCTTGCTCCATAATCTATCTCATCATCTTTAATATTATGCTTT
>NZ_NXLQ01000201.1 GCF_003364195.1 Helicobacter didelphidarum | reverse complement strand
ACAAGACGCTATAATTTAGAGCAAGAATCTATGGCGAGTTATAAACTTGCATGGTTCGAGGATAGTATAGGTTGCACATACATTATAAAAAGGAAATTTTTTCAATATCAAGGAGATAAGCAATGACAAATAAACAACAAATACAAAAACTACGAGATAATGCGGAGTTAGCTTGGGCATCTTATGGCTACTTTCATTTAGTGGGTAAAAAGTTTGATGCAAAAGATGAAAGAATTAAAAATTCTCCTAGAATAGATAATCTCACTATTACTCATACCGACATATTAGACATCACTTATAACAAATATATCGCAGTAGAGCTAAATCCACACAAACAAGATGATGAGATACAAGTAGGCACACTCAAAGGCGAATTCTCCCCTAATCAAGCCAAACGCTTCTTTGAACGCTATGATTTACTTATTCACCAGCCCAATACTTCAAATGGCTTCTCTGCTACCCTCTTTGGAGAAAAACGCAAACAAAAAAATACAGAATCTAAAGAGATAAG
>NZ_NXLQ01000200.1 GCF_003364195.1 Helicobacter didelphidarum | reverse complement strand
TTCAGCAAACTTCGCTAAAGACTTAGAATCTAAATCAAAAGATTTAGAAGAAGCAGTCCGAACTCTTACAGAATCTTCGAATACTCAAGCAAGTTCATTAGAACAAACAGCCACAGCAGTAGAAGAGATTACTTCATCTATGCAAAATGTATCAGGAAGAACAGGTGAAGTAATAGCACAAAGTGAAGACATTAAAAATGTTATTGGTATTATTAGAGATATAGCAGACCAAACAAATCTCTTAGCACTCAATGCAGCCATAGAAGCAGCAAGAGCAGGAGAACATGGAAGAGGATTTGCAGTTGTAGCTGATGAAGTCAGAAAACTTGCAGAAAGAACACAAAAGAGCTTAGGAGAAATAGAAGCCAATACAAATATCTTAGTGCAATCTATTAATGATATGGCAGAATCTATTAAAGAACAAGCAACAGGTATTTCTCAAATCAATGAAGCTATCTCTCAATTAGAGACTATTACACAACAGAATGTAGAAATAGCTAATCATTCTAAAGATATAAGCACAGCAGTAGATAATGTAG
>NZ_NXLQ01000199.1 GCF_003364195.1 Helicobacter didelphidarum | reverse complement strand
ATAGGGTCTTTATAATAAAGCTTTTGGATTGCTTTAAACTCTGAGAGATGAGACTTCTGCCCTGTGTAGTAGTTAGGGTCTAGGTAGTTGGGTTTGTAGGAAGTTTTAGAGGATTGCATTATTTTATAGGCTTCAAATATAGCTTTGGAATATTCTTTGGTGTATTTGCCTGTTTCTCCGTCATCTTCGTCTTTATCAAAAATTATTTCATTACTTTGCTTATCCACATTTATAATTGCACTATTTGGTGCTGTAATTTCATAGGTCTTACTCATTTTATCTCCTTTATTTACTTTTATCCTATCCATAGCCCATCTTTCATAATAATCGTAGTTGCAAGTCGTCCTATAAGTTTGGGGCGAGTTTTTTGTTTGTCTTGTTTTTCATTACTTGATTGCAGGGTATTTGATTTTGTTTTCTTTTGCCTATTTTCATCATTCACCCCCTCATACATAGCCCTAATATTATTTAACCCTATGGTATTTAAAGATTTTAAAAATTCTCTATGTTTTTCCGAGTTTGGCTTATTATCTTTTAGGTT
>NZ_NXLQ01000001.1 GCF_003364195.1 Helicobacter didelphidarum | reverse complement strand
AGCAAGCCGGGTAGATCATAGAAAAAGAAGAGCAAATAATATCAGTTAGGCAGGAAGAGGAAAAAGTGTTTTTTTTTTCAAGCAGAAGGCGGCATAGGAATTCTAGTACGGTCCCGGGGGCTCGGAAAGTTGTAAAAAAGAAAGAAACAAAATATTCAAACCCCAAAAGCAAAAACCTGGTTGAAATATTTCCCAAAAAAGTCCAAAAAAAAAAAAAAAAAAAAAAAAAAAGAAAGGTTTGGAAAAAAGAAACATAAAAAATTTTAAAAAAAACCCTGAAAAAAACCATAAATATAATTTCCATCGGTGGTTTTTCCATTCCCCCCCCCCCCCCAGCTACCAAGTAGCACCATTGCATACAATGAATTTACCAATAAACAATACCAGAATATTTTATAAGTAAATTGACTTTTGATACTATTAAATATTGTCATAACATTTCCTTACATAACAAATTGTGAAATTATAGCAAATTTTCCAATCAATAGAGAATATTGAGAATCTTTAAAGAGTTAAAGCAATGCTTTCTTTTATTTATTCAGAATCTTGTGTATCGTCTTGTTGTGTTTCTTTCGTATCTTTTGTTGAAGCAGATTGAGTTTGCGGATTCCATAATTGTAGTTTCATTTGTGTGCTATTAAAGAGTCTTTGTGGACGTCCTTCTGCCTCATATTCAATACTAAAACCAGCCTTAATATCAGCTTGTCCATTTTTATCAGGTTTTATTGCATACATTCCATTTGGTGAAATAGACATTGCGTTGACATTTGTAATGGTTGTGCTTGGAGGGATTGTCAATGGATAGCGTTGGCTTGAAGTAAGATGTCCATTAATATAAAGATCTGTTACAAAAATTGTTAAAGGATTATTAGTAAGATTACGCACATTAAATATTACTGAACCAGAGGCAACTTTAAAAGCACTTGCACTTACAGCTAGATTCAAATCTTCAAGAATAATCGGGGGAATGATAATCTCTGCTACTGCAATTTGTGCGGGTGAGATACCTTGCATATTTTGTGTTGTTACATTCGCACCAGCACTTGTAAGAATATTAATCGATTGTGAATCATTATTCATTGCAGCATAATGAAGTGGTGTATTATCATATTGTTTCTCTTTTATATTTGGATTTGCTCCAGCCATAATGAGTAATTTCACCATATAGGGATTCTTGTTTTGTGCTGCTTTATGCAGAGCTGTTTCACCATTACTCAATGTGTTCACATCAGCTCCAGCCATAATGAGTATATACGCAATCTCAAGACGATTATTTTTCACTGCTTCATATAATGGTGTGCTTTCTTTCCAACGAGAATTCACATCAGCTTTTAACTCAATTCCACTTTCAACATCGCTCAACACATGGCTAAATAATAAATAATCATATTGATTTGCTTTTAATAATCCAAGAAAAATCATACATATCAAATAATATTTTTTCATTAACATGCTCCTACTTTACTTTAAAATGTATTTTTGCTAATGATTGAACTTTCTCAAATATCTCTTCAAAATCCACACCATACACGCGTGAATTTCCTATTGTTGTAATAAAATTTGTGTCGCCCTCATAACGCGGGACAAAATGCAAATGTAAATGATTGGGTATGCCTGCTCCAGCCGCTTTTTTAATATTTATACCCATATTTACCCCCCTTGCCCCATATTCCTCAAGTAAGATAATAGCATTTTGAGCAAGAACACTGATATGTAGCCATTCATCTTGACTAAGAAGCGTAGGAGAATCAACATGTTTATAAGGAATAATCATAAAATGTCCGGGCATATAAGGATAAAGATTCATAACACCAAAGCACACAGAATCTCTATAAAAAATATGATTCTCTCTATCCCTATCACTTGCTGCAATGGCACAGAAAACGCATTTCTCATCACTTTCTTGCGTAAAATATTTACTCCTCCATGGAGAATAGAGATTATCGTAAGCCATATTATAACCCTAGATTCTAAAATTTACTTGTAATTATACCTTAAAATATTTTAAAATTCCTTTATACAATAATTTCTTGATAGCAAATAATATTCCGCCAAAAAAGTAAATTACTCATTTTTATAGTATATTTCTTAAATACTATTTAAGAATCAAGTCTTTCATTGTCTTCAATAAGGGTAAGGTTATTGCAATAAAATAGTAATGTTTATATTTAGTTAAGTATTGCAAAAATAAAGTATGTAGTTTTGGAAATTTTTTATATAAAAATAATAAAATTGATATGAGTATAAAAGTAAAAAATAAAAATTCTTATATTTTGCTTTCTAAAAATATAATGCAGTATTAACTTATCTTGTAAAAGAGTGCAATCTACAATTACCATAAATATAAACAAGATTCTCACTCTTGCAAAGTCATTGTATATCCCCACATTATTCTCAAAGTTATTAAAAATAAGAGAGTTTTAGATTCAGTAGATTTCTTTCGGTCTCCAAACAGCAATAGTATTTGTGATTATATTGCCATTCAAATTCGAAAGTAATAAGAGATGGAAAAATGCGTTGTGTATTTAAAATAACATTACATCATTCCCATACCACCCATATCGGGCATTGGAGCAGGAGCAGGTTTATCTTCTTTAATATCAGTAATTGCTGCCTCTGTTGTAAGAAGTAAGCTGGAAATGGATACTGCATTTTGTAATGCTACACGTGCTACCTTAAGAGGATCAATGATACCAGATTTAAACATATCTACATATTTTCCTTCGCTTGCATCAAAACCTGTTTTTGCATCTTTTGCCTTACTTACCTCATTAATAACTACACCTGCATCATATCCTGCATTCGTTGCAATTTGTGCAAGAGGTGCTCTTACAGCTCTATGGATAATATCAAAACCAATAGCTTCATCTCCTTTAAGTGAATCTGCATTGATTTTACTTGCTGCATGGATTAACGCAGCTCCACCACCAATCACAATACCTTCTTCAACAGCAGCTTTAGTCGCAGATAATGCGTCATCTACACGATCTTTTTTCTCTTTCATTTCCACTTCACTTGGTGCACCAACTTTAATAACTGCCACACCACCAGAAAGTTTTGCAAGCCTTTCTTGCAACTTTTCTTTATCATAATCACTTGTGGTAGATTCTATTTGTGTGCGAATTTGAGCTACCCTTTCTTCTACTGCTTTTTTCTTCCCTTTACCATCTACAATTGTAGTGTTATCCTTATCAATTACGATACGAGCAGCTTGACCCAAATGTGATATATCTACTGCTTCAAGCATGAGACCGACCTCTTCGCTGATAACTTCTCCACCTGTTAGAATTGCAATGTCTCTTAGCATTTCTTTTCTTCTGTCTCCAAAACCAGGAGCTTTTACAGCTGCAACATTTAATACGCCTCGAAGTTTATTCACAACCAGTGTAGTTAATGCTTCACCTTCCAAATCTTCTGCAATAATAAGCAAAGGACGACCACTTTTCATTGTTGTTTCTAAAATCGGGAGAATATCCTTCATTGCAGTAATTTTCTTATCTGTAATAAGTAAATATGGATTCTCTAATTCTGTACTCATTTTATCGGCATTGGTTACAAAATATGGACTTAAATATCCTCTATCAAATTGCATACCTTCAACAACGCTTAATTCATCATTGATTCCTTTTGCTTCTTCAACAGTAATAACACCATCTTTACCTACTTTATCCATTGCATCAGCGATTAATTTTCCGATATTTTCATCAGAATTAGCAGAAATAGTTGCTACTTGAGCAATTTCTTCTTTACCACCAACTTTTTTGCTACCTTTTTTAAGTTCTTCGATGATTAAAGAACTTGCTTTATCCATACCTCGTTTAACAGCAATCGGATTTGCACCAGCTGTAATATTTCTTAAACCTTCTTTAAAAATGCTATGTGCCAATACTGTTGCTGTTGTAGTTCCATCACCAGCAGCATCTGCTGTTTTACTTGCAACTTCTTTTACAAGCTGTGCACCCATATTTGCTAAGGTATCCTGCAATTCAATTTCTTTTGCTACACTTACACCATCTTTCGTAATTGTTGGAGCACCATAGCTCTTTTGAATCAAAACATTTCTTCCTTTAGGACCCATTGTTACTTTTACTGCATTGCTTAAAGCATTTACACCTTCATAAATTTTATTTCTTGCTTCATCACTAAATTTTATATCTTTTGCCATAATTTTCTCCTAATATTGTAAATTATATAATTATTTAAGAATACCTAATATATCTTCAGAATCTAAGACAACAAAGTCTTTACCATCAATTTTTACTTCATTACCTTTATATTTACCAAAAAGAACTTTATCATTCTTTTTTATTTCACCATCTTTTTCAACTTCTTTGCCGATTTCTTTAACGATACCTATACTTGGTTTTTCTGTAGCATTATCGGGGATAATGATACCAGAGTGAGTTTTTTTCTCTTCTTCAACTCTTTCAATCAATACTCTTTTTCCTAGTGGTTTAAAAGCCATTATATTCTCCTTGGGTAATGTAATATTTTATCACTTAAAAAAATTAAGTGATAAAATATTACATTTTTTTAGTTAATAAGTCAATATATAATATTGATATAATAAAGAAAATTTAGTATTATACACTAAAGTTTATTAAGCTTTATTATATAAATATAGCTTTTTAGTCCGCAAACTAAAAAATAAAATCATATAAATAATACAAAAACCAATACCAAGAAGCAGTAATAACAAGGTATTATCATAATAAAGTGTAATAAAACAGATAAAGATTGCACAAAGAGAATTTAGAATTAAAACACCATAATGTCCAAATTGAGCGTAGAAAAAGAAATGTAGATGGTAGTTGTTGGGTTCACATAAATGTATAAAAATCTCTGCGAACGAATATGACTTTATATGACGCCATCTCGTGCAAATACTAGCGATAAATTCACATAATGGATAAATAAAAAGTGTCAAAGCATAATAAAAATTTAATTTAAAATACCACACACAAATAAAAAGTAATGCACCAATAATAAAACCTAATAAAAATGCTCCACCATCCCCTAAAAACATTTTTCCATAAGGAAAATTAAATAACAAAAAAACAAAACATATCCCAAGCAGAATAGTGCAAATAAATATAACAAAATTAATTTGTAATTGATACCCAACAAAACACAATGAGACAAGAAGTATAATGGAATAAAATATTGCATTACCATTTACACCATCAATGACGTTAATACTATTTGTTGTAAAGAACAAGAATAATAATGTCACGAAGATTCCAAGCATACTTATAATAACAGAATCTACCACAAGAAAAATAAATGAAAAAATAAAATATAAAAAACCTATAGTCTGCATAGTAATATTTATAATAATTGAAGGGTTTCTATTGCTATCTTTAAATGTGCCACTTAACATAATAATAAAACATGCAATATACAAATGCAATCCTGCTAAAGGATCAAAGATAGCTTTGGGAATCTCGATTCCAGCCATAGCAATTACAATAAGTGATAAAAAGATTCCAATACCACCGCAACGAGGTGTATTATGGTGATGTATTTTAAACTTATTTGTGAGAGTTCTATCTTGCATAATACGCATTGTAACAGAAAGAATATAAGTTAAAACAAGGGCAATTAGCCCACAGACAAATCCAAAAAATATAAAACTATACAATTGTAAAATACTCATTACCAACCCCTATTTTGATAATTTTGCGATATATCTTATTTTACTATTTAACAAATTTTTTATGCAAATTTACTACTATCATTCTACGTAATTTATTGCCAAATATTACAATTGGACTAAAATATATAACTATATAGTTACAGATTCTCTTGTATCAATTATTGTTAATGGAATATGAAAACTTAAAAACTATGCAATTTTATACTTCATTATCTACATACTCTTCTAATAATTTTCTAAAAACTTGTTCTATTTCTCCAAAAATATACTAAGCTCTATTATTGCAAACTTCGAAGTGATTTTAAATTTTTTATAATTTTTCTTCTCAACTAAACACATTAAATATACTTTCTTGCACCTCTATAAACTTTTTTCCAATAACTTGAATCTAAGTTTGCTATCACTACTTTTTTCCCTTTTCCCGGTGCATGAATAAATTTACCATTTCCAATATAGATTCCAACATGATTAACTGCTTGACCATTATTCGTAGTAAAAAAAACTAAATCACCAATTTGTAAATTTGATTTTAACACAAAAGAACCTGTGTTAAATTGATCGCGAGAAGTTCGAGGTAAGCTCATGCCATTTAATTTATATACAGCACGCACCAAACCACTACAATCAAAGCCACTAGAACTCTCACCACCCCATTTATATGGAACACCAAGATATTCGTGGGCTCGTTTGGAAAGATTATATCGTGTATTTTTTGCTTTATCCTTCTGTGATACTTGCTGATTCATTGAATAACTTGTTGGATTAATAATGAAAAATTTATCAATCAAATGTTGCTTTTGAAACTTCAATGCCATATCTTTAGCTTCATTAGAACTTTTATAATTCCCAAAACGAACTTTATACATACCATTTTCTTTAAAAAAGAAAGCATCGAGTCCATTTTTATTTAAAGAATCTGCAAGCTTTCCTGCATTCTCAAGCTTTTGAAAACTTCCAACTTGTATGCTATATGCAATATTAGAAATTGTAGAATCTTTAGCAAGAGACTGTGTTGTTGCTTGTAAATTCACACTTATAAAATAAAATAGCACAAACCATATAAAAACTACTTTCCACATAATACACTCCTTTTTATTATTCTTAAGTTAAAAGATTTTACAGTTGAGAATCTTACAAATGCATTATTGACATTCTAATGTAATATTGTAAGTGAGACAGAAGTGTTATAGTTTATTACTACAACAATCAAGATTAATTAAATAGCCCCTTCTCTCTCTCATCTAAACACAAATCTTTAGGCATAATAATTTCCCCATCACTCAAAATACATGCTCTTTCTACTACACTCAAAAGTTCTCGAATATTTCCTGGCCAGGTATAGTTTAGTATTTTATCTTCAGCTTCTTTACTTAAACTTTTCTGTTTAAAACCATAATTCATGCAAATTTCATTAATATGGACATACGCAAGAGGCAAAATTTCCTCAATACGTTCTTTGAGTGGTGGAATCTTGATTGGCACAGTTTGTAGTCGAAAAAAGAGATCTTCTCGAAATTCTTTGTTTGTTATTTTTTCTTGAATATTTGCATTTGTCGCTGAAATAAATCTTACATCAATTTTAATAGGTTTTGCACTACCTAAGCGGATAATTTCTTTTTCTTGTAAAGCACGTAACAATTTTGCTTGTAATGCCATTGGCATTTCACCAATTTCATCTAAAAAAACACTACCTCCTTGTGCTATCTCAAATAAACCGGGCTTTGAGTTGATAGCATCTGTAAACGCACCTTTTTCATATCCAAAAAGTTCAGATTCTAAAAGATGTTCCGGGATTGCAGCCATATTAAGTGCAACAAATGGGGCATTCGATCGTTTTGAATTTTCATGAATGAAGCGGGCAAATACTTCTTTCCCAACCCCACTTGCTCCAAGTAGCAAAACACTTGCGTCAGTTGGAGCAACCTTTAAAGCAAGATTTTTTACCTCTTCTAACTTTGGAGAACTTGACTTAAATAATTTTTCCTTATCAAATGTCTTTTTACTAGGGGTTACTTGAGTATTTTTATTTACTTTTTCAAACTCTTTATTAAATTCTAAAATTTTTTTTGTTCTATAAATTGCATTTAATAAATCTTGTGGCTCAAAAGGCTTTTGAAAAAAATCTTTCACGCCTAAACGCATAGATTCTATTGCTGTATTAAGGGTTGCATTGCCTGTGATAACAATTGCTTCGTATTTCCCATTTAACTGCGTTAAAAACTTTATACCATCCATTTGGGGCATATTAATATCTGTAATAACAAGCTCAAAACTATCATCTAATGATTTTAATGCATCTTTTGGATTCTTAAAGCTAATAATCTCTAAATCTTTATAATCTGAAAAGAAAAATTCAAGACTCTTTCTCATATTGATATCATCTTCTACAATTGCTATTTTCACTATATTCCTTTCTTTGTGTTTTTGTCCTTTGGTGGAAATACCTTGAGTCTCAAAATCCCACCATTAAAATCTACAAGCACATAAGAATGCACTTTTGTAATTGTTTTGGTGCGCGATTCAAGATTAATGGTTGTATTTCTGTCATCAAGATATGTCTGGTGTAACATAAGACACTCCAATACTTCTGTTTTATATTCCTGGAGAAAATTATACAATAAATATCGTATTTGTTTCTTTATGCTTGCTTGCATTTCTGTTTTTGTATAATGCGGGTAATGCTTGATTGTAAAAAATTTTTCTTTCAAATTGAGTTCACAAACTTTTGTGCTTATAGAACGATTTGATAATCCCAAAGTATTAAGTGGTGTAGAAATTGCATATTTCTCTCCATAAGGCACATCATTTACTAATTTAAAATCATATTTTATGATAAATTCATAAGGCTGTGTCTCACTCATTTCCTCTATCTCTGGTGCTGTGTCTGGATTGATTCTTAACATAACATCTTTATTGATTTGTTTCTGGATCTCATTATGCTTATAATTTACAATATCGCTATTTGCAGGATTTCCTCTGTATTCTTTTTTCATAATATCCATTTGTTGTTCCTGCATTTCTCTAATAGTATTTTCCTTTTGGAGCGGGACTTCATTTGGCACAGAATCAGTGGGAATAGAATAAAAAATATCAGATTGTGCCAGAGGAATTTCTACATCAGCAAGAATCAATAGATCTCTTACATCTCTAGCAGCAACTAAAGAGATATTTATAATAAGAACAACAAAGAAAATACGCAACATTTTTAAATTTCTCACTTTGTTTAGATTCTATGATATCAAAAAACTTCTTACAATTTTCTCACTTCAATAACGCACTATATCAAGATTTCATAATTTAAAACTTTTAGCTAAAAGTTTTAGTATTTTTATTCTCTTTCAACATTGTTTCCATTAAAGCTGGTGGGTCTAATAGCTCATTATCCTTAAAAAGTTTCTGCGAATCATTATTTTTAGAATTTTGAGGGTGTAAATCATCTGCCTGTTTCTCAGAATCGTTTTCTATACTCTGTATATTTGATTCTGGAGCAACTTCGTATCGCTCATTGGTTTCTAATCCACTTCTATTGGTTGGCACTACCTGATTCGTTTTTGTTTGTAAATTACCATCAATAATCATCTTAACATCATAGTTATTGTTCAAATATGTTAACCATTCTATAAGATTCATTGCATTAAAATCTTCCAGAGGATTAAAGTTCTTGTTATCTTTTATTGTAAACTGTAAATCAATTTTTTTAATCTTACTTTGAGCAAGGTTAATAAAAGCCAATATAGATTTTATACTATAATCATTTAAAAACGAACCAAATAATGCTGGAATAATCATTTTTAATGTGCCAAGATTTCCATCAAATTGACTTTGCAATATTTCTCTTTGTTGATTACTTAATGATTGGTTTTGTGCTAAAAAATCCTTAAAGGTCTGCTTGGACTGCATAGTAAGATGAATAGATTCCAATTGATGAGGAATATTTACGAGTTTTAAATCCTCTTTAACCTCACTAGATTCATAAATGTTTGCCATCATTATTTCATAGAAAATGCCAAGTATATGAGCTCTTTGAACATTCGGCATAAGAATATTATTGGTTGCAATTTGTGTGGTAAAAATCTGTGATTCAAGATTACATTCTGTTTTTAACTCAATTAAACTCGATTCTTGATTTTCAAACAAATCTGAATCTTGAGTTGAATAAGTTTGTTTGCAGTGCAAATTATTTGGCAAAAGGGCTTCAGCATTATGATTAAAAAACGCGATAGAAGAATTGGTTTTAGAATCTCCAAAAAATTTTTGAATATTTGGATAATTTAGCTGTGTGTCTACATCAAACGAAATATGTTTTTTGCTTTTTATATCCTTTAAATCAAGAGTAATTTTATCAAATCGTATGTTTTCATATACTTGGTTGTTTCGTGTTGTTGGATCTTTTACATAAAGACTAATAAAATCGGATACACAAGTATAATCCATTAGCCCACTACAATGAAAGGGTGCATATTCAATTTTAGCAACAGGATATGTATCATTTGATTGCTGAATCTGTAATTGCACATCATGCAACCCACTATTTAAACGTTCTTCAATATTCTGTGTGATTTTTTGTGATCCAAAATAAAGTGCAGTAACAAGGGCAATAATTATAAAAGCTCCAAAAACTACCAGAATCCGTGCCAACTTATTCATAATATTTATCCTTACTGATTTCTCAAATACCATAAAAAGATTAAGAAAAATCTCATATCTTTCAAGAAAAAAGAAATATTTTCAAAAAAAAAGCAAATTCTACCATAAAAAATAAAAGAAATAACCGCAAAGTTTATGAATATTTTAGTGCCAAGAATTATCAAAAACTGCAAGATAATACAGAAATCAATAAAAATATTTTCACTATTTGAGAATCTTGATTTTAAAAGGTTCAATTATTTCACATGTCCTCACAATGATTTATTCTCAAATTATGGATAAAATCATAAAATATATTTATGGTATTGAAGACAATGCTCTGTGATTCTAACATATTTTTATAGATTTATACTTTATATCCCCTAAATCTATAAAAAACATAATCATAAAATATTTTTATTACACAAAAGTTCTAACTTCTTTTATAAAACAAAATGGAAGCACAAAATTATCAAAACCTTATTTGTAATCTTTAGAAATAAATTTTAAGTATTTATTTCTATTTTAGCACAATTTAAGTTTAAAATATATAGAATCATACATTTAAACTTTTTATTAAAACTTTATTTATGTTAAAGTTTGGGGAGTTATCTTGGACTATCACTCGGTTTCAATGGTTATTTTAGCAATTATACTTATATTTTTAAATGCGTTTTTCGTTTTATCTGAATTTGCTTTAGTAAAAGTGCGACGATCAAGATTAGAAGAATTGGTAAAACAAAATAACCAAGTCGCCAAATTGGCATTAAAAATGTCCAACTCATTAGATAGTTATTTATCGGCAACACAACTTGGAATCACTCTAAGCTCTCTTGCGTTAGGTTGGGTTGGTAGTTATATCACAGCATTAATTTTACATGGAATGTATGCAATTTTCTCAGAACACACACAATTACTTGATACGATTAGTTTATTAATCTCTTTTAGTTTGGTTACCTTATTACATGTTATTTTAGGTGAGATTGTCCCTAAATCTATTGCTATTTCAAAAAGCGAAGTCGCATGTTTAGCAATAGCCAGACCACTTTATATTTTTTGGCTTGTTTTTTTTCCTGTTATTAAATTTTTTGATTTTGCTTCTGCTATGTTCTTAAAACTACTAAAAGTTCAAGCACATAGTGATGTTCATAGTGATGAAGAACTAAAAATTATTGTTGGTGAAAGTTTAAAGGGTGGTGTTTTAGATTCTATAGAGGGAGAAATTATTAAAAATGCAGTAGATTTCTCTGACACTCTTGCTAGAGAAGTTATGACTCCTCGCAAAGATATGATTTGTCTTGACAAAACCTTAAGCTATGAAAAAAATATTGAAATTATTATTAATGAACCACATCATACTCGCTACCCATATTGCGATGGGAGTAAAGATAACATCGTTGGAATCATACATATTCGAAATGTTCTAGCTGCAAATATTAAGAATAATTATCAACCAATAACATTTGATGAATTTGTGCAAAAAATGCTTATTGTTCCAGAGAGTGCTTCTATATCGCAGATTCTACTCAAAATGAATAAGAAAAAAGTTGATACCGCTCTGGTAATTGATGAATATGGTGGCACTGCAGGTATGATTACTTCTCAAGATATTATGAATGAAATTATAGGCAATATTGTTATGGATGCAAGCCAAAGTCATGATATTAAGAAAATCGATGATAAAACATATGAAGTAGATGGTAAAGTTGATTTGGAGAAAATTAAAGTTGCTCTGAATTTTGAATATGATGAGGAATCAATGCAAGTAACAATTGGTGGATATGTTCTTAATCTCTTCGGAGATATGCCAAGTGTCGGTGATATTATCAGCGATTCTGTATATCAATATGAAGTTTTGGCTATTGAAGATACACGAATTAAAAAATTAAAAATTTCATTGCAATAAAAAATACTTTATATCAAATTCTAGTGCTTGTTAATAACTGAGATTTCCTGAATTTCTTATAGAATCTTTCTAGATACAAAGTTATAATTTTATGGATTTCTAACAATCTTGTGAATAATATTTAAAAATTAATCTTATTAAAATTCATACACTTTATGATAAAAACTAATGAAATTTTTATAGTGTGCAATATGAATATTATTTCCCCATACGTTTAAGTATATTTTTAACAATCTCATTTGGAGCAAAATTAGATTCTTCTGCATGAAGAGATTGCAGGGCGGTATTTATTTCAGAATCTTTAAATCCCAGTGCAATCAAAGCATCATAAGCAAGCTTAGTATTATTATTTTCTTGAGTTTGCACATTTTGCGTATAACCTGTAAATTCTAACATAATTTTCCCTGCAACTTTTGCACCTATTCCTTTCACACCCTTAAGTGCAGATAAATTATTTGTTTGCACAATAGAAAGAAACTGATTAACAGAAAAACTTGATAAAATAGTCAAGGCAATCTTTGGTCCCACCCCATTTACCTTAAGTATATGCAAAAAAATCTCTCGTTCCTGTTTACTCGCAAATCCATAGAGTAAATGGGAATCTTCGCGAATAATCTGTGCTATTTCAAGTGTAATTTGTGATTTATTTTGTAATTCCAGACTTGTCAAAAGCGATATTTCGATGAAATAAGTAACACCTTGCACTTCCAACTCAACACTTGTTGGCAATAGATTTTCAATTTGCCCTTTAAGACGCACAATCATAGCAGATCCTTTTCAAAAAATTTGCACAATAAAGCATGAAAGTATAGCACAAAAGCAAAAATATATAAGCATATAATCAAATAAGGATTAAAGATGCAAATACATATTTTTACTAAGGAATATAAATTGCTTTAACTTGTTGCAAAGATATTTAAGATAAAAAATGGAGCGTATTTATGAATACTGCAAGTGTTAATCAAACACCAAACATTAATATTGACACACCTCATGCAAAAGATTCTTTAAAATTTGTAGGTATCCAAAAGAAATTTAGTATTGTAGATATTATCCCCTCAACAGATAGAATTAATATAGATGATGATCCACAATATTCAGCTCAAATTAATGATATTCTTGCAACTCTTAAAAGTCTCCAATTAGCAAAAAAGAGCCTAAGTGAAGTCCAAAGTATTACAAAAGATATTAAAAGTAGTTACAAGACAGAAAAAAATGATGCTTGGGCTCCCCTTGATGATTCTATGCTACGGCAACGTTATGAAGCCACTTTGCAAATAAAAGATATTCTTGCAAATGCAGTATATAACCATAAAAATGTTTTTACAGCTGATTATTCTGACAAAGGTATTAAACTTAATCTTGAGCGAAAAGATCTTGCAAATTTAAATCTCAATGATGAACTTTCAATCAATATTTTTTCCGATAACATTGCAAAATTAAGCAGTGAAATTGAATCAAATATTAGGAATTTACAAGATAAAATTGATAAAATAGATCAAAGTCGTTGGCTTTCTATGGAACAACTCCGAAATGTGCAATTAGAACAAAAATCTGTAAATGATTCAATAAAAGCTACGAGTGCTACTCCAAGCCTTGCAAGTGCATTGGCAGAAGTAAATAAGCAAAATCAAGATTCTGCCTCAGTAAATACCTTAAATAACAACAATACAACTGGAAATGAAGCAAATAATGGAGTAGTAGGTATAGCAAAGAAAAATACTCCAAATGATATTGATAATGCTATAAGCCCAATCAATGCCATAAAAAATAACCAGGATAATAAAAATCAAAATTTTAATACAAAAGATTCTAATCTTGCAGAGAATTCAACTCAAATTCCAGATGATATGCAACAAAATGATGTGGAAAACAATACAACTACAAATACTGTTACTGCAACAGATGCAACAAAAGATACAAAAGTCAATGGAACAGAATCTACAGAGACAATATCAACCAATAACCAAAATATACAAGCAGATTCCCAAACTGCTCATACAACTAAAGATATACAAAGTCCAAGTGATTCTGAAACAAATAATATTAGCAATGCAGAAGATAATACAACCAGAGAGACGAACGAACAAAAAGTAGTTGGTGTTGTATCTGGAGATGAAAAAGAACAAGTAGTAGATTTATTTGTTTAATTTCAGTATGATACAAAGTATTTATGCTATGGCAAGGAGATTGTTATGAACCAACAAAATTTTAATTGGGGGGGGGGGGGAAATCCCATTACCAAGAACTATGGTGTAAAATTTAGACTTAATTTGTTAAAAAATGATATATTCTTTTATCGCTATCTCTATTCTCACAACCCTCATTCTGTCACTCGTAAAATGAGAGATATATATTTTGGTTACTCTTCTCATAAGTATGTAGCAAAAAAATCTTTCCTTTCTTTTCTTACACCTAAAAGATACAGACAACAAGGTTTAGCTTTTTATTGTTGGCAGAAAATGAAAAAGCTCTCTTATAAATCCAAAAAAATTGAAAAAATTTATAATTCTTTGCTAAAAAGATATATA
The DNA here is from genome assembly GCF_003364195.1 of Helicobacter didelphidarum. GTDB lineage: Bacteria > Campylobacterota > Campylobacteria > Campylobacterales > Helicobacteraceae > Helicobacter_A > Helicobacter_A didelphidarum. The sequence goes on along the minus strand of NZ_NXLQ01000001.1, from coordinate 343,391 downwards.
AAGATTCGTGTGATTTTAGGTAAAGTTGATATTCCTTATTTTGAACTTGTTTTAACAACAAAATGTACAATGCGTTGTGAATCCTGCAATAATCTTATGCAATATTTTACTCCAAATCAGCAATATACTTGCACACTAGAAGGGATATTGCAAAGTCTTAATATTTTACTTAGTAAAGTAGATTCTGTGGGATTAATACGAGTTATTGGTGGTGAGCCATTGTTATTTAAAGAGCTACCACAAATTATAAGATTTTTAGATTTACAAGATAAAATTCGAGCATTTAATATCGTAACAAATGGGACAATGATGTTTTCTAATGAACTTTTGGAATCACTGAGAAATTCTCACAAGGTGCAAGTGAATATTTCCGATTACACACGTTCCCCTAATCTTACATTACCATTAAGGCATAAGCAGATTATGAACGCTTTAGAATCTTATGGTATCTCATACTCTTTTGCATGGAGTGATGATTCTAGTTTTTGGTTCAATCCTGGAAAAATTTATAAGAGAAATAGAAATAAAAATGACATTATAAAAAACTTTCGTGCATGTAGAATGCCTTGTGTCAGTCTTATGAGTGGTGAGGGAATATTATGTAACACCCCAAACAATACTATGATAGCCCCAATTGGTGCATTGTTTGTTTGTCCAATTGCAAGCTCTCTTTCACGTTTAAGGGGAATGGATGAGTTTGAAGGTGATTTTATTGACATAGCAAATGCAACAAGAGATAGGATACTAGAGTTTTATGGGCAAGATTTTTATAAAGTTTGCGATTATTGTCATAATATGTGGGAGGCAAAACAACTTATCCCCATCGCTATACAAACAAAAAAAATTCTAAAAATTGCACCATAATTACAAATGAAACAAATTATGATATAAAGACAATATTGCTTAATGATATAAATTATTTGCAGAATCTTTCTCTCCTATTGGGGATTTTCTATTTCTTAAATAAGTAAAAATATGTGCAACAAATCAAAGATTGCATTACCAACAAAAAGTTTATCTTAACCCACTCCCCTAAACCCCCTATTTATCGCTTTACATATTCTTATAAAATATGCTTTTTTGTCTTGTGGAATATGAAACTATACATAAAACTATACACAAATATTTTATTCAAAAAGGGTATATAATGGGGTTTAAAAGCTTACATGAATTAAAAGAGTTTATAAAAGAGTTTGAAACAGAATTAAGAAATAAAGATTTTGTTACAAAAAGTGATAAGTTTGCAAATGAGAATGTAAATACAAAAGGAAAGAAAAAGAGTAAAGCGAAATGCTTGAATGATAGTATTACTCAAGAGAAGCAAGACAACACTAGCAATAAAGGTATTTATGATAATCACATTCAAGATATTAGCAATATTCTAAAGAACAAGCTAAGTAGCAAGACAAAGGAAGCTTAGGTTCTCTTAGTTCTGTTGAGTTACAAGAAGCTATACACGATACAAAGAACAAAGAAAACTTACAAGACTGCATAAGCAAAGATAAAAGCATTCAAACAACAAAGTATTACATGACAAACTAAATACAAAACAATCAAAAAAGCATAATATACCAACTTAACACACGCTCGAAAGTGTCTTTGCCAATCCACCAAGAGAAGTTTCGCGATATTTTGCATTCATATCTTTACCTGTTTGATACATAGTTTTTATAACTTCATCGAGGCTTACCATAGGGATACTTTTGCGTGTCATTGCCATTCGTGCCGCACTAATTGCCTTTATTGCACCAAAAGCATTGCGTTCAATACATGGAATCTGCACCAATCCTCCCACAGGGTCGCAAGTCAATCCTAAATGATGTTCCATCGCCATTTCTGCTGCATTGCATGCTTTTCTTGCCTCTGCACCTAACACCGTAGCCATTGCTCCTGCCGCCATCGAACTGGCAGAACCAATTTCTGCTTGACAACCTGCTTCTGCACCGCTAATACTTGCATTTTTCTTATAAAATGAACCAATCAGCATGGCTGTCAGCAAAAATTCTACCGCCTTATCATCATTAAAGCCTATAGTGTGATTTTTGAGATAGAGCATTACGGCAGGTATCACCGCACACGCACCATTTGTTGGTGCTGTAACAACTTTTGCACCACTTGCATTTTCCTCTGCAATAGAAATGGCATATAATGAAATAAAATCAATAATCCCCATAGGGTCAGTTGTAGCCTTTACTCGTTCTGCTAAACCTTTTGCACGGCGATGCAAGTGCATACCACCGGGCAAAGTGTCTGCTTTTGGATTAATCCCATTCATATAGACTTCTTGCATGGTTGCCCAAATTTCTAAGCAATACTCACGCACATTAGATTCTGAAACAAATTGCTTTTCATACTCAAGTGAGAGTTGTGCGAGATTATAACCTTTTTCATCACAGAGATAGAGGGCTTTTGTTGCATTGTCTATTTGCATTTTGACATTTGCTTGTGTGCTAGAATCTGCTCCATCTTCTAGCTCTTCCTTTGTTTTTACAAAGCCTCCACCAACTGAATAATACACTTGTGATTCTATTATATTGTCCATATTATCAAAAGCTTTCACTTCCAAGCCATTTTCATGTAGTGGTAAATAATCATTATTAAATACCAAATCTTGATCATAATCAAACATAATTTGTTTCTTTCCACAGAGATTCAATATTTTATGCTCTAGCACTCCCTTATTGACTTGCTCTTGTATCTCTGCATGTAAGTCACGTGGTTTCAGATTACTGAGTCCCCATAAGATCGCCTTATCAGTCAAATGCCCTTTACCCGTAAGCGACAAAGAGCCATGAAGATTTATAGTGATTTTTGTAATTACATCAAGTTTAGATTCTGTATTATTGGATTCTATTTTGTTGCAAAAGAGATTCCCTGCCACAAGTGGCCCTAGCGTATGTGATGATGATGGTCCAACACCTATTTTAAAAATATTTAAATTACTCATATATTCCTCCTTAATAAAATATAGAATCTAATATAAGCAAATTCTTTTATCTGCAGATTCTTATCAATTTTTAAAACCAAGGTTAAATGCTAGTTTTTTGGATAATTAAATAAAAATAACAATGACAACAATCTCTAAGAAATGAATACATAAAGAATTACAATAACCCCTTGATTGCAGCACTAATACCAATTAAACCCATAATAACAACAAAAATATCAGTCCATTTATTGCGATATTTTTTCAACACATCAAACTTATATATCGCATACGCAGGCATAAGAAACAAAAGCACTGCTAAGACTGGTCCCCCAATAGATTCTATAATGCCAATAACACTGGGATTTTTATATGCAACAAACCACGCAATTAAAAATGTAATAACTGCTGTGATAGTATGAGCAAATTTGCCTTGCAACTTGCCATTACTCACTTTATACAAAATCCCATTTAGCCCCTCTGCTGAACCTAAATAATGTCCTAAAAAGCTTTTACTCATCGCAATCAAAGCCACAATAGGTGATACATAAGCAAGGAAAGTTGCCTCTGGAAATTTATTCGCAATATAAGTAAGAATATTTACATTTTGTGTTTTTGCAGTGGCAAAATCTTCTGGTGTAAGGCATAGTGCGCAAGAAAAGACAAAAAACATAACAACGACAACCATTAACGCTACCGCATAACCAATAATTTGAGATGATTTTGGTTCTGCATAATGGCGATATTTCTCTTTGCAATGACACGCAAGAGATGAAATAATAGGAGAGTGATTGAAACTAAAAACAAGAACAGGAACAACAAGCCATAGTGTTACAATCATGCTTTGTCGATTCTCTTGACTGCTAAAAAGTGAAACAAAGCTAATATTCTCAAATATTGCACCATTCCAATGTGGGATAAGGAAACACGCAATTACCATAAGGATAATGATAAAAGGAAAAACAAGCAAACTCATTGCTTTTGTAACAATACTTGAACCACTTATAGAGACAAGCATTAATATTCCCACAATGAGGAATGAACTTATGAGGCGATTTGGTGCTTCTAACCCCAATTGATGTATAAAAAACTCACTTAAAGTCGTGGTAAGATTTGCACTATATACAAGTAAAATAGGCAAAATCGCAAAGAAATACAAAAGTGTAACTAAAAAGCCTCCACCTTTACCAAAATAAGTCTCAGCGACAAATGTAATATCATCTGCGGGTTTATCACTTCCCAACACAAAACGACATAGCCCACGATGAGCTAAAAAAGTCATCGGGAAAGCTAAGAAAAGCACAACCAAAAGTGGTATAAGCCCACCAACTCCAGCATTTATAGGAAGGAAAAGCACCCCAGCCCCAATAGCTGTGCCAAAGAGGCTAAGAGTCCAAATCAAATCATCTTTGTCAAACTTAGGGTGTTTAGCATGTGATATACCATCCCCCATCCATTTTTTATTTTGCATTGTTTGTGTTCCTACCATGTTTCTCCTTTTAGGCATAGAATTTTTGTAATAGAAGTATAGTATAACTTTATTCTTACTAAAATATATTGCCCCAAATTAAGTATTTTAGGCAAAATCGATAGAATAGGTAATTTTGTAACTCTTTTATGATTGAAAGTTAAGTGATTGTAATAAATTTCACACATAGCTTAAATGAGGTTTCGATTTTACAATAAAACACAACCGCATGGCATTTGATTCTCTCCTATTCATTTTTATATTCGAGCAATGCCTCAATGTAGGCTAGAGTTCCGCTATCCAATAATTACTGCTAAAATTCAGCAATAAGTTGTTTTTATTATATTTATATAAATTATAGAATAGGGTTGAAGCAAGAGTTACATTATAAATTACAAATTTATATTCACATTTATATTCTAACTTATTATTTGCATATTAGATTACTGCGAAATTGTGGTAACTTATCATAATTTGATAATTAATTATTTAATGATTAGAATCTAAAATTACTACAATGAAATTCCATAGCAAAATCATTGCTGTGAAATTTAGAATCTAAGCTTTAATAATAAATTAATATCAGAATTTAGGTTGTGATAATATAATCTTCATGGAAATTCTCAACAAAATATAGATTCTAGATAAAGTCTTGTAAATTCTCTTTTGATGATAATATATATAAAAGTCAGCCAATATTCTATATAGTGAGACATCAAGAATCCTGATGATATTAAGGAATATTCCACGCATTTGAATGATTCTGACAATAACAAAATCCTAAATTAATTCCCAAGAGTCTCTCTTGCTATATGAATTTCAATTTGCACATACTTCTATTTTATTGTATTTATGATATACATTGAAATAATTATTTCACTCTAAATTATCTTAAAATTCATAGGCAATACGAGACATAAGATAACTTCTATCAAGCCTATAATGTGCATCCTGATTGAGAGCAATTCCATCTAGACCACCATTATACCAAGATGAATTCTTGATTGTATGAGTGTAATAGTTTAAAATCAAGCCCAATGATAATCCTTTTGTAATACCCCAATTAAAATTAAGTTTTATGGAATATTCATCGGCACTTGGTGAAGTCGTATAACGACCATCTAATCCCACAGAAATACTCTTTACATATTTAGCAAGATTCTCATATTTTGCTTGAGTGAATATTAAAGCACTCAAAGCATCAGGAGCAACAGAAGCATTTAGTGATGTGCCATGTTCATAAACACTATTATCAAAGACATCAATTCCTATGGGATTCCCAAATAATCCCATACGAGCATTGGCATTCCCTATATTTTTATAAACTGCAAGTGCTATTTTATAGGTATCAAAGAAATCAATATCTTGACGCACTAAAATACTTGAAGTGAAACCAACAGGGCTACTATTAAAACTTCCACCATTGACTGAACCACCAAAGTAATATCGACCAATACTCTCTATACTTTGGCTATGGATAGGAAATAATGCATTAATTTTTGTTGTATAAGCAATAAAATCTTGCTTACCAAAATACAGCTCAAGATTCAATCCTGGTGCAATATATTCTTTATAACCATAATATGCAAAAAGGGCTGTTTTTAAGAAATCATTTTCATAACCTATTTCTGCATTTACAATTCCATAGGTTGAGTATGCACGACTAAAGTCATTTAACCAACCATATCCCACAAGTGCCAAAGAACTTGTTCCAAAAAGTTTAATATGGTAGTGATTTGCAAACTTAAATACTGCATTTATCCCTTCTGCATAACTATTAAACCAATCGTCATTTTCTTGTAAAAATCTCCCAGCTTTAATACTCATCATATCATTTTCATACTTTATATGAGCATTATGCACAAATGTTCTGTGTGCAGTGTTGGCGGTTGCAACCTCAAGATTATACCATACATAATTCCCAACATAATTAAAACCAAGACCATTTGAAGTATCATGCGATAAACCAGCACTTACAGCACCAAGAACCACTTCAAATCCTTTATAATGATACCCCCCACTTAAGTGTGCTAATACATAACCATAACTATTACTCGGAATAATTTGCTTCAGACTAAAACTCGTTCGGTTGAAGACCTCTAAACCACCATGTAAAAAGAAACCATTAGAATCTTTGTCTTGTGAAGTTTGAGTATTGTTGCCTACTTGTGCCTCTTCAGAATCTACTTCATCTTGTATCTGGTTATTAGCATAGACAAGTAATGAACATACAATACTGAGTAAAAAAAACTTCTGTATTTTCATATTTTATCTCCAAAACAATTAATATATTTAAAATTATAATATAATCATAAAATCTTTGTCAAATATTACCGAGAATATAAAAGCTATAACAATAAAACAAAGAATAATGCAATATAACATCTTACATAATGATATATCTTAAAAAATATCATAATAACTTTTTATTTTTTGGATTATGCAATATACTCATATATGTAATTTTATAATTAAAAACCTACAAAATCTTATAAACTTTAACACTATTTATTATTTACAATAGCTTTTACAAAGATAGTTTTTATGATATGAAAGATATACAAATGCCGTAGTTTATTTGCTAAGTTAAATAAGGTAATTTTAGAGCATTGAACAATATTTTCATTTTATATAGTAAATATTCGGGAGAAAATTATTTAAATTTCATAAAAAATATCTACACTAAATCTCATGTTATATCAGAAGTTCTAATCCCTTTAGCAACATTTTTTTGCACCATCTCTACTATACCGTTTGTTTTGAGAATCTAAGAAAAATTCTTTGCGACTTTTTGGAGTGCAATTTGGGTGATATTTTTTATGGTAGTCAAGATATTTTTCATAACTTGGTAATCCAACTAGCAAATGAAAGAATATCTCTGATTTTTTATAAAGTATCATTAAGTAGTTTTTCAAGCAATATAGAAAGTTCGTTTTATCTATATCTTGTTGTTCATCAGAAATCGTCTTATTATGAGAATATGGGGAATAAATAAAATTATTATCTGCAGATTCATGAGTATTCATTCTATTTTCCTTTGGAGATTTTAGAAATTTCATAAGATTCTAAAGCAATTATCTCAATAAAAACTTTAACTAACCTAACTATTTAATCAAAATAGTATTCTTTTTCATTGTAACACTATAAAATAAATAAAAGTGTGGGATAAAAAGAAAAATTATAAATCTCTACAATATTTTCCTTATATAATACTAGATAACAATTTGTTTATATGTGATATTGAGAAAAAAATAAGGAAAATTGATATTATCATATATAAAGCCCATTTAAATTCCCTCTTTATATTTTAGATATACAATAAAATAGATAAATACAATTTATTGAGTTTTAAATATTTTTTTCTATAAGACTTTAACTATCCAAGTGTGAATAATCTCACCAAACTTAATATACTCTTATGCCTGCCCCACTTCCTTGTGTTGATTGTTGATATTGATTTGGTTGTATTGTTTCTTTTGCATTCTGAGGAAGATTATCATCTACATTGATTCCATCTGGAACTGCCGGAGGAGGTGCATCTGGAGGAGTTGGTTTTTTACTTGGAAAGTATTTTATTAACTTGGTAAGTTCAGCAGCCTTATCTGGTTGCATTTGTGCTAAAATACTCCCCATTTGATTTGGTTTAAGACTTAAAAGAATCATTACAGCATCGTCTTCTGGCATTGCAGCTAAAATTGGTGCTGCTTTACTATCTTTCATTTTTGCATAGCTTTCTGATAACTTTGAATCTTTTGCACTTGTAATTTGTTCAAGAATTTCTTTATTTTGCTCGAGTATTTTTTTTGCTTGTTCTAACTTCGCATCACTTGCAGATTGTTTTTGGGCTTGTTCATCTTTCATATCAGCATACATTTTTTTTAAAGCCTGTTCTTTTAGCTTCATTTGTTCATCTTTTTCTTTTAACAATTTCGTATTTTCCGTTGTGAGAATCTGTAATGTACTTTGCTGTTGTTGTAATTGTAAAAGACTCGTTGCAATTTCTTGTTTCCTCGCCTCAAATATTGCATCACATTGTTTTGCTAATTGTTGTGCTGCTTCTGGATCAAAAGCTGCATTTGTTACAACCGAATTGCTTTTTGGTTTAGAATCTTGTGCAAAAACAACAATAACTGATAAGAAAAAAACAATGCTGATTGTTAAAAGTTTATTCATAAAAATTCCTTAGAAAAAGCTAACAATGAATATAATTCTACATTAAAAAAATAAAGTATCGAAAAAAACTCTACTTTTTTTAAGATTTTTAAATAATTTATTGATACAATTTACAATTTGATTTTTTATTTATCTCTATGCTATCTTATAAGATTTTACATAGAAAAATTCTCACCTTTTCACACAACAAAATATTATTAGGAAAAATCTATGGAAAATAATATATTAGAATTTAAATCTAAAAATGATAAAATGCAGCAAGTCCAACTCCTTTCTCCTGCTGGGAATCTAACAAAACTAAAGATTGCATTGAACTATGGTGCAGATGCTGTATATGGTGGCGTAAGCCATTTTTCATTACGCAATCGTGCAAGTAAAGACTTTACCTATGATGATTTCTCACGAGGAATACAATATGCACATAATTTGGGCAAAAAAGTTTTTGTAACAATTAATGGTTTTCCGTTTAATTCCCAAATTGAAAGTCTTAAAAACCACATTGCAAAAATGCGTGATTTATCTCCCGATGCATTTATTGTAGCTGCTCCTGGTGTCGTAAAATTAGTAAAAGAAATTGCCCCACATGTGCCTATCCATCTTTCCACACAAGCCAATGTCTTGAGTGTACTTGATGCACAAGTCTATGTAGATATGGGTGTAAAACGTATTGTGGCTGCTCGAGAAATTAGTCTAAATGATTGTATTGAAATAAAACGCGTATTACCTGAATTAGAAATTGAAATTTTTGTGCATGGAAGCATGTGTTTTGCATTCTCTGGACGTTGCCTCATCTCCGCATTACAAAACGGACGTGTTCCAAATCGTGGAAGTTGTGCGAATGATTGTCGATTTGATTATGAATATTATGTACGAAATCCTGATAATGGAGTCATGATGCGTTTAAAGGAAGAAGAAGGGGTAGGAACACATATTTTTAATGCAAAAGACCTTAATCTTGTGAGTCATTTACGAGAAATTTTGGAATCTGGTGCAATCAATGCATTAAAAATTGAAGGGCGAACAAAAAGTAGTTACTATGTCGGAATCACAACTAGAACATATCGTCTTGCATTGCAAGACTATTTTGAAAAAAGGAATGCGAGAAATGCACTTTATCAATACGAGCTTCATACACTTAAAAATCGTGGTTTTACTGAAGGTTATATTATTCATCGCCCATTCCAGAAACTTGATACACAAAATCATGTTACCGCAATTAGTGAAGGTAGCTATCAAGTATGTGGTGAAGTAAATGAAGATGGAACTCAATTTTTATGCAAACATACAATTCGCCCAAATGATTGGTTGGAAATTATTACACCACTTGAATATTATAAAAACCACACTTTCAGTATGGATTTTCCTTTTATCCATAGTAAAGAAAAAATATCCCAGCATAATCACAAAGGAGATTCCACCGAATATTCCCATACCTTAGAACATTTAAAAAATAACACAGAATCTTTACAACCACCACATACGCAATATAAAAATAATATACTTGAAGTGCAATCTAACATAAATGTCAAACAACAACATAGTAAATCCTCACATAAAGAATCGCAAAAGAATGTAGAAGAATATCATACACTCATAACCACGCCAACACAAAGTGCGATAGAGAATGAAAGGTTACATGAATGCTCTAATGAATTAGGACAAATCATTTGTATCGATGGTCGTTTTTATTTAAAACTATTGCGAATTATTACTGCAAATGGTAAAGAGTTAGATTCTATTCATAGTGGCAACATTCACCCTGTTATATTACCCTTTAAACTTCCTCCATTTAGTTTCTTGCGTGTAAAAATTTAACACGCTACTTATGAATAAAAAATATCCTAGGAAAGCTTACAAATACATTATTAAAGTTTTTTAGTCAAATAGCTCAATGATTGTTAAATATCTGAGTATGAATGGACTATAAAATTATACTTAGTATTTTTTAGGATAACAAAATCGATAACCCCTTCTTCGAACAGTTTCGATTGTATTAATATTGAGCGGTTTATCCATTCTTTGTCGAATCTGATTAATAGCAACTTCAATAACATTTGGTGTTACTAATTCCGGTTCGTCCCAAATAGCATTTAAAAGCTGGTCCTTAGAGACAATCTGGTCCCTTTGTCTTGCAAGATGGGTAAGTACCTCAAATGGTTTACCTTTTACTTCAACTTCTTTTCCCTTATATGTTATTCTTTCTTCATCAGGAATAATTACCAAGTCACCAATCTCAATAAGATTAGAATCCCATAATTTTAAACGAGCTTGTATTCTTGCTAGGAGTACTTCAGAATTAAAAGGATATACAAGATAATCATCTGCTCCTGCTTTAAATGATGCAACTTCGTGTTGAGCCTCATTGTTTCCAAGTATAATAACTGGCACTTTTGGATATTTTCCTTTTACGATTGTAATAATATCAATAGCACCACCATCTGTAAGTTCATAACCACCTAAAACCAAATCGTAGCTACGAACACTTATATGATATTCTCCATCTTTCATATTAAATGCAGGATCTACTTGATAGCTGTGTTTTGATAATTCTTTAATAAGCCGTTCGACGGACTCTTTATTGCTATCTATAACCAAAATACGCATTAAAACACTCCTACTAGAATCTCATGCAATTATAGCATATTTCATCTAACCTTAAACTTTTTTTAGAAAAATATTAAAAAACTTTAAGGTTAGAATCTTCCCGTCCACAATCCAAATTCACAACATAAATCTAAAAATTGTATTTTGAATTATTCAATAAAATCACTATTTATTGGTTTTATAATTTATTACATGAAATATTTTCATATTTTCTTTACACACAAATGATTCTTGTCATTATACCACTTCCCAATCTTCTGATAAAACCATAACGATAGATTTTATACTCTTGTTACAATGTTAGTAACAAGACCCACAGAAATTCATACATTCATTCGAGTAAATACTTAGTCTGAAATTAGCCACTGTGCAACATTTTTTGCACTACCACACTTAAGATACATACGCAAATTTGTTACACCATAAAAATAACGCTTATAATCAAAATTTTGATAAGATTCAAGCATTTTATCCGCCTTGCAATCATGTTGCAACAATTCCTCATGAAGATAATCATTCCCTAGTCCTGCTTTTTGAATATTTTCTCCTTGCTCTAGTTGCATTGCCTGATAAATAATATTTGCTAACCCAACAAAATTAAGCTGCACAAAAGCACGAGCTATAAAATAATCAATCCATTTTGTCCGATACACAAGCACAAATGGAATACGCATGAGTGCTGCCTCAAGCGTCGCTGTGCCAGCACATACAAAAGCAAAATGTGCATTTTTTAAACCATCTTTTGTATTAAATGAAAGTTCAAAATCACTTAAATCACCATATACATCAAGATGAGTATCTTTTAATCGTTCTGGAATAATGATTCGAAATCTTGCATTTGTATTATATTGGCGAATTTTTTTTAGCAAGATTCTATATTCAGGCATAAGTGTTTTTATTTCACTTCTGCGACTACCAGGCATAAAAACAAAAACATTGGAATCTTCATAATTTGTGGAATTCTCTTCGGTATAAATATCAAGTAAAGGATGCCCGATAAATCGTGCCTTATGAGTGTAATAATGCAATTCAAAAGGCCAAATACAAGCTAATTTATCACATAAAGATTCTATGGTTTTTGCTCTCCAAGCTTTCCATGCCCACACTTGTGGAAGAATATAATACATAATTGGAATCTGGTTACCACTTTTACGAATGAGTTTTGCAAGACGAATATTAAAAGACGAACTATCCATAAGTAAGATTCTATGGCATTTACTTGCTTCAATGCTAAGTATTTTTAATGCTTTCTTTAAAAATGGGATTTTCTTTGCAACATCACTAAATCCCATAATTGAAAAATCATTTGGCGAAAATATAACTTGCCCCATATCATCATCGCAGACTCCAATGATTTCACATTCATTAGGCAAATATTTCAAAAGATTGCGTAAATGCAAATTTGAGCTTGGTTCAAGGGCACTTACAAAAATCTTGATTGGATGAGGACTCATAAAATATTCCTTTATTCTATAAATACAATACTATCTATGTTGATTTCTTGCATATTATAATCCTTAGAACTCTATCATTGAAATCAAATTATATATCAAACACTTAAATTTTAAAATAAACAACAAATAAAAATGACATTATCTTTAATGAATGTATGCCAACTTTCTTACTATGAAAATTTGTCTCTTAAGTTACTTCCACTCCCCACAATAATTAACATTAAGAGATGATTAGTTTCTTATTATGGCAAATGTAAGTTCAGCAATCTCTGGGTGCAATTTAATATACTCGTTCAGTGTTGTGAGACTTAGTTGTTCGACTTTTTTTATAAACTCTTCTCTATAATCAAGTGGCAAATCATTATAATAGTTCATAAACTTAGCATTTAATCGTTGTTCCAAAGTCTCTTCTCTGAGAGGTTTATTGCCTAAAATGAATTGTTTTGCAGAATCTAATTCTTCTTGAGTTACACCCTTTGCTACAAATTCTTTGAGAATATCTTGTGTAATTTTAATTGCTTCATCTTGTTTATCAAGTGCAGTTTGCATTTGCCCAGTAAAATACACACTTACACGCGTGATATTGGGATACATGTATGCGGAATATGCAAGTCCTCTCTTGACTCGTATTTCTTCCATTAATCTCGAGCCAAAACCAGAACTACCGAGTATAAATCCAGCTACTTGTGCCTTATATGCCTCATCACGAATACTTTGTAATTGCAAAGGACTAGCAAAATAGATAAAAGCCTGTTGCGTATCTTTCTTCAAAGTTTTTATTGGGGTGGTTTTTATTGTATAGTGAGGTATATCTACTTTTTTTCCTCGTGGTAGTTTCTCAAGTATTTTTTGTAATTTTGCAAGACTTTTTTGAATATCTAAATCACCACCAATCACAATAATCATTCGTTCTAAAACGAGATTTGTATCCAGATAATTCTGGACATCTTGCAATGTTACAGAATCTATCTCATTTGCAGAATTCCCCAAAGAAGGGTAAGCAAGAGGTGTTTTAGCAAAAATATTTTTATGCAACAAAACTCTTGCTTGATAGTCAAAATCAGCACTCTTACTCATCAAGGAAGCACGCAATTTTACTTGTATATCTTTCAGTGCTTTTGGCGTGAGATTAGGATTTGATAAAAGACTTGCTAATTGGGTATATGCAAAATCTTCATATTCTTTTAAAAAATCAAGCTCAAAATTTAGTGTCGTTCCTGTTGTGGTAGCACTTAAACCTATGGCTTTAGATTCTAACAAACTTGCAAAGCCAACATTTCCAAGTTCTTTTGTCCCATAATTTAATAAATTTTTTGAGACTTCAGATAAAGGTTGTTTAGAAGGATTAAAGACATTTCCACCACCAACAAATACAATCTCAACATGTCCTATGGGAATATTATTTGAAAACTCACTAATAACAGGAATCTTCACGCCATTCATTTGAATATACTGAACTTTATTGTCCGTTGCACTCATAACACTCGCTCCTAATAAAATCAAAAAGATACAAAGTTGTTTTATCATTACAAACCTCAAATCAAACTAAATCTACATATTATACAGAAAACTTGTTAGCTTCTATGTAACAATCAATGATTTCTAAAAATTATAGAAATGAGAATAATAAAGCCAAACAATATTTTTAATTTTCCATATAATTACATAAAATTCAAATCCTTGTTCTAGAAAACTTTATATTGTATTTCTACCCTTTATAAAAAATTAGATATAATGCAATAAAGCTTCATAAATAAAGGAGTATGATGAGAAATTTTAAAGATTTTCAAGAAATAATACATATCGATTGGAAATCCACTAAGGTGGCTATTTTTCGCAATATACATAATTTCATATATTTACATCAAATTAATGAGTTTGATTTTTGTATGATAGATGATTTACTCGGATTAGAATCTCAAATACAACTTTTAGATTCCAATACACTTGCTTTTTTATCAGGGAAAAAAGCCCTAAATGCATTATTGTGGGGTGCTAGAGGTTGCGGTAAAAGTTCGGTAGTAAAGGCGGTATTGGCACAATACTTATTTGATAAAACATATAAAATTCCAAAAAATGGAAATTACCATGCAAAAAAATGTATAGAATCTACATCACAAGACATTCAGAATATATCAATACACAGCAATAAGCTACGTGTTTTACAACTCGATAGCAATGATATTAGCTTTTTACCATTGTTATTTGATTCTTTGCGTCAAATACAAGACTTTTATTTTGTGATTTTTTGCGATGATATAGCATTTTGTAATAATGACTGGGGGTATCATGGTTTAAAAAGTATTTTAGAAGGCTCGTTTGAGCGTCCTCCAAATAATATTTTACTTTATGCAACTTCAAACCTGCGACATATTATCTCTGAAAATGAACACAATAACTCGTTACATATACAAGATTCTCTGCACGAATCAATGTCATTTAGTGATAGATTTCCATTGAGCATTGGTTTTTATACTCTTGGACAAAAGGAATATTTAGAAGTTTTATTACATCTTATAAAAAATCACTTACACAATCAATCTTTGCAAGCCCATTCTAAAATTACACTAGAGAATAATAATATTGATAGAGAATCTCAAAATATTCTTGAAAAAATCAAACAACAAGCAATTAATTTTGCTACAAAAATTGGCAATAGAAGCCCTCGTAGTGCAAAAGATTTTTTCACACTCTATCTTAATGGGACAAAATTGTAAAATAAGGAATTAAAATGAAATCACAAGATTCATATATAAATGAAGTGTGGCACATTGTTATTATTATGGGTATTATTCTAATCGCTCTCTTTATTTGGCAATATGATATTAAATTATATGGTGATATTTTTCGTTTTCTACCTTTATATTTAGGTTTTTTTCTACTCTATCAGAGACAATACAAAAGAATAATTATATTGCTTATTGGGGTATGTATTGTTGTGGGGGTTACTTTCAGTATGAAATTTAGTTTTAGCTTCCTCGCAAACCATTATGGTGGAGGATATATCACCATAGCACAAAGACCTATTAATGGTAAATTCAATGGATTTCCTAGCGGACATACTGCACCAGCATTTTTCGCACTCGGTTTTGTGATAAATTATTATTCAAAGAAATGGATTTTCCTTGTTTTTGCACTTGCTATTTTAATTCCATTTTCTCGTATTTTTACACTTTGGCACACACCATTACAGGTTATAGTAGGTGCATTGCTTGGAATTATTCTTGGTTTTTTCATTACAAGATGGCTGAAAAATTTTGAGTTTTTAAAAGACAATTCAAAAAAGTAAATATCATAAAATACTTGGTTGTATTTTTCTTAAATTGTTTTGATGTGTTAAATTTTATTGTGATATTTTTATTATTTATTCAAAGTTGTAAATATTTTAGTGAATATTCTAAACTTTAAAGTATTTTTTGCTATAATCACGATACTTTAGTTTAAAATAAATGTTTGGAATTTTGGATTTTTGTAGTAGGGTAGGACATGATTTCTTATTGTGATAAATATGTGCAAATCAAGCTTATTCAAGATAGTAAAATTCTCAATAAAGTATTAGCTTATGCGGACAAGCATTTTAGTCGTCATTATAGATTATCTAGTTCTGTATTGATTCTTGATGATGGAGAAATTGTTAAAAAAAATTACCTTATTAATTGGTGTTATCATGCCATAAACAATACAGAATCTTCCGAACAAATTAGTATCGAAGAAATTTTAGCACACAGCCACTTACCCATACGCATTAAAATTATTAAATCTACGGATATGCTTGAAAAAATACGCATCAAGATTCAAATGCTTGGAACTTCTCGTATTATTCTTACATTAAGTAAAAGAAATCGTGTTGCAGAACGTTATATCAAAGCAATGTTTGGAGAGCATTATATTGGCATTAGTCAAAATGAAATCTATCTGCAATCTCATAATGAATATTTTTGGGAAAAAGTTGTACATTTTCTTGGTAATAAAATAATACATAATATTGTATTATCTTTTGAATATAGTGATTTTAATGCTGATGATTTTTCATTCTTAACCGCAGAAGAGAGAAATTTACGACAATGTTATGCAACTTTAGATTCTCAATTTGGTGATGATTTTGAATTAGTTAAAAAACGATATTTAAAACTTGCAAAAGAATATCATCCTGATAATTTTTATGGTGAAAGTGAAAGTGAAATCCTTAACTACACTACAAGATTTCATCAGATTACTGAAGCATATAAAAAAATTAAACGAGCAGGCTCACTAAAACATTCTTAGTTGTATATAAAACCAAAAAAGGTAAAAAATGATAAAATTACAACAAAAACAACTCTATACAATACCCCGTATAAAAATATGTATTGTATATGGGGGAATCTGAAATGAAAAAAAATAGTGAATATCATAATGATAATGTTCTGTCAAAAAAAATATCCGCAAAAAATCTTACCAACCACAACAAAGTCAATACAATAGGAATTGTTTTGCGTCCATATAGCATACATATTCAGCCTATTTTCCTTGATATTTATCACAAACTTATTAAGGCAAATATCAAGGTTATACTTGAATCTTCTAGTGCAAAAATGTTAGATATATCAAGCGTCTCAATAGAAGTTTGTAGTATGAAATATATTTGCAAACATGCAGATATGTTATTTAGTATTGGTGGCGATGGCACATTACTTTCATCTGCTCGAAAGAGTTATGGTAGTGAGATTGCTATTCTAGGCATTAATTCAGGGAGATTGGGCTACCTTACGATTACCTCACCCAATGAAATTGATATGATTATTCCACGCATACAATGTGGTAACTATTATATCAATAGACATTTAATGCTTGAAGCATATATTAAAGAAGAAAATAGACAATCGCGTAAGCAATCCTATTTTGCACTCAATGAATTTTTACTTTCTCATGCTGGGCTTGGTGGTATGGTAGAAATTGAAGCATACATTAATGGAATCCTCTTTAACCATTATCGACTTGATGGGCTTTTGGTTGCCACTCCAACAGGATCAAGTGCATATAACATTTCTGCTGGAGGAAGTCTTGTGTATCCTTCTTGTCGCAATGTATTGCTTACACCTATATGTGCACATGCACTCACACAGCGACCAATCATTTTAAATGACAGCTTTACCATAGAATTTAAATTAAAAACTAACGGTGCATTAATTGCCGATGGACAACAAAAAATCTCTATTTTACAAGGGCAGACTATTTGTATAAAAGTTGCAGAGTATGGTGCTATGCTTGTAGAGCTAGAACCATATTCTTATTTTATTCGTTTAAGAGATAAACTTGGTTGGGGACAGCTTGATTGATTTGACAATATACTGATTGGAATCTCAACAAAACCACTAAGCGATATTTATACACAAACAAAAATCTCTTAGATATTTTGTTTTGATTCTAAGAAAGAAAACTTTACATATTGTCATCTCAAGAAATTTTATACAGATTCTAGAATCTATACAAATAATAAGCATTAATGCCATAGGAGCTAAAAATCGTATTGTCATACAGATTTGTTTGTGGACTATTCGCACTTGCCCCAGTACTCAAAAGCTTGAGTGTCTCTCGCAAAGGCATATAATACGACGTATACGCTCCGATAACATGCTTTTTATAATTCCCCTCAACACCAGCTCTCAAAGTAAGTGCATTATATAATGCAGTGCCGACATCTTTTTGTCTCCCATCTCCTACTAATCTTTCACGCGATGCCCACATATATGAGATACTATAGCCAAGCCCAACACTTGCAGAGATTCCAAAAGATTTTGCATTGAGCAGTTTTTTCCCAACAAGTGCAGAAATATCGATATTCGCACCATCTCCGATATTATTAAAATATGATTGAAAATAGCTCGGATTTGGTGCAATATATGAGAGGATAAATGGAGCGTCTAATATCCAGCCTTTCGCATTTTCCCAATGTGGTGAAAGTATGAGGCTTGTTTTGTGATTGAGTCCTCCCGGGACACTATCAAAACCATATCCAATCCCAGCTCCAAAGCTATAAAGTTTGCCATTAGATTGCGTAGAATCTCCCACAATCGATTGAGTATTTTGCGATTGAGAATCTTTTACATCTCCTTGCACTCCTTGTGTCTGTGTAGCTGTCTCACTCTGTGTGATAGAGTGGGTATTCGCATTACCCATAGATTCATTGTCTGCATAGAGTGAATGCCTATCATTTAGAGATACTACAAGAGATAAAGTAGGGAGGAAATCCCCCCCCCCCCCCGCAATATTGTGTGGGGTTTGTGTGTTTGTAGCATTGAGAGATTGACTTGTAAAAGAAGCAAATGCAATATGACAATATACAATAGGTGCTATCAATGATAGTTGTAAAATCTTCATTATCCATTCCCTCCCCAAAGGTATTTGAGACCAATCGTAAATAAATGGAGCTGTCCAAAGCCATCGTGTGAGACAATGAAGCTCTTGCGATTGTCTTTGAGTGCAAGGGAGTAGCCAAAGCCTATATCAAGCTTATTGTTTAATAGTCTCTTTCTCCCACCAAAGCCCACCATATAGGCATTCGCATCAGGTATGCCAAATACTCCTTGTGGTGCAGGAGTCATATCATAGGCGACACTTGCCATGACTTTCCATGTATTGCCAAAGTAAGTATAGCCCAGACGATAGGCAGAGGCGTCCTTCCACCCATTACCATACGCTACTGCGGAGTAGTCAGCAGCATTTATCATACCTTCAATAGGCACAGAACCTGCCAATATACCCAAAGATGATAAATCAAATACTTGATTTGCATAGCCAAATTCAAAGATTCTCGCACTGCCATAGAAGGTCCGCTCATAGACAAACTCGATACGATTCCTCCCAAAATCCTGTGAGATAGCGACATTGAGGATAGGAGGTAAGTCTGAATAGAGTGTCAAATCCGCATCCATACCAATAGTATGTTGTTTTCCAAGTGCATATATTATAGAATTAGCATAAAGTTTCCCTTTCATATCCCAATGCACATTGGAGCGATAAGTCGCAGATATGGTAAGGCTCTTGAGTATCTCACTTGAGGTAAAAGCAAAAGGACGGATGCTTGCTGCTGCGTTCCACCCAAAGCCCCAAGCAGAACCATTTGAAGTTTGAGATACTTCCGTTGTTCCGTATGTATTTCCTGTTGTTGTATCACCTTTAAAATCCATAGGGACATACAAGGTGTTATTAAAGCTCCCAAAAGTATATATCGCACGGAACCCCCCTCCAATTGCTATGAAATCCCTCCAGCCAAGCGATATGACGGGATTCAACTCAAGCATAGCGATACTCACATCATCGAGAAATCCACCTCCTTCCCCCTCCCAATTCATCGAGAGTCCAGATGGTGTCGTGAATGACGCACCATAATTCATACGCAGATTCTCTGAAAGATGATAGCTCCGAGATTTAATAAAGAATTTCGGCACAGGCTGAATCGTCGTGATTGCCTTACCAGTTGCAGTGTAGGCAGGGGCTTCCCATGTTGGTGCAGTAGTTTTATCTGCTTCTTGATTCCCTTTAAAAAAACAACCATCACTTACATTGAAGAATGATTTAACTGTACACATTCCCTTATCTCTACCTACTGTATGAAAGTCAAATCCGGGTATGACAATCAATGTCCCATTGACCTCAAACTCATACTTCTCATTGTCTTTGCCTAAGCTCATATTTGCGGGATTATAGTAGGTCGAGTCAGCCCCATACGCCCCTGCGATATAGGCGGAGTTCAGTGCTGTGCCATTGAGGCTTTACTCAGGTAGGCGAAAGCCGGAGGCATAGACATGTGAGAGCATACCTCCTGAGACAAAAAGCATACTTGAGATAAAAAGCCTTTTTATGTAATTTTTACAATAGTTTTGTTGTTTCATATTTCTCCTTTTTATAGAAAGTATAAAAGCATTTTTGTAAAATCTATCAGAACTCTCTTATCATACTTTCGTATCATAAAGTCTTGTGATGACACAGAGTCCTAGATTATCAAGTTTTCATTCATTCAATCTTGCATTCAACCTTACTCATGACTATTTGCCCTATTGAGCGAATGCCAAATATCAATTTAATGAATACTATATTAAATTGTAGATTCTTCAGCTACACCTCAGAATGACAAGAAATCATGTTTATAATTACCAAAAACTATATTTTTACAATAACGAGAAACCAAGTCTTGAGTAACCATAAGATTCACAAGATTATCTGCCCCCTCCTAACCCTAAACAAGTTTTACAAAAACACTAGCTTTTAGTGTAACAAAATATTTCTAGAAATGTATCATGTTTCAATCCTATACCTCTTTGATTGTATTTATTAAGTTACATTTTGTAAAGATTATGCAAAATATACTTAAAATGGAATGAATATTAAATAGAAATATACAAAGTTATGAATTTCAAAAATCGTATTTTTACAACTTCTTACAAACCAAATGTATCACTCATTTTCACCCCAACGCATAAAAAGATTATGCCTAATCCCTAATACATCAAAATATTTCCCAATCAAAAAATCATGCAAAGATTCTAAATTATTGACGCCACTATAATATCCAACGATTGGCGGTGCGATACAGACACCACAAAGGGCAAGTTTGTGCATATTTTCAAGTAAAATCGGACTTAAGGGCATTTCGCGTACAGCGAGAATAAGCTTCCTTTGCTCCTTGAGACATATCGCTGCGACGCGTGTGAGCAAATTATCCTGCAAACCACAGGCAATGCGTGAAAGAGTGTTGGAACTTGTTGGTAGAATGATATAAGATTCAAAAGAGAAACTCCCACTTGCAAGCTTACTTGTGATTTTTGATTCAATACAAAGATTCTGTGTGCGGATTTTATAAATTTCATCAATGAGATTGAGATTTTTCTCTGCTTTGCAAAGAATATTTGCACTTTTGCTTGGCACGACATAAAGCATACTCCCTTTAGGGAATTTTTTAATAAAATGGAAACTTAACTCAAGAGAACTCCCACCGCTAATGCCTAAAACTATAATCCTTTGTGTATCATCTCTTTGTCTGGAGGATAAAAGGTGAGAATCTGCATTTTGTATCGCATGAGTAGTATTACATTGAGATTGCATATTACCTCTAAAATGAATTATTATTGAAAGTTAAGTTATTTTTAAGATTCTAAAAATATACAAAATTGTAACGATAAAAGTTGAATATCAATATAATATTAAGAAAGAAATCATCTACAACAAGCAAATAAAAATCCAAAAAATCACACTATAATTTGCCTAAAATCACTATAAAAATTTCAAAAAAATGATACAATAATGAGAAAATTATTAATTTAGAATTTTATGAATAAAATAAAAAAGGCAAAAAATGGGACTTGAAAGAGTAGCTAATATTGCTTTAGAAATCCTGCAAAATACTCAAAGCAAGGAGGCAATCTCTCTCTATAAAGAATTGGAATGTGGTAAAATGTTGCGTTCCAAGCTTGTCTTAAGTATAGTAGAGAATGAAAGTGCATATCGTTTATGTGCCATCATTGAATTGATACAAAGTGCTTCTTTATTGCATGATGATGTAATTGATGAGAGTTTATTACGACGAGGGAAAACAAGCATTAATGCAAAATTTGGAAATAAAACTGCAATTATGCTTGGTGATATACTTTATTCAAATGCGTTTTTTGAACTTTCAAAGTTTGATTCTCAAATTGCTCAAAGTCTCTCTCAAAGTGTTTCTTTATTGAGCATTGGTGAGCTAGAAGATGTGAGTTTAGAACAAAGCTTTAATAACAATGAGCAAAAATATCTTGATATGATTACACATAAAAGTGCTAGTCTCATTGCTGCAAGTGCGGAATGTGCGGCAATATTAGCTACCCATGAAAATCATAGGGATTATTATAAGTATGGATTATATCTTGGCATGGCATTTCAAATTATCGATGATATTTTGGACATTACGCAAAAAAGTGAGAATCTTGGCAAACCAGCATTAAGTGATTTTTGTTCAGGGAAAACGACGCTCCCATATATCTATCTTTATCATGAGTTAGACAATGATAAAAAAGCTTGGCTCAAATCACTTTTTAAAAAAAATCTTAATACAGATGATTTTGAGCATTTACATTCACTATTGCTTGAGAATCCAATTAAAAAAGCAAAGCAAAAAGCTTTGTTTTACGGGAATTTTGCATTGCAAATCGCACAAAAAGTAAAAAATAAAAAATTAGAATCTATTATAAATACAATGATTGAAAGAGATTTTTAATGTATATCGCAATTAGTTTTTCACATCAAAATACAAATGTTTCATTACGCGAAAAATTGCATTTTAGCGATGAGGAGAGTTTAGAATTTTTACCAATATTACATACTATTGAGGGTGTATCTGAAGTTATTTTGCTTTCAACTTGTAATCGCTGTGAAATTTATGCTTTTCTTGAAGAGTCAAAGGAAAAGCATTTCACTACACAAAAAAAATGCGATGAGAAAAAAGAATATATAGAACGATTAGATTCCTATAAAACAGATTCTACTCAAATACATTTTATACAACAGGGAAAAAATTATCAAGAACAAAGTTTGCAAAACAAAGATTCGTATAATATCTCACAGATTCAGAACATTACAGAAAATAATCATGGATTTATACAAGAAAGCATGGAGAGAATTATTGAATCTCTTGCGAAATTCAAATCAATTCATTCTTCTGAACTCGATAAAATAGCTATTATACAATTACAGAATCACGCAATACATCATATTTTTTGTGTTGCAAGTTCCTTACTTTCTGTTGTTGTAGGAGAAACACAAATCAGTGGACAACTGAAACATGCGTATAAATTAAGCTATGATAATAACTTTTGTGCGAAAGCACTTACGCGACTCATTCATTTTGCCTTTCGATGTGCTGCAAGTGTGAGGAGTAGGACAGATATTTCTAAAAATCCAATTTCTGTTGCTTCTGTGGCAGTGAATCTTGCCCTTGAGTACATCAATATACAATCTTGCAATGCTCATAATAACTTGGATTCTGTAGATTCCCATGCGAAAAATCCTATTATAAATTGCAACAATATACCACAAGATGATTCTTCATTGCAACTTTCTTATACTAATC
Source organism: Helicobacter didelphidarum (assembly GCF_003364195.1). Taxonomy (GTDB): domain Bacteria; phylum Campylobacterota; class Campylobacteria; order Campylobacterales; family Helicobacteraceae; genus Helicobacter_A; species Helicobacter_A didelphidarum. The sequence continues at coordinate 319,683 of NZ_NXLQ01000001.1, read as the reverse complement.
AAGATATTTTACAAGAAAGCTCTTATTATCAGATTCCTACCAATAATACTAATAATGTATCAAAATCTTTAACAGAATCTCATCGTACAAATAATAATTGCAAAATCCTTATTATTGGTGTTGGCGAAATGGGTGTACTCTGTCTCAAACACTTATTAAAACATAGCGTGCATCTCACTCTTTGTAATCGCACACATGCAAATGCTCAAAAAATCCTTGATGATTTAGGGGTGCATCATGTGGAATTGCTTGATTTTTCTTTATTACAAGAAAATATTTATAAATATGATATTGTTTTAAGTGCCGTAGCTGGGGGAGCGATTCTCACTCAAGATATGCTCCTTATGAATCTCAAACAAGGACATGGACTCAATAAAAATATACAAAAGAAAATCTTTTTTGACCTCTCAATCCCTCGCAATTTCTCTTTTGATACAAATTCTTTAAAAGATTCTGGAATCTATAATCTCGAAGTCATTGGTGTTGATGATTTGAAGATAAAAGCACAACAACATATCCATTTGCGTGAGGAAAGTGCACGTGAAGCAATGGGGATTGTAGGGAAATTCACACTTGATTTTAGTCATTGGCTCTCATCTCTTGGTGTCGATCCTTTGATTAAAACTATGCGAACTCAAGCAAAACAAGCAAGCTTAAAAGAAATAAATCGCGCAATTAAAAAAGGATTTATCCCTGAAGCCCTGCGTGATAATGTTACAAAACTCGCACATAGTATATTTAATGAATTTCTCCATGCACCAACAATAAAGCTCAAATCGATGGCAGAAGATGAAAATTCAGATGCTATCTTAGAATCAATAGCGAATCTTTTTGGTACACAAGATAGAATCTTGCTTAATCGTTATAAATGTGAATATGATAATGAAACAAAATAATAGATTCCATATCTTTTGTTGTAAAAAGGTTTTACATTCAATAGAACATAGGATATAATTTGTAAATATTGCATTGTGGATTCTAAAAGGATGAGTTATTTCATCATAGAGTAAAGGATTTGCATGAAAAAGCTTTTATTATACATGATATTTCTTCTTTTTACACCGGACTTGTTAGCAAATTCTCTGAAGAACCCAAAGGACACAAAAAATGAGAATGACAAAGATTTAGTTTTGTTCCCAAAAAATAATACAGAGAGAGACAAACTACTTGATACACTGCAAAATATCGAAGATTTGCCACCATTACCACCTAGAAACCCTCAACACATTGATAACAGAGCAAAAGATAAGAACTCGTATAGACGATACGAGGGAGACCCAACGCCTAGTGATTGGTTTTATAATAATCCGTTTATTATGCGAGATTATTATGATGGTGGGGTTAAACCAAGATAAGATGAGATTTTAATATTGAATGGATTCTATTACATTTATATGCAAGAATTGTTTATCAAATGCAATGAAAGCACAGGGTTTAGGCATTATGAATATTACAAAGAAAATGAGAAAGTACACAGGCAATTTGAAAGCTTTACAAATGAGGTAAAATATTTTTTGGTTTTAGAATATATAATGAAAAAAAATTTATATATTTATATAATTTTCTACCACTTTTTTCTATATTTATATATTTTTTCTGTTATAATACTGAAGCTTAAAGAAAGTTTAAAAATGCCACAGAAGGCTTGGAAACTCCCTTACACTTTATAAGTTTATGGATTCTAAGAATCTATAAATAATATTGAAAAAAGATTTACTCAAATTAAGGATACTAAAGATATGTTGTGTCTCCGCAAAAGTCTTATAAAAAAACATATAATTAGAACTATACTATCTCTTGTAATGTTGGCAGGATTTTTTCCTAGCATTTTACAAGCAGAAAAAATTGGTGATCTCACAAGTATTGCGGGAGTTCGAGATAACCAGCTTATGGGTTATGGCATTGTAATTGGTCTCAATGGAACAGGTGATAAAGGTGGTTCCCAATTTACTGCACAATCTATGGCAAACATGTTGGAAACAATGAATGTAAAACTTAGTGCAAATGATATAAAATCAAAAAATGTAGCTGCCGTTATGGTAACAGCTTCTCTCCCTCCATTTGCAAGACAGGGAGATAAAATTGATATTAAAATTTCTAGCATAGGAGATGCAAAATCCTTGCAAGGTGGCACTTTGGTTATGACACCACTCAATGCGGTAGATGGACAGATTTATGCGGTTGCACAAGGAGCTATTAGTGTTGGGAAAGGCGATAGCCTTGTAAGTGGAACAATTAATGGTGGTGCGACAATCGAGAAAGAAGTAATTTACAATCTTGCAAATCAAAATAGCACAATTTTAAGTTTAAAAAAATCTGATTTCCAAAATGCTATAAAAGTGCAAAATAAACTTAATGAAGTCTTTGGTGATAAATCTGCTCAAGCTTTAGATTCTCGAACTATTAAAATTAACAAGCCAGATAATTTAAGCATGATTGAATATTTGGCACTCGTGCAAGAAGTAGATATTCCTTATTCATCACGTGAAAAAATTGTTATTGATGAAAAATCTGGCACAATTGTATCAGGACTTGGTATTAGTGTGCAACCTATTGTGATTACTCACGGCGATCTTACTCTCAAAATTACAAGTGATTTTGACACAAATTCAAATAGTGCAACAGTAGATTCTATGACACTTGACCCTAAAACGAACACTTTAAGCAGTAATGGTAAAATACCTACTGTTGCGAGTGTTGTACGTGCATTACAACGACTTGGTGTAAGCCCACAGAGTGTAATTTCAATCCTTGAAACCATGAAAAGAAGTGGAGCTATAGCTGCCGATATAGAGGTATTATAAACTTAAATATCTTTGAATATTCTTATCGTGAATAAAGTCTATAAGTAAGATAAATCAATATTTATTTGCTATTTAAATAAAGATTTTTTACTTACTATAAAAATGAGTATCCGGTATATGGCTCAATGAAAATCAGAAAATCTCCAACAATAATACCTTGTAAGCCTATTGGTGTATGTAATCTCTGTCCGCATAAAATCTGACCATAATCATTAAAATAAAATCGAAAAGTATCTCTTTCTTGACAAGTTGTTGGTTGTTTGAGTTGCAATATCTCAAGTCTTGAGCTTTCATTCAAGCGAAAATCAATCAAAGCATTATCTTTACAAAATCCTGTAATATTGGTATTATTATAGCCACTCAAACATTGTGAGCTACTCACATGAAGTGCAACTATATCTCCCGCTAGAGGACGTCTATCAAAATCTGTTGTATTTGCAAATCTCGGTGTATCACGATAGATAGAGAGTGCATTTTTTGTATAGATTCCACTTGTATGAAATTGCACTTGCCAATAAAAATTTTCATAAACAGATAATAATCGCTTAGAATCTACTCTCGCAAATGAATAAATATTTCCGAAATCAGTATGTCCAAGTGTAGAGCTATCAATCATCGCAAGGATTCTAGCATGCTTCAAGGCGTAAAGTGTAGTAAGAGCAGATCGCGTTTTATTTTGTAGGGAAAAGGTATAAGAAAGCCAAGCACCTGAAGATATGTAAAAAAGGATGCCAATTGCAAAAATTATTTCAATAATTTTCATATTATCATTCTAGTGTTTTTCACAAACAGAATTCAATATACTTCTGTTGTATACAAAACTGGAAACCACCTACAAAAATGAATGATGTAAGACATGACATAGCAAAGCAAATAACTCAATTTCTGTGTGCTTAATTTTTAGTAGTGAATCAATAAATGATGATATAATGATAAGTTAACGATTATACTTTTTATTAAACCGTTCAACTCTTCCTGTTGTATCTGCAATCTTATCGCTCCCAGTGTAGAAAGGATGGCAAAAACTGGAAATGTCAATACGCAATTCCGGCTTAGTGCTTAACACTTCAATTTCTCTGCCACTTGTTACGCAAGTTACTTTACATGGAATATACTGTGGGTGAATATTCTTTTTCATATCAAAACTCCAAACTTTAATAAAAGAGCTAATTCTACCAAAATAAAACTTAAATACAGCTTTTATATTTCAATTTTATCACAAATTTTGATATAATTCTTAATTTAAGATTCCAAAATAAAGGCTATATCTATGAATACAGAAAGAAAGAATAAAAAACAACACGAAACTATAGAATCTCTTGACTTTGAAGCACATATTGAAAGAGTAAAAAATATCATTCAATCTCTTAATAACAATGAAATCAATCTTAAAGATGGTTTGCAACTTTATCGTGAAGCACAAAAGCATTTAGGAGTTGCCAACCAGATGTTAGAAGATGCTGAATTTGAACTTAAAAACGCCCTTGAGCAAAAATAATTGATACACAAAAGGAACATCATGAAAGAATTGATTTTAGAAAATTTTAGTAATAATATAGCAATTTTTCAACTTGAGAATCTAATGGATACAACACGAATTAACACTTACATGAAATCTCTTCCGCAAGGCACAATTATTTTATTTGGAGAATATGTTCTTGAACCATTTTTCTCTGAACAATGGAAAATAAATCCTCCACAAGAATTAAAAGACAAAAATAAACTTGATTTCCTTATGGAATTTTGCAAGGAGTATAGACATACCCTCGTAATTCCATCTGTGCAATATAAAAATAAAGGATACTATAAAAATATGGTAATTTTTGCAAATGGAAAATCTTATACCTATACACAACAACGAATGATTCAATATGATCATTGGAATGAAGTCAATTTCTTTTCTAATGATACAACAAAGTTACCCAAAACACCATTTATTTTTCGTGCGGGAAATCTTAAAGTTGGTATTTTATTTGGATTTGAAGCACATTTTGATGAATTTTGGATGGGATTCAAAAAAGCTTGTGTTGATGTTGTTCTTGTTGCAACTGCCAGCACTTTTTCATCTCAAGAGCGTTGGAAAAGTCTTTTAACAACACATTCTTTTACAAATTCATGCTATGTTTTCCGTGCCAATCGTATAGGTAAATACAAGGCAAATGATGGTTATGAATGGGATTTTTATGGTCATAGTTTTGTAAGTCTTGGACAAAAGATTATTGATTCTTTAAATGCAGATGAAGGTATGTTATGCGTAGAACTTGATACTCAATCCTTGCAAAATCTTAAAGATGAGTGGAAGTTCCGTGAATAATGAATTATAAAATTTTTATTGCATTTACAAATCAATAAGAGCAAACTGATACATTTATTTAGATATTCTTTGATGTGTTAAATGAGTAAAATTACCAGCATTTTCTTGCCTTAATGGATATAAAATTTCATATAAAATCTTTAAGCATCTCGAATATTTTGTATTCTTTTTTGTTTTTTTGTATATAAACTAGAAATTTTATTCTATAACTTTTCTAAAAATAGTTCACTACCTGTTTTTCTCAAACATGAACCTTCAACAACGATAAATACTTTAAACTAAAATGTCTATTTCAAAAATTTGTTGTTGTAACTCTATAAATTATATAATTTCATTATCTATTAATTTGCTATTGTGCAGTAAAAATTCTATAACAAATAATCCTTATGATATAAATTTTATGTTGTATCATTTTTCACAAGGCAATACAATGGATTTAAAACAGGGTAAAATAGTTATTTTTAGTGGAGCAGGAATAAGTGCGGATTCTGGGCTTGCGACTTTCAGAGATAATGATGGCTTGTGGAGTAAATATAATGTAATGGAAGTATGTAACTATAAAAATTGGAGAAGAAATTATAAGTTAGTGCATGAATTTTACAATCTTCGACGACAAGAGTTGCAAACCACAAAACCAAATATTGCTCATGAAATTGTCTGCAAACTCACAGAAGAATTTGAAGTGATAAATATTACACAAAATGTTGATGACTTATTAGAACGTGCTGGTTGCAAAGACGTTATTCATCTACATGGTTTTTTAAAAGAATTGCGTTGTGAGGAATGTGAAACAATCTTTGAAATTGGATATGAACAATATAATTTCACACCCTGTCCCACATGCAATGCAACATTACTAAAACCAAATATTGTATTTTTCTTTGAGCATGCACCACAATATCAAAAGATGTATAATATCTTCGATTCGGTTTGCGAAAATGATATTATTATAGTAATTGGAACAAGTGGTGAAGTTATCAATATCAACTCTTTAGTAAATAAAGGATATAAGATTTTAAATAATTTGGAATCAAGAGATATGATTGATGAAAGTTTGTTTGATAGTATTTATTTAGAATCTAGCACTACCGCATTACCAAAAATTTACAAAGAAATCAAAAAAATAAAATCATTATAGAAACCCCAAAAAACACTCAAATAGCAAAAGATATTTTCAAAAGTTTAGAATTGCATATAAAAAATTTTCCAATACTTTGCATGAATATACGGGGAGGTATTACATGTCTAGGAACTTCTTTGTCCTTAATATTATATTTTCTTATAAAAATCTCTTTTTTATTTAATTATCAAGCACATAAGGGAAACATTACGGTAATCTATACTTTATAGTGTATTAATAATTTATTACAAAAACTTTTGTTACTGAAAATTTTTATCCAATATTGAATTGGTAAAGTTTATTCATCACAGTGCATTATAAAATATATATCCATATTTTATAATTTTATTAATTGTATATTATGACTGCAAATTGCCGAAAGTTCCATGTTCGTTAAAGACTGATTGAATAGGCTCACTTTTTTCTAACATAGTATTTTCATTGTGTATATTTTTTGCTTTCGTTGCACCATCAAACAATACATTCACTAAAATTGCGGGGTATTTTTTAAATTGCTTGAAAAGTAACTTACGTAAAAAAGCAAAAAGATTTTGTTCTAAAACCTTAGAATCATTCAATAAATTAGGTTTTGCATTTGCAAGAAAAGCATGCAGGTTATCCATAACAAATTTTGTTAATTCTTTCTCTTCATGTTGTCCGACAAGTCCAAAAACATTGATTCTGTGTTCTAACAATTTTTTTTCTTGTTGCAAAAAGTGGAGTGTTAAAATAAATATCCCATCATTTGCAAGTAAATTACGCTCACTAATTACTTCATGATCAAGAATTCTGTTTGCTTGATTATCTACAAATGTCTTCCCTGTGCGAATCGATTTTACCTTACGCATATAGTTTGGATTTACTTCAATTTGATCGCCATCTTCCATAAGATAAATATTTTTTTCTAACACACCGCACGCAATAGCTGTTTGTTTATGTTTTGAAATATGATTAAACTCTCCATGAACAGGTAAAAAGAATTTTGGCTTAATGAGACGCAACATAAGCTTTTGTTCTTCTTGTGCGGCATGCCCACTTACATGTATTTCACTAAAATCTTGATAGGCTACTTTTGCTCCTGTTTTCATAATAAGGTTAATGACTGCCGAAACACTTCCTTCATTGCCCGGTATTGCTTTTGCAGAAAGAATTATCATATCTGTTGGTTTAATCTTAATGTGCCTATGTTCATCTGTTGCCATGCGATAGAGAGCACTCATTGTTTCACCTTGACTACCCGTGGTAACGATTAATACTTCCTCATCTGGATATTTTAATACCTCATGTGCCTCAATAAATACCTTGCTTGGTAAATCAATATATCCCAATTCGCGTGATATTTCTAAATTTTTTTCCATAGAACGTCCAATAACTGCAACTTTACGATTATATTTTAACCCATAATGGATAGCTTGATAAACGCGATGAATATTAGAACTGAATGTACTCATAATAACTCTACCTGTCGCATTTTTAAAGAGATTATCAAATGTTGGTCCTACACTTGCTTCACTTGGAGTAACACCGGATTTGTGTGAATTTGTAGAATCACTTAACAAAAGCATAACACCTTCCTCGCCATAATGTGCTAATCTATGTAAGTCTGTTGGCAAATTATCAATAGGGGTATGATCTATTTTAAAATCTCCCGTATGTAAAATTATCCCCGCTTCTGTGCGAATAGCAAGTGCAGAACTATCAATGATACTATGAGTAATATGTATCCATTCAACTTCAAAATCTGCGATTCTTATTGGTGTACGTTTTTCAACAATATGAAAAAGCCCCTTATATCGTTTTAGACCATGTTCTTCAAATTTTGCACCAACAAGCCCAAGTGCAAGCGGTGTACCATAAAGTGGAAACTGAAATTGTTTATAAAAATAAGGGACAGCACCAATATGATCCTCATGAGCATGAGTAATGAGAACTGCAACAATTTTATTTTTAATACTTTCAATATAATGAAAATCAGGTATTAAAATATCAACACCAGGCATTGTTTCATCAGGAAAGCTCATACCAATATCAATTATGATCGCACTAGATTCTGTTTCAATCACAGTCATATTTCCACCAATTTCACCTAAGCCACCAAGAGGGGTAATACGAATTTTTGCATTTGTATTCAAATTAAGTTTGTGATGGGGATTAAGAGAGCCTTTTTGAATCTTATGATTAGACTCCACGCCTTTTTTAAGATCTTTATGGAAAGATAGTGTGCCTTTTTCAGTAGGAGATTGAATCTTTCTTGTTCCATCATCATGTTTTTCATTACCTTCATAACCATTATTGTTTTTTATAGCATGTTTATTTTCGCCTGTCCACCTTTTACTTTCACTATTTTCACTTCTAAATTGTGACTTAAAGTTACGTTTTCTGTCGTCATTTCCATGTTCTTGTTCCCGTGCATTGACTTTTTTATTTTTATTACCATTTGTATGTCTCGTCTTATCCTTTGCACTAATACCATGCGTTTTTGTATTTGCTTGTGTGTAATTCTTCTTTATTTCTGAATTTTCACCTGTTATGTTTCTCGCCTGTTTTATTTGATTTTCCTTGTTATCCATGTTATTCCTTTAAATTATTACCTAATAATTGTGCTATTGAGAGATATGTTTGCGTTGATACCTCATGTGGGCGAATATCGTTTCGCAAATTTAATGCATAAAAGATTTTCTGCATATCTTGCTTTGATAACATATCCATTAAATTAGAAAAAAGCTTTTTTCTCGGGCTTTTAAAAGCATGTTTCAAAAGCAATTCTAAATTATCTGGAATCTCTTTTGAAAATCTCTCAAAACAAAATACAGCCGAATACACTTTTGGTTGAGGTATAAAGCATTGTGGAGAAACCTCAAACAGATAAGAAATAGTGCCATAAGACTCTGAAAGAACACTCAGAGCACAAAAATCTTTACTTGAAACTTTTGCACAAAATTTCTGTGCAACTTCTCGTTGAGTCATAACGAGAAAACCACAACATTGTTTATCTCTCATTGCACGCAAAATAATAGGTGTTGCAATATAATAAGGGAGATTTGATACCAAAAAATATTCGCTTTCAAATAAATAACCATTGCCCTTACAAATCTTTAATACATCTGCTTCTTCAAGAGTAAGTCGCTTATTTACTAAAAATTCATTCAATACTCGCTTTGCCCGTGCGATAAGATTGCTATCGACTTCATAAGTCAATACATTATATTTATCTAAAAGCTTTCTGGTTAAATCACCCAATCCAACCCCTATTTCAATGAGTTGCACTTTTTTTAATTCTATACTCTGTGCCACATTGTAGGGAATGGATTTGATGATCTTATCTAAAATAACTTCATCTTGTAAAAAATTTTGTCCTAAACTCTTCTTTGCTTTCATTTGAGTTTCTTTTTCTTTAATATTTTTACAAGATGAATATTTTACTTCTTGTTTATGCCTCCTCTTGCAATCCTTTATCAATCTTTGTTGTTGCATTTTGCTATCTTAATAATAAGTTTTTTCAAAGCCATTATAATTACTCATCAAGAATTTCAACTACCACAAAACCATCATCTGTATGTTGTGCAGAATAGTGAAAAACTTGTGATTTGATTGCATTTTCCATTTCTGCTACCATTGAAGGTGCTACTGCATCAATTTCTGAATCAATCGCTACTTTTAATGCTTGAGATTCTTCTTTTGATAACTTCTTTGAATCTTGGCGATGTGCAATCAATGTTTCCATTGCAACAAATTTTGCGAATTCTTTCATTGCGTGTAATGATAATTTAAATTCAGCAATTTGAGCCTGACATATAACTTTTTTTGCTTGATTATCTGTATTATTTGTGATAAATTTTGTAAATCTAATTGAAATAAAAATTTCTGTGCCAAGTTTTTTGAGTGCATTATCCCAAGCTTTTGCATTTGTATCTACATTAATATTATTTTGTGCAGTTTTATCATGTAGTCTCAATCGCAATTCATCATCTCCAGCTATTTCATATCTTATTTCTTTGATAAATTCTTTTTCAAGTTCCTTAATTACCTCTTCATTCATGCATTTTGGCAGATTCACTCCAATAGCATTTGTAAGGGAAATTGTTAAAGCAAGAAAAAAACTAAACAATATTTTACTCATAACCACCTCCATTAAAGCCTTATTTCACCAAAACTAATTTTATTTTTTAAAGTTTTTATAATTTCTTAAAAAATATTCTATAAAAATTCAATGATAAAATAACAAAAGTTCATATTGTGATTTATATTTACACTTTTAACAATCATATTAAACATATTTTCTAGTATAATTCTTTTATCTTTGAAATTATATCTATTTTTAATTATGAAGTAAAGGTAATTATGACAAATTTAGCAAAAAGAATTATTCCATGCCTTGATATTAAAGATGGTAGAGTTGTAAAGGGTGTCAATTTTGTGCAGTTAAAAGATGCAGGGAATCCCCTTGAAGTTGCAAAACGTTACAATGATTATGGAGCAGATGAACTCGTTTTTCTTGACATTAATGCATCTCACGAAGGACGTAAAGCAACTTTAAATGTCATAGAATCTATTGCTAAAGAAGTTTTTATTCCACTTACGATAGGAGGAGGAATCTCTACCTTGCAAGATATTTCAGATATGCTGAATGCCGGTTGCGATAAAGTAAGTTTAAACTCTTCTGCACTTAACACTCCATCATTTATTAATGAAAGTGCAGAAAAATTTGGCACACAATGTATTACGATTGCTATTGATGTAAAAAAGAGACAAGATTCTACTATTGGAGTTTTTACACATGGTGGACGTAATGATAGTGGACGCAACATGCAAGATTGGTTGCAAGAAGTAAAAGAACGCGGTGCAGGCGAAATACTACTCACAAGTATGGATACGGATGGAACAAAACTAGGTTTTGACATAGAAAAATTACGCATTGCTATGGAGGTATGTGATTTACCCCTTATCGCAAGTGGTGGTGCTGGAAACAAAGAGCATATTTTAGCGGCATTTGAACTTGGTGTTAATGCGGCTTTGGCTGCAAGTATCTTTCACTATCAGGAAGTTAGTATTATGGAATTAAAAGAATATTTAAGAAAACATAATATTCCTGTAAGAATCTAGAAAAAACTTGAAATCCTTATAAATTTAATAATATTTAAATATAATCAAAGAAAGATAAGAATAAATTTTTGTCGCTTATACTATGCTATATATTTTCTCATAATACTTCTTGTAAATTGAATCATTTATAAATAATCTAGAGATATTTAACTTCATATATTTCTAGGGAAAATCAAAACACATATTAACTTATTTTAGAATCGATTCACAAAATTATCTATTGACAAAGAGAGTAGTAACTATGAAACATTATTTTCTTTCAAAAATATATTCTATAAGATTCTCAAAGCAGTCATTCTATTTTATTTCATTTATAGTAGTAGATAATTCTGCAAGTTCAGCTTTTATTTTTATTTGCTTGTCTTCTAACTCACGCAATGCTTTTTGATTACTCTCTACTACTTCTTGTGGTGCATTTGCAATAAACTTATCATTTTTTAACATAGAGTGTAATTTTGTAATTTCTTTAGCAATCTTTGCTTCTTGTTGGCATAACCTAGAACGCAATCCTTCTAAATCAAGATTTTTAGATTCTATAAAAATTTGTGCATACTCACCAATATCTGAAATACAAGATTCTGGTTTAGAATCTACTAAAACAATATGTTTAACTTTTGCTAATTTTGTAATAAAACTTAACCCAATTTTTCGTAAAAAAGTGAAATCATATTCATTAAAGTCTGAATCATGAATGATATTCTCTAAATCTTTATGTAATACAATAGAAACAGATTCTATCTCATTTCCACCAATATCCAAATTGATACGCATACGTCGAATAGTTGTAATGCAATCACCAATGATTTTAAAGGATTGTTCATATCCTTTATGTCTTGTACTCTCATATGGAAAAGATTCTATCATGATAGATTGATAATTGCCTAATCCATGCTCAATATTATGTCCCAAAAGCGTATGAAATATATATTCGCTTAAAAATGGCATTAATGGGTGAAGGAGCTTCATAGATTCTATTAAAATACTTGCAAGTTCAAAAACACTTTGCTTTTCTACTTTCGCATATTCAATACCAATATCACAAAATTCATTCCACAAAAATTTATAAAGAATGCTCGCATATAAATCAAAACGATAATCTGCAAGTGCAAGACGAGATTCTGTAATCGCAAGATTAAGACGAGATTTCATAAAAATACCAAGCACACTCGTATATTCCCCAAGACTTTGTCGCTCAATAAAAGAATAATTAGAATCCAACTGACTCGCATAGAGTTGGAGAAATTTCATTGCATTCACAATCTTGTTGGTGAAATTACGCGTGATTTCTAGTTGCTTTTCATTCAAACGAATATCGCGCCCCTGAATACAAAGATATGCGAGACTAAAACGCACAATATCAGGACTAAATTTCCTGCATAATACAAGAGGATCAATCACATTACCCTTACTCTTTGACATTTTCTGCCCTTTAGAATCTAATACCAAAGCATGGAGGTAAATATCTTTAAAAGCAATTTCTTTTATATTAGAATCTGCTGCCAATAACATACGAGCAACCCAAAAGAAAAGAATATCAAAACCAGTTATAAGTAAAGAATTTGGGTGAAAATCTTCCAAATCATTCTCATGCCATAAACTACCTTTTCCAAATTTACCATTGCCATAACCAAGTGTGCTATGACTCCAGAGAGCCGAACTAAACCAAGTATCCAATACATCGTCATCTTGTGCAAGATTGTCTGTGTTGCAACGAGGGCATAGAGGACTTTCCTCCTCACTTGCAAATTCATAGCCACACTTACAATAAAATACTGGGATTCTATGTCCCCACCATAATTGACGACTAATGCACCAATCACGCAAATCACGCATCCAAGCATTATAATTATTTTTCCATTGTGCCGGATAAAATTTTGCTTCATCTTGTGCTATTCGTTGTATTGCACCTTTTGCTATTTCAGCCTTTACAAACCATTGCTTCGAAATATATGGTTCAATTACATTTCCACAACGATAACAGATTCCAACTTTATTTTCATACTCTTCAATTTTTTCTATTGCACCATATTGCTGTAACTCTACAACAATCTTTTCTCGTGCCTCCAAACGCTCCAATCCACAAAATTGCACACATTTATCATTTAAAATACCCTTTGAATCAAAAATGATAATCTGTTCTAAATTATGCCGTAATCCTACCTCATAGTCATTTAAGTCATGTGCTGGTGTAACTTTTACTGCACCTGTCCCAAAATCCATATCAACATGAGAATCTGCGATGATTGGTATTTGCTTTTGAATAAGTGGAAGAGACACTTTTTTTCCAATTAAATGCTTATATCGCAAATCATTTGGATTAACCATAACTGCTGTATCCCCAAAATATGTCTCTGGTCTTGTTGTTGCTACAATGAGATATGGAAGCGTATATGGCATTGTTTTATCAGATAAAAGATTTTGCGTATTTGTGTCATTCTTACAATCTAAATCTTTATCAACAATTTCATAGCGTAGATAATAAAGCTTTCCCTTATTTTCCTTATAATCTACCTCAATATCACTTAATGCCCCATCATGAGTACACCAATTTATCATACGTTCCCCACGATAAATTAATCCTTTATTATACCATGTAACAAAAGTTCTTTTTACTGCATTTGCAAGTCCTACATCCATAGTAAAACGAGTGCGTTTAAATGCTGGGGAAAATCCCATAGTACGCATTTGTTCAAGAATCTTACCGCCGCTCTCTTCTTTCCATTCCCATACTTTTTTAATAAATGCTTCTCGCCCCAATTGCTCTTTTGTGATACCTTGGGATAAAAGTTGTTTTTCTACAACATTTTGTGTAGCAATACCTGCATGATCTAATCCAGGTTGCCAAAGTGTTTTAAATCCATCCATGCGCTTATATCGCACAATAATATCTTGTAAAGTAAAAGTGAGAGCATGTCCAATGTGCAACACTCCTGTTACATTCGGTGGTGGCATCATAACACAAAAAGTATTTTTTTGTTCGTTCACTTCAAAATCATGAGATTCTATAATATTATTTTTGTTCTCAAATTTTGATGATAGTTGCGATTCTTTTTGTATTCTTGCATTTTGTAATGTTATATTGCCATCTGTTTCAAAATATCCACGATTTTCACATTCATTATAGATAAGAGATTCCCATGCTTCATTAAATAATCGTTTTTCGCTCACAATATACCTCTTTTACTTTCTTGTATAAGTGCTTTGTGTAATAGAAACACCAAGACTAAATTCAAGATTATTTTTGGCAGTTTTTTTCAATGTAAAAGGAAGATTAAGTATCGCACTAATATTATTTTCATGTAACTTTGGCACAATATTGAGAATAAGACCAAGATTATTCGCACCAACCTCTCCACTAATTGTATAATGTGTTTTCTTTAATTGCTCATTAGGAATAAATTCCTCATTTAAACGTTTCACATTTATTTTTAAAAAACCTTTTGGGAGACTTTTTCGTATAGTTGCTTCGTTAATCTTGCCAGAAAAAACTTTCAATTCTTTATAGTTTGCATTAGAAAAAGAATTGATTTTGGATTGTGCATCTGCGTTTATAGCCCTTGTAGTTTCTAATACACTTTGTGTTGTGCGCGTAAAACGCACTTGTTCCTTATATGAATCAATATTGGGCATAATAAATGTATTAATATAATATGCAACCGATCCCACAAACAATATGCTTAAAATAAAATGCCTAAAAATAATATCAGGCTCAACATCTTTAAGTAATGCCATACAATCCCCTTTTATAAACTGGACACAAACCAAAAAAAATGAAAAATGTTTTAAAAAAGATTTTTCAAATATCCAAAAAGACAACAAGTATCAAATCAATATAAAAGCTTATTTTATCGTATTTAACCGCAAAAAGCAACTTTCTAGTTCTATTTATGCAAAAGACAATTTAAAAATCAACATATTCATTTGACACAACAAATTTATTTCTTCCAATCTTAAATCTTCAAAAAACAATTTGAATTTTTTACATAGAATCTAAAAAGTAAATATTTGAGTTTGTTGTTTCAGTGGATAAGGTTTTGCAATTTGTAAAAGAGAGGTAATAAACTGCCCATTTTGTCGTATCCAAAAACCATAATCACATACAATAATCAAATCTTTTTTAAGACGACTGACTGCAACATTCAATGCAAATAAAGCATTTTTATTATTCGAATTCGTCAAATATTTACTCATCTTTACAGGGGAAAAAATAATCATATCAAATTCTTTGCCTTGTGATTTATGGATTGTAAAAACACGATTTCTGGGGACACCTTTGCGGACAATAAGGTGTTGTTGGTGGCGAAATGGAGTAAGCACAGCATAATCTTTAAAATTATAAGACTGCACAAGCATCTGAATCACATCTGCTTCACCTTCACTCTCATTGCGTCCATGATTATATTGATATTGCTTGCCAAGATATGCACTATCAATATAATAAATTTGAGTTGATAGCCCAACACCACGCAAACCATTTAAATAAATATGACGGTCTAAAATTTTTGCGAGATTATCACCATAGCGATGAGTTGTAGTCAATTTAAAATATGCAATTTCCTTAAATTTTATTTCATCATAATTACTTTTCAAATAAAGATTTTGATATGAATTAAATATTTCTTCCAAAAAAAGTGTATTAAGATTCCAGAGACATACCTCATGATTTTTTTCTCGGATAAGAGAATCTTCCATGAGACAAATTGGCATAAGTTGCTTATGATCTCCTAATAAGGTTAGTGGAATCTCAAGACTAAGTGGGATAATAAGTTTTATAAGGGGAGAAAATGCACATTCATCAAGAAATATATGTGAGAAATCCAATGACGAAAGACTTTGATAACGTTTGACAAAGCTATCCAAAGTTGCCCCAATAACAAGAGAATCTTGTAATCTTTCCTTTAATGTTAATGTGCGGAAAAGTTCGTTTGATTGTTCTACTTTCTCTTTTTCTTCATTTTGCATACAAACTTCCGGAAAATTCTGCAAAAAATCCGCACTAGGCATACCCAAACGCAGAAATTGCGAACGATAAATTCCTCTCTTATCGCATTTTGTAATCAGCGCACTAAAAATTTGTTCTAATGCTGTATTTGTTGGTGCGAGAAGCAATACTTTTTTATTTTGTGCTATAAGATTCAATACAGAAGTAAAAAGCACAACTTGAGTTTTTCCACTTCCACTAATACCCCAAATATAACTTATGGGGGAAGAGAAAATCCCCCTAATAGCTTCTTGTTGCTCTTGGCTAATGAAAGATTCCAAAGAAATAGCAAGTTTTTCTGGTTTTTTGGTAGGAAGCTTTATAGAGACAATATCTTGTTGGCAAAAATCTCGAATATTTTTTACGAGAAATTTGAGATCAACAAAAAGCCCTAAATTATGCCTCCAATTTTTGTCTATTGTGTCTAAAAGTATTTCAAATATATTGCTAGTTTGTTCTTCATCAATACTAAAAAAAACATCTTTATATATATCCTCAAAAAGATTTTTTAACATACTATTTTCAAATGTAATTTTCAATGTTCTTGTGACATCATTAAAACTTTTCTCCTCAATCACATCTAAATCAATATTGTAATCTCCCAGAGAAAGCTGAAGATAATCTGTTCCAATCAAATTCTTTTCAAGATGCAAAAAAAGCGTATTATTTGAACGAATAGACACATCATGAATCTTTATCTCATCTAAACCAAGATTATTCTTCTCTAAATAATCAAGATAATCTGTTGCCGATTTAATGAGATATTGCTGTAATCCTTGCATTGTATGCCTTATAAAAAATTGGGACTCTGTGTTGTTATCTAAAATATCTCACTGCTCTTTTTGTAGTATTTCTCGCACACATTCTTTATCACTAAACTGAATAATAGAATCTTTAAAAATCTGCTCACATTCATCACCCTTCCCTAATATAAGCAATACCCAATCTTTTGGTAAATCCTTAA
Organism: Helicobacter didelphidarum; assembly: GCF_003364195.1. Taxonomy (GTDB): domain Bacteria; phylum Campylobacterota; class Campylobacteria; order Campylobacterales; family Helicobacteraceae; genus Helicobacter_A; species Helicobacter_A didelphidarum. Next base: position 302,397 of record NZ_NXLQ01000001.1, on the reverse strand, counting down.
TTGCTTGTCGTATCGCCTCTTTTCTATCAAGTATAATCTTTAGAGACGATTGTATTTTGGTAAGAAATTGATGGGAATCTATACCGCTAACTATTTCATTGGCAATCTCATTGGGTTCTTCACTTCGCGGATTATCATTAGTAATATAAATTTTATTTGCATATTTTGCCGCACTTGCTCCCATTTTTGCTCGTTTGCTTTTATCTCTATTACCCCCTGCACCAAACACAACACTAATCTTTTTTGTTTTAAATGATTCAAAAATTTTTTCCATACCATCGGTTGTATGAGCAAAATCAATGATAATTAAAGGATTATTACTTACAACCTCCATGCGCCCAGAAACACCACCAAACTGCTCAACCAAATCACATATTTTTTGCAAAGATTCATCTGTAAGAGCCTTAATGGCAAGAACAGCAGCCATAATATTATAAAGATTAAACAAACCAAAAAGCTCACTATGCAACAGAGCCGATTGAATATCTGAAGTATATGTAGAATCTTGTTTATTATTCCCCTGTGATTGCACTTTATTTGACATACGAAGTCCAATTTGTGCGAAAATACCATCATTAAGAGAATAGGCATTTACAAAAAAATTTCCTTTTGACTCAATGCCATAAGTGAGAGTATTTGGAAAAAATCGTATTTTTGCAGCACTTGGATCATCTAAATTAATAATCTTGATGCACTGATTATTCTCATTTGTTTGTAAAAAATTTAATTTTGTTTGAGCATAGTCCTCCCAAGTTTTATGATAATCCAAATGATCGCTTGTAATATTTGTCAGAATCTTGGTATAAAATTCCAAACCATAAATACGCTCTTGCTTGATAGCATGCGAACTTACCTCCATTACAAAATATTCGCAACCAAGCAAAGTTGCGGTATGAATATCTTGATAGAGTTCTATGAGTTTTGGTGTGGTTAAACCTTTTGGTTTGATTTGTTTATCATTAACAAACATACCACGTGTGCCAAGCAGTGCAACTTTATATCCCATATCTAAGAGAACAGAATAAATTATAGCAGCCGTTGTTGTTTTACCATTTGTGCCTGTTATTCCGATAATTTTCAGATTTAGATTAAAATATTTTTTTAGATCATCTCGTTGTATTATCTTTGTGTGTGCTGGAAGTGAAGCGAGGAATTTTTCGTTTTGTGGTATTTGTAAAAAGAGGGAATCTTGTCTTAATTCCCGCGTATCATCTGTAATGTGGGGGACTACTTGTTGTTGCGTTGTTGTCATTGCCACATCCTCCATCTCTCTTGTTGTGCCATCAATTTTTACCTGAAAATCATGACTTATTTCAAATGTGTTGAGCTATAAGCCCATGAATGTTAAGGCAGTGTCAATCTTTCTTGAAAGCTGGATAATTATAGCGAAAAAACATTGATATACATAAAACATTAAAAGAATGTATTTAGTATATTCAAAAAGCTCTAAAATGTGTATGATTTTACCCACAAACGATAAAAACATTCTAAAATATTGTTTTTTACTATATTAAACAACAAGAATATTTGTTTAAGAATACATAAGAAAATATTTTTTTAATAATTCTAAGTTTTTATTTTTATCTATCATACTTAGATTCTAATAGATTTGATTGTTGATACTTCCCCATATCATATTTAGGATTTTTGCATTGCTTTTTTCATATTACCAAGATATTTATCATAGAGATTAATATTCTCCTGCATTTTTGGCAAAGCATTTACTTTAAAAGTTTTCATATCTTCCATTGCAGTAATCACATTGTCAAACGCTTCTTTGAGTTTATCCATATCAAGCATTGTATTTGCTGCGCCTTGTTGAATTTGCACACCTTGTTCTTTCAATTTTGCTCCTGTATGTGCAATCAGATCACTTGTTTGTGTATTAATATCTTGCACAGCTTTTAACACTCTTTGTTGTTGTTCCAAACCTTGTGCTGTAATAATTGCCATATTAAGTGCATTAAGTGTTACACTTTTTGTCCTATCAACACTATTTACCAACTCTTTATTATTATTAATCAAAGTTTTTAATGCAACCTCCCCTTGTGTATGCACAAGAATTTGTTGCTGAAAATCCATAATTTTTTGTTTCAAAGGAAAAAGAATCTGGTTTTGTATTGCATCTCTATTTTTTTCTGAAATCTCGATGTCATTATGAGTAATTTCTGCATATATTTCTGGTATCACATCTGAATCATGCGAAATAATTTCTGTATTTGATTGCATTGTCGCATTATTAGATTCTATTGTAAGAAGTTTATGTTGCATTGCTGTGTGTGATGAAGTATTTAGAATAGATTCGATATAATTATTTGCTTCATTTGCAAGTGCTAATTGTTCTTCTAATTTGTGTGCAAGTTCTGCATTTCTTTGTGCCTCAATACCAAGTGCGATATTATCACGCAATAAGGTTTCTTTACTCGTATCAAGTTGTTTAAGTATCTCATTTAATAAATCCTGATTATCTTGAAATTTTTGAAAATATTGCTTCATGCTTTTTGTAGTTTTACCAAAGAGTTTTTCAAAAAACGATGGTTTGAAATTATTTGGATTTAAATCACTTATAGTATTTTGTAATGATTTCAATGCATCAAAAACGGGTTTGTCTCTCCCTTCTAAATTCGCAAGATTCCCGCGTATCATCTCACTAATTTGCATACTTTGTATTTTTTCCTCTTCGGCGAATTTATCCACCATATCTCGTTTTATCTCCCCATTTGCAATACCTTTATTTAGCTCATCGATTAGAGTGTTTGCCATCTTTTTTATTTTCATAGATAATAACCTTTTTTAAACTAAAATATCCTACAAGTATATCGTATTTTTACTACTCTTGCTGTCAAAATAAGATTCTGTCAAAAAGACTCTTTTAGAAATAGAACAAAAAAATCTAAAAAGAAATAATAAACTTCATAAAGAAAATAGATTATACACGAGAAAATACAATGAGTAAGGATAAAACTAAATTAAAGATATATAATATTTGTATGTTATAAGTCACTCAACACAAATAAAAAACAAATGGAAAAAATAATAATGCCAAAATAGTGAGTCACAAACCTTTTTATTTCTCACTATTCAGCCTACCCTAGCATATCTCCAATTTAAAAAGTTAATTTATTTTATTTATATTCTTTATAACCAGTGCTTTTATACTCGACCACCCTCATAAAGTTGTCGCATTCTACGCTTTTCTTCAGCTTTTTTAGCTTTTTCAGATTCTTTTGCATAATATCTCTCAATAGAAAACCCTAAAAGAATAGCTAGTTTAGGAGCAACAAACATAGAACTATAAGTTCCAAAGATTACGCCAACAAGCAAAGGCAAAGAAAAACCTACGATAATATGTCCACCAAAAAGATACAGTGTCAGCACTGCAAAGAACATTGTAAGCGAAGTTAAAAGTGTTCTTGGAAGAGTATTTGAAATAGCCTCATTGATAACATCGCTAATTTGCATCTTTTTTCCTTCTAACATTTTTTCTCGTATTCTATCAAAAATAATAATTGTATCATTAATAGAGTAACCAAGCAATGTTAATAGTGCGGCAATCACTTCGAGATTCATATCAATCTTAAAAATAATTACAGAAGCTGCGGTAATGATAATGTCATGTACAAGAGTAATGATTGAAGCAAGTGCAAATCGCCATTCATAGCGAAAACTTACATAAAGCATCATTGCAAGCGTTGCAAGAAGTAATGAGAGTATCGCACTTTTTGTCAAATCATCTCCAACTTTTGCTCCTACACTATCGAGTTTGCGAATTGTAAAATCTCCACTCGAAGCAAGAGTCTGATACAATTCACTTTCAAGTTCCTCTGATTTAAGATTCTCATGATATGGAATTTTTACAACAATTTCATTATCTGCACCAAATTTACTGACTTGTGTATTATCAAAATGTGGATTTGTAGTTAGAAGTTTGCGGATTTCAACCATTGGAGCTTGTTTTTCTTGGTATTGAATCTGTGCTGTGCTGCCACCAGCAAAATCAATCCCAAAATTAAATCCGACACCAAAAAAAAGATAAATTGAACCAATAGTAAGTAGAATAGAAATGATTAAACCATACTTACTCCATGATACAAAGTCAAATACCCTATTTTGTTTGAATATTTCCATATTACCTCGATTTCTTTTTGATTCTATTATCTTTTGTTGCCAAAGATACAAGGTTTGGATCAAGCTTTATGCCAAACCAAAGATTAATTTTCTTACTTTTTTCTATTTTTTCACCAAGCCAAAGATAAATTCCATGTGTGCCAATGATAGCAGTAATAATCGAAGCGAGAATACCAATCCCTGTGGTAATTGCGAAACCTTTGATAACACCTGTTCCATATATATACAACAATAGTGAAGCAATCAAAGAAGTGATATTTGCATCAAAAATCGCTCTTGAGGCATTTTGATAGCCAATTTGAAGTGCCTTTACGACACCCATTCCTTGCTTAAGTGCTTCTCTTACTCGTTCATTAATGATAATATTTGCATCAACTGCCATACCTATCGTGAGAACTATTCCAGCCATTCCAGGTAGTGTCAATGTTGCATGGAAAAGTGCCATAACTGCAATAATTAAAAAAAGATTGATAATAAGCACCAAGGAGGCAAAGATTCCTGCAACAGAATAATAGAAAATCATAAAACCAGCAACCAAGACTAAAGCACCAATTAATGCTACAAATGAAGCATATATAGAATCAGCACCCAAACTAGGACCGACACTACGTTTTTCTATAATACTTACAGGAGCAAGTAATGCACCAGATCGCAATGTAATAGATAAATCTTTTGCAGTTTCGTGTGTAAAATCTCCTGTAATAATACCGCTACCACCACCAATGCGTCCATTGATCGAAGGAGCTGATACAATTTTTCCATCAAGCACGATTGCTAATCTTTTTTTGATATTTTTACCAGTAAAATCACCAAAAATTTCTGCACCTTTCGAATCTAACTTAAAGCTTACAGCATTCTTGCTTTCTTCGAGTGTTGGTCGTGCGTCAACTATGGAGCTTCCATCAAGAATTGGTATAGATTTCAGTGGAAGCTTTGCGTTTTCATTTGTTGCATAAGGAAGCAAAATATCACCTGCATTCATAGCTTCAGATTCTGTAAGATCACTGCGTATAGCTAATGTCTCATCAACTGCCATAAAATCAAGTTTTGCATTTTGTGAAATGAGTTTAATGACTCTATCTTGCTCTTCTTTTGTATTTGTCCCAGGCATTTCTACACGGATTTGATTAAGTCCCTCACGAACGACATTTGGTTCTGTTAATCCAAATGTATCAAGTCTCTTTCGTATAATAAAAATAGCCTGATCGATAGCACCTTTCGCGACATTTCTTTCTTCTTCTTCACTTAATGTGATAATGAATTTATTACCATTCTTTTTAACTTGCGATCCATTTATATTGGCAAGAATTTTGTTAATTTCTGTCTCTTTATCAGTATCAATGAGGGTAAAACTTACACTACTTTCTTGTGCTTTAAGCTTATTAATAAATATGTTTTGTTTATCAGTTTTATATTTTATTTCACTAAGAATTTTAGAAAAATGATTTTTGATTGCCACTTGCACGTTTACATCGAGTAAAAGACTTAATCCACCCTGCAAATCAAGCCCAAGAGTAATTTTTGGTTTATCTTTGAATAAAGGGTATTTTACACCATCTTGAAAAAATGAGGGAATGCTAAAAATAATTCCAAATAAACAAGCAATAATCAAAGTTAAAAGGCGATAATTGAAAGGTTTTTGGGTATGCTTATGAATTTTTGCCATATTTTATTTACCTTATAGAGAATCTAGATAGTATTACACATTTATTATTTAATTCTTCTCCACAGAATCATCAGATTCCGAAATATCATCAATTTTATAGGCAACATAATCTTTTGATAATCGCACTTGGCTATCGCCTAAACGAACCATTATAAATTTCTCCTCTTGTTTAATTACCTCACAGACAAATCCACCATTTGTAATAACTTTATCGCCTCGTTTTAATGTTGTTACCATTTCAGCATGTCTTTTTCGTTGTTGTTGTTGCGGACGAAACACCAAAAAATAAAAAACCAAAATCAAAACCACAAGCGGTAAAAATGATAATAAAGATTCCATAAAAACTCCTTGTAAAATACTTAGAAAATAAATATCTCTAACTTACTGAAAAGACAATTGCGAATTGTAATTCTAGCACAAAAGTGTTTAATTTTTAGATTTTCCTATTAAAAGTAAAAAAATTACACCAACAATACATGATGATAATGAAGCAATTAAAATTGTAACTTTCGATAATTCGCGTGCAGCTTCATTATCAAATGCTAATCCTGAAACAAAGAGTGACATAGTAAAGCCTATCCCAGCAAGCATACCAGCACCAATAATATGTAACCATGAGATTCCTGTTGGTCGTTTTGCTATACCAAATTTTTCACAAAGGAATGTTGTGAGGAATATTCCAACTGGTTTTCCAACGACTAATCCTAAAAAAATACCTAAAAAAATATGATCAATATGAAAATTAAAATTTGATTGCAATGTTACACCTGCATTTGCAAATGCAAATAAAGGCATAATAAAATATGCACTCCAAGGTTGCAAAAAGTGTTCTAAACGCAAAAGCGGATTTTGAGTGTGAAGAATATTTTCACGAATTTCATGAATAAATTCAACTTTATGTGCATCAAGCAAAACAGAATCTTCTTGTGTCTGGTAAACTTTTATTTTTGACCATTCATTCAATTGTGCCTGAAAAGCCGAAAAATCTTGTTTTGCTCGCACAGGAATACAAAATGCAAGCACGACCGCAGCTATTGTTGCATGGATACCACTCATGTGTACAAATATCCATAAAAGAACTCCCAATATTAAATACACTCTTAATAATTTTATGCCTTTTGAATTACAAAGTGTAAGAACAATGATAATTATACCAGCGACAGCTAACCACATCACTTGAATATTTCCACCATAAAATAAGGCAATAACTACAATTGCACCCAAATCATCAACAACGGCAAGTGTTACCAAAAAGATTTTTAATGCTGTTGGAACGCGTTTACCAAGCATAAGCATAACACCTAAAGCAAACGCTATATCTGTTGCCATTGGGATTCCAAAACCATGTGAAGAATTTGTATCATAATTGAGAGCATAATATATTACACCAGGAACAATCATGCCACCAATAGCCGCAATTGCCGGAAAGGCAGCCTTAGAGAATGAATTTAACTCACCAAATAGCATTTCACGCTTAATTTCCAAACCAACCAAAAGAAAGAAAAATGACATTAAAACATCATTAATCCAATCACGCAAGGACATACCGATATGATATTTATTAAAAGTAAATCCAAATTCATAATGAAAAAACTCACGATAATAATGTTGTAGAGGAGAATTTGCAATACCTAATGCCATCAGTGTGCTTATTGCAAGAAAAATCCCACCAAAAGATTCACTTTTGATAAAATCTGCAAGGGCTTGTGTCATACGCATGAGAACTCCTAAATAAATTTGAGATAAATAAGAATTTTATAATAAGAAAATTATATATACTTAAATAAAAATTGAGATTCCGTTACATTATAAAATCATCAAACAAAATATGAATATATACTTCTTTTTGAAATCTTATAAGTTAATGTTATATTATAGTGTAATAAAATAAAACAATTTTATTTTTACTTTATTTTCATATTAACTTAAAACATAAAATACAGAATACAATAAGGTTTATTAAGGCTTAAAAAATATTTCATGAATACATATTATGCTCTTAGGGTTTTTGCAATTTAGAATCTCAAGATATTAAAAAGCTTTGCAGATTTTTAATAACAATAAAATTATCAATTCAATGAATCAATCACAGAGAATCTTTTTTACCTTGTGTTTTTGCATTTTTATATTCTGAGAGGATTACCCCAAGGAGTGTAAGAATGATTCCAATAAACATCACAAATGTTATTTTTTCATCTAATACAATCATTGATACCACTATCGTAATGATAGGTGTGAGATAGACATAGATATTTGTTTTAACCGCACCAATTAATTGGGTGGCTTTGTTCCATATAATAAAACAGATACCAGAGGAAAATACTCCTAAAAATAAAAGATTTAAGAAATTGATAGGCTTTGTAAGTTTTTCAATATCAAAATGAATATCTAAAAAGAAAAATGCAGGAATAATAAAAACAATACCATAAAATATTACTCTTCGCGTTGTCAAAATAATATCATAGTTCATTTTTGTTATCCGTGCGATAATAACTGCATAGATTCCCCAACCAATAGCAGAAATAATCGCAAAAAAATCACCCAATGGATTAATAGAAATATTGAAATTTCCATTAAAGCTTAAAAGAAAAATACCCACAATACAAATACAAAAACCAATAAAAAAATTAATATATGGCTTTTCTATTTTGAGGATAAATGAAAAAATTCCTGTAAAAAGTGGTGCAGTAGCAATAATGACACTGACATTTGAAGCAAGTGAATAATCCATTGCAAGATTTAAAAAGAGATTATAGATTGTGATTCCAAATAATCCAGCAAGAATAAAATATACCTCTTCTTTCATATTTTTTGTTCTTAGTCTTTTTGGTTTCCATAATATTAAAAGAGTATATCCAACGATAAATTGCATAATAAGCAATGTCAAAGGCGTAAAAGATTCTAAAAGAATCTTTGTTGAAACATAAAGTGCTGACCAAAAAAATACACTTAAAAAAGCATATAAATGTCCATACAATTTCATCATATTCATGAGAATTCCATTTCTTGAGATTGTAATATTGCAAGATTGGAATCTAATCGCTTAATATAATTACGAGCTACATCAATACGATTGTAGATAAATCCCCACAAAGCCCAAATGTAATTTGAAAGTAATTGCCCCTCAATGACTTCAAGATAAGTAATCTTATCATATAGAGAAATAAAATAGAGAATCTCATCTTTATTTAATTCAAGTTCGGCACTAAGATTCCCTATTTCCCAAGCAATTGAGCAAAACCCTGCATATTCAAAATCAATAAATTTTACTTCACATCCATTATACATAATATTTGGAAGTTGCAAATCCCTGTGGCATAGCACAGAAATATCTTTATCCATCTTTCTTGCAATGTTTAGTAATAGCTTGTGTTCTTGTTGAGTGAGTAATGGGATTTTTGCAAGTTTTTCAAATTTTACTATTTCACCTACCATGCTAATTGATTGAAATGTAGGATAATCTTTGAATGTAAAAGAATGCAGTTTTTTAAGTTTTTCTACAATAAGTGGAAAAATTTTTTCTTTATTTTTTATATCTTCAAAAGTTAAGATTCTATAATCATTTAAAAATGTAGAAAGCTTGATATTACTATCATAGAATTCACATTGTGTTGTTATATCTGTATTCTGTAAAAGCGATATAATTTCTTTTTCTGAATCTCTATTGACAATATTTTCTATTCCTTTTCGCGGGATTCTAATAACTTTTTCTTGTCCTAAAAATGTAATTTTATAATTAATATTTGTTATACCACCAAGTCTTTGTATATGCGAATCATCACTACATTGCACAGCAATATCTTCTGGAGTTAATAAATCATGATATAAAGCATCTTGAAAAGAATCAATCTCTACATAAGTATTATGATGAAAAGCATAGCAATCGATTTTTGTCAAAGAACGCAGGACACAATATTCCCAATACTCATCATCGCTACATTTTTCTAATTCTTGCTTGAAAATCTCAATATCTTTTTCATTATCAAATACAGCAATTCCATCACCATACCCGCTTGTCGCATTTGTATCTATATCTTGTATTTTAAAGTTAGAATCTGTAATATATCCCCAAGATATGACATTATTTGTAATCGTTTGTGCAATAAATTGTGAAACATTTGGTTTAATATATTGGAAAAAAGATTCTGTAAGATACAAATCTCCATTAAGAATAATGCTACCTTTTTGCATTTCATCAATCACAAGCTTTAAGGAAGCGGCACTATTTTTCGTGGCATAATCACTATAAGTTATTTGCTTAAAACCTAATCTTTTTGCATAAGGTGTAAATAATTCACTTTTGTATCCAGTAACAACAATTATATCATTCACTCCCCCAGCTTGCAAATGCTTAATCATATTTTCAAGCAAAGCTATGCCACGAATTTCTAAGAGTGGCTTTGGTTTTAGTAATGTCATAGGAGCTAATCTAGTGCCCATCCCTGCTGCAAGAATAATAGCTTTCATATTTTTCCTTTTTATAGATTTATAAATTGTGAAATCTTATATTTGACTGCCATAAATTCGATAGTATTACATATAAATATTCCCTATTTATCCTTATATTTTTCCGTTACATCTTTCCAGTTTTTTGGGTCGTATATATCACCTGATTGGTTGGGGGTAAATTCGTAGTAAGTGTATGGTATAAAATAATTTTTGTTAAATTTCCATCCCATGTCATATGTCAGAATTATTCTATCTTTTGGTAGATTCTCTAAAATATTTTGTGCGACATGCGGACATGGTGTCTCACTCTTGGCGATATTTGCACAAAAGATTGTGGCTAAATCATAATTGACAAGATTTGCATGATTGATTTGTAGCTCACCTCTTGCATTATATGGCTTATAGAAAAATGGCACAACGAAGTTTTGTTTGATAGGCAATACAGAATCTGATATGCCATGTGCACCATGATCTGCTGTGATAAATATTTCTGTATTATCATATATTCCTAATTTCTTCATCTTATCTATTGCTTCAGCAATCCATTTTAGAGCGCATATTTCACTTGTTTTATGTTCACCAAAATTTTCTGTATATTCGCATTTAGAATCAAGTAAATAAGGATCATGTGTTATATCAAAATGGAAAAATTTAAATGTTGATTGTGTGGTGCGATTAGAAATGAGTTCCTTAAAGGCATAGACTTCAGCAATAGGGGATAATTTTACGCTCTTCACTCTAAATAACCAAAAGCCACTTTTATAAACCTTTGGACGCATACTATATGTAGCAAATCTAAACACACCAAATGAAAAAAGCTTTGAAAATGGGATTCTCTTGTGAAAATCTTCTGAAATACCATGTTGCTGTCTGTAAAATGTCTCATATTTTTCTGTATTGAATATAACATCATTTTTCTCTTTAACTAAGGGATAAAAATACGCGCCATCAAGTGGCCATTCAACAATACCTGCTGTCTTATACCCCGCACTATGAAAGGCATTAAAGATTCCAGCATAGCCTTGCGCTATTTCTTTCCATGAGCCATATTTTGTATATCTTTGATTGATATTATGCCCGGTATAGTATTCCCCAGCAATGATACTTGCAAGTGTTTGTGCAGTATTACCAGAAGTGGATAATACTCTATCAAAGTAAGTAAAGCCATCATATTTATTTGCAATATCTTTATAATTTTCTATATGCTGATTGATAGAATATCCATCGGCTCTATCTAAGATAATGACTAACACATTATTTTTCTCTTTTGAGAAATCAAATAGTGGATCGACTTCCTGTGTATTTTTCGTAATAAAATTTCTCTCTCGTGTTTTCACTTTTGTATCTTTGGAATCTTCAGCAATAAGAAATTGATGGCTTTGCACATAGCTAATGATATTCCCAGCAAATACAAGACTCATCACAAATGCCACAATAAAAATAATTTTAACAAGATAAATGCTATATCGCCAAGCAAGTAAAGCAAATGCGAACACAACGAAAACAACGCAGAGAACAATATCTATGATGCTATCCCTTGTGCTTACAGAAGGCATATTAGCAAAGACGAAATCAGTCATAAGACCATAATCCCCAGTAAGCACAAATGTGTAACTCACCCCAAGTAATAAAAATGCAAAGAAAAGCCCAACAACAATTTTAAAAACACGCGTATAAGAAAAAAAACTAATAAAGTATAAAAGGCTTAATGAAAGCAGTAAAAAACAACCAAACATAACCTCTAGCGTATTATAAGTATAAGCAAGATTAAACTGCGATACATCAGAGCTATACACACCATAAGGAGAGAAAATACATATAATAAAACAAGCACTAAGAATAATCCATTTTATAAGATTCTGAAAAGATAAAAACTGGCTTTGTTTGGCTTGTATTTGCATTTGCAAATATGCTTTTATGGAATCTTTATTGCAATTGTGTTCTTTTATAGAAACAACACTAGATGCTTGTTGCACAAGAAAATTATTCACAACAAGCCCTATTTGTTGAGAATCTAGCTTAATCAAAAATTTAGGATACGATTCAAAAAGCCCCTTAAACCATAATTTTGACTTCTGCAAAAAACCAATCTTTGTAAAATCTTGATTATATTGCGATAAAAGATTATTGAAGTATTTTGTTATATTATCTAAATCTTTAGAATCTAAATCAAGAGAATCTTTGTTTTTGTTATATGTATCACAAATTTCCTTCCTTCTTTCTATCAATTTCACAGATAATGTCTTGAGCAAAGAAAACAACATATTCACACACCAATATAAAACAAGTGCTGATGGCATGTTATAAAGTAGCACAAGGAAAAGCAGTGCAATCAATGAGCCTTGTATCCTAGCACCCAACTCCTTTGATAAACAAAATACATTTATAAGGGTAAAAAGTGTCATTAAAAGTGGCAAAACATGCACACCATAAACAAGATCTGGTTGAGATAAATCTCCAATCCATAGAAAGCTATTGCCAGCAAGAACTTCTGATTTCTTAATAACAAGATACATAGCCCAAAAGAATGGAATCTGTAACGCCAAACCACCAAGGCTACGCAAAGCATAGATTGGGTGATATTTATGTTGTCTATAAAGTGCATTTGTAAAAGCATGAAGCTTTGCACCTTTATAAACCTTTTTCCACCCTTTTATACGAGAATCTAACTTTGCTTTTAAGTCACTTTCTTGTTGTGCCTTTTTATCTGTGTATAAAAATAATTTTAACAAGATGAGATTCACAGTAAGACTAGAGAGAATAATGCCCATTCCACTACTATTATGGGTCCAAAGTCTAAATCTACCAAATAACCAATCCAATACATTCTCCAAAGGAAAGATGCAAATATAATATAAAATATCAATCATTGTCCCCCTCCTACATTAGAAACAAAAGAATAGTTATATGCTGTTTGAGCTTTATTTTGCAATTGATTTGAGAATATATTATTTCGCATTTCATTCTCCGAAATATTAGAATCTTTAGTTTGATACATTGTTGTAGAATCTAAGATTGCATTAAGACATGATAAATGCTGGTAAATAGAATATTTTTCCCCAAGTGAAGATTCCAAAATATTCCTATGTATTTTCAAAAGCTCTTTTGTGCTAACTTCTGCACTTGTGCCTTGATAATGCCAAAGTAGTTCTTTCATTTCAGCTATATTTTTATTTAAGATTCCAGATTTATCTTCTAAAAAAGATTCTAAAACAGATGCAAGATTGGGTATTTCTTCATCTTTGATACTCCTGCCAATTTTTTGCAACGCACCTTTTACCCACGGAGTGTCATAAATATCCTCTAAATCATATCCTGTGATATTAAAGTTGAATTCCATTGTGGCAATAGGTTTAGAAAAAAGACAAAGAAAATCAAATAAAATCCCAGAGAAATCACCAAGCATTAAATCCGCTTCTTGCATAGCATAAATGTTATCTATATTACTATCCCATTTTATATTTGGACAATCTTTGGTTTGAGCTTTAAGATTTTCTAAGATATGAGATTCTGAAATATAAGTTTGTGGATGCGGACGTATGATGATATTAAAATTTGAATCTATAAGGGGAGAGATAACCTTCATACCATATTTACTTAAAATTGCTTCACGCCCCCATGACGGTGAGATTAAAATTGTGTATTTATCAGAATCTGCTTTATTTGTGAAAAAAGAAGTTATAGGTTTTATTTCCTGATTCTCATATATTAATATTTCATTCTTTGCAAGTTGTGCTTGAAATTTTTTGAGTTTAGAATCTAATACATCTAAATAAGTGCAACCTGTGATTGTAATTTGTTTTGTTGGTAAATTACGGACTTTTTCAACTTGACGAATAAAATCATTATGGATTGGAGAATTTGTAAAAATACTATCAAAATAATCAAGTGCAAACACTTCGTAATTATCAACATGAGGAAGTGAATGAATAATATGACAATAATGTTTTACACCTTTGCTACGTTTGATTTGCAAGACTTCAAGCTGTGGGGTAGTCATTAAGACTATATCAGCTCTAAGGCTATTGAGCTTCATATACGCTTTATTGCTATCGCCGATAAATTCGACTTGTGCTAATTCATGATGAGGCTGTGATAAAAGAGGGTCGTTTGGACTTGAAGTGTAATAAGTATAAGGATATTTTAAAGATTCTAAACATGTTACAATAGGGTGAAAAACGCTATAATATTGCTTACCCTCATTGTAAATGACTATGCCATGTGCATCTTTTTGTCTAAAGATATTACCACGAGAATTGCGGGATTTCCCCCCCCCCCCCCATTAGTATCTAAGAAAGCTTTTGCTTTATAAAAAAAACTTTTTAAGAAAAACATGCCTGAAGCAATAATGGCTATAATGGATGAGAGCAATAATGATCCTGTACCTGGATCTAAATATGCAAAAGCAGTATGCGGAATACATAGAAACAATACAATAAAATTAATGATTTTTTGCATGATTATACATCCTTCGATATTTTTTACAACTATCTTAGTGAGACTATGTGAGTAATACTTTTCTACAAGTTTTAATAATTATAATTTTTATATCTCGATTTTATTTTTTATTTGATGATCTGTGTTAGATTCTGAAATTATACGGAAAAACTTTACTCTTTTCACTTAATTATTTAATTTTATAAGATTTTTAAAACTCAAAAATTATGAATTGTAATGGTCGGAGTAGCGGGATTCAAACCCACGACCTCACCCACCCCAAGGGTGTGCGCTATCAAGCTGCGCTATACTCCGTTATAACGAAATGGTAAATATTAAAGTCAAATTTCATTAACATTAATGAAATTCTTACGAAATTGAATTATATCTATATTTTTTAAAGAAAGTAAATATTTTCAAAAGAAAATGGCTTTGAATATGAAATTGTTGATTGATTTTGTTTGAAAAAACATGTTAGAATACACACAAAAATAAAGATGAGGTTCTTGTATGTCTAACGATAAAAAAGAATATGTAGTAGGAATAGTTGGTGCAAGTGGTGCCGTAGGCGAAGAGTTATTATTAATCTTAGAAGAAAGAAAATTTCCTCTCAAAAAACTTGTGCCATTGGCAAGCTCCAGAAGTGTAGGTAAATCAGTTACATTTAAAGGCAAAGAATATCCAATCCTTGAAACAACTCATGATATTTTTGCACAACAAGGTATTGAAATAGCTTTTTTTAGTGCTGGTTCAAGTGTAAGTGAAAAATATGCTTCAAGTGCAACAAAAGCAGGTGCTCTCGTAATTGACAACACAAGCTTCTTTCGTATGCACGAAAATATTCCACTTGTTGTCCCAGAGGTGAATCCAGAAGATATTAAAAAAGATTCCACAATTATTGCTAATCCAAATTGTTCAACAATTCAGATGGTGCAAGTTTTAGCTCCACTACATCGTGAATTTGAAATTGAACGCGTAGATGTTAGCACTTATCAAGCCGTCAGCGGTGCAGGTAAAAAGGGTATGGAAGAACTTGTATTGCAAATGCAAAAGTTTTTTGCTTTTGAGTTAGATTCTACAATACCTTCAGCTTTTCCACATCAAATTGCATTAAATCTTATCCCACATATTGATACTTTTCTTGATAACGACTACACTAAAGAAGAAATGAAAATGGTCAATGAAAGTAGAAAAATCATGCACACTGATTTTGCTCTATCGGCTACTTGTGTTCGTGTGCCAATTTTGCGGAGTCATAGCGAGACATTAACTATTCGATTTAAGAAAGAAGCAAACGCCAATCGTGCAAGAGAGATTCTTAAATCTTCACAAGGTGTAATTGTGTGCGATGAACCAAATAAAAATAACTATCCGATGCCAATAATGGCTACAAATACCGATGAAACTTTTGTTGGACGCATCCGTGTGGATAATTTTGATAAACATATTTTACATGTATTTTGTGTTGCTGATCAGATACGTGTGGGTGCAGCAACAAATGCAGTAAGAATCGCAGAAAAATGGATTGCACTATCGAAATAGATTCTCTATGTGTTACCATAAAGTTCATTTTCCTAAGAGTTAATAGAAAATAAACATAATTGATACTCTATTAATCAAATCAAGTTAGAATAAATCTAATATTTTATTTTAAGGATTAATCATGCAAGAATATGGTAAAAATTATAAGAGTTTAGCAAAGCCTGTATATATTGAAGAAATGAATTTAAATAACTATATGGTTATTGATATACGAGATCCAGAAGAAGTATGTGCTGCCAGAATCAAAGGAGTGCCAAATATTAAAGAACCTCATGCAATCTGCAATCTCGCAAAGGATAACCCAGAAAAAAAGGTTTTGGTGCATTGCAAACGCGGTGGAAGAGCCTCCCAAATGGGAAGTGAATTAGTAAAAAGAGGTTGCAATAATATATATTTCTTTGATGATATATTTTCAAGATTCTATGAGAAATTTGAAATTGTTGGCGATAATAAAGATTGTTTAAAAGATTTAAGTTATTAGAATAAATGGCACTTTGGAATATGAAACTCCAATTCTTTATTGCACTTAAAGCATTGTGAGTTCATTCATCTCTGAAATAAGACATGAAAGAATGATTGTATTGTAGCAAAAGTGCTATACTATAATAATTCGTTAAACTTTAACTATACTAAAATTTATTACCAGAAAAGTTTGAGATGTAAAAAATACAAAATTAAATAATAACTCTAAAAATCCACATTATTTATTCCCCCTCCCCCCCCTTTTTTTTCGAAACCACTTTCTCTAAAAAATAAAGTGTTTAATACATATCCATATTTTACTTCATACCACAAAACACAAAAAGCATATTGAATAAGATACTATTAAACGAACAGCCAAACAGAGGGTAAGATTATTGAGTTCTTATAACTTTGCCATACATAAGCTTGCTATGTAAATACTTGTTAAATGTGCTGTAAGAATGTGTGATGTTGATAGGCTATAACATGTTTTATTTGAGAAAATTTCAGCTCTTTCTCTTGGACTAAAACCACCCTCTGCACCAATAATAATACCATTTTTGGCACATTCTTGCAAGAGATTCGCAGGAAGTGATTCAAGCATTAGAGGCTGATAAGAACAAATAGCTGTATCTTGTAATGAGTGATTATTATACAATGGAATCTTTGTGATAGTAAAAGATTCTCTAGCAAAATCAATATAGCATGCCTTCTCAAAAGCACAAAAAACATCTGATAAATCTGAAAATATATTGATTGACATAAAATTACTTCGACCACATTGCATACATGAGTAATAAAGGATTTTTTGTGCTTTTTGTAAGTCAATTTTACGATTTTTTTGCGAATAGTCAGCATAAAAAAGATTTAATGAACTCACATTAAGAGCGTTAAGCATACTTAATGTATCATAAATATCTTTGGTATCAATCATTGCTACAATTAAATGTAGTTCTTGAGAATCTTTAGTAAATTGATTAGAATCTTGTAAAAGAGATTCTAATATAAAATTTGATTTTTTTGTATGTTTATAAAAATATAATGTATCATCATGAAGATTCCTGACTTTTAAAATACCATTTTCTTTAAATCTTCGTACCCGAAATAAATAATGAGAATCTCTGGAATCTAACATAATTTGATGTAGTCCTGCATCTTTATGATAAAAGAATTGCATCATTACCCTTTATAGGCTTTAGAGAAGCCAATTACGATAAAATAAAGCAGTAAAAATAGAAAATACATAATTTTACAGAATTTTGTATATTTCTTCATGCCCTCCAAGCTTGTCTTCGCCTTTTTTAATGTGACTAAACGATAAATTTCTCCTGCAAGAAAAATGTAACATACAATAATCATAAGAATAATCCGCAAATCGAAAATAAAACCTCTCATAGATAACAAAAATATTCCTGTAACAATAGCTACACTTAACAAAAAGAAAGTAATCGGCATAATAAAATATATTTTATTATTCATTGAGAGGTAAGTTTTATGTGAAAAAAGCACAAGCAAATACCATACATAAGGAAGTATAAACATACATGTGAAAATCTCATGCATAAGAGAGCCTTGTGTATATGCATCACTCAAAAAGAAACTAAAATTTTCCTCAAAATCCATCTTGCACCTTTCCATTATTGTAGTAAATAAAGGCTAAATTCTACAAAAAAATCTTCAAAATTCCTATATTTTGCTATGATTTTTTATTTTATTACCATACATCTTTATTATAATTATACCCATATTTTCTTGCCACAAAAACTTAAAAAAATAATTTTATCTAGTACACTACAAATTTAACTACCCTATTCTTTTGTATTAATATTTATTTTATTACATAGCATAAAATAAGGAATGATTATTTTGCGATTATACCTTTTAAGAAAATTGAGAGTTAAATCATCTTATTTTCTTGAACAGATAGCACACTTTTGATTTCTCTTAAAAATTCCTCATAGACATTATTTTGCTGATAGATCCGGATAATAATTTACAAGATTTCAACGACCTCAATATCAGGATGAATATCTCTACGCAATGTTTGCTCAACACCATTTTTTAAAGTAAGATGACGACTCAGACACCCGCTACAAGCCCCCTCTAAACGAACAAACACTTTAGTATTTTGAATCTTTACTACTTCGATATTCCCACCATCTCGTAAAAGCATAGGACGCACTTTCTCAATACTCATTAAAACTGGTTGCAATAACTCTTCATCACTAAATGGAAACATATTTTTCCTTAAATTCTATTGTGCCAAAATACATAAAATTTACTTTAATTGTTCAGTAATCTACATTCTTAAATAAAATTTTTACTAAGAATATAGATTCAAAGAATTTAAACTTCAATGCAGAAATATAAAATTATGAAAAACTTTTTATAATCTTTTAACTAAAATACACTTGATAAATTGATAGAAAATCTTTAAAAAATAATTATGCACGTTTCAAGGCAATAGCTTCTTTAATCAAATCATCGGAAGTTGTAAATGCTTTAGCATTCATTGAATAACCCCTTTGCATTAGTATAAGATTAGTCAAAGCATCTGCAACATCAACATTGCTTGTCTCGACCATCCCTTGTATCACTTTACCTTGCTTGAGATTAGAATCCTCCCCCCATACAAGTTTTGGTTTTCCACTTTGTTGCACAACCTCACCATTTGCTGTGGTTGGATTCAATGCATAAAGATTCCCACCAACTTTACGCAAACCTTGATCATTAGCAAACATTGCTAATCCTACGCGTCCAATCGCCTCTGTTTGACCATTAGTAAAAGCAACAGAAATAATACCTTCATTATTGATTCTAATATTTGACATTTCACCACGATTCTTGCCATCTTGTTCTGTATTGTTTAAACCAGATTCTGTATAAACATGATTGGTGCTACGATTAAGAGAAAGTGTAATTTCTTTTTCTCCTAAGAATGGAATCTTTAAATCATCTGCATCTGCCTTTCCTTGTGGATTAAAAAATATCTTTCCTTCTTTTACTTCAGAACTCACGAGCATTCTATTTCCAGAAAACTCATGGATATAACTACGGACATTCCATGTTTCTGGAGATTTTTGCACACCTTCTCCATCACCCGCATTCACTAAAAAATACTCGCTTCGTAAGGCATATTTTTTACCACTTGGATCAAAAATTTCAGTTGTATTTGTGAAGCTTGGCACACCAAGATTTGTTCCTGCAATATAATCATTTTTGTTCATTGGATCCATTTCACCAGTAATGTGTAGTCGTTCAAAAAAATTCCCGCTTACCTTTACTTTCACAGGAGTATTTGTATTGTTTTTTAACACAAGTACACCTTTTGGGTCAATCACACCATTTTGTCCTCGATTTAGCTCTAAGTCAAGCCCACTATCTCGTTTGATAAGATATTGTAATTGCCCAATAGTATGAAATTTACCTTGAGATGATGTGCCATCACCATATTCATAATGCAACACTTGAATTGTCCCATCGGGCAAAGTTACTTCAAGGTCAGCTTTAGGAAAATTATTTGGACGAATCATATCTCCATCACGATTTGCCAATGCGTTAAAATCTTGATTAAAAAAACCCATTTCGTTAAAAACACCATTTGTTGTATAAGCCTCAACAACATTTTTAAGTTCTCCGGTGCGATTAAGATTCACAGACAAATCAACCTTTGTAGTTTCAACAGGTTGATAGCTAATTTGAGGTGGGATAGAGATTGGCTTCATAACCCCTTTTGCCAATTCTTTATAATCTTTTTCAGGATCCTGAGAAGCTTTAAAACTATTGTCTTTTATTTTCCCAAGATTCACTCCATAAAGATAATATCCCTCTGAATTTACTAAATATCCATCAGAATCTATCGTAAAATCTCCATTCTTTGTAAAGAAATTCTCATCGCTTACCTTAAAATCATCATCATTAATTTCAAATTGTCCCTCTTTATTTTTACCAACAACAAACCAACCTTTTCCGGTATATGCTACTGCTGTATCACTATCTGCTTTTTTAAGATTCCCAATCTTTGTAATAATATTATTGCTCCCACCAGTAACTCCATAGCTAAAATCATTATTTGTAACCGTTGAAGCATTAAGAGAATCCATGCTACGAGAAAAGAGAGTTTTAAACTGCGGATCATTTGCTTTATATCCTGTCGTATTGACATTGGCTATGTTATTTGAAATGCTATCAAGCCCAAACTGATGAGTTTTAATCCCACTGACCGCATTTAACATTGTATCATTCATGTTGCCTCCTGCAAAACTTTCCTTAAATCTACTAGAATCTTTCTTGATAAATCTAGCTTTCACAAATAAGTGAAGTTATTTTGTGTTAGCTAGCAAAATATGTGCCAAAATTAGAATTACCTTAATGAAAAAACTTCTTACATGCAAATAACAATAGTTATATACTTATAAATCAGATTTTAAAAATCTTAAAAGTAGGCTTGACTTGTTTTTTTTGTATAATCACCTCTCCGTATCACACGGGAATTTTACAAGATAAAGGATTTATAATGACTTTAAAACATCTTAAATATGCTCTATCTGCAGTATAATGTTTGCGGAATAGCTATTTTATTAAGTGGTTGTTTTGGTAATAAGCCAGAAGCTCCAAAACCAAAACCACCTTTTACACCTTCAACATTAGATGATAAAGCAAGAGGTATTACTATTACAAGCAGTAAGCCATATAATTGTAAAATTGTTGGTGAAAGTGAAGGTTATGAAGAAGTTGGTAATACTTCGGGTGCAACGAAACAAAAAATGCGACAAGGTGCAATTAATCAACTTAAAAACGAATCTGTCTATGCTATTAAAGAGGGTCAGAAAGTAATGATTGCAATTGCAAAAGAAGAAATGAAATGTCGCATAAAAACAGAAGTGCCAAGCGAAACAAATAAGAAAAAAATGGAAACAAAGATTTCTGAAGTAGACTGCACAACATGGGACCCAATTCCAGCTAATGCGGATATAATTTCATATAGAATCTATGGCGATCTGTATGACTGCGGACAAAAATAGCTTTTGTAAAAAATAGCATTATAGCTATTATCGTGTAAGAATTTTTTAAAATATAAGGGGAATTCTTACTCTTTCACAGTATGTACTTTCCAATATTTTACTCTAAAATTCATCATATCATGAGAGTTAAATAACATTCATATATAGAATATATTCATAAATAGAAAGACACTAAACTCTTCTCTATATCTTTTTAGAAAGGTTCAATATTAGTTATCCTAAAACTTCTTGACAACGATGACAAAGACTATCTTGATTATTAGCCTTAAACTGCCAACAACGAGGACATTTATGATTATTTGATTTATATACAATGAAAGTATTTTCATCGATACATAAATTAAAGAATAAATCATTGGAATCAAATGAATTTGTATCACCAACTTTACATACACTTACCATCAAAAAATCTTCTATTAATTTTACATGATTCTTAAAATTTTCAGGAATTACCAATTCTAACTCAAGACTTGATTTAATAACTTTTTCTTTTTTAAGCCTATCAATATTTTCGTTAAACAATCTTCGTAACTCTAAAAATATTACAAAGTCATTGAGCTGAATATTATAAGATTCTAAATTTGGAAAATCAATTTTCTGTAACTCAAAAACATTTTTTGCGTTTCCTTTTATCGTTTCATTGGCATACTCTATAGCTTCATCAATTGTGTAAGTGAGAAATGGTGCAAGAATATGCAAGATTCTATTTGCAATGAGTGCAAAGACACTTTGTATTGCAATGCGTTTGGGTGAAACAAGACTATCACAATAGAGGCTATCCTTACAAATGTCAAGATAGATTCCGCTCAAAGTTGCTGTGATAAAGCTATTGAGAATCTGAAAACCTTTTGAAAAATCATAATCACCAAAAAGCCTATCAATTTCCCTAAATACCTTTTGTGCCTCATGCAATACCCATATATCAATCATGCTTAAATGTTCAAAATCAAGCTTCTGTAAGCCTTGTGTGTTTGCAAGTAAAAAGCGAATGGTGTTACGAATCTTTAAGTAATTTTCGCTCACTTGTT
Organism: Helicobacter didelphidarum; assembly: GCF_003364195.1. GTDB lineage: Bacteria > Campylobacterota > Campylobacteria > Campylobacterales > Helicobacteraceae > Helicobacter_A > Helicobacter_A didelphidarum. The sequence goes on along the minus strand of NZ_NXLQ01000001.1, from coordinate 279,661 downwards.
TAAGAATATTTTGTGAAATCTGCACATCATTTTTATAATCACTTAAAGCTACCCATAAACGCAGGATTTCGCTACCATATTCTGTAATAATCTTATTTGGAGCAAGGACATTTCCTTTACTTTTAGCCATTTTCTCGCTTTTATCATCAATAGTGAATCCATGTGTTACAATACTATGAAATGGAGCTTTTTTATTAATAGCACAACTTACCAAAAGAGAACTTTGGAACCAACCTCTATGTTGGTCGCTTCCTTCTAAATACATAGAGCTTGGATAATATCCTGCGTTATAATCTTTAGATTCTAAAACCGCAAACCAAGTGCTACCACTATCAAACCACACATCTAAAATATGCATATTCTTTGTGTAATTTTGTGCTTTATTTTTATAAAATTGTGGTAATAAATCTTCTATTTCTTTCTCCCACCATATATCACAACCATGTTTTTCAAATAAATCAGCAATGTGTGTCGTAACCACAGAATCTAGCAAAGGTTCTCCACTCTCTTTATCAAGAAAGAAAGCAATAGGCACACCCCAATCTCTTTGTCTTGAGATACACCAATCAGGACGATTTTGAACCATTGTTTTAATTCTATTGATTCCATTTTCAGGATAAAATCTTGTCTTTTCAATCTCTTCTAAAGCTACCTCACGCAATGTTTTATTGTCATGATATGGCTTATCCATAAGAATAAACCATTGTTTTGTTGCACGAAATATAACAGGTTTATTTGTCCGCCAACAATGTGGATAAGAATGCGTAATTTCTTCGTGATAAAGTAAAGCTTTCACATCTTTAAGAATCTCTATAATTCTTTTTTGTGCCTTAAAGATATGCATACCAACAAATTCTGTTACTATTTCTTGTGGAAAAAGCCCTTGCTTCACAAGACTATCATCAAATAATCCAGCATCATCAACAGGCATAATTACTGGCAGATTATATTTTAAACATGCAAAATAATCATCTTCACCGTGTCCGGGTGCATTATGCACCATTCCTGTGCCATCTTCCATACTCACATATTCTGCAAGAATAAGTAAAGATTCTCTGTTATTGAGTGGATTAATCGCTTTGAGATGTTCAAAGGATTCCGCTTTGATTGTCGTAAGAATTTCACCTTGTATAAGCCCCCTATTTTTAAGGGATTCATAAAGTCTTTGTGCCACAATTGCACCATTTGATGTAAGCACATATTGTTCTTTTGGCTTCAATGCTATGGCTACATTGCTAGGAAGTGTCCATGGTGTTGTTGTCCATATAACCATAAAAGGAGAATGCGTTGTTTGATAAGATTCTAATTGCAAGGCTTTTAAAGCATCTCCATGTAATTTAAATTGAACAAAAATAGAATCTGACTTTTTATCTTTATATTCAACTTCAGCTTCTGCTAAAGCACTTTTTGCTGCCCAACTCCAAAAGATTGGTTTACTTCTTTGTGTAAGGATTCCATTTTCTGCAATTCTTACCAAAGCACGATAAATATTAGCTTCAAATGTATATTTCATTGTTTTATATGGATTATCAAAATCGCCAATAACACCCATTGCCAAAAATTCATCTTTTTGAATAGAAACAAATTTTTCTGCATGTTCGCGACAGGCTTGACGCGTTTGTAATGTTGTTGGAGTAATATTTTGTGCCTCAAATGTACTTGATACTTGTTGTTCTATTGGCAAACCATGACAATCCCACCCGGGCGTATAAAATACTTGTTTCCCAGTAAAATAATGATATTTGATAATAAAATCTTTTAGAATCTTATTGAGTGCATGTCCTACATGTAAATGCCCATTAGCATAAGGTGGTCCATCATGCAGAGTAAATTGCATATTGTAAGCATTGGCATTGTGAGATTCTGTATTTCTTTTTTTACTCATTTGCATGTAAGCAAAATCTTTCCATGCTTTATATCTTGGAGGTTCTTTTTGTGGGAGATTACCTTTCATTGGGAAATTTGTCTGTGGTAAGATAAGTGTTTTTTTATAATCCTTTTCCATAATTTTCCTTATAAGAAGTTATATAAATTATTTCAAATACTCTTTCAACTTATTTTGCTGATTAAAGCGTATTTTAACGAAAAAAATACATAAAATATGCAATATATAATCCAAAATTTTATTTTTCGTAATCACCATGACATATATTTAGAGATTTAAAGTAAATTTTATTTTTAATCGCTTAATTCTTTTGATAAAATTACTTTTACAGAAAAATGCAGCGGGACAATTTGATGAAAGTTTATAGACTATTTTTTTTAATATGTTCTTGTTATTATTCTTTTGGAATGGATTCTGATACCTTAGATGAGACAAAAAGAAAGAAAGCGATTGTAGAGTGTGCGAATTTTCATTTAGAATCTTGTGAATTTTTGTTGAATAGTGGGATTCCAAGTGTGCAACAATGTAATGTTAGAACCGAGTGTGAATTTAGCGGTTGGCTCTATGCACAAGTGCAAAATTACACCCAATCTCTCCCATATTTACAAAAAGCCTGCAATAATAATCATATTGAGGGGTGCAATAAATTAGGTTTTAGTTATCAGCGATTAAATAATTACAAAAAAGCAAAAAAATATTATAAACTTGCATGTGAAAGAAATAATATGGGGGGTTGTTTTAATCTCGCTATGCTCTACTATGATGGTTTAGGTGTGCGGCATAGTTATGAAATGGCAAATATTTTATATAAAAAAGTTTGCGAAAAGCATGAGGGGATTGGTTGCTTACATTTAGGTTTAGCGTATTACAATGGGAATGGTGTTTTTAAAAATAGAGAAACTGCGACAAGATATTTACAAAAAGCCTGTGAGTTAGGGAATAATCAAGCTTGTAACCTTCATGATGAATATACTTATGAAAAAGATGTATCACAAGACGAAGAGCTACATAAAGAGCAAGCCACAGAATAGTTTGGTATAGAATAACACCTTATTATATTTTATTTTTTACATAGAGGTAAAACTTTATTCCTTATAAAAATAAATTTATTTATTAAGTTTTCATAACTTTCTTGATATAATTTAACAAAATAGCTTTTGCTACAAAAATATAAAATATGAATATACAAGGAGGTAAGATGCAAGTTGTTGTAATTGGTAGCGGTTATGTCGGGTTGGTGGCTGGAGTGTGTTTCGCACAGATGGGGAATCGCGTCATCTGTCTTGATGTCGATACCAAAAAGATAGACAATCTCAAAAAGGGAATAATCCCCATATACGAACCCGGCTTAGAATCTATGGTGCTAGACAACACAAAGGCGAAAAATCTTGCTTTTACCACCGACAAGGCGGTAGCATTACGCGAAGCTGAAGTGATATTCATCGCCGTTGGCACACCTATGGGCGATGATGGGAGTGCGGATTTACGCTATGTCGAAGCGGTAGCAAAGGACATTGGTGAGTATATCGAGCGAGAATATGTCGTAGTTGTCGATAAGTCCACCGTGCCTGTGGGGAGTGCGCAAAAAGTGCGAGAGATGATAGAATCTAGCCTCACCAAACGCGATATAATCGGATTGCGTGGAGATGATGTGGAGCGAGATTCTAAAGATTCTCAAAAGATAGAATCTCACTTGCCACATAAACGCAAAATCGCCTTTGATGTGGTGAGCAATCCGGAGTTTCTCAAAGAGGGCGTGGCGATAAAGGACTTTATGAGTCCTGATAGAGTGGTGATAGGCACAGATTCTAAACGCGCCCTTGAGGCGATGAAGGCATTATACGCACCATTTTTGCTTAAAACCGATAGGCTCATACCTATGGGGATAGAATCTGCGGAGATGACAAAATACGCAGCAAACGCAATGCTTGCAACAAAGATTAGCTTTATCAATGAGATGAGTAGAATTTGCGAATGCGTGGGGGCAAATATCAATGATGTGCGACTAGGCATTGGTGCGGATTCTCGGATTGGATATAGCTTCATCTATCCGGGCTGTGGCTATGGCGGGAGTTGCTTCCCTAAAGATGTGCGAGCATTGGAAAAAACCGCACGCGATTGTGGCTATGAAGCAAAAATCCTCAATGCTGTGCAAAATGTGAATGAAGCACAAAAAATGCTTTTGGTAGAAAAAATTGTAAGGCGATTTGGAGACAATCTAAGTGGCAAAAGTTTTGCAATATGGGGACTTAGCTTCAAGCCAGAAACAGATGATATGCGTGAGGCAAGCTCTCTTGTGCTTATTCGTGAGATTATCAAACGCGGTGGTAAAGTCAATGCCTATGACCCAAAGGCAAGTGAACAGGCTCGATTCTATCTAGCGGATTGTTTAGAATCTATAAGCCTCAAAGAGAGCAAATATGCCACACTCAAAGGTGCAGAGGCACTTATCATCGTTACTGAATGGCGTGAGTTTAGAAGTCCTGATTTTGATGAAATCGCTAAAAGTTTAAATGCCCCCATAATCTTTGATGGGCGCAATATCTATCAACATCACAATCTCCAATCTAAAGGCTTTGAATACTATCAAATTGGCGTGAGGGAATGAAGAAATAAATAAAAATGTTTATGGAATCTTATATCCAACAAGATTCCATATAATAGAATCTTGTTGCAAAATTGTGCTATATTGAATATTTTAAGAATCTCTCATAGCTCTTGCTATAAGTTCTTTGCTGTTTAAATAATAATTAAAACAATATTATTTCCATTTGGTGTCCCACCGCCACCACCAGATGGATTACCTGTTGTGTTTAAGTAATTTTGGATTTAGATTTAATTTCCCTATTTTTACCCCTTTTAATACAATCAAAACAAGGAAATTCAATCTCTCTATAAGATATTTAGTTCCCTTAACAAGAATTTAAAACTTTATACATTTTTTGTGATAGTTCTATCCAAATGCTTACTTATATACTCTTGTCAGCTAAGCTTAAACAGGCAAGATAAAGAAATAGATTATATAATACCCAACAAACTTACCCCTAAGTCATTTCTCCTTTACCACCCAATAATATTGCCTTTCTAGAGAATTTATAATTTGGAGATATTTAGTGAGTTTTTATACATGATTCAAATTGACAACAATTGAATAACTCACATGGGTTGATTTTAAATTGCAACATCTTAGCACTTTCTCTACCTCCATTACCCCCTTTTCTCTGCATTGTAATTTTACCAATTTTTAAACTCCCATGAGGAGAAAAAGCTACTTTTCCATCATAAAAATTTATTACTTCATTGATTGATTTTAAAATCCACTTAAGATTGTTATCCTTAATCTTTAAAATTACTAAAAACCACTCACTAGCAAACTGTCCTCTACCTTTTAGAATATCATTGAGTATCATAGTTTTATTTTCTGTAAAAAATTGTAAAATTTTATTTTGTTCTATTTGGCTAAATTCATTAAAAAACATTCTTCGCTTATCTCTTGGATTAAGAATCTTTGGGCAATTTTCACCTACAAAATATCGTAAAATCTCTAAAATATCATCAGGAATTTTCCATAATTCTACATAAGATTTTAAATATCGTTTATCAATTTGATTAAAACCTTGTGGATTTGATACAAGCTTCACTTGAATATTTTGGACATCTTGAAGCTTCTTAAGTTTTACAGCTACATTCACTACAACTTGTATATCTGCTTTGAAACTTCCTTTTATTTTTTCTGCTTTTACACTCTCAATTTCTTTTAAATTATAGCCCATAGATTCTAGCCATTCTTTTGCTAAATTATTATTTTCCCAATCATTAAAAGTATTGATTACAAAATTTTCATTTCTAAAACCATCTTTAGCGGTTTTTGAACCAAGTTCTACCTTATCCATTAGACACATCTTTTTTAGTTATCATTTTTAAAATATTACTCGCAATATCTTCTATCACATTTACACTCATAGCATTTCCGGCTTGTCTTAAAATATCACTTGTTTTAAGACTTTTAATTTTATTTTGTAAATTTGGTAATTTATTAAATCCCTGCAATGCTAAAGCCTCTAAAGCACTTAACTTATAAAGAACCCCATTAAACACATAAAGCAAACCTTGCCTATCTCTTCTTAGCGTTGGAATTTTATTTTTATAGATTCTTAAATCACTTTGCCTCGTATCAATGATTAAAAAATCATATTTTAAGAGTTCATCTAAATTAATTCGATTAATATTATATTTATTATTAATATATTTTAAAAAAGTCTTATAAGATTCTACATTATTATCAAATATATTTTCATTGCTTGGATTTAAAAAATCTTTTATTTGTATCTTAGAATCTTGAAAAATTTTTGTTTCGAAAGAGAATTTAATTCCCAAATCTTTTCTTATTCCAACAAAATATACTCTTTCTCTACTCTGTGGTAAATCAAAATCTAAAGTATTTAAGAGTTGATAGGAGATATTATAGCCACAAGATTCTAATAATTCTAATATTATTTTGAGCGTTTTACCTTTATTGTGATTGATTAAGCCTTTGACATTTTCGAGGATAAAATAACTTGGTTGCTTAATTGCTAGGATCTTGCTTAAATAAAAAATTATTTGTCCTTTATCCAAATTCTCTAGCCCCTCTCTTTTACCCACAATACTAAAAGTTTGACAAGGGAATCCAGAAATAAGCAAATCAAAATCAGGTAAATTATATGGATTAATATTTGTCAAGTCCCCTAATTCTAGCTCATTGGTTGTGTCAAAAAAGCTTTTATAAGTCTTAATTGCTTCTTTGTCAATCTCGCTAAACCCAAGACATTGAAAGCCATTGAGTTCTAATCCTAGTCGCCCACCACCAATGCCACTACAAAAATCTATAAAAGTCAAGTTGAGATCCCTAAAATCAAAATTGTAATCAATAATTATGTATTATATCGCGTTTTTTCTTGAGTTTGAAAGAAATGAGGGAATTATAAAGTATTGACACAATAAATTTGTATAGCAACCACACAACAAAAAGATAAAATAAACACCCCTAGAAAACAAAGAAATACAAAAATTTGGAAAATATTTTAGAGACAATGAGAAGAAGATTATAAATCAAGTCCCCAAAACTATTATAGAATCTTTGACATTTTGCTTGCAAATATGAATAATGTCGATATTGTGCAAGAAAATATTAATAATTTTACACCTCCTGCTTTTTGCCACAGACCTCAATGAAGTAAGATTTATCAAAAAGCTTCTTACCAAGGTGCAAAAAACACCATAAAATAGCGATGGTAAAACATCTTATGAGTATGTAAAAATTCATCATAATATTGAGCTGATAAGATTATTGTGTTAAGGAATAAAAGATTGTGTTTTCCTGATGTATGTATAGAATACTAAAACTTCAATTCTCAAATTATTATCATATAGATTATCTAAAAATCTTTAAATATTTCACTATTAATTAAAATTGTTGATTTTCTAAATATTCTATCCTTGCAACATTCGTAGCTATCCCATATCGTGCGGTTACCAATGAGCCTTTTGCATTTGTGAGCAAAAGTTCTGCATTAAGAAGTTCAATATAATTTGCAATATTTTGTTTATAACGATTGCTCACAATGCGATAATTTTCTTCGGCTTGAGTAAGTGCGAGTTTTGCATAGTTAAGCTGATCTTTTGCAACACTAAGACTATTTAGGAGATTTTGAACTTCAGTTTCAATATCTTTGCGTAAATCGATAATTTGTGAATTGAGTGCGAGAGCATTTATCTTTACACTTTGGGAATCAAAGAATGCTGAATAACTATCAAAAAGATTCCAAGTCGCGTCAATACGGACTTGTGATTGCAAACCCGTATTAATCAATGAAGTATTCGCTCCTGTGAGATACCAATATTTCGAAGCATTAAAATTAAGTTGTGGATAGTATTTTGCTTGAGCTATCTTTTTATCAAAATTATTTTGCTCCATTATAAGACGAAGAGTTTGCATTTGTGGGTTATTTTGATATATTCTTTCTAAAAGTTGATTTTTATCATAACTGATACTTTCTTGCACTAATACTTCCTCCATAGATTCAGCCACGATTAATTGCCCACTTAGCTTTTGTAAAATATCAAGATTATAATTGAGATCTAATTGCACTTGTGTAAGTTGAATCTTTGCATTTGCTAAATTTACCTCAACACTTAAAGCAGCACTTTTATCGCTGATTCCATGCATGTAAAATTGTGTTGCCTGATTGAGTTGTGTCTCTAAAAGTCTTATAGAATCTTGTGCAATTTTAAGAGCTTGTTTATTTTCAAGGATTTTAATATAAGTAAGCTTTGTATTTAGCACAATATCATTGCGATTAGAATCAAGATTATTTTCTTGCATTTTGATATTTGTTTTTGATTTTTTAAAAGTATAAAAATCTTGCATACCATTAAAAAGATTCATTTGCCCTGTAATATTGAGAGTATTAGAGGAATATGATGGGCGATTTTGTGGTGCACGATAATTGTAAGTATAGCCCGCACTTACGCTCGGAATAAAAAGAGAATATTGACTTTTGTGAGTCGATTTACTTGATTCTAAAAGATAATGTTTATTCTGTAATTGATAGTCATTTTTTAATGCTAAAGTGATAACCTCACTTAATGTTATTGCATACGAATGGAGAGGAAAAATAAAAGAAAATAACAAAAAAAAATAGCTTCTTTTTAAATATTTAATATAGAAGAAAAATCTCTGCATATTTGTCCAATTCAAAAAATATCCGAGATTATACCAAAAAAATATAGATTTCTTATTTATATTGAAAATGATAATTTTTTATTTTTAAATATAGACTAAAAATTATTGCATATACAATAATCTTGCGTATAACTTTCTATTTTTGACAAGAATACATACTTACAAGACTATTATGTAATTATTAAGATTATAGAAAGAATAAATATTAGAAAATTTTTAAATTTTTAAGAAAAGTAGCTAATTAGCACGCGTAACACCAGATTTAATTGGAACAAATTCACAGGTTTCTAATATCTCACTTGTCGTAAGATTATTACCATCTTTTATAAAACGCATAATGACTTGTTTGCCATGATGATAAATTGGAGCAACTAATACACCTTTGTTATTAAGCTGATTAATAAGAACTTGAGGAATATTTTCTGCACATGCTGATAGTAGGATTCTATCATAAGGAGCAAATGCATTCCAACCATTCATACCATCATCAAGTTTAATGTTAATATTCATAATTCGTAATTCAGCAATGCGTTTCCGTGCCTCAAGCCATAAAGATTCTATACGTTCGATACTAAACACACGGCGGATTAAATGTGATAGAACAACAGCTTGATATCCACTACCTAAACCAATTTCTAATACACTATCTGGTTCTACAACAGAATCTTTAAGGTCATAAGCCATAAGATATGAAGTCATTTTTGCTACAGTGAGCGGGGAGCTAATCCATTGTTCATCGCTCATTGGCAAGGCATTTAAGTGAAACGCAGAATGTTTCATGGCATTTGGTACAAAAAACTCTCTATCTGTTTTACGCAATGCTTCAATAATTGAACTATCAAAGCTATCTTGTATTTCTTTTAACATTTGCATGTTTTTAATTTCATGAAGTTGCATTAATGTGAAATTCCCGTATTAATATAAGTTCGCATTTTTTCTACCTCGCTTAAATCGACTTGTGCTTCGATAATATCTTTAGAATCATTTTTATAAACAATTCCATAGGGAGTAATTATGCAACTTCCTTTTGCGTAATCATGACCAGCACAAGAACTTGCAATAACAAAACTTTGATTTACAATAGCAAGTGCACGTGTAAGTGTCTGAAAATGCACCTTGCGCGTTTTACCCCATGCAGCTGGAATAAAAATCACTTGTGCTCCTTGAATTTTTTGCCATAATTCTATAAATCGTATTTCAAAGCAATTTAAAACCGCACATGAAACACCATCAATATCAAAGATTTGAATATCTTCAATTTTTCCTGCTTTAAAATGTAAATGTTCATTACCAATGGGAAACAACTTTACCTTTTGTTGTGTATATTTTATGCAACCTTTATGAAAAATCTTGAAACGATTAACATAGCTTGGTCCAATCTTTTCAATCATCGTGATTCCAATAGTTTTCTTGAGACTTATTTCTTGCAATTTGCGAGTAGCTATAACACTAAATTCATGTGCTTCCTGCATTTTTTGATAGGCAAAGCCCGTTAAGAATACTTCACTTGCAAGGATAAAAGAATTATCTTTGCAAAGAGAAATTTTCTCTTCTAGTTTTTGAAGGTTTTGTTCCCATATTGCACTTGTTTTAAGTTGTAAGCTATAAAAAGTTTTAAAATCCATCAAAATTTAGACCCCCTTTTGAGTAGTTTGTAACTTTTGCTTCAAAAAAGTTCGTGCGTTGATCATTGAATTTTGCATAATCTTCTACCCATTGTATTGGGTGTTTTTTTCGATAGATTGCTGGGAGATTCACTGCTTTTAATCGTTTGTCTGCCAAATATTCAATATAATCACGAATAATTTGCGATGTAAGTCCCAGAATCTGTCCTTGTGTAATATATTCTCCCCAGCTTGATTCTATATCCACAGCTTGCCGGAACATTTCAATCACTTCTTCTTGTAATTGTGCTGTAAATAAATCAGGTCTTTCTTTCTGCAAAGTAACAATCATGTTTTGAAAAATATTTAAATGTGTGATTTCATCTCGTTGTATAAAACGTATCATTTGTGCACTGCTTAACATTTTCCCACTTTTTGCAAGAGTGTAAAAAAAACTAAAACCACTATAAAAATAAATACCCTCTAAAATTTGATTGGCATACATAGCCTTTATAAGATTTGTCTCTGTGGGAGATCGTGCAAGATCGATATATACATTTGCTATATAATCATTTTTTTCTTTTAAATGTTTATCTTTTCGCCACATATTATAAATCTCTTCAGTATTCGCAGAAATAGAATCAACCATAACAGCATAACTTTGTGCATGTAAAGATTCTTCATAGGCTTGACGGACAAGTAAGAGGTTGATTTCTGTGCAAGTAATATATGGATTAATATTATCAGTAAGATTATTTGTCTGCAATGAATCCATAAAAATGAGTTGTGCTAATGCTCTATCATACCCTTCTTTTTCTTGAGGAGTTAGAATAATATAATCGCGTTTATCTTGATTCATATTAACCTCTTCTGGGAACCAAGTATTTGATAACATAATCTTCCATAAATTATAAGCCCATGTATATTTTATATTATTGAGTTCAAACATTGCAGTTGGATTTCCCCCAAAAATACGTCTTTCATTCACACTCTCATTTGAGAGAGGATTATATATTTCTTTTCTTAGAATTTGTTTATCATGCATAAATATATCCTTTCAATAGTTCAAAATCATATAAATAAAGTTCCATTCCAGAATCTTATTTATGTGATTTTGAATATACATTTTATTGGAGCAAAATATATATTCATAAATTCAGATTAGGTTTTAATCTCTATTAACTTTCTTAATTTGAAGTAGTAATTATTTACTCAGTTGCAGATTTTGAGAAAACACTTTTCAATCAATAAAAACGCTATTATTGTTTAATTGTAAAAATATAATTATAGTGATTCAATGTTAAAACTTTTCTTAAAAAAGAATAAAAGATCACATTGATTTATTTTATCCTTACTACCATATAATAATACTCCCAACAATTAAAAATTTTTATTCTATCTGTAAAAATCTTAATGCTTAAAATATTGCAATCAAGTTTTTATATGAATAATGAATTTACGCTTTCATTGTGATAAATTCTACGAACAACTTCTGCAAATAATGGTGCAACCGATAGAATCTTAATTTTTGAGCTACTATCTTTAAGCGGGATAGAATTACTTAATATGACTTCATCAAGCACACTTTCATCAATACGTTTATATGCTTGACCACTTAAAACAGGATGTGTTCCCACTGCCATAACACTACTTGCACCATGTTCCTTTAAAACTTGTGCAGCCTTACACATAGTCCCAGCAGTATCAATCATATCATCAATAAGAATGACATCTTTCCCACGCACATCACCAATAATGTTCATTACCTCACTCACATTCGCTCTTTCCCGCTTTTTATCTACAATTACTAAATCAAGTCCTAATTGATTAGCGAAATATCGTGCTCGTGCCACACCACCAATATCTGGACTTGCTATAATAGGATTTGGTAGATTCTTATGACGCACATAATCTCTGAAAATAATTGCACCATAAAGGTTATCTACTGGCACATCGAAAAAGCCTTGAATTTGTCCAGCATGTAAATCCATCGTAATAATACGATGGATTCCTGCACTTTGCATCAAATTTGCCACAAGTTTTGCAGTAATAGGCACCCTTGGTGCTGCTTTTCTATCTTGCCTTGCATAACCAAAATATGGAATCACAGCATTAATAGAACTTGCACTGCTACGACGAAAAGCATCTGCCATGATAAGTAGCTCCATGAGATTGTCATTAGTTGGGGCACAGGTAGGTTGCACGATAAAAACATCTTTTCCACGCACAGATTCACTAATTTGAACATTTATTTCTCCATCACTAAAACGAGTTAATATCGCCTTTGACAAAGTGCAGTCAAGATGATGGGCTAATTCTCTACTAAATTCAGGATGGGCATTACCAGTAAATATCTTAAAACCTTTCATTACACTCCTTTTTTATAACATATATTCATAAGATGACATATTTTAGAAATACAGAACACATAGAAAGTAATATTTTGGTTAATTACATAATATTGTAAGCTTTTTTACAAGTTATAATTTACCCTTGAAAATACCTTCAACTCTAATCGTTTTAATCTTTATTGAAAAATGAAAACAATCTCCTTATTAATGTATGTCACATTTTATCCAATTATCAAAAATATTTTATGTATAGATATAAATTAAAAACGCCATGACAAACTTTTAATAATTTTAGAGATTACTACAAAACTATCTGTGTGTTCCTTATTGTATATTCAGAAAATATTACAATACTATTTGCTATGATGAACTCGTTGTATTTGAACCACCACCAAAAAATCCACTCTTTGCATTCGATGGTGCAGCAGTTGCCCTTGTAGTTGTGCTAGCAGGTCTATTGGTAGCCATATTTTGTGATCGTTGATAAGCTGATGGCGAACTATAACCGCGTTGTTGATTTGCCTTAAAGTTTGAATTATTAAAAAGTTTATTTCCAATATAGCTTCCGATTAACGCACCAGCAGCACTTGCAAGAATAGCACCTCCAATACCAAGACCACCACCGCTATCACTTGTAAGTGTGCTTGTTCCAGCATCAATTTTTTTTGCTTCTTCAGCAACAAGATTATCAACTTCTTCCTTACTTAGAATTCTTTTTTCGCCATTCAAATCTTTTACAATAATTGTCGTATCGCCATCGGGACTCGGTGTCTCACTAAGAATCTGATAACTTCCATCTGATTGTTCTTCAAGTGTAACAACAACACCCTGTTTTTTGCTCATTTCTTGGGCATTCGTTGTGTTGCCACTATCACAACCCAATAAACCCGTTATGAGTACAGCACTCATACCACCCAGTATAGCAATATCAGAAATTTTACGCAAATAATTTTTGTGTTTTATTTCATTTGATTCTTCTTGTTGCATTCTTTTTATCTTCTGCAAATTCTTCAACATATTTATATCCTCGACTTTAAAATTCAAAATTATAAAAATAAATTAAGAAAAATTCTCTATTCCATGATTCTGATACAGAATATTTGAAATTGAAATTATAATATTACAATCATATACTATTTTCTATCAAAGAAAGAAAATATATGACTTTATTTATATTGCAAGGTGCTATTTATTTAATTCTTTTTCAATTTTTTCAATACATTCCCAAGTTTTCACAACCGAATCTGGATTAAGAGAAATTGAAGTGATTCCTTCTTTCACTAAAAATTCTGCTATTTCTGGATAGTCACTTGGAGCTTGTCCGCAAATACCACAATATTTATTATGTTTTTTACATGCTTGAATAGCTTGCCTAAACATTTCAAGCATAGCAGGATTTCGCTCGTCAAAAACATGGCTTACCAAATCCCCATCTCTATCAACACCCAAAGTAAGCTGTGTCAAATCATTCGAACCAATAGAATAACCATCAAACATAGATAAAAACTCATCAGCTAAAATAATATTTGAAGGTAGCTCACACATAACATAAATTTCTAAACCATTCTTGCCTTGTTCTAAACCATTCTTTCGCATAATCTCAAGCACTCTTTTTCCTTCTTCGGGAGTGCGTAAGAATGGAATCATAATCTTCATATTTGTTAAACCCATATCATCTCGCACCATCGCCAATGCCTGACACTCCCATTCAAATGCAGCACGATATTGTTCAGAATAATATCTACTTGCACCACGATACCCAAGCATTGGATTTTCTTCTTGTGGTTCATAATGCTCCCCAGAAATCATTCCGCGATATTCATTACTTTTAAAATCACTTGTCCGAACAATCACTGTATTTGGATAAAATGCGGCTGCTATCATACCCATTCCCTCGGCAATTTTTTTAATGAAAAAGTCCTTAGGACTATCATAACCATTTATAAGCTTTACGACCTCATCTTGATTATGTATTGTTTTATCATTTTGTAAATCTAGCAAGGCAAGTGGGTGTGCTACAATTTGGTGAAGAATAATATGTTCCATACGAGCTAATCCAACACCATTATTAGGGATAAAAGAAAAACCAAACGCTTTTGCTGGATCTCCAACATTCATATATATATTCGTCTTTGTTTTACCAAGATGATCCAAGGAAACCGTTTCAACATTATATTCATGGATACCTGCATACACAAGCCCTTCTTCTCCTTCAGCACAAGATACGGTTACTTCCATGCCTGTGTAAAGTCTCTCTGTAGCACCATTTGCTCCAACAATTGTTGGGACACCAATTTCTCGAGCAACAATTGCAGCATGACATGTGCGACCACCACGATTTGTAATAACTGCTGCAGCTTTTTTCATGACTGGCTCCCAATCTGGGTCAGTATTATCTGTAACAAGAATTTCACCTGCCTTAAAAGTGTTCATATGCTCTATGTCGTTAATAATCCTTACTTTTCCATTTCCTATCTTTGTGCCAATTGCCATACCTTTCAAGACAATTTCTCGTGGTGTTTCTGGTTCTAATTCTTTAAAATGGAATTTTTCAATTTTTGCACCACTTTTACTTCGTTGGCTTTGCACTGTTTCAGGGCGAGATTGAACGATAAATATGTCTCCACTCTGCCCATCTTTTGCCCATTCCATATCCATTGGGCGGTATTCTCCTGCCTCTTTTGTATAATGCTTCTCTATCAAAATAGCATATCTAGCAAGCGTTAAAACATCTTCATCAGTAATTGAAAAAGTTTCCATTTCATGATATGTTGTTTTTACATTCATCGTAGGTTTTTCACTTCCTGCTGGAGCATAAACCATTTTTACATCTTTTGTCCCCAATTTTCTTTTGATAATAGGTCTTTTACCCTGTTCTAAAGTTGGCTTAAATACATAAAATTCATCTGGATTCACAGTGCCACCAACAACATTTTCCCCGAGTCCCCAAGATGAAGTGATAAAAACAGCATCTCTAAAACCTGTTTCTGTATCAATACTAAACATAACACCAGCAGCACCCTTATCAGCACGAACCATTTTTTGCACCCCAACGCTAAGAGCGACTTTGAAATGATCAAAACCCTTACTAGAACGATAACTTGTTGCACGATGTGTAAAGAGAGACGCAAAGCAAGATTTAATATAATGCACCAATCTCTCTTTCCCTTTTACGCTAAGATAAGTATCTTGTTGTCCAGCAAAACTAGCATCTGGTAAATCTTCAGCAGTAGCTGAACTTCTTACAGCCACATCTGCCTCTTCCATTTGATAATACGCACTTAATTTATCATACGCATCAAAAATCTCTTGCTTTAAATCCGCCGGTAATGGTGTGCTAAAAATCAGCTTACGGATTTCACTACATCTATTGCGTAATACATCCATTTCTGTATAATCTACATCTTTTAAAAGATCTTTGATCCTTTGTTCAATACCGCCACTTCGCAAAAGATACCAATATGCTTCACTAGTAATAGCAAAACCATAAGGCACTTTAATACCAACTGCTTCTAATTCCTTAAACATTTCACCAATACTTGCGTTCTTACCGCCCACAAGCGGAACATCTTTATTATTGAGTTCCTCAAAGAATCTTATATACTTCATCGCGTTTTATCACTCCATTCTAAAAATTAAGGTTATAATATTGTAATGAAAAAATAAAGAAAATATTCAATAAATAAGCAAAAAAATCAAAAAATTTGCAAATATACAAAACACTTTAAATATTTTTGTTACAATTTGTCTGTTTTATCTACATACAACTAAGAGGAATAATATGCAAGATTTTTCAATTCAAAATGATAATCTTGAGAATATTCTCAAGCAACATAAACTTAGTCATGATGATTATAAAAAAATAGAAAATATCTTAAATCGTGCTCCTAATATTATTGAATTAGGAATTTTTTCTGCCATGTGGAGTGAACATTGTAGTTACAAATCAAGTAAAATTTACCTTAAAGGATTCCCCACAAAAGCGAGTTGGGTCTTGCAAGGACCTGGAGAAAACGCTGGTGTTATTGATCTTGGGAAAAATCGCAATAACGAAAATCTTGCTGCGGTTTTTAAAATAGAATCTCACAATCATCCAAGTTTCATTGAGCCAAATGCTGGTGCTGCTACCGGTGTTGGTGGTATTTTACGAGATATTTTTACAATGGGTGCAAATCCTATTATAAATTTGAATACATTATATTTTGGAAATATTTTAGATGCTCAAATGAAAAAAAAACACACACATTTATTACATGGTGTTGTTGAAGGTATTGGACATTATGGAAATTGCATGGGGATTCCAACTATTGGTGGGCAGACAAATTTCGAGGCATGCTATAATGGCAATATTCTTGTTAATGCTTTTAGTCTTGGTATTGCAAAACATGAATCTATATTCTACGGTAAAGCAAGTGGAGAAGGGAATCCTATTATATATGTTGGAAGTAAAACAGGCAGAGATGGCTTAGGTGGAGCTGTGATGAGTAGCGATAGTTTTAATTCTCATGCAAAGACACTTCGTCCAACTGTGCAGATTGGGGATCCTTTTATAGAAAAGTTACTTTTAGAAGCTTGTTTGGAAATTTTTAGAGAGAATCTTATTGTCGGTATCCAAGATATGGGTGCTGCAGGATTAACAAGTTCAAGTTTTGAAATGGCTAGTCGTAGTCAAAGTGGTATGGTTATGTGGCTTGATAAGATTCCTATGCGAGAAAGTGGAATGAATCCCTATGAGCTTATGCTGTCTGAATCTCAAGAACGTATGTTGCTTTGTGCAAAAAAAGGTGCGGAAACTCGAATTAAAGAAATTTTTGAGAAATATGAATTGGATTGTGAAATTGTTGGGGAAGTAAAAAATAGTGGGAAAATGGAATTATTTTGGCAGGGAAAAATATGTGCTGACCTACCTATTAAACCAATTGTAGAATCTGCTCCAGAGCTACATCGCCCAATTAAGAAACCAAAGTATTTGGAATCATGCAAAGACTTAGTTCTCGAGATTGAATATTCTAAAATTAGTAATGATAAAACATTTTTAAAAAATGCTTTAGAGAATCTTGCCAAACAACATCGTATTAATTCTATAACATTAGATTCTAAAATAAAGATATTAGAATCTTACCAATACAATAATACAATTTTCTATGTGCGAGAAATCACAGAAGCAATTTTGCGTGAAATGATTTCAAGTATTGAACTAACAGATAAAGCATGGATTTATAATCAGTATGATTCAAGTATTAAAGCAAGCACAATCAAAGCAAGTGGCATGGGAGATGCGAGTATTGTGAGTTTAAAGAACTATGACTCACAAAAAGCTATTGCAGTCAGTGCAAAATGCAATTCTCGTTACTGCTATCTTAATCCAAGAGAAGGGGCAAAAATAGCTGTCGCACAAAGCGGACGTAATGTTGCTCTAAGCGGAGCAAAACCACTTGCAATTACAGATTGTCTTAATTTTGGTAGTCCAGAAAATCCTGAAGTTATGTATCAATTTAAAGAAGCATGTGAAGGGATTAAAGAAGCATGTCAAATTCTCAATACACCTGTTGTAAGTGGGAATGTTTCTCTGTATAATCAAACAAATAATGATGCTATTTACCCCACACCGAGTATTGTAAGTGTAGGTATTTTAGAAGATTATAGCCATGCAATTGCAAGCCATTTTGTTGGAAAACACACACTTATTTGCGTAGTTGGGGGAAAGATTAGTGAAAGTTTTGCACCTCTTCAGAGCGATTTTTTGCATAATCAAATTAATTCTTTTGCTAACTTTTTTCATTCTTTTTGTCTGAAACAATACACTTCCAAAGAAACATTAGGAAACTCTGCATTAGCTACCAAAATAGATTCTCAAACTCATACTCTTCAGCAATCAAAAAATATATCAAATAAAAAGCATTCTTTGCGAAATGAAAAACCTTATTTGAATTTTTCAGGTTCTATGTTTCAAAAGATTCTAAATAATCCAATTAGCGGGAACATACCATCCATTGATTTAGAATGTGAGAAAAAATTATGGGATTTTCTCTATGAATGCACACAAACTAAACTTCTTTTAAGTGCTAAAGACATCGCACAAGGAGGAATTGGTGTAACTCTGGCAAAAATGGCAATCATTGGGCAAAAAAGTATAAAATCTTTTCTTTCTCTTGAATCTTTATCACAATTTGATTTTGAGGCGATTTTAAATTCTTATAATAAACAAATACAAAATATTCTTACCCGCATTTATAGTGAATTTCACAATGATGAATTTTCATCTTTTTATAATGAATTAAATACAATACAACAAAATAGAAAAACTCTCTACAATCATATACAACCACTACAAAAAATTTTACAATACATTGCACATTTGGGAGAAAAAGAATGTATCATAATTCATGAAATTTTACGCGATTTACTGCATTTTAGTGTGATAAATCCTCTGAATCTTTTTGCAGAAAATCATAGCCAAATTGTTTGTGAAGTATTCCCACATAATCTTAGAATCATCAAAGAGATTGCACATGCGAAAGGGCTTGAATGCTATTGCATCGGTAAGGTAAATGCGGAAATAGACCAGCTCTTTGATAAACTACAAAATAATCATAAGAAAAAACAACCTATGCTCTCTCATACTCATGACGCAAATGTTAGGATTTGGAATATAGAAATCCCATTGTGCGAATTAAGCGATTTGTATTATAAAAGCTTTGAAGAAAAGGTTTTTAATAATAAATACTAAAAATTCATACCTCATTGAGAGCATTACTCATTAGCATTCAACCTATAAAGATTCTAAAAATAGCCCGATATTAAGACTTTCAACTCTTTCTCAAAGTCGCTTTATAGTATATTATCAATGCTATACATCTTTGTTATTGATATGTATTTTACCATTCTTTAAATACATATAATTTTTATTGTTTATGCAAATACTGATTTATTATCTTTCTTTCATAATTTTAATAAAGCAATACATAAAATAATATATATTATGATAGCAATAAATCAAGATGTATATCTTATTTTTGATGTAGCTTTGATATAGAGAAATCTAATATATTCTGAAAAATTTAACATAGTGTATTTGTTTTTATGTGATATAATATTACTTTTATTTTTAAAATAATATCATAGTATTATTTTTATTTAACTTGTATTAAAAAGGAAAAAAACAATGTATCCTCAATATCTTTCAGTTCTCAACATAAATATAAAATTCCACAAAATCGCATTAATGTTTCCATTAAGTTTTAGCCTATTATACGCAATACAAGATTCTGAGAACTTGCAACCACCCATAACAAAACCAGATTCATTATCTCAACAAGATAATACACAAGAGAAAAATCCAAAAGATGTGCATACATTTTCATTAGATGCTATTATGACAACAGGTTCAAAAGTGGGCTCTACAATAGAATCTACGCCAGGTAATGCCAGCATCACAGATAAAACACAGATTAAACTTCGCCCAAATTATCGTGCAAGTGAAACTTTACGGGGCGAGGAAGGTATTATTGTTCCAAAGGGTAGAGGTATGGAAACATTTGATACTATAACTATTCGTGGTATTACAAATGGTGCAATCATTATGCTTGATGGTGTCCCCATCAATGATATTAATAATAATACAAAAATGCTTACTGCTTTACGTGCAAATGAGCTGGAAAGAGTAGAAATAACGCGTGGTTCAAGCTCTATACTTTATGGCTCTGGGGGACTGAGTGGGGCTGTGAATTTTATTACAAGAATGCCAGAGAAACTAGAAATATTAGGTTCTATTGGCTATGGTAATCCATTTGGTTCTGACAATGCCCCCAAAGATTACACGCAATGGTATGCAAGTATTGGTGATGCTTTTTTTGATAAGAAGTTTAAAATTAAAGCAAGTTATGGAGGGAGCTTTGCAAATGGATACGCAGCTGATAATGCATGGATAAGCACAAATAATACAACAAATGGACTAAATGGTGCTACGGGATATATACCAAGTTATGATACCACAGGAAAGCAAATCTATATCGTTGGTGATATGGGTAAGCAAAAATTCAATAATCATGATGCTCGTTTAAGGACAAATATTGATATTGGTGAAAATGGGATGTTAGATGTATGGATAAACTATTCTAACTACAACTACATTCACCATAAACAGCACACTTTTTTAAAAGATTCTAACAATAATGAATATTGGGGGAATGCCACAGGAGAAACGGCAGGAAACGGGACTATTCCCTATGCTTTTGTAGGTGGTATGGGAAATGAAAAATATAATCAGGTTATAAGTTCCATTGGATATAAACATTTTTTTGATGAAAATGAGTTAAGCATTAATATTTCGCATCTTTATGGTTATGATATTTGGTCTGGTCCGAGTAAGGGTGCAGGTCCATTTGGTGGTAATGGAACACAAACACATTCAATATACAATATGGTAAATTTCGAGGGAACTTTCCTTTGGAATCTAGGAGAAGTTCATAAATTACTTTTTGGTTTGCAGAATAAATTTCTTAATTATGGTGGTAAAACATACACAGCAAGTGATTGGCGTGATTTTACAAGTATCGGACAAAAAGAAAACGCTACTGGTGGTTCCAGTAATACACCATCTGCTTTTATTGATTGGCGTGCGAGATGGCTTCCTAGCCTTAGCACAAGTTTCGGAGTGCGTTGGGATTTATGGCAAGGATTTGGATACTATGATTCTACGATCACAACAAGCCCACGAATTGCTAACAATATACGAAATCAGTTTTCACCAAAAGCATCTCTTAATTATACACCATTTTCCAATAAATCAGTAAAAAGCCTTTTTAAAGTAACTTTTGGACAAAATTTTCGTGCACCGACATTCGATCAAATGTTTCAGAAATATACACGCAATGATGGGGCAACATTTTTGGGGAATCCAAACTTAAAACCAGAGATTCTGACGAGTTATGATATTGGATTTGAGCAAAGCTTTTTGCAAGATTCTGATTTCCATGGATTATTGAAGCTATATTGGTTTGATTCATTTTTTACAGATATGATAACAACTTATACTGATTATACTACTCCCGATGATCCCAAGACTTTTTTTATTAATGCAAACAAAGCTCGTATCAATGGTGTTGAGCTATCCTATAATCAACGATTCTTCCATGATTTTGGCTTCCGTTTTACATACACCTATACAAATGCGAAATTGACTCAAGACACAGGCAATATAAAAGCAGGAAATTTTTTACCAAATGTGCCAGAACATAGTGTTTATGTCCAGTTATATTATGAAGGAAAAACACTCTTTGGCAGCATTGGCTTTGAATATGCAAGCAAACGATACAAAAGTTTAGACAATGCAACACAAAAAGTGTGGGGTGTATATGGAAGCTACGATGCCTACAAATTGTTAGATGCCCGTTTTGGAGTGCATTTAAAACACAAAATTGATGTAAGTGTTAATATCACAAATATACTCAATGAGCAGTTTTATATGTATTATAAAACTCCGGGTCGTGCAGTATTTTTTGAGATTAGCAAGAACATATAGAATTTGAAACATATAATTTTATATATTACATAATACAATATAATCATAAAATATTATATTAAACCTACGATTGACTTAGAATCTATCTTGAATTACTCTTTCAAGATATAGAATCAATACACGAAAATATTATCCTTACTTTCATCAAAAAAATATAATTTTAGTTATAATACTCCCTAAAAAAGAATTGATTTTTTATAAAAATAAAAAATCAAAAGGAAAAAAATGCAAATCTATACAAATCTTAGTGCAGTATATAGAATTTGGATTAGTTCTTTAATCGGTATTGTTGTGGGTATGATTGGAGGAGTTATAAGGATTGGCTGGGAAGTGCTATTTCCACTTGTTTTGCGTGAGAATCTTGGAGAAATCGCTCAAATAATGATGAGTTTTATTCATATTACACCAGAAATCTTACAAATGCGTTATGTCCTTGATAATGGATATGAATGGCATATATTATATCTTTTATGGCAATTTTGCTTTTCAATCTTTTTTGCAATGCTGTATGTGATTCTTGTAGAATTTTACGTAAAACTAAAGTTTGCGTTTGGTATATTATATGGTTGCATGATTTGGATTCTTTGCTATATGCTTTTTTTACCATTATTTGGCTTTGTTGAGAGTCTTGAAAATCAAAATATATCGTATTTTATTGCAAGTCTCTGTGAATGTATTTTGTGGATGTGGATTATAGAGCTTTCTCGGAGAGATTTGCGAAATAGAATCACACAAGAAAGAGACCCTCTATAGCATCATATAAACAAAAAGAATTGATATTATTTTCTTATGATTCTACAAATTTCTAAAAAATATATATTTATATAGAGCAAATATTATGCAAGAGCAACTTTATAAACAATTACAAGACTTACCGCAACAATCAGGTATCTATCAGTATTATGATAAACATTCTCGTTTGTTGTATGTAGGAAAGGCAAAAAATCTTAAAAAAAGGATAAAAAGTTATTTTCAAGCTGATTTATCCCCAAATCCAAAAAATAGTCTTAGAATCCAGCAAATGGTAAGACAGATTGTGGCGATTCACACCCTTGTTGTTGAGAATGAAAAAGAAGCACTGATACTTGAAAATTCTTTTATAAAATCACAGAATCCGAAATATAATATTCTTTTGCGTGATGATAAAACTTATCCCTACATTATGATTAATCTCAATGAGAAATTTCCCCGTTTTACCATTGTGCGACATATCACATCACAAAAAGGTATACGATACTTTGGACCCTATCCAAAAGGTGCAAAAGAAATTCTCAATAGTCTTCATGAAATATTTCCACTTGTGCAACAAGCAAGCTGCCTCAAAGGAAAAAGAACATGCCTTTACTATCAAATTGAAAAATGTTTAGGAGTGTGTGAATTTCAAGATGCAAATATTATTGCACAATATAATGACTTTGTACAGCAAGCAATCTCGCTGATAGAAAACAAGCATAAAATGCAAAAAGAAATTGAACATAAAATGTTAGAGTTTGCACAAAAAGAGCTTTTTGAGCAAGCTATTGTTTGCAAAAATTGCCTTGAAGTATTAAAAGAGATTCAACATTTTTCTATTGTAGATATAAAAAAAGCTTATAATGCAGATATTTTAAGCTTTGTCTATTTACGCAATCAGGGTATTTTACTGAAACTTTTTGTGAGGGATGGAAAAGTAGTAAGCACTCATCATATTTTTGTAAAAGCGAATGCTTCTGAACAAACACACACAACCACAAATGTGATAACTAATTTAGATGAAAAATTAACACAAAATATTAGTAAGCAAGATTCTCGCTACACCATTGATATGAATATTCAAATGCTAAATCATCATGAATCTTCTAAGCACACAATAGGACAAGAATTTGAATATGAAATCTACACACAAGCACTCCTAAAAATTTTACAGGATGGATCACTTTGTGAAGAAATTATCCTTGCTAATATCACAGAATCTCATTTCGCAATGTTACAAGATTCTATACCCGAAATCTCCTCAAAACTGATTTTTCCAAAAAAAGGCAATAAACTAAAATTGGCACAACTTGCAAACTTAAACGCTATACATTTACTGGAAAATAATGAAAAAATGCATTGTAATGAAAACAAAATTCTCCAAGATATTGTCAGTCTTTTCTCATTACAACAAAATATAAATAACATTGAAGTATTTGACACAAGTCATCATGGTGGTGATTTTATTGTAGGTGCAATGATAAGTTATAACAATAATAATTTCTGTAAAGAAAATTATCGCCATTATAATCTCACCGCTAAAGATGAGTATGGACAAATGAAAGAAATGCTAACAAGAAGAGCGACAAACTTTGATATACTTCCAGCACCAAATTTGTGGCTACTTGATGGAGGAAAAGCACAAATCAATTTGGCTTATGACATTCTTAAATCAACTGGTGCAAGTGTTGAAATTCTTGCTATTGCTAAGGAAAAACGGGATTTTAAGGCATATCGTGCAAAGGGAAGTGCTAAAGATATATTACGTTCCAAACATTTAGAATTTCGACTAAACCACAATGATACTCGCTTACAATTTCTCCAAAAACTACGCGATGAAGCACATCGCTTTGCAATCTCTTTTCATCGCCATAAGAAAGTAAAAAATATTTCACAATAATCACTAGCTCTTTCTTTACATTTAAGAGATATGATATTTCTCTATTTCATATTGAAGAGATTCTCTAAAAGCAACTTTATATGGTGCATTTTCCGGGAGAGATTCTTGCATTTTTACAAGATTTGCAAGATAGTCATCTAAATTCAACATTCCTTTTGTTAATTCAAACTTAAGAAAAAGCCAATAAGTATTTAATACATCACTTTGACAATAATAATCTACGCGTTCTAAATCATTTTTTTGAAAAATTAACTCAAAAACCTGCGATCCATCGACCTCATATTTTCCCATAATTCCTGACATTTTGCAAAGTATATCAAGACTAAGAGACCGAGCTACACCATAATTTCCTAGCACATCATACAAATCCAAATGAAACCTTTCACTATATCTCTGGCGATAATTTTCCCATTTAGTTTTTCCAAATTTCTGATTTTCAACCTCATAATATCCATACAAATTTGTATTATATTTGAGCGCACGAATTCCAATCAAAGGCATATCAAAACCTCTACCATTAAAACTTACAAGGCGAGGGTTATGTTTATTAAGAAATGCACTAAATTCATCAAGCACAATTTTCTCTCGCTCTTGTATTGAAGCATTTCTCCCAAAATGACCTACTTTAATAAAATTCCCATAATCATCTGCTGCAACACTTCCCAATGAGACAATTTTATGGAAACATAATGGGAGAAACTCACTTCCACTTATTTCTTTTTGTGCGTTAAAAGCTTGTTTGCATACTTCAAAATCACTTCCACTATAATTATAAATTTCACGCAATAGCTCCACATCAGGAACACTCTCTATATCAAAAATACAAATCATATTTTACCTTTTCATTATAGAATATATAGTAACATAATAAAATTACTACAAAAAATATTTATATATCTCAATCTTTTCGATATACATTTGCCAAATATTCTTTAACCACAATAAGAATCATAAAGCTCTGATTTATTTGTCTCATACCATATTTTTAAAGTCTATTATTTATACAACTTTATTGTGTGGTGGCTTCAGAGCAAATATCAGGAGTGAGGGGATTACAAATACACTAATAATTGTTGAAACTAAAATCCCTCCAGCAATAACCGCACCAAGCCCACGATAAATTTCACTACCAGCACCACTTGAAAAAATAAGGGGTGCAAGAGCTAAAATACTTGTAAACATGCCCATATAAATCGGACGAATGCGAGAGGTAGTGGCATTATAAACACTATCATAAACATTCATTTTATATTCCCTCAGATTAATAAGGCTTTGATAAACAATTAAAATAGCGTTATTAACAACAGAACCAACAAGAATAATAAATCCTAGCATTGTCAAAACATCAAGATTCTGATGTGCTATAAAGCGATTAACAAATGCTAACCCCATAAAACCACCTGTAAGTGCAAATGGAACGGTAAAAATAATAATAATAGGATAGAAAAAATTACTATATAATGCAGTCAAAAGTAAATAAGTAATAATTAATGCAAGTAAAAATCCTCCGCTTAAATGTGTGGCAAGTTTATGAAGCTTATTGGCATTTCCACTCATCATAACTTTGTTATCTTGAAGAGTATTTTGTCGTTTCATTTCTGGAATAATCTTATTATTAATTGTTTCAATGACTTCCTGTAAGGACATCGAAGATTGTGGATTAATATAAAAAAGAATATTTCTATCTTGTTCAAAATGTCGTATTTGTGATAATCCCATATCTTGACGAATATTTGCAAGACTGCTTAAAGGCATGATTTGTCCAGAAGGTGCATAGATTTGAGAATACAACACATCTTCTGGACTTTGAGTTGTATTATCTGATTGTAACACAAGATCGATAATCTTTCCTTCTTGATTGCGAAAATCACCAACCTTTTTCCCACCAATAATGACATCTACAATATTACCAAAACTCTTTACATTCAACCCATTAATTGCCAGAGAACGCATATCAGGAAAGAGGTTAATTTCTCTATTATTTAAATCAAGCGAAGGGAAAGCACGAATGCGAACACCAGGTAAATAGGTTGTTGCCAATTCCATAAATGAATTTGCACTCTTTAAGATAGAATCAATATCAAATCCTACAATATTAACATCTACACTTTCTGAAATACCGCTACTACTAAAGATGCCTTGTTCAACAACATTTCCACTAATATTTGGGACAGAATCTATGCTTTCCTGCATAAGAGATATAAGATCTTTTATGCGTGTTGGATCGCTTGATATTTCATAGAAATAAATACTTGTTGTTCCCGCAGAGATATAAAAATCTCGTATTGCAGGATATTGTTCATTCCCTTGAAAACCATTACTTTGCATATATGGTGCATTGTAAGCATAAATACGACGAACAATATCAAGCCGCTCTTCATAGCTCAAGCCATTTGGAGCTTGGATATAAGCAATAAGAAAATTTTGACTTCCTTTTGGAAGATAATCAAGCTTTGGAAACAATAAAAAT
Source organism: Helicobacter didelphidarum (assembly GCF_003364195.1). Classification (GTDB taxonomy): domain Bacteria; phylum Campylobacterota; class Campylobacteria; order Campylobacterales; family Helicobacteraceae; genus Helicobacter_A; species Helicobacter_A didelphidarum. The sequence goes on along the minus strand of NZ_NXLQ01000001.1, from coordinate 252,472 downwards.
ATAAACCAAATACTAAGAATCCCAAAAATACCCACACAACCAATTCTTGTCCAGAAACTTTGCAGACAAAAGGTAAGAAACTTTGCAAGAATATCGTAAAAAAATATGCCAATTTTAACAAATGTCCTATCTATTGTATATTTAAATCTTCTAAGATAAAAAATTATTTTTTTCTGTAAAAAGGAAAAGTGTGGTTGAAATTTATTAATAAAAAGGATTTTTGTAAAAAATTGTAGAGATTTATTACTGGAATCTCTTGTTATATTTGTATTTTTTGCAAAGAGTTTCGCAAGACTATAATACAAACTAGGAATCACAATCAAACATATTGCAAGGGAAATAAGTAGTGCAGAACTTGAAGCAAGTGCGATGTCTGAAAAAAGCTGTCCAATCTCATCTTTTAGTCCAATGATTGGGATAAAAATTGCCACCGTAGTGATTGTGCTTGCAAATAATGCTCCAAGAACTTCTTTTGTCCCATCAATACAAGATTCAAACATACGTTTTCCCATACCATGATGTCTATGAATATTCTCTACAACAACTATACTAGAATCTATAATCATACTGATTGCAAAGCTTACTCCAGCGAGCAAAATAACATTTAAGCTTCTATCCATTGCATGAAGTAAGATAAAAGAACTTAAAATTGAAATCGGAATAATAATACTTACAACAAAAACACTTGAAAAACTCCGTAAAAATGCATATAGAATCAATGCTGCAAGCAAGATTCCAAGAATAATATCATGCTTCACAAGACGAATTGCATCTTGAATAAAACCCGCACTATCTCTTCCCCAATCAATATGTAGATTATGTTGTTTTAATTGTTTTTCATTGAGTTCATTGGTAAGAATGCGAACTTGATTAATTAGCTCCAAAACATTCGCATGAGCTGTTGGTCGTATTTGTAGAGAGATTGTTTCATCATTATTGTGCATATTTGGTGCAGTAGGTAATTCATAAGTATCAATAACAGAAGCAATATCACGCAAATAAACAACTTGAGTATTGCTCGTTTTTACAATAGTGTTATAGACACTTTCAGCATTTTCATATAGTCCTATTGTCCGAACTCTATATGCCCTTTGACCATAATCAAGACTACCGGCAGAAACATTAATATTATGATTCTGAAGTGCAGTTATGACATCTTCTATTGTAATATTATAATATGCAAGTTGTTTCGTATTAAGGATAACTTGCACTTGCTTTGATACACCACCCAAAATATCAACAACCCCAACACCATCAATCCTTTCATAGAATTTAACAATATCCTCATAAATAAAAGTATAAAATTCTTTTACAGATTGTTTCGTATTGGATTTAACAAATAAATATACCACAGGAGAAATTGTTTCCCCAGTAGAACGAATTACAGGATTATCAATATTTGCCGGATAACCTCTTACTTCAGAAAGCTTTGAGCTGACATCAAGAAGAGCTTTTTTCATATCTGTGCCAATCTCAAATTCAAGATTTACCGATGCAGAACCTTCACGACTATTAGAAGTCATAGTTATCAGAGAAGGGAGATTCTTTAAGAATTTTTCTTGTCTTTGCACAATCTCTTTTTCTATTTCATAAGGTGTTGCTCCAGCCCAAGTTGTTGTAACACTGACTGTTGGTCTGCTAATATTTGGTGTGAGAGAATAAGGCATTTGTATAATTGCTAAATAGCCAAAAAGGAGTAAAAAAATCACGCCAACAAAAACAACAACGGGATTTTTAACACTATATTCTACAAACTTCACTTTGTTTCCTAGATTCTATTTTTGATATAATCTGTAGCACAAATATCTAAAATTTTTATCTTATTTAAGATTTTGAAAAGAAATATAGCGAAAGATTATAAAGATGGGATAATGATTTAATTTAGAAATCCATATTCTTTAGAATAATTTCCATAGCTTATTTTTATCAAATAAATCCAACAACACAAAAAACCAACTCAATATTGCTAAAACAACACTTAAAAATACACCTGCACTTGCACAATCTTTTGCAATTTTTGCCAACGGAGCAAAATCATTCGTAACTAAATCAACACAAGCTTCAATGGCTGAATTTACACATTCTAAAATCAGAATCAAAAATAAAACAGCTACCAAAAATAAATGCTCAAAAAGACTAATAGGGAGAAAAATTGAGATGATAAGAAGTGGCAAAATAATGCAAAGTTCTATTCTAAAAGATATTTCATTTCTAACCATTGTCAATAAGCCCTCAAAGGCATATTTTGCATTGCTAAAAAGGGTATATTTTGGTTTCATAAGTTACCTTGTCTTATAAATTTAAATATTTTTGATACAATATGTAGTCATTTACCATTCTAAAATATGTGATATTCTATCAGAACTACTTAAAAATTATAGTTGTTCTTTTTAAAAAAAATTACGCTTATTAAAAAATTGATTTTATAGTTGTTTTACAAGAAAAGTTTGGCTATTAAATAATATCTTTATTGTGAAAACAATAGATATATGAAATAATGAGAATCTTTTGGAATCAAAGATATTTTGTAATATTATTGCAAACTTTTTAAAAACAATATATAATACCAGAAATGCAATTGTATTTTGTAAATTATTAAATTTTAAAGGAGTGATTATGTTGTTTTCAGTTAAATCATTAATCTTATATGGTGTATTTTTGATGGGTGATACAGGTGCATTAGGACATACAGAACAACATACACATTCTGATAGAGATAAAATTGCTATGGCAACAAAACTCCTTTCTCGTGCTTCTTACTCACAGCATATTGAAAAGAATGATAACGAATTTTTAAAACTCACAAAACAAGCGTGTGATTTGGGATTAGGACGTGCATGTTGGTATTATGCAAATGAAACTGGAGAAGCAAAAGATTTACTTCATGCAGAAGAAATATTACAAAAAGATTGTTTTGCAAAAACCCCAACTACTTCAAGTGGCGAATCTTGCACATTTCTTGGTATTATGAGTTCACAAGTAGAAACGAAACACAATTATATTGAAAAAGATCTTTATAATCGAGGTTGTAATTTAAATAATGGTTGGGGTTGTTATCGTTATGCGGCAGATTTTCTTGCAGAAACAGATTCTAAAAAAGCACAACAATATAATGATAAAGCATTGCAAATACTCACAAGAGAATGTAACAACAATATAGGCTCAAGTTGTTATTTTATAGGAAGTGTTTATGAACAACCATTTAAAATAGATTGGTTAAGTTTAGAAGAACGTGAAAAACAGGCTCGTTTCTTTTACCAAAAAGGTTGCAATCTAGGTGATGGTGATTCTTGTTATAACAAGCAAAATCTATGGTATTTTTTGAATTAAAAACAGAGCTTAAACATTAAGAAAAATAAGTTATATGTATAAATAGTATATTTTTTTGGAATTTGTTTATTTTATTTGCTATAAATGTATTTATTCATGTTTTAGAATATAAACATTTATAGAATCTCGATATTGCCACATAAATCTTAAAGGGTCAATAAATGGATAATATAGGCATTTTATTTCAGTTTAATTCATTTGGAGAAAGTCATGGTCATGGCATTGGAGGTGTTATTACAGGTATGCCATCTGGAATTACAATTGATTTAGATTTTTTACATGCAGAAGTAGCAAGACGCAAAGGAGGTGGTAAATTCTCAACACCTCGCAAAGAAGATGATTGTGTGAAGATTCTAAGTGGTGTATTTGATGGCATTAGCACTGGTATGCCTATTGGTTTCTTTGTCGAAAATACAAATGTAAGAAGTAAAGACTATAATAATATTAAAGACATCTTTCGCCCCAATCACGCAGATTTTACTTATTTTCATAAATATGGCATACGAGATTATCGTGGTGGAGGTAGAAGCAGTGCTAGAGAAAGTGTTGCACGAGTATTTGCTGGTGGTTTGGCAAAATTACTTTTAAGGGAATTTGATATTCAGATTCTAAGTGGGATTACAGCTGTTGGCAAAATTTCGTCTCAAAAAACACATCATAATAAAGATGATTTCGAATATGCAAGAAAAAGTGAAATCTTTGCACTTGATAAAGAGATAGAATCTCTATTACAACAAGAAATTCTAGAAGCTAAAAAAAATGGTGATAGTGTTGGTGCAAGTGCATTAATTTGTGTAAAAAATGCACCTATTGGTCTTGGTGAGCCATTGGGTTATAAACTTGATTCGATTCTTGCACGCGATTTAATGGGACTTAACGCAGTAAAAGCAGTAGAAATAGGTGATGGTATAGAATCTGCCAAAAAGCTTGGTTCAAATAACAATGATTTTATAAATCATAATGGTTTTATAACAAATCATTCAGGAGGGATACTTGGTGGCATTTCAAATGGTGAAGATATCATTATCAAAGTGCATTTTAAGCCTACCCCGAGTATTTTTCTTTCACAAGACACAATTGATATTCATAAAAATGAAGTAAAAATTAAATTACAAGGCAGACATGACCCATGTGTTGGTGTGCGTGGGAGTGTAGTATGTGAAAGCATTGTGGCATTAATCCTTGCTGATATGCTTTTACTCAATGCAACTTCAAGACTTGAGAATCTTAAGAAAATTTATCAAACAACCTGATAGAAAATAACTAATGGCATTGATGATTTTTGCATATTATAGTGCAATACCATCTATTGAATGAAAAAATAGCAAGATAAAAAGAAAATCAAGAACAAATTCGTTATAATTTCACTTTCATAATCCAAAAAAGATTCTTAGCCATAAGTAATATTTAGCAAGAATAGAATATATGAAACAGAATCTTTTGTTATCTTATAAGAATTGGTGATGTTAGAATGAACATTCAGAGTATAATATATAATTTTTTTAAAAACAAAGATTCAAAATATTTGGAATGCACAATAGAAAATCTTGGTTTGTTGGAGCTTTCTTATACTTCTGAAATTACAACCCATAACTTTCCACAAAATACTATGATACAAGATACAATATTTCTACAACAAAATCAAAATATCAACAAAGAAAGAAAACAAGAACAACCCTATCAAAAACTTTTGAATCTCTGGGAAAATATCAAACAAAAAACATTTACTTCCCACAATAACATTTACAATGGGCTTTCTTCCTTTCAAGATTTTGTGCAATATTGCAGTGAAAATACAACAACAAATCCATTTTTTGGTAGAAATATCAATACAGATTCACCAAAAATTATTATTTGCTCAAGTGATGAAATAGAGTTATGTTTCAATGCTGTCTCTTTTTTACAAAGCTTTTTTCAAAGTTTTCATGCACAAAAAGAACAACGCAATGATTCTATAAAAAATGAGAATATAAATTCACTTTTTTGTTATGATGCAAAAGATTTTCAATCTTTGAATAAAAATGCGACAAAAGAACAAAAAGATTTTCTTTATGGTGGTATTCTACCATTAGAAACAAATGAATCTTCTTTACCTATTGTATTGCCTGATATTCGGCTTAATCCTTATGATAGCATACAAACTTTTTATGAGGAATTTCATGAGCTTTTTGCAAAACTCACACAATGGTATGAGAATGATTGCAAACAACTTCTTATTTCCCCACCTCATACACTTATGGCATTTTTACCAAGTAAGGAATTGTTGCATAGTTTTGAATTACAATTACATGAACATAGAAACATTGAAGACATTGCACACCAACTTTTGCAATATGGTTATGAACGCGTGGAAATTGTAGAAATGCAAGGAGAATTTTCTTGGCGTGGTGATATTCTTGATATTTTTGTGCCAAACTTTATTAACCCCATTCGTATTAGTTTTTTTGATACAGAAATTGAAAGCATTCGTTATTTTAGTTGTGAAACGCAGCTTAGTTTGAAAGAAGAGATTCTCCATATTCGCATTAATCCAGCTATGTTTAGTTTGACAAAAGAGCAATGTAAGATTCTAGAATCTTACATTGAAAATCTCTGTCATGATGGGATTGAAAAAAACATTCATACGCTTGGTTTTTGGTTTCTTAAAGATATTGGTGGTATTAACTTTTTACGAAAATATCCCCATATATTTACATTTCAAGCACTAAGGGAATATAAGGAAAATCTTGAATTTGTTCTGCCTGAAATCTTACCTTCAAACAATCAAACTTTTAGAATCTTTCCTCTATCTCAAACCTGCCATGATAATGACATAATAAAATATTCAAACTTATCAAATACAATCAAACTCAATGTAAAAAAAGATATTTTTATTTTGAGTAGAACAAAAGCATTGTTAAAGCAACTTGATTTTCCTGCACAAATTCGAAATTATGATAATTCTTTATATCTTGCGTTCTTGCAAACACCATTTTATTTTAATATCACTACACCACAGCAAATTTTTATAAGCCTTGAAAAAATACAAAAAGAATGCAAAAAGCGTGTGCGTCTTGAACTCGATTCGCTGAAACCGGGTGAATTTGTCGTGCATAGTGAGTATGGTGTTGGGGTTTTTGAGTGTATAAAACAAATTGATATTATGGGGGGCATAAAGGATTTTGTAAGCATTATTTATGCAAATGATGATAGGTTGCTTGTGCCTGTTGAAAATCTAAATCTTATTGAAAAATATAGTGCATATGATTCTGTTATCAAACTTGATAAACTTGGAAAATCGAGCTTCTTGCGTTTAAAAGATTCTATCAAAGAAAAACTTTTAGAAATCGCAAATGAAATTATACGCTTACAAGCCCAAAGAGATTTAAGCACAGGAGCAAAAATAACTTTAGAATCTGCTGAACAAATGATTGCGTATCAAAAATTTGAAGAAAGTAGAGGGTTTGAACTTACACCAGACCAAAATCTTGCCATTAGTGAAAGTTTGAAAGATTTAAAAAGTGGACGTGTTATGGATCGTTTGCTGAATGGAGATGTGGGATTTGGTAAAACTGAAGTTGCAATGAGTTTGTGTTATGCTACTGCACTTAATGATCTTGCGAGTATTGTCCTTGTGCCTACAACATTGCTTTGCAATCAACATTTTGAAAGTTTCAAAAATCGTTTGAGTAAGCTTATTTTACCAAACAATAAACCTTTAAAAATTGCGAAGCTTGATAGATTTACAACTACAAAACAAAAGCAAAATATAGAATCTGCAATCAAAAATCAAGAACTCCATATCATTATTGGCACACACGCACTTTTTAATCTTAATATAGAAAATCTTGGTTTAATTGTGATTGATGAAGAACATAAGTTCGGGGTAAAGCAAAAAGAGATTCTAAAACAAAAAAGTTTTCATACACATGTTCTTTCAATGTCTGCTACACCAATTCCAAGAACTCTCAATATGGCATACTCCAAACTTAAAGCAATTAGTGAGTTACATACGCCACCATTTTATAAACAAGAGAGTAAAACTTTTGTAAAAATTAAGAAAGATTCTCTTATTAAAGAAGTCATTACAAGAGAAATAAGGCGCGGTGGACAAGTATTTTATATCTTTAATAACATTGCAAAAATCCAAACAATCCAAACATATCTACTAGGACTTTTGCCAAAGCTTAGAATCTTAATCCTACATTCAAAGATTAATCCAAAAGATACCGAACAAGGCATGATAGATTTTTTCAATAAACAATATGATGTTCTTCTCTGCACCTCAATTGTAGAATCAGGTATTCATTTACCAAATGCAAATACGATTATTATTGATGAGGCACATAATTTTGGTATTGCTGATTTACACCAATTACGAGGTAGAGTTGGTAGAGGTAAGGTCGTTGGCTTTTGTTATCTCCTTACACACGAAAATATTAACGAAGAATCTTCCAAAAGACTTTTAGCATTAGAGAAAAATTCTTATTTAGGAAGTGGTGCAAGCCTTGCTTACCATGACTTGGAAATTCGTGGTGGGGGGAATCTTTTAGGACAAGCTCAAAGTGGTCATATCAAGCAAGTTGGATTTGGTATGTATGTGCGAATGCTTGAAGAAACTTTACAAAGCCTTTTACAGAATGGAACAAAAGAGAACAAAGTGGATTTGAAACTTTCTGTTTCGGCATTTCTTAATGAGACATTAATTACAAGCGAACGTATGCGTTTGGAACTTTATCGTCGTTTATCACAAGTAAAAAATGAAGTCGAAGTGCGTGAGATTGAAGGGGAAATTGAGCAGAGATTTGGCAAACTTGATATGTATAGCTTGCAATTTTTAGAACTCATTATCATTAAAACTTTAGCTATCCATCTCCATATCAAAGCATTAAGTAACATGGGGAATAATATTGCTATTACAAATGCAGATAATACAAAAACTTATTTACAATCTCCAACGAAAGATGATGATGACATTTTACTAACAATTAAAACACATTTAAAATCAGAAATCAAAAAAACTCACAATCAAAATAATACATAGAAATACTAAAAAATATAAAAGTTTTTATTGAAATAATACAACCATAAAAAGAAAAATATTTTGCGAAAAAATAATTGAGATAACATGTGAATATTCTCTTTTTTATGTTACATTTCTGTTATCTTTAACAATATTAGATTCTCAAATCCATTATGAAAAAAATAGAATCTAACATACCGCAAGACATAATAAAGGTTGCTTATGAAATTCTCATTTTTCACGCTTTTCCCTCAACTTATTCAACCATATTTTCAACAAAGCATTATGGGTAATGCACATAAAAAGGGAATTATCGAAGTAAATTGTATTAATATTCGTGATTTTGCAACCAATAAATACAAAAAAGTTGATGACACATTAACTGGTGGTGGTGCAGGTATGCTCCTTAATCCTTTTGTCTTACATTGTGCACTGCAACAAGCTTTGGACACTAGAATTATCTTTCTTAGTCCCTGTGGAGCAAAATTTACACAACAGGATGCTAAAAGACTAAGTCAATATCAACATATTAGTTTTGTATGTGGGCGATATGAAGGATTTGATGAGCGGATTATTGAACTATATGCAACAGAAATTTTCAGTATTGGTGATTTTATTTTAAGTGGTGGTGAATTAGCAGCATTATGTATGGCAGATTCTATTGCCAGAAATCTTGCCTCAGTCTTAGGAAGTGAAGAATCTTTGCAAGGTGAAAGCTTTGAATCTAACTTGCTTGAAGCACCAAATTTTACAAAATCAAAAGATTTTGATAAAAATTTTCCAAATTTCTTACCTACTTCAGAATATTTAAAGGGAAATCACGCTATAATAGTCGATTTAAAATTCAAGATGTCTAAAATGAAAACACAATATTTTAGACCTGATTTATTTCAATCATTAGCGAGGATACAATGAAAAACAGATATATTGAAAATTTTGAAAAATCTCAACTTGATGGAAAAAATGTTCCACAATTTAAGGCAGGAGATACTTTGCGACTTGGTATCAAGATTCAAGAAGGTGATAAAACAAGAATTCAGAACTTTGAGGGTGTCTGCATTGCTGTTCGTGGAAATGGTGTTGATAAGACTTTTACTGTGCGTAAAATGGGTGCAAACAATATTGGTGTAGAAAAGATATTCCCACTTTATAGTGATAGTCTTGAAAAAATTGAAGTATTAAGAATTGGTCGTGTACGTCGTGCGAAGCTTTATTATCTACGCAATAGAAGAGGTAAAGCCGCAAGAATTAAGGAATTGCGCAAAGAGGTTAATAACAACAAATAGACCTTTATTCTCCCTTAATAGAAGCGATATTCCATCAGATGCTTTGTAGATTCTAACTTTCTATATTTTTGCAAATGTTGTTACTCTTATTAGAATAATATAGAAAATATCCGCCATAAGTTTTACAATAGAATCTTTTATTGATGTAGAAAAAACGCACTTTATATAATGCAATAAGATAACTTTTCTACAACATTACCGGATTATAAACATAAGAGAGTTCTTTTTTACAACAAAATTTGAATACATACTATTTGCATACCAATAATTCTTTAACCAATTTTTAATCTTTCGTAATATCCTTACCAGCATACTAATATATATTATAAGTATTATAGACTTTCTAGAATCTCTACTATATTGGCGACTCTATTTCTCTTAATAACAATAATAGATAGAGAGTTCATTATGATTTTTCTATTATTCAATAAGTTATAATTCGATATTTCATAAGGAGTATCAAATTATGTCAGTTTTCTATGATGGTTATTAAGTTGATTTTACCTTTACCTTATATTTAATGTTTGAAGTTAGAATCATCTAGTTTTAAAATTTTTTAGAAAAATAATTTTAAGAGGAAATATAATGAAAAAATGGGGAATACTTCTTATTTTAAGTATTGGTGTATTATGGTTGATATGGCTACAATTCTTTCAACATAGTATAGATTTAGAAACTTATGAAAATTTTGATGAGAATAATAATTTAATCAGTTCAACAGAATATATCCCAGATTCTCATAATAAATCCACTTTTCTTATTTGCAAAACCAGAAAAGGAAAAGAACCATGCAAGGAGGTTCATGGAATAAAAAATGGAATTGAAAAATGGTATAAAAATGGTATATTAAAATATGAAGATAGTTATAGTCATGGGATTTTGCAGTTTTCTACACTTTTCTATACAAATGGTTTAAAACATCAAGAAAATATTTATGAAGCAGGTAAGCTTATCAAGCAAAAAATTTATGCTAAAGATTCCATAAATTCACTCATGCAAGAAAATATCTATAAAAATCAAGAGAAAATTAGTAAATTTTTTAAAAATAATAAACTTTTTAAGGTGGAAAAATACAATAATGATATTCTTGTAAGTCGTAGAATCTACAATGAAAATGGTGTAATTATACAACTTGAAGAATATGGTCTAAGCAAAGGAAATGGTTTTGATCCATTTGAATATTTCCTCGATGATTTTGACAACTTTGAGAGAAACTCTCCATTTTTATATGATAATCACAAACAAAATGATTCACAAAGGCAACAAATTACCCCAGATATTCGTAGTGGAAATTGGATATAATAATTCTATTATTGATTGAAAAAGTGTTTCTTATCTTATTGTTTTTTTGTAATTGCTTGAGGGAAAGAAGAATGTGTTGTTGGATAGAGAAAATCATGGGGGGGGGTGGGGATTAATTTTCTTTATCAGAATCTTTTTCTTCGCTTGTTGCGGATAATATATTCGGTGTATTAATATCTGGCTCTTTTGGTTTCAAAAGATTAATTTTATTTGATGCGTAGTCCATAATCCTTTTTGGAATCTGTTGTAAAGGTAAGATTTCACGCACAGCACCAATCTCTATGGCTTTTTTTGGCATACCAAAAACAACACAAGTTTGTTCATCTTGAGCTATTGTATATGCACCATTATCAAAAAGTTCTTTCATTCCTATCATACCATCATCACCCATACCAGTCAGAATGATTGCTAAAGTGTTTTTCCCCGATATATTATTTGCACTTCGAAATAATATATCAACACTAGGTCTGTGTCTGCTTACCCTATTTGCTTCAAATGGTGCAACATAATATTTACCCTCCTTGTAACTTAACAGAGCATGAGAATCTCCATTTGCAACATAAACACAATCATTTTGCAACTGCACTTTTGAATTAATCTCAAATACTTGAAGCTGACTGTTTGAATCAAGTCTTGCAGTTAAAGAAGAAGAAAACATTTTGGGAATATGTTGCACTATAACTATCGGTGGCAACCCTTTAGAAGGTAAAGTTGATAAAATTTTGTTCAATGCTTCTGTACCCCCAGTAGAACTACCTATAACAATTAACTTTTCTCGTGATAACGAACAAGGCTTCTTCTCTAACACTGTATCGGGATGATATTTTTCCTCAACTTGTTTTGATAAAATATTATTTACTTTTCTATCTAATGCCATAATTTTCCCTCTATTTTTATTAACTTAGAATATACCCATAAGAGATTCTGAATTTTTTATAAATATTTTATTACCGAGTCTATCGAATTGAGAACTTAATCCTAAAATATCTTCGGAATGCCCCAAATACAAGGTTCCGCCAACCTTGAGTATATTATGTAATTTTGCTAAAATTTTTTCTTGATCGCTTTGTTTGAAGTAAATAAGGACATTGCGACAAAAGATCATATCAAATTCATTATTGCTAAAAGGGTAACTTTTGCTAAAAAGGTTAAGTTGCCGAAAAGTTATCATATCCTTTAATGATTTTTTTGCACGCAGATACATAGTATTATGTGGGGTTGTTTTTAGAATATCAAAATAATTGTCCAGAGTTACCCAATCAGGAATCTTATTTAGTCTTAAATCAAGTGTATATTCTCCTTTTTTTGCAAGATTCAGCATATTAGTATCAATATCTGTTGCAATAATTTTAATTGTAGAATGCGATTGATAAATATTTTTTGCATACATACAAGTTGCTGCGATAGAATAAGGCTCTTCACCACTTGAGCTTGCTGAACAAAAAATATTAATAGATTCATTATTTTGCAATAATGGAATTAACGTGCGATTAAGCATATCATCAAAGTGATAAGATTCTCGAAAAAGATCTGTTTTATTTGTAGTAAAGTTATTAATAAAAGATTGTCTTATTTGGGGATTATTTTTAATTGCACAAAAGAGATCATCAAATGAATGGATATTAGCACAAATAGAATCCTTTAATAATACATTAATTCTATTTTGTATCATGGTCTGTTTTGTATCAGTTAAGTGAATACCACATGTTTCATAAAGTGCGTCTTGTATTTGATGGAGAGTTTTGGTATCAAGCTGAAATATTTTTTTATTCATCTATTGTCCTTATTCTTTCTAATATGAAAGAAATAGAATTTTTTAAGTTATAATGTTAGCATATTTTTTCAAATAAGGGAAACATCAATGCGACTTGGAATAAATATAGATCACATTGCATATCTACGAGAAACAAGGAAAATCAATGACCCTGATCCATTGGAAGCAATTTTTATTGCTAAGCGATCTGGAGCTAGTCAAATAACAATTCATTTGCGAGAAGATAGAAGACATATTCATGATAGCGATATTTCACGGATTATAGAATCGAGTTTCTTGCCGATTAATATAGAATGCTCAAGTGCAAAAGACATAGTAGATTTTATTTGCACAAAAAAACCACATAGAATTACACTTGTTCCAGAAAAGCGAAATGAGGTAACAACTGAAGGTGGATTATTATTACATGAAGGTATGTTACCAATTTTAGAAAGATTCTGTAGCAATGAGATTGAAGTTTCACTTTTTGTTGATCCATGTGACAAGAGTATAGAGAAAAGCATAGAGATTTCACATCAACTTGGTACAAAAATTGGTGTGGAACTTCATACGGGAAAGTATGCCAATATATCCCTTATGCTTTCTTCAAATCTCCCGCACACCCATCATAGTATTAAAGAGTTTGAAACAAGCAGAAGTGCATTGCATACTCGTCTGGTACAAGAAATTCACAATATAGAATCTAGTGCAAAACTTGCTTTCAATGAGGGGTTAAATGTATATGCGGGGCATGGACTAAATTATTTTAATGTTGCAGAAATTGTCAAGATCAAAGAGATTGAAGAACTCAATATAGGGCAAAGCATCATAGCACGTTCTATTTTTATTGGGCTAGAGCAAGCTATTAGAGATATGATTGGGCTAATACAATAGCTTGTTAAAAAACCTCCTGTGTGATATTGAATATAAGTTTATAGAATCTGCATTGATATAAATCCTTAAGGCGGTTACTAGCTTTATTTACAAATATTCTACACTCTAAGCTTTCTTCTATACATTTAGGAAGCCTTTAAATATTAATTTTTCTACTTTGATAATTTTCTTGTATAATTCATAACTTTATAAGAAGTCTCAAGAAGAAACTTGTAATAGAACAAGAATTTTTCATGGTAATTCCATTATATTAAAATACTTGAAGCTTCAATAAATACCATTATAAATTCTTTATTATCTCTTTATGATATGAAGATCGATAAAAAGAGATTCTAAGATTATTCTGTTGTAGCCAAAAAGATTCTAAGATTTTTTAGAAAAAAAACTTCTTTTGTGACCTCTCGTCATCATAAAACTTTGTTCATAAAAAATAATAAAAGTTACAAGGACTCCGGCTACAAGAGATGTAGAAACAGAAAGCATAATAGTAATATTATTAAAAAATGCAAGCAAATAGCCTAATTGTTCGGGCTTATCAGCATGTTGTGTAAAAGCAAGAATAGAAAGAATACTTTTATAACCATAACTACCAGGAAACATTGGTAAAAGTGCAGGAAAAACAATAATTTCAGCAGGAACTTTCTTCCGTTTTGCCACAAGCATTGTCATCAATCCCATGCAAAAACTTGCACAAAAACTTGCTCCAGCAAGACTAAAGATTGAAAATTGCATAAGCATTGAACGAACAAAATATCCAAATCCTGAAACACATACAATTCCAATAAAAATATTACGTGGTGGATTAAAGGCGTAACTAAATCCAAAACCTGCCACCATAGCAAATATTGTATTCATTAGAACATGTTCAAAAGAATTTGTATTAAAAAAATCTCTATAAAGAAACTCTAATACCGCCGGATAAAAATGTGCTATATCAAACATTTATATCCCCTAATAACCAATTCATAAATATATTTCCTACTAGATAATATTCTAATCTATTACAAATCTTATTATTGCGTGTGAATCAAACTTACTTGTGCAATACTTAGCGTAAGATATGCACCAACTGCTATACAAATCAATAAGATTCCCATATTAACCCCACGACTGATTGCCATAAGTGTATATTCATGTAATACATCTGTAAGAGAATTGATAATTTGCACACCAGGTATCAAATAAAGAATACTTAAACCAACAGCAATCTCTGGTGTCTTTGTGAGACCAAAATGCACACCAATATAAGCAACAAAACTTGAAACAAAAGAAACTACAATAAACATAGCTCGTGCATCAATCTTTAACTTTGTTAAAAGATACTTTGTTGCAAATCCTGCAAATGTACCCATAAATACACACAACAATGCTCCTACATCACCATCAAAAAGCTTGCAAAATGCAGTATTTGCAATGCTTACAAAAAATAATGAAGAAATAAAACCATAATTTTTCGATTCCATAATTTGTTCAAAACGTTCGGTCGCTTCTTTGAGAGGAATTGCGTGATCATAAATATACCAACTTAATGCACTTAAATCAGAAATGATTCTAAAATTTGCACCTAATGGAGGATTAGGATTAACTTGAGTGCGACGATTTTGATAATTTGATTTCTCATAAATACTCAAAGTGATCGATTTTAACCAAATTATCATATTGACATCATACCCATAACTCGCTCCAATTCTTTGTGTGCAACGCACAACGCGTGAAGTATATGCACCATTTGACATAAGCATGGCAGCATATTGTGTTAAGAAAGTCATAAGTTCCTCAATATTCTCGGATTGTTGGGAAACAGAATTTAAGCCTTTTTTATTTTGAGAATCCCCTACACAATGTGTATTAGATTCAAATTGCAAAGGTTTTATGTGTGCATTGATATGGTAAGCTTTTTTTGACTTTTTATAATGATTAAGACATTTAAAAGCATTACTCTGTTTTGTTTGAGATGTCTTCACTTCTTGTAGCTTTTCTCGCATAATTGCCTTCCTTAAAATAAGGTAAAAAATGTAGATTGAAAAATGATAAAATTTCTCGACTTCTATTTAAGCTTTACAGGAATAAAATGAGAATCTTTTACTCCATAGAATCTATCGTTATACTGCACTTGGTTATTATCAAGTTTTTCGTGAAAAAATCTTGCACTATTTTTGTTACCTTGAGATAATAAAATATCAATGGCAAGAGCAGTAGCATAATTTACCCAATCATATTGTAAATCAGAATTTAAAAGCTCATTAAAAGCTAATAATTTTGGATTTAATGGACCAATTGCATTAACAATAAAAATCTTTTGTGTATCCTCTTTTGGTATAAGGCTTAAAAGCGAAAGATTATAATTGATTTGTGAAGAAAGAAAAGCTATGGGCATATTTTTTGTATTACCTATTTGAGGCACAATTAATCCACTCTTAATAACAGAAGTATTCAATACTATCATGGATTTTCTAATTTCTGTTCGAATCTTTTGCAATAAAGGTTTAAAGTCATTAGATTTCTTAGAATCTATACTTTCTTGTGCGATAATATTTTGTGATTTTGTTTTGAGTATATTGCCCAACATTTTTCCCACAACACCATCATCATCAAGACTAATAATTGGAGCATTTTTTGAAGATGATAAAGCAACCATCATATCAATTTGTTTTTCATAATCAATTCCACCAAAAAATACATTCTTAGCGTTAGCATATTGCCCTGCATTCTTTTTGTGAATAGTAGGAATGAAAAGTGGTAGAGACATCTCAGAATCTCGCAAAAGATTTGCCATACCCTTTGGTGTCAAAATGGCAACTACAAAATCATATTTTTCATTGAGTGCATTTTGGTATGCTTTACGCACATTGTCTGCTTCCTCATTTTGTGAGTTAAAAACCTTAAATTCAAAATTATCACCATGCGTAACTAAATATAAAAGAATAGAATCCGCACTTGTAATAGAATACCGCCCAATATTTTTCTGTGGAATGAGAAGTGCAACACGTACTCCTGTTTCTGGATTAAGAGATGGTGGTAAAATATTTGTATCTAAAATTGCTGAAGCAATCTGAAATTTATTTCTTAAATCATCATCATTATAGTTCCCATATAGTGCAATAAAACTAAAATAATATTCCATATCAAAAAGCTTTTTTAAGCAAGATTTCGAACACTTCTTAACGGAAATATTCAAAACCTCTTGTGTTGGTGTAGGAAGGGGAGACATCACTTGTGTCTTTGCAAAAGTGCATGAAAATAAAAAACTTATAATACAAAAAGCAAACAGAATTTTTATTATCTTGTCTTTTGCGGTAGATAGCATTTTTTTCCTTTATTTAAACAGAATCATAATAGCCACTAAATATTAATTAATTCATTTAAGGCATTATATCTAAAAATCACTTTTGTGGGAGAGTTTTTCATAGAGTTTTTGATGAAAATAAATTTTTAGAAATCCTTAATCCATTGACATAGGATAAATGCCCTAAAAAATAAATTGAAACCTTCATTCTCTCATTTTACTCTTTATAAAATTTTAGAATAGGTTACACTCTCATCTATCAGCAAGTGCGATACTATAAGTCAGAAAATTTTGTCAAAATAACTTTCTACCATTTTTATTATATTATGGGTGATACATTGTAAGCAACGACAAAATAAATAACATGGCAACAGAACCAAATAAAATCGCATCTATTCTATCAAGAATCCCTCCATGTCCGGGTAAAATCGTCCCAGAATCTTTGAGATTGGCACGTCTTTTTAATGCACTCTCAAATAAATCTCCAATAATAGAACATATAATAATAAATACACTGGAAATTGCTGCTATTGGAAATGTTCCAAATATTCCAATACCAGCAACAGAACCAGCAATAACTCCACCAACAATCCCACACAATGCCCCCTCAATAGTTTTCTTTGGTGACATTGCACATAATGGAGTTCTGCCAAGCTTTTTACCTCCATAATATGCAAAAATATCGGCAATTGCGACAACAATAATAAGCCACACTAAATATCCTACTCCGAGACAATATAAAGAATAAAGAGATACGAAAGGTAAAGATGGATAGATAAAAGGTGCAATAAGCTTAAAGCCAGAATCTGAATTATCGCGTATCGCATAGATTGAGGCAGCACATAATCCAAGTGTTGCGACGACCATATGTGCTTGTTTTGTGCTAAAATAGAGTGCTACCCACAACACAACAGCAAGAATAATGCTGAATGTATGTAAATTGATTTGATAGAGCTTTGTTGCTTCATACATTGCAATGAGATAAAGCACCCCCATACTAGCCCAAGTCAACTCCCTATTATTTATCCAAAATACAACCCCAAGAACAACTATCATCACTAAAGCACTCCACACTCTTTGTGAATCTTGCATAATAAAAGCCTTAAACTTTTTTAACATTTTATACTCCTAAGAGAAATTCAACAATTTATACTGTATAATTTTACTAAAAAATACTAAAGTTAGGGTCTAAAAATGGATAATTATGAAATAATTGTAGTTGGTGGTGGTCATGCAGGTGTAGAGGCAAGTCACATTTGTGCTAAAATGGGTTTAAAAACTCTGCTTATCACACACTTACTTGATAATATAGCTCTTGCAAGTTGTAATCCTGCTATCGGGGGCTTGGGTAAGGGGCATTTAGTCAAAGAAATAGATTCTTTAGGTGGTCTTATGGGGGCAATCACTGATATTAGTGGGCTACAATATAGAATCCTGAATGCTTCCAAAGGTCCAGCTGTACGTGGCACAAGGGTACAAATTGATATGGATTTATACCGCAAACATGCACGCGATGTTTTATTGCATGCAAAAAATCTAACTCTTATTCAAGGAAGTGTTACAAAGATTCTCACACAGAATAATGAAGCTATCGGTGTAGAATTAAGTATTCAAAAGCAAATTTTTGGAACAAAAATAATCCTTACTGCGGGAACTTTTTTAAGGGGTTTAATTCACATTGGAGAAAACAAAAGTCATAATGGCAGAGCAGGAGAAATGGCAAGTAATGATTTGAGTGAAAACCTCATCAAGTTAGGCATACCACTCGAACGATTAAAGACAGGTACATGTCCTCGTGTGCTTGGCTCAAGTATTAATTCGGATATACTAGAAAAACACTATGGAGATGCTCACAATACAAGAGGAGAGATACTGCAAACCTTGCAAAATTCCTTCAAATCTCATAATAATGACGAAAAAAGGTCTACCAATCAAGAATCTTATGATAAAGATTTTCTCTTTCGTGAAGCAATCAATAATGCAAATATTAAAGATTGGCAAAAATTTCAAAATTTCTTACGCAAAAACTTTAATGAAACAGGAAATATAAGTGAGATTCAACGAACAACAACAAAAGGTTTATGTAATGATATGCAAAACATTCATAAAGATGCACCATATTTTAGCATACTAACACATGATTACCTAATTTATGGACGCGAAAATCTTATCTCAAAAATTCTTAATACACGAATAAAGTATGGATATTTCTTGCCTCATGAGTTACCATGTTTTGTAACTTATACGAATGATACAACCCATAAAATTATAGAATCTAATTTCTATCGTGCACCTCTTTTTACAGGACAAATACAAAGTGTTGGTCCTCGTTATTGTCCAAGTATTGAAGATAAAGTAAATCGCTTCAGAGACAAACAACGACACCAACTTTTCTTAGAACCACAAACTTATAATGCCGGAGAATATTATATTAATGGCTTAAGCACAAGCCTACCTTATGAAGTGCAAGAGGAAGTTATCCATTCCATATCGGGATTAGAACACGCAGTCATTACTCGCTATGGTTATGCTATCGAATATGATTATAGTCAACCAACAAATCTCTATCACACCCTCGAATCAAGAATCATAAAAAATCTTTATTTTGCAGGACAGATTAATGGCACAACAGGATATGAAGAAGCTGCAGCTCAAGGTATCACAGCTGGAATTAATGCATGTCTCGCAATATTATACAAACAAGGCAAGGTAAAAAGGGATTCTCTCATTCTTGATAGAAGTGAAAGCTATATTGGGGTAATGATTGATGATTTAGTAACAAAAGGAACAAATGAACCCTATCGTGTTTTTACAAGTCGTGCAGAGTATCGCTTATTACTAAGAGAAGATAATGCTTGTTTCAGAATGCTACCTTATAGCAAAGAGCTTAAACTTTTAGAGACTTCTATTCTTATGCAACTTGAGACCGACAAAAATAATATTGAATCTTGTTTGCCAATTTTAGACGAAGATTACACGCCGAATAAAATAAATCTTGAAAAATTAGCACAAATTAGAGAGGATGGATTCCAAAATAAATGTAATTTCTCTCTGATTTTAGGAAGAGAAAGTATGAATCCTGCAAAAATGAGAAAACTTGATAATCGTTTTGCTGGGTTAAGTAGTCGTGCCCTCAAGCAACTGCAAATCCATGCGAAATACAAAAGCTATATTGATAAACAAGAAAATCAAATTAAACGAAGTAAGCAAAATCTCCATTTGGAGATTCCAAGTGATTTTGAATATCAAGGAATCTCTGGATTAAGCCTTGAAGTGATTGAGAAATTATGCAAGGATAGACCAAAAACACTTCAAGAAGCACAACGCATTAGTGGAATAACTCCTGCTAGCCTTGAAGTATTGGAACTACACATTATACTCCATCGTAGGAAGGCACAAGAAAAAAGTGATAAGATTTTATAATATAAGTTTCCTTATCGAAAAATAAAAAGAAATCGCATATCATAGAATTCTAACCAGCCCCCTGCTCTATTCAAAATTGTGTAGAAAGTGTATCATAGTATAATCTTGTTGCTATTATAACATTCCCCATACTGCGACAAACGATAATTTATTGTTTCTCAAGCCCCTAAATCCTTTATTACTCACTCAATACAATCTTATACAATATGCTTTTTGTATTGTATAGTATGAAACTATATACAAATATTTTATTCAAAAAGGGTATATAATGGGGTTTAAAAGCTTACATGAGTTAAAAGAGTTTGAAACAGAAGTAAGAAAAATTAGGACAAAATTAAAACTCTCAAAAAATGGAAGAACATTTATTTATAGAATCCTCAATATTCATTATTGATATCAGTTACTCTCATGACGTACAAAGTATTTTAAAATTACAAAATACCCCTTTATCTTACAATGTCTTCGATATGTGTAATATTCATATTTTATTTATTTCAAAACTTTATGTGATTCTATATTTTTTACAAAATCCTAGTATTAAATATCACGGAAAAAGTTATAAGTAAAGTAAAAATACTTCAAAATTTAAATGTTTCTTAGTTATTAAGTTAAAGTAAATTCAAATTGCTTACGAACTTTTTGTAATGTTTGTATATAGTATTGAGAAATAAATACTCTTCAAAATACTAAAAACTAAAATAATCTTAATAGGTATCAAATTTGTAAATATAGCTTACTTGACCGCTTATGAAAGAACCTAAACCTACTTCTCTACCAGCAAAAAATGCTATTGATGGTTTCACTCCAAACTCTACTTGATGATTATAAGCAATAGTTGTTCTAAGACCAAAATTGATACCAATTGCACTACCTACCGCCGTTGAACCAGTTGAACCCGTTAATGGTGTCCCAATTAATGCACCTGCAAAAAATCCTAGAAACAATCCAGCACTATAACTTTGCTCATCTGTCCAATTATAAAGATAATCCGCATCTATATCTATTAAAGTATATAAATCATGCCCAATAAATGAATTGCTGGTAGGAGTAGTGGCGGAAGGATAGAAACCATGCCCCACTAACCCTGAAAGATAGAATCTAACACCGCTATTATCGGTAATGAAAGCTTGATAGCCTACCTTTGCACCCAAGAAATACACTGAACTCCCAGTAGCATTAGAACCACCTGTTACATTGATAGCACCTCCACCACCCACACTAACACCAAGCACAACACCGCTTTGCTCTTTAGCATACATGCTACCAGATAATGCACTAACCAATGCTAAACTAACTAAAAAATTTTTCATAGATAATCTCCAAAACAAAACTAAAAACAACAATATATTTATTGTTGCATAAGCGTATGGTATCTTTTTTTTTTTTTTGTAAGTCAATATATTTGGACACAAAAATATTCTTTTTTAAAATTCTATGTTTATTTTTGAAACAAAATTAACTATATTCTATCAAGAATCATGAATATTTACTCAATATTTTATATGATTTCTCTCTTGTTATTTTGCATCTAAAATTATGTAATGAGAGCTTGCAATAAATAAGCCATGTTGATTTTTATTATTGCACTAATGTCTTGAATTAAAAATCTTAATAAAATCTCTGTTGTAAATAATTTATTATAAATATATTTTGTATTTAGTTACTTGTTCGATAGCGAAATTGTCCTTTTTTAAAAATTAAGGGAAAACCACCCAAACTAAAAAGCCAACGATTTTCTATTGTATTTTTCATAAAAGCAGCAAATTCACCAGATAATTCCTTGCCATAAACAATCCCCACACCATCTGTATGTCCTATAGAACATACGGTCCCCCTGTGTTTAAATACGAAACCAGAATCAAAATCCTTGCCTTTCAGCATTTCACCCAACATTTGTGCAACAAACTCTCCCATTTGTGCGGAAAGTTGTGCTGTGGGAGCATGAATAGCATCTTTTGTGGTTGGTTGTGCACTATCGCCAACAACAAAAATATTCGCATGAGTAAGTGATCTTAACTGAAAACCAACTTCAATTTTACCCTTTTTGTTTGGAATATCTGATTGCTCAATAATATCGCTACCTTTTACTCCAGCACCCCAAAGTATTGTATTTGCTTTCAATTCTTGTAATTTCCCATCTTTTTCAATTACAACACTACTTTTTTTAACTTCTTTTACATCACCATTTGTAATAATCTCAATATTCATTTTTTCTAACTTCTGCACAGCTTTTTGACTAAGATTCTCACTAAAGACAGGGAGAATCTGCTTATTTCTCCCTATACATGTAATTTTTGGAATCTTATTATCAATCCCACAAATTGTGCAAAGCTCATTGAATTGTGAACCAAGCTCGGCAGCAAATTCTATACTTGTGAAACCAGTCCCACATACTATAAAGTGCAAATCGAGCGGATCTTTTGTATGCACAAATTCTTTAAATTTATTTTCAATATGCTGTCTTAGTTTTAAAGCAACATTTAAAGTGGAAAGCTTAAAACTATATTTTTTAACTCCAGGTATATTAAAATCATCGGGTCTAAAACCAAGTGCAATTACTAAAACATCATATTCATACTTGCCACCATTTCCATACACACAATTATTCTCTGGCTCGAGCTTAATAATTTTATCTTTAATAAACATAACTTTATCTTGTTTCAAAAGTTTTCGATAATAAATTCTAGCTTTTCTAGCTGAAAGTGTTCCAGTGGCAACTTTATGCAAAAGTGTCGTTTGGTAATGGTAGTCATGCTTACTAATAAGTGTAATTTGCGGTTTCTTTTCAGATGAAAAATCAACTGATTTTTGCAATCCCATAGCCACTTTCAATCCACCATAACCACCACCAATAATTAAGATTCTAGGATTAGTTGGTAGCTTCAATTTTTCTACATTACAAACACTATATTCTGCATATCTTGCCATTTTATAACCCTTAATATTCCATCTATAAAAATCTCTAAAATTATATCAAAATTCTCATAATTTATAATCCAAAAATCATGTAAAATCATCTAAGGATAAGAATCTTTATAATGAATGCCAAATTAAAACTGCTTGTTTAAACCGATACACTAAATTCATAGAATATAAAATAAATAATGAAAATAGTAAAAACATAAAAAAATCTAAAAATTCTAAAATTACGCATAGTATTTAAGATATAATTCTTAAAAAATAAAGCTACAACTATCATCAAATTATTAATTACCATAAAGGAAAAATATGAAAATTTCTTTCTCTGTCATTTGTAGAATTTATATTCTCTTTTTGTTTTTTAATGGATGCGATAATTCAAATAAAAACACAACACCGCTTGATAATATTCAAATTACTCAAAACAACAATCCTGCAAAAACTCCGGAGATTGAACATAAAGATTCTACAATGCTTAACGCCACACAACAAGATTCTCCACAAACTCTTACCTTGCCAAATGATGTGCAAGAGTTTCAAGAAAAATATTTTAAACATATCCAAGAATGGGAATCTTTTTGGCAAGATTCCAAGATAATAGATAAAAAAGAAAAAGCGAAAAAACAAGATGAACAAAATAAAGAAGCCCTGGATTTAGACAAGACCTTTATTGTTTTACGACAAAAATACAGTGCTAATCAAAATGTATTGGAATCTTTACGCGATTGTGCATGTTTATTTCCTGATTGTAGTGCCGTGATTACAAACAATGAATACTTTTATCCGAATATGGATATTTTAGAAGTATATCAAACAATTATTATGGATAAAAAAACAAATATTTTTAGTAATATAGCTCTTATTGAAGAATATGACTATGTGCTAAAAAGTATGCAAACTACAACAATTGATTTACAATCTCAAGCAATATTGCAAGGAGAAAAAAATCAACCATACCGCTCAATAAAATTCCAATGGCAACTTCCACAAGAAAATATTTCTTCTCAAGCTACGAATTTTCGTATAAAAGACTTAAATACAAAGGATTTTAACACAAAAGATTCCAATAGCGAGAATCTTGTTATAGATTCTAAACCAACAAATATTATGCTAACAATCACACTTACGCCAAAGGAAGAGATTTGTCTCCCATATCAATACAACAGCATTACAACTTTTATTCAAGATAAATCGGGTGTGCATACAAAACATTATGAAGAAAAGCTACCTGCTTTTTCTTATCCTGCTGATTTAGTCTTATTTGTAGCACAAAGTTGTGCATGTGCAAGAGCCTTAGGAAATATTCCAAATATTGCAATGAATAATCTTGATGAAGCATCAAAAAAGAATTTCTTGTCACCACAAGTCAAGTATTGTGATGAAGTAGATTCTAAACGCAGGGATTTATGGGAAAAATATATGCAAGATTCTAGGATTATTGGAATCTTACAGCAAGAACAAAGAATGTATAAAACACAATACAGCCCAACAGAACCTCGAGACAACGACACAATCCCAACATTACAACCATGACAATTATATTGTAAGCAAAATTCTTCACAAAAACCTTTTATTTTTTTCTAGATTCTCACTATGCAGAATAATCTAGAAAATCTTTTGTTTTTTAATTTAAGGTTGGAATTATATCCAAAAAACATTATTGATTGATGAGTGTCTTAGAATATTTTTACCACTACTTAAGAGAATAAAAATTTTCAGAATTTAATTAATTTTATTTTGTCTTTCAATGTTTTTAGTTAAAATTACACAATGATTTTATATTTTCAAGGAACAACATGCTGACATTTTCGGAGATTCTATTAAGGTTGCAAACATTTTGGGCAAATGCTTCTTTTAACGATACCACAGGTTGTGCGCTTCTACAACCATATGATATTCCTGCTGGTGCCGGAACATTTCATCCTGCAACATTACTACGAAGTCTTGATAAAACCCCATGGGCTGTGGCTTATGTTGCACCTTCACGCAGACCAACAGATGGACGATATGGAGAAAATCCAAACCGATTAGGAAGCTATTATCAATTTCAAGTTTTAATAAAACCATCACCTGATAACATTCAAAATTTATATCTTCAAAGCCTTGAATCTTTAGGGCTTGATATTCATGCACACGATATTCGGTTTGTTGAAGATAATTGGGAATCTCCAACACTTGGAGCATGGGGGCTTGGCTGGGAAGTATGGCTTGATGGTATGGAAATCACACAATTTACCTATTTCCAACAAGTAGGAGGAATCCCTTGTGAAAGCGTAAGTGTCGAAATTACCTATGGTGTTGAACGTTTGGCTATGTATATTCAAGGAGTAGAATCTCTTTTTGACATTGCGTGGAATAAAAGTATGACATACGCCGATGTGCATTTGCAGGGTGAATACGAATTTTCAAAATATAACTTTGAAATAGCAGATACATCATTTCTTTTCACAAGCTTTGAAAATACACAGAATGAAGCACGAAAATGCCTTGAAGCAAATCTTCCTTTGCCCGCCTATGACTATACGATGCTCTCAAGCCATTTTTTTAATGTGCTTGATGCAAGAAAGGCAATTTCAGTTGCTCAACGCCAGGAATATATTTTAAAAATTCGTGAATTAGCAAAAGGTTGTGCTACCAAGTATAAAGAACAAGAGGACCAAAGACTAGAAAGAATAAAAAAATTAAAAGAAATCTAATATGGATATTTGTAATATAATTAATACAAGCGAAATAACAACTCAACAACAAATACCTTTACCTTACTCATCACTTCAATATTATGGAGTATGTTTCCTCATAAATTATAATGAGAAAAACTATAATAAAATTTGTACTTGAACTATGAAATCAAGGAATATCTTAAATACTTTCCAATAAAACCAACTGACACCCTACTCCACGCCTAACATGCTTGTTAAATATTTTTTATAGAATATAAACTAACTTATTCTAGATAATCAATAACTTTATGCAAATAAAAAATAATCTAGCTAAACTTTATTTTTTAATATAATGCAAATTGATAGCATCATTTAAGTCCATTCTTAAATCAACAAGAAAAGATCACTCAAAATATCTCATTATCTCATATCCACCATCACGCAAGTATTTATCTTTCTGCATAAGCTTGATGTCGCTTTGCATCATGTCTTTGATAAGCGTTTGTAAATCGTGCTTGGGTTTCCAACCTAAAATTTTCCGTGCTTTGCTAGAATCTCCTAAGAGGAGATCTACTTCAGTGGGACGGAAATACCGAGAATCCACTGCCACAACCTCCTTACCAATGTCAAGTTTAAAGTCCCCATTGCATTTTGCTACGATTCCTACTTCATCTTTACCTTTACCTGTAAAATCAATCTCAATGCCCAACTCACCAAAAGCAAGTCGCACAAACTCCCGCACTTCTGTCGTAATACCTGTAGCAATCACAAAATCATCAGGCTTTTCCTGTTGCAAGATAAGATACATTGCCTCAACATAGTCTTTTGCATGTCCCCAATCGCGTTTTGAAGAGAGATTACCAAGATAGAGTTTATCTTGTAAGCCAAGTGCGATTTTGCTTACCCCTCGCGTGATTTTACGCGTTACAAAAGTCTCGCCACGAATAGGACTTTCATGATTAAATAAAATTCCATTACTCGCAAAAATCCCATATGCCTCGCGATAATTCACACTAATCCAATACGCATAAAGTTTTGCACATGCATAGGGAGAACGCGGATAAAATGGTGTCTTTTCATTTTGTGGGACAGATTGCACAAGCCCATAAAGTTCACTTGTAGAAGCTTGATAAATCTTTGTTTTTTTTTCTAACCCTAGAATCCTAATTGCTTCCAAAAGTCGTAATGTCCCCAAACCATCAGCATTAGCGGTGTATTCCGGTGTCTCGAAGCTCACATGTACATGACTCATTGCAGCAAGATTATAAATCTCACCTGGTTGAAATTCTTGAACAATGCGAATAAGATTGGTAGAATCTGTTAAATCCCCATAGCAGAGTTTAAATTTCACATTGTGACTATGCGGATCTTGATAGAGATGATCTATTCTATCAGTATTAAAAAGCGATGATCTTCTCTTTATTCCATAAACTTCATAGCCTTTATTGAGGAGAAATTCCGCTAGATACGCCCCATCCTGTCCGGTAATCCCCGTGATTAATGCTTTTTTCATTATTGCTCCTTAATTTTTTCAAAAATATTTTAATTAACCATATTTGTAGCATACAATTATAACATATATATAACACAAACTACCAATCCTTGGTAAGATTTTATATTCAAAGTGTTGTATAATCTTTTATTCTTTTATAATATTAAGAATCCTAAATATCTGGTGTTATTAATGATGAATCTGGGGACTTTATAACGACCAATGGAGAATTACCACCAACCACATAAGAACCCTCTTGTGCAAAAGATTCTAAATTATCGCCATATATACTAATAGAAAGTGAACCTGTATTCAGAAAACCAATTTTTTCCAAAAAAAGAGATTTTGAATTTGCGTAGTTTAACCCGCAAAACCGAAATAAATTAGGCATTACTTCAATCTTAATCCTTAAATTATTGTTTGCAAAAATACTATCTGCTTCAAGAATATCTTTTGGTGCAAACATACGACCAAAGGCTGAATGATTGCTTAATGTATAAAATCCATGATGATGTGAAATGCGAATATTTTGTAAATCATTTGGTGCATAGATTCTGCCATTAAATCTTGCCTTAATTTGAAATTCTATATGATTAGAATCTTTTTCAATTTTTTTAATGACTCCACTAATAGGAGAAACAATCGCACTTGGAATGGTGGGATTAATAATTTTAGAACTACAAAAAAAAAGCCATACAAGGAGCGATACAAATAACAAAGTGGTTAAAATATACAATCCAAAATACGAAGTAACCAAACCTGCAATAATAATTAAATAAGCTATGGATTTTGCTTCTGGTTCAATAATACGCATATCTACCCCTTGCTTCTACATTAACATAACATACAAAAATAATATTATAGCAGAATTTTTAGAAAGCATAGTAAAGTTTAGACCCAAATAAAAATACAATTTTTCAAAATTACAATAAAATTAAGTTTTTAGTTGTAAATATAGAAAATAAAAATTATCATAAATTATACAATTATGAAAAATTGGAATCCTAAAAAGTTCAAGCATTCGCTACACTCCTGCTGAAACTTACTTGCAACATCATGCTTGGTTATGCAATTCTGCATTAGCACGAGCAACCTTATCGCAATGTTCATTTTGTGGATGTCCATTATGTGCTTTTACCCATTGTGTTCGTATTGTATGCATTTTACTAATATTTACATATTCTCCCCATAAATCTGTATGTTTTACATCCTTGAATCCCTTTTTTAACCAATTCTGTAAATATTGGTTAATAGAATCACATACATATTTAGAATCACTAATAATCGTAACCTCACATGGTTCTTTGAGTAATTTTAAACCCTCTACAACAGCTTTTAGCTCCATACGCCCATTAGTGCTATAAAACTCACCTCCACTTATTTGTTTATATACTTTTTCTTCATTACCCATGACATATTCCAATAACGCACAATAACCGCTTGACCCTGGATTCCCTAAGCTTGATCCGTCTGTATAGAGATTAACTTTCTTCATCGTTTTTCCATAAATTCTTTCAGGTATTTATGTTGAAATTATAACCTAAAAAATATATTATTCCATTTATTCTATACTAAGATTTCTATATAAATAAAAATAAAAATAACACATTATTAATCATTATGGATTATCATACTCTATTGAATATTTTAAAATTACCACTTTAATAAAATAAATTGCTCGCTCAATACTCTGACTTCGGAGAAGAAAATATGCAGCCAAGTAGATTCAAAATAAAGCATATCATTACAACATGTATCATCTTGACTGGTATGATTATGCTATATCTATATATTAAAAACTCGCAATTCTCTTTTGAATCTACAATCAAACAATTATGGGCAAACCATGTAGAAGATTGGGGATATATAATTCTATTTTGTTGGAGTATCTTAGAGGGTGAGTGGGGGCTACTACTTGCAGGAATAGCCTCTCATCAAGGATATTTAGATATTTACACTTGTATCCTTGTTGCGGGGCTTGGTGGTTTTACAGGAGACCAAATATATTTTTATATTGGAAGATTCAACAAAGACTATGTGCAAAACAAATTTCGATCTCAAAGGCGTAAATTTGCTCTTGCATCACGTCTTATGCAAAAATATGGCTGGCCAATAATCTTTATTCAGCGATATATGTATGGCTTACGCACAATTATCCCAATAAGTATTGGTTTAACGCGCTACTCTGCAATCAAATTCGCCATAATAAATCTTATATCGGCATGGATTTGGGCTGCTATTACCATTGTTCCTGCTTGGTATTTTGGCGAAGAGATTTTAGAGTTTTTAGCTGATTTTTTTGCAATAATCACACAAAATCCTATACTTTTTATGATTTTATTGGTTATAATTTTATCCATTATAGCTTTCTTTATGTGGAAACGCAAAAGATCTCAGGTTCAGAAAAATCACACGATTGCAACAAACTAAATTAAATTTAACAAAAAGGAAGTAAATGTTAGATACGCAGCATATTCAACTCAAGGAAAATACAAAAGAAGTCGGCGTAAAAATCATTTTTATTACAGAAGATTCTCTTAAAAAAAGAAAAACAAAGATTGCAAATTTTGCACTATTGGAGGAGCTTGGCTATAAAGCTAAAGGCAATTTTTATGTTCAAACAGATAAGATTCTCTATGTTGGTTTAGATGATGATAATCCAGAATCTTATGCAAATGCAGCGTGTCTTGCAATAAAAAGTTTAAGAAATTTAAAAATTACTCAAGCAAATTTAGATCTGAAAGGTATTGCTAAAGAAGATCAGTCCCATATTTTACAAGGATTTTTACTTGGTGGTTACGAATATAATGGATTTAAAACCAAAAAAGATGATGAAAAACTAGAAATCACAATTAATTTACTACATATCAATGAAAAAATCTTGCATGAATCTCAGATCATTTGCAAGAGTGTAAATTTTGTCCGTGATATTGTCAATACCCCCCCCAACATAGCGAATTCTGTTTATCTCTCTGAATTAGCACAAAACATAACAATGCAATACGCAAAAAAGTATAAAAACGCAGAAATTCAAGCCATTATTCGAAGTAACTCATATATGGAAGAACAAAAAATGGGTGCGTTTCTCGCTGTGAATCAAGCATCAAATTTCCCAGCATTTTTAGCACATTTAAGTTATAAACCAAAAGATTCTAAAAGTAGTAACAATAGAAAAAAAATCGCAATTGTTGGTAAAGGATTAGTATATGATACAGGTGGTTTAAGCCTTAAACCGGCAGATTATATGACAACAATGAAAGCAGATAAAGGTGGTGCATGTGCTGTTCTTGGTGCATTTCTTGCAACCATTGCACTTGAGCTTGATATTGAATTACACGCTATCATGGGAATTACTGATAATGCAATTGGCAAAAGTGCTTATCGCCCAGATGATGTATTAATATCTCGTGAAAAGAAAAGTATTGAAGTAAAGAATACAGATGCTGAAGGTAGGCTGGTATTAGCAGATTGTTTAAGTTATGCACAAGATCTTGATGTAGATATTATTATAGATTTTGCAACACTTACAGGTGCATGTGTTGTAGCATTAGGAGAATATACAAGTGGTGTAATGGGCTACAATGAGGATTTAAAACAAAAATTTGTAGAATCTGCCCTAAAGTCTGGAGAATTGGCACACACTCTTCCTTTTAATAAACATTTAAAAAAACTTATAGAATCCAAAATTGCTGATGTGAGTAATGTTTCAAGTTCTCGATATGGTGGTGCCATTACAGCAGGAATGTTTTTAGGTGAATTTATCCGAGAAGAATATAAAGAAAAATGGTTGCATATTGATATTGCAGGACCTGCTTATGTGGAAAAAGAATGGAGTGTAAATCCATCTGGTGCTAGCGGTATAGGTGTACGTGCATGTGTTGAATTTCTTAAAAGTTTGAGCTAAACCTTGTAAATTAGTTTTACGAGTAAGTAGAAAAATATACAAAGATATTCAATAGAAATATATTAAAGTCTTATTTGTTCGTGTCATATTCAAATCATATATACTAAAGAGAATCAAAAATCAATTAACATTGTATTATATCTTTATAATTAGAGACTAATAAAAAATTTTGAATGTCATGTGGTTCTACCATTTGGTTGCCAATAAAGTATTTTATGAAAATTATATAATGTCTTTTGCAAACATTTTTTTGATAACATTAAGTAAAGAGCAGGGAAAAGCAAGAAATAAATTTTTAATGATTATTAAAAATCAACAAAATTTATATTTTTCCCAAAAAGATTCACAAAACATTATACAGACATAGATACTTATGATTTGATGTTCATATAAATTTTTGTTGGTTTTTCTTAGCATCATTGCATCTTATTGTAAAAAGAATTTTATTTATATCTTTTTAAAACTAAAATAATGCTCCCTTTTGTTACATTCCACCAGTAAAGCCCGGCTTCTTATCCCAATCTGATAATTTGGATTCGATTCTGAAAGCTTAAATTGTCTTGAAATCATAGTTGAATTATCAGAAAATTAAAAAATATCGCAAGATTCCAAAAAGAAGTGAATGAATTTTCTCATAATGAAGTGATAAGATTCCAAGAGTGAGAAATTATATCTCAACCAATCATTGAGGCAATTCCAAAGTATCGATGTCAAGCCTTTCTGCTTGTATCGATTTGATTTCATCTAGATTCATTTTTCTCCATTGAATTGTTTTTCCCATAGTCCCTTTAGAATCTTTACTTATTCTTAGTTTTAAAATATTACCATCTTGTTTTGCATTTACATGGTATTCCTTACCATTATCAAATCTATATAATTTCCCTCGTATATATTCTTTCTCATTTTTCGCTACAAGATTCCACATAAATACCACACCACGCATCGGTCTAGTGCGTAGTTCTGGATTAGGGTTATTAATATCTAAAGTATTTTCTTGCGATTCATTTGATTTGTTTTTATTTGCGAAACCAACAGCATAAAATTTATTATTTTTTTTGAAAATTTCTGTATAACTTTCTTTTCCATCATGTATGACAGAATACACGCCAGAAATATCTCCTGCATAAAGAATGTTAAATAAACATACTATAAACATATACTTGAGTTTCATTTTCTTTCTTTCCCCTTTTTTACACAAAGCATAGGTACTTATTTTAGCATAGTTTTAAAAATATTCTTTCTCTTTCTCCAAAAAGATTCTGTATCTCATTTGCTTTATATTGATAGTATGGAATCTTTGTATCATTATAAATTTGTAAGTATTTAGTCTGAAAGAATTTTTTAGGTAAATTTATGATGGGATACTTTTTTGCAGTGCTTCTTGATGGATTGTTCGCAAAATGAGAAATTTAAAACTTTCAAGGTAGCTTTGCATATTTAAATTCGTATTTACCTTATACGCTTTATCATATCCTGTGCCATGATCTGGGCTTGTGCGGAGTATAGGGAGATTAAGGCTCACATTAATGCTTCTATCAAAATACAAAGATTTAAGCGGTGCTAATCCACTATCATGATACATTGCAACAAATATTTTAAACTTTTTGCGATTACTGGGTATAAAAGCAGAATCTGGTGCGATAGGACCTACAAAAACTTCATGACCTAATATTTGATTGAGAGATTCTATACAATCTTTGATTATAAAATCCTCATTTCCTAATACTCCATTATCTCCTGCATGTGGATTTAATCCTAAAACTGCAATTTGCAATAATTCAGAATCTTGCCCCTTATTGCGATGAGATTCTAAAGAATTTGTATTCTCTTCTTGCAAGAGCATATCATCAGATTCTTGTAACGAATGGTTAATATCAAGGAGTCTTGCCACCATTTTGTAGTTGAGTGCATAATGTTTTAAAGCGTTCATTTGTTTATCAAGATGAAGTTCCATAGGTATTGTATAGTCTTTATAATCTGTTTTTGTAGTTGCAGATTCTTGTTGAGATATATTAGAGAAGTTTCTTTCTTGTGTCATCTTGTCATCTTCTTTGTGTATTGGCAGTGAGATATTTTTGGTTGCAAAAAAAGAGAGATAAAAATCACGCAAAAAATTAGTCAATCTCTCTTTTTGAACATTTTGTGCAACAGCATTAAGTGGTATATGATCAGTAAAAAGTGCAACAAACATTTCTTCGCAGCCAAGCATCATAATTGCATTTTTTTGAAATCTCTCACGCAAATATTCTGTATGTCCTGCGTATTGTATCCCAGCAAGATTCCAAGCATATTTATTGATTGGCAGTGTTACAAGCCCAACATTATGTTTTATGCTTAATTCAAGAGCGGTGCAAAAAGACTCAAAACTATATTGTCCACTTTGTTGCGTTGGCATACCTTGTTGGATAGATATCCCAGTAGAATCTACTTCATGAAGTTGCATAGTAATTGGAGGTTTAATCCCCAATAACTTAGCAGCCCTTGCAAGTAAATCCCAACTCACGCAATAGATTGGCTTACACCACTTTGCAATCATCTCATGATTACGCAAAATAAGTTCTAATCCAATGCCATTAATATCCCCACATGACACATAAATAGTTGGTTTCTTTGAAATATTTTGTATCCCTTGAGTTTGAAAGATCTTTGTATTGCGTTGTTTAGAATTATAGATTTTTTTTGTATAGGTAGCTTTCAGCGTGGGATTATGAAGTATTTTTTCAGATTCACTTTTCTCTTGATTCTCTATATTTTCTTTTATCTCTTCTATTTCTTCTAATCTCTCAAGATTTTTAAGGGATTGGAGACTTTTATTTGAAAGATTTTGTGAATTGGCATTCAAAAGGTTATGAGTTTTGTTAGTATTTCTTCGTTGCATGTCTTTCCTCGCTCGAATAATTTCTACAAAAAATCTAAAATATTATCGTTATTGTATCATTTTTTATTGTATGATATTTGATTTTGAAAGTTTATTATGAGAATTCTTAGGCTTATATCTAATATAATTACGATATGGTAGTTTCTCTATTCAATATGGATTTGATTAAATTTCCCTTTTAATACTTAATAAAGATTATAATCAATAAATCAAGATTCTTCTTTGGAGATTCTCTAGTAGAATTTGTAAGAATTATATTTTGTTACAAATCTTATATAATTTTTCTTAAATATTTTTATAAAACTTTTATGAATACCCAGAGAAGCACTATTTATTTATTTTAAAGTGATACAATAAGGATTTTATTTGCTTATGCAATTATTTATTTTAACTCATTTTTTGGAGATACAAAATGTTTATAAAAACAAAAATATTACAAAAAATTTCAGTTATTCTTTCTTGTATAACATTTTCTCTTTATGCTGAACCACTAGGATTTGAGAGTAACTCAAATCCTCAACCTAATCCTACATCAGATTTGCAATTAGAATCTATTTTGCGTGCAGATTCTAACAATGGTGTAACACTCAAAGAACTTTTAGAACGTGCAAACAATAACTACTCATTACAAGGGCAAAATCTCTTAAACCAACAAGCACAAAAAGAATATCTCATCTCAAAACTCGCTTTTATCCCAACTCTTGATGCAAAATATAATTTTAATCATATTGGTGCAGGCGGACGCATATCCGATCCAACAAGTTATCACGCTCAAAATGCACAATTAGCATTAAGCTGGACATTTGATTGGAGTACTTATGAGGCGACACGTGAAAAGAATGCGACTATGCAAAAGACAAATTATGATACAAAATATGCCAAACAAAGTGTCTATCTGCAAGTTGTCCAACAATACTATACATATTTTAGCAATGAATCTACACTCATTACACTTCAGCACAAATTACAACAGATTCAATCTGATGTCGATAGAGTGCAAAAGCTCTATGATCAAGGGCTTCGCACAATCGCTGATTTAGAATCACTCAAATCTCAAGCTTCATCAACAAAATATCAAATTGATAATGCTACACTGAATCTCACACAAAGCAAACTGCTCTTAGAATATCTCACAAATAGTAAAATAGAAGGCATCCGCCGTGCAAATATCGCAGATCCAACCTATGTACTAGAAGATCGTAGCGATATTAAATCACTTGAGTATCAAATCAAAGCACTTAAATATCAAAATGCACAATTGCATTATTACCCAAGCTTTACTTTACAAGACACTTATACATATAATATGCAGATTCCAAACTTTGCACAAGATATGATAAATAATGCCATTGCAAATCCTGGTGGAGGATTTAGTAGTGGAGGATTTCTAGCAAATTATGCCTATAATCATAATTCGTTTGCACTGAATTTTACTTATCAACTCTTTGCAAAAATAGGTCTTAGTGTCCAAAAACAATCTTTTACACTTGCAACTCTCGCAAATGAAAAAAACCTTGCATATAAGAAAGAAGAGCAGAAAAAAGATGAGGAGCTGTATCGTAAGGCAATAGAAGTAGCAAAAAATCAAATTATTAGTGCCAAAGCAAGCCTTATTTCAGCAAATCTATCTTATGATAATATGAAAAAACGATATGATGCAAATCTCGTTACTTTCACGGAGTATTTAACCGCATTAAGCACAAAATATGATGCGGAATCTACTTTTATCCAAGCGTTAAATAATTATGAAATGCAAAAAGCAAACTATATTTTTTATAGCGGACAAGAGATTGATAAATATGTAAAATAAGATATATTTAATTGCTTGTTGTTGTATAAGTCAAATTATTCAATTCTTAATAATCTAAAATCTTTAGAGAGATGCACATTGCTTGGATCATAAATCCACATATCCAAGCAATATATCATGCAGTTTTATTTTTTTGTTGTGCTGGACTTTGTCGATTTTTTTGCTTTAGTATCCTGTGCGACTTTTTGCGATCGTGATTGTTTTGATGTTGTTGTATCATTACTTAAGTTAGCCTCAAGTAACTTCATATCTAATCCTTCAAGTGCACTTTCAAAGGCTTCAAGAGTATCATGTGCTGATTCTATTTCACTGCCAACATGCGTTTTGCTTTGTGTTGGCTCAAGATCATAAATTATATTATAAGCACGTTTGAGAAAAATCTCATTTCCTTTTGATGCTTGATAAAAACAAAGAGCCTCTACACCATGCATACGAATAGAGCTAGCTAACACACCAAATTCCTTATAATTAGATGCGATGGCGATAGCGTGGTATCTGCCTTGATAAAGTGCTTTTGCTACATCAACACTAATTTTCATATTAATATTTGCTTGCGTGTTTCCAAGAATCACATTGCAATATTGTCTTTCGAGTTGATTATACCATATATCTACATTATCTTTGCCTACATAGGCTTTCTTAATACATATATTATATCCATGATTCTGTAAATAATCAAAAATTACAGACATAAAAGCCGCATCAATTCTGTCGCAGTCAATAAATAAAGCCAAATCTTTTGCCATACCGTTTCCTTTAAAATGAATTAAAATTATGGTAAATCTCTACCATTTTTTGTGTGTAATAATGTTTTGGATTATGTAAAATATTATCCATCGCATCATATTCAATAATTTCACCTTGAAAAATTACTGCAACATCATCACATAAATTTGCCACAACATTTAAATCATGAGTGATTAAGATGTAACTCAAATGATATTTTTGTTGCATCTTCATCAAGAGATTTAATGTTTCTTTTTGAACAAATTTATCCAACGCACTTGTTGGTTCATCTAAAATAAGTATTTTTGGATTAAGAACCATAGCACGAGCGATAGCGACTCTTTGACGTTGCCCACCACTCAACTCATCTGGGTATCGCTCAAGCAAACTAATATCTAGTTTTAAGAAAGAAAAAATATTTTGAATAGCTAAATTTATTACCTCATAAGTTTTCTTTTGAAGTAATAAACCTTCTGATACTATATCCCAGACACGAAGTCTTGGATTTAACGCACTTGCAGAATCTTGAAAAACAATTTGAAGATGTTTTCTCATATCTTTAAGATACTTTTTGTTAATAAGTCCGTTATCAGAAAGCTGTTTATTAAAATAAAAATCCTGTCCCCGAGTTTCCATTAAATGAAGAATGCCTTGAGCAAGTGAGCTTTTACCACTACCGCTTTTACCTATAATACCCAAAGTTTTTCCTTCTTGCAAGATTAAATTCACATTTTTTGTAATTATTGATATTTTATTGTTAAAAAAATTACTTTTTTTAACAATTACACCAAAATTTTTAAGTTCCACAACAACTTTCGTTTCGTTTTCGTTTCGTTTTTTTTGCGTTAATGAGTTTGCTTCAAAAAGTTTTTGTGTATAGGAATGTTTTGGTTTCTGACCTTCTTTAAGAATTTCAATAATTTTTCCATCTTTCATAATTATATTTTTTTTACAAAAATATCTTAAAAGACCAAGATCATGGGTAATAAATAGTACAGCAATTTTCATTTTAGTAGAAAAATCCTTTAGGAGTTTTACAATCTGAAAACTTAAATGGGAATCAAGTGCGGTTGTTGGTTCATCACATATAATAAGCTTTGGTTGGGTAATTAATGCCATGCAAATTACAACTCTTTGACGTTGTCCACCACTTAATTCATGGGGGTAACGATAAAGCAATTCATGCTTTAAACCTAATTCATTGCAAAGATTCCAAATATGTTGCTTACGTTTTTCATAATCAAGAAACAATCCATGAATATTTAATACCTCTTGAATCTGTTTATAGATTTTATGAAGCGGATTGAGTGCATTAATGGGATCTTGAGGGATATAAGTAATTTCTTTACCTAAAATGGATTGGATTGTTTTTTTATACTTCATAAAAATCGAATCTTTTAGTAAAAAACTTTGTTTTTTACTAAAAGAATGAGTAAAGATATTTGCTTTATTTGTCGTTGTTGATTGTATTTCAAGAAGATTTTTATTTTCAAAACAAATCATGCCATTATTGATATGAATGTGTGATTCTAAACCTAAGATTACTCGTGCCAATAAACTCTTACCGCTACCACTTTCACCAGCTATACCCATGCACTCTCCATTTTTAAGAGTAAAAGTTATATCATCTAGTTGAAAATTATCATGTTTTTTTATTGACTTTGTATCATCGGAATCTTGCGTAGAAGTATTGTCTTGATGTATGTAGTATAAAGTTTGTGTTTTGTTGCTGGAATTATCTATCTTTTCATGAGAGAATTCTGATATATTATTTTGTGAAGATATTATATTGATAGGCTGAAAAGAAACATGAAGATTTTGAATTTGTAATAAATTATTATTTTTTAAAGTCTGATTTCTTGTGCTGGTATCTTGTATCATTTTGTTCTCATCCATTTTATAGCATTGATAAAACCTATCATGTGATACCCCCATATATTCTACAATGTATGCTTTTATTAACCAAAATTGTATTGATTGCAGAAAAATCTTTATAAGTTGTAGAGTTGATTATGACACATCTTATAGATAACCATAAACCCTAATGTAAGTCCGTGTTGAGTTTAATCTCTCTCGCACTCCTAAATGCAATAAGCTTAGAATCTTGTGAAGTGATTCGGAAGTGAATTCCATGCAATCCACTTAATTTTACACCCTTATATAAGCCATTAGATTCTATAACAAAATCACTATTGATTTCCTGTATTTTATGTGCCTCTGCACTATCAATAGAAACAATGCTACCAGATAAAATACTGATTCCCGCATCAACAATGCAACCATTGCCAAGACTAATTCCTGTTACAGAATTTGCACCAAGCAGACAATTTTTTCCAATGCTAATTGGCGTTGTATTTCCACCACTCAATACACCTAAAATACTTGCACCACCGCCTATGTCAGTTCCTTCGCCTACAATGACACTGGAGCTAATTCGCCCTTCGTTCATACATGCACCAAGAGATCCTGAATTGAAATTTACATAGCTCGCACCAGGCATTTGTGTGTAACCAGCACCCAAGAATGCACCAAAGCGAGTTTTAGCTGTATCGAGGATTCTAATATTATCAGCTTGTGGCAATACTTGCATAAGGTAGCGAGGGAATTTATCGATGTAATCAATACATGGAAATCTCCCTTTCATTTTAAGATGAATCTCATTTTCACGTAAATATTCTAACTCGTATGGCATATTTCCGCTCCATGCAAGATTTGGAAATAAACCAAATATTCCATCAAGATTGAGGCTTCTAAGTGGTGCATAACCTTGTGAAAGTGCATGTAATTTTGCATAGGCAACTTGCAATGATTCTGTCTTTTTATCTTCCACAAATGCAACAAATTGAAAATGAGGTTTTTTGGGGTCATACAATTCATCTTGTGGAGGTAACATAAGGCGTAATAATACAAATGATTCTAGAATAATTTGGATATTTTTATGTGTCTTGCCAATATATTGAAATACATTTGCCCAATAAGATTTAAGAAAATAAAGGTTATCAGAATCGCTAAATTTGTGAATATCTGCAACTGCTTGTTGATAAAAATTTTGAAATTCTTGCAACAATTCAGTATTTTGAATCTTTTCTAATTCTTCAATAATAAAAGGATAATAAAAACAAAGTGCTCGTATAATAAATTTTAAATCAATATCAACAATAGTCTCATTTTGTATTGTTGTCAATTCCGCAGAAGATACAAAAACGGCAAAACTACCAAAATTATTCTCAAAATTTAAGAATGGGAAATTTAAGGTAATTGTTTTATTTTTATCAAATGCGGATTGTATACTGCGACAAATACCAAAACATTTTGGTTTAGGATATTTTTGGTAAAATTCCTCTACAAAGAGTTTAAAATCATCTTTTGTTTTAATAGAATCAAATTGCAACATTATGTTTCTCCAAAATTTAAAATAAAATCTACATAGTAACATAATACTATAGATTTTTATTTAATAACTTAATAGAGAATAAAAATCTCTAAGTGAGACTTCAATACACATGTATAAACTATTTTTTAAAAATTATTCATATTATTGTAATATATTTTTATACTGAATTATTCTACAACTCATGTAGTTTTTTGATTTTTATATAGTTACACCAACTTATTGAATATGCCTTTTGTTGCGTGATAATATACGGTACAATATTTCGTATTGATTCCACTATCACGAAGAATCTTATAGCTTTTGTATGATAAAAAGTAGATTTGTTTAAGTGTATAATACTGCACAACAATATAGATATTCTATATTGCAGTATGAGCAACAAAACCAATTCTTTCATTTCTTACAAACATAATATCAAAGTTATTTTCAAATAAGATTCTATATCCCTTATCATGCAATAAATTGATAATATCCATTTTTCTAGATTGAACATAGTTATGCTCAATTGTCATCACACCAAATGTATATTTATCAAAATCAATTCCCTTTAAGACTTCTAGCTCACCACCCTCTACATCTAAAGACATAAAGTCGATATGCGTCACATCAGGGTAATTTGCCATTAATTCATTAAAAGTAATAGTTTGCACCTCAATATATTTCACATTTCCAGATGATACGTTTTCCATTCTTTCTTTATGATTTTTTGTCATAGTGATTTCAAGTGTATCCAAGAAATCTGCACTTGTCGTTGCAAAACGCGTTATGCCTATATTTTTTGAAAAGACTGCTTTATTATAACAATCACATTTTCTATTTTGTTGCAATTTCTTAAATGTCTCCGGATTTGCCTCCACACAAAATCCATTCCAACCTAATCGTTCAAATAAAAGTGTATTATTACTACTAATCCCATCATGAGCAGCAATATCTACAAAAAAACCATGTTTTTTATGTTTCAAAATTGTATATGCAATAATATCTTGTCCGAGTTGCCCGTGAAATTCAGCGCCTTGAATCTGTTGCAACCACCAAATATCAAGTAAGGCTAATACCCTGTTTAGAATACATAAATCTTGTTTGGATTTATAAAATGTAAAGGTGTTCAATACTTTATAGGTGTATTGAGTATACCCCCCCCCCCCACATATTATTAGAAATATAATATTTTTTCCTTTCAAAAAGACAAAAACCACAAATTCTCAATGACTTTGTTTTAATACTATTTTGAAATGTTTTTTTAAATGAAAAAATTTTCATCAAGCATCCTTTAAAATAAAACGAAAACATTATTTTATAATAAAAACATTCGTAATGGTTGTATTTTCTATAAAAATTATAAATTTTATAAGCTCTTTATAATTTTTCGTAACCATACTTGAGATATTTTATTGAAAGAGAAAATCTCATAAAAAATAAGATTTCAATTACAAAAATACACAAAAATTTATTATAATTCTTTTTTATTCTTATTGCAATAAGCGACTTAATTTATAATATAAATTAGGATTTTCTAATTTTATTTTTGGCTACAAAATGGTATTATGATGTAATTTTAGCTTCTTGAATTGTTGGAAAACAAAGAAAATGCTCTTTAGATTCAATAAAATAGAGAATAAGAATGAATGAAGGTAAATTACTAAGCTTATTGTGATATTGTGTGAGTTTTACATCAATGCTTAAGATATTGTGATAAACCAAGCTATCTAACTTAAATTATAAGGTGAAACAATGATTACTACAAGATTTGCTCCTTCCCCAACAGGGCATTTACATATTGGAGGGTTACGGACTGCTCTCTATAATTATTTATATGCACGATTAAAAAAGGGGAAATTTCTTTTAAGAATCGAGGATACTGATACAAAACGAAATAGCCAAGAAGCTTTAGATGGAATCTTAGAAGCATTTCGATGGGTTGGGCTTGAATATGATTCGCCAATGCTTTATCAAAGTCAAAGATTAGCAATCTATCAAGAATATGCAAAAAAGCTTTTAGATTCGAACAAAGCATATTATTGTTATT
Organism: Helicobacter didelphidarum; assembly: GCF_003364195.1. Lineage (GTDB taxonomy): Bacteria > Campylobacterota > Campylobacteria > Campylobacterales > Helicobacteraceae > Helicobacter_A > Helicobacter_A didelphidarum. The sequence continues at coordinate 210,387 of NZ_NXLQ01000001.1, read as the reverse complement.
TGAGTCAAGAGGAATTGCAACAAATACGAGAAAATAGAAATGCAAATCATGCTGAGCTTACTCGTAAATATCGTGATTTCAAAGGTAAGATTCCATCTGGCATACAGCCATGTATTAGAATCAAATCTCCAATAAGTGGAAATATTAGTTTTCTTGATGGTATTAAGGGGGAGATTAGTTTCCAAGCAAGTGAGATTGATGATTTTGTAATTTTGCGAAGCGATGGGACTCCAACTTATAATTTTGTTGTTGCAATTGATGATGCTTTAAGTGGTATCACAGATCTTATGCGTGGTGATGATCATATCTCAAATACACCCAAGCAGCTTGTTGTATATGAAGCATTAGGGTTTGCAATTCCTCGTTTTTATCATATTCCAATGATCTGCAATGAAAAAGGGCAGAAGCTTAGCAAGAGAGATGGCGCACTCTCTGTTCTTGAATATCGTGAGGCTGGTATATTACCACAAGCTTTGCTTAATTTTCTCTTTCGTTTGGGCTTTAGTTATGGGGATCAAGAAATTTTTAGTCTAGATGATATGTTTTTATGTTTTGACCCCACACAGATTAATAGCAAGGCAAGTGCTTGTAATTTTTCAAAGCTTTATTGGCTTAATAGTGAATATATCAAAGCAATGGAGAATGAAGAATTATCAAAGCTTATAAATTCTGAGATATTGGAATCTCTTAAAAAAGATTCTAAAGAAAGAGCATTTACCCTGTTAGATGAATTAAAACCGCGTGTAAATAATTTAGTGGATTTAAAAAAGGAAATTTATGGAATCTTACATACACCTATTATGTCATGTGAAAAAGATTCTGAAAATCTTCAAGGAAATTATATTCCTGCAAGTTATGATGAAGCAATGTTTCAAAAGCTTTTTAAAGATTCACAAAAAGACATTCTTATACAATCATTAAAAGATTTTGCACAATGTCTTATAGCAACTCAAGAGGTTTCTATACAATCAAATAATCATTCCCATATACAAGTAAATCCAAATAATCCACAGGAATTTAAAGGATTTATTCATGCCTTCAGCGAAAATGAACACTCAATTCTTAAACAATCAGGGTTTAAATCAAGCCTCTTTATGCAAGGTCTTCGCCTTGCCTTGCTTGGGAAAAAGGGTGGAATTGACCTTGGAGCGTGTATTTTTATTTTAGGTAGAAATGAAACAAAAAAACGCATAGAATCTTTTCTTTCTTCAAGTTTTTTCCCATAGAACAAAAATAACTATAAATAGAAAATATCAGTTACAAAAAATTATCAAGAAAAATAGAATACAATTTGTAAATATCAGTATTATATTTACTTTTTAGTTATTACTTATCGTAGCAAAGAAGCTTAAAGTATCATTATAATTGATATTCTAATAGAATACTCTATAAAATCCTTGTTTTTTACTTGCAAGCTCTAACATTTCTTTATCTCCACGCGTATCACCATAGACATATATACTTGTATAATCACAAAGATTATATGTAGCTTTTATGCGATGCACTTTTTCTACACCATAGCAATTTGGGTGTCCAAAATTACCAGTGACAATACCATTCTTTACTTCCATAGTTGTGGCAAGAAGTTCAATACCCAATTTTTTACATAAAGGACGTAAATACTCTTCAAAACTTGCAGAGACTAACACCACCTTATGTCCTTGTTCTTTATGCCATTGAATCTTTGTTAATGCAGAATCTTTACAATAAGATTCAAGCTTTCGACAAAATGCTTGACATTTTTGTTCTAAAGTGATTTGCTCCATGCCACCCAAACACGACTCTAGCACAGATTGTTTTGTTTTTGCATTATTATAAATTCCAAGCTTATAAAGAAAAAGAATATGGATATTGCATAATATTTTTATATAAAATCTTTTCCCTAAAATAAATTTTAAAAATAACGCAAAAGAATCACCTCGTGTAATCGTACCATCAAAATCAAAAAATGCTATTGTCAAAATATTCCCCGTATAAAGAATTTTAATCTTATTTTCGTATGGCAATACATTCGATTTCTACCTTACTCCCTTTTGGCAATTCCTTTACTGCGACTGTGCTACGAGCTGGTTTGTGTGTAAAATATTGCCCATATACTTCATTAAATTGTGTAAAATATTGCATATCACTAAGATAAACATTTGTTTTGATAACGAGTTGCAATTCACTGCCAGCCTCTTTTAGCACTGCTTGTAAATTTTTGCAAACTTGATGTGTTTGTGCCTGAATATCAGAATCTAAAAAATCCCCATTTGGTAAAAGTGGGATTTGCCCTGAAGTAAAAATGAGATTACCTGTGGCAATAGCTTGAGAATATGGTCCAATAGCTTGTGGTGCATTTGATGTGGAGATAACTTCTAATGACATGTAAAACTCCTAAAAAAATAATTAAAAATAAAGTTGATTTTAACATATTTTAATAAATATGAAATTCTACCCTATTCTTTGATGAATATAAAAATCCATAAAGAATAAGAAAATTTAGGTTTTAATTTAAATAATCTTGATACAATAGTTGTATTAGTCTTTAGGGGTATTAGCTCTCAATTATCCCACAGAATATAGCTATGATTTATCTTTATTGAAGGATTAAATATGAATTATTTATGTGATTGTAAATATCGTTTTTTTCAATATAAAGATTTACAAGAAAACAAGATTTATTCTATTATAAAATTGTGTGTTTCTCTTTATTTTCCCTATTTTTTTTTCATTCTTTTTTTTGTTGGTTGTGCAGATAATATAAAATCACAGAACTTACAAAAAGATTCTAAACAGAAAGAATATCTTTATGGTATTGGGTATGGTGCTTCATTCCAAGAAGCGAAACAATATGCTATTAAGGATTTATCAACTAATTTACAAGTAAGCATAAAATTTGTGGCAAAAGATGTAGTGAGGCAAAAAGATAATTCTTTGCAAACAAGCGGTATTGCAGAAGTTTCTTTAGAATCAGCAATTAAAGATTTACCTGCACTTGAAATAGAGAAACAAACAAAAAAAGATAATAAATTCTCTGTGCGTGTGCGTGTTGAAAAATCTCTCTTACAATCTCAAATATTAAATAGAATCCAAGCAAATCAACAAACTTTAGATTCTCTACTTGAAACTTGTAATACTCCTCCTTTTCACAAATATAAGGATTTTAAACAAATTCTAGAAGATTATAAAAATGATCTTGCAATTTACCAAATTCTTTCAAAAAATATGTCTTACAATAGTGCTTTAACCATACACTATCAAGATATAAGCAATTCGTTACCAAACTACAATATAAAATTAGAATTTCAACATGATAATCCCAACAATATAAAGGTGCAACGCACTTTATATTCTGAATTAGGTAAATTTATAAAGATTGATAGTAGTGCCACAAAAACACTTGAAATTCTTATTGAGAATGCCGACATTACAATGGTATATCTTAGTTTTTATGACTGCAACAAAAAACTTGAGAATGTTGTAAAAATAAATACTTACTTGCCATACAATACATTTTATCAGGCACAGCAAATAACAAGATTTGGTGCAATTGTATATAAGAATATTGAAGCCACAAATTGAGATTAATCCTTTTTAAGAAGTTTTTATTTCAGAAAATCTCATAATGTTTTATTTGACTGAAAACAATATCAATAGAAGTGAAATTCCTACTAGAATATTATGAATTTAACATATATCGTTTTCTTTTTCTTTATATTATTTTTAGTTTTACAAATCCAAACTGCGATAATCATAGTATCAAAAAGACAAATTATTTGTTCAGTCTTTTTACCCTTGCACCAAGCAGATTAAGTTTTTCTTCTAGTCGCTCATACCCTCTATCCAAATGATAGATTCTGTGAATCTTACTTACACCTTTTGCTACAAGTGCTGCTAAGACAAGTGCCGAAGAAGCACGCAAATCTGTTGCCATAACCTCTGCACCTATAAGCTCTGTCTTACCATTAATCTGTGCTATATTACCATCAATTGTGATATTTGCTCCAAGTCGCTGCAATTCATTGACATGCATAAAGCGATTTTCAAAAAGTGTCTCTTTAATAAAACTTGCACCTTCGCATTGCGTACTTAATGCCATGAATTGTGCCTGCATATCAGTCGGAAATCCAGGATATTCTGTTGTTGTGATTCTACAAGCCTTAAGAGGTTGTGTCGCGGGAAATAATTCAAGTGTGCAAATATTATTACAATCATATTGATATTGCATATCAAAACCTATTTCTCGAAGTTTGATGTTCATGCTTTCAACATGTTCTTCAATAATATTGACAAGCATAATATGTGAGTTTGTAATTGCACCTGCACATAAATATGTCCCAGCTTCAATCCTATCTGGAATCACGCGAATAGGTTTAAATTCAATAATTTCTCTATCGCTTCCAATAATCTCGATTTCTGAAGTTCCAATTCCCTCAATATGAACCCCCGCCTGTTGCAATACTTCACATATTTGCACAACTTCAGGTTCTTTTGCTGCATTAATAATGCGAGTTTTTCCTTTTGCTAATGCCGCTGCCATAACAACATTGCTTGTACCTGTAACCGTAATTTTATCAAAAACAATATCAGCTCCTTGCAAGCCATCCCTTGCATGTGCAATAATATAGCCACCCCTTACCTCAATATCTGCGCCAAGCTTTCGCATAGCTTGAATATGTAAATCAACAGGACGTGCACCAATAGCACAACCACCAGGCAAACTTACCTCACAATGTCCAAAACGAGACAACAAAGGACCCAGCACAAGAATTGAAGCACGCATTTTACGCACAATATCATAAATTGCTTTTGTACTATGAATAGATGAAGTATTAATACTACGATGTCCGTAATTATTTGATGTAACTGTTGCACCAAGCATAGTTAATAATTTTCCAAAGGTAGTAATATCTGCTACCTCTGGAAGATTATAAAGTTCAAATGAATTTTTTGCAAGTAAAGAGAGGGCAAGTAAAGGTAATGCGGCATTTTTTGCACCTGAAATATTTACTTTGCCTTGCAATATATATCCACCTTCAATTTCTAGGTAGTCCATGATATTCCTTTTGAATCTTATGTACTTTATTTTTAATAATTAAGTAAAAGTAGAAATTGTAGCATGTTTTATAAGATTTCTCTCTAGTTTTCTCTATTTAATATTGATTAAAGTAGAGAAAATAATATTCTTTAACGAAGCTTTAAGGAAGCTTTAAATTTTTATATTATATACTTGTTTCTTTGAATAAGGTATTGTCATAAAAAATACAAAATTTACATGATTTACATGAGCTTTAATCTCAATATATGCAAGGACTAATATGAAACAAAATAAGACATTCCCAAGATTTTTCGCTATTTTTTTGTTGCTCCTTGCAATACTCTTTATTATAATCATCTATACTTTCTATAATGCAAAAGGTATATCATATTTTAGCGATGCAAGTGAAGCATGCAATAATTGTCATGTTATGAATGAAGTTTATGATGACTACTTAAAAGGTCCACATGCCCAAAAAGTTAAGGGTGAGCCTCGTGCTACTTGTAATGATTGCCATTTACCTCATAATTTTATTAGTAAATGGATTGCAAAAGCAGAAAGTGGTGTGGGACATGCGTATGCTTTTACCTTTAAGCTTAATGATTTACCACCAAATTTAAATGCAACACAAAAGAGTAAAGAGATGATACAAAATAATTGCATGAGTTGTCATACAGATATGGCTTCACATGCAATCAATGCAACAATGAAAAAAGGTGCTAATGAACCTTTGAGATGTGTGTCATGTCATGTTGGTGTTGGGCATAAACAGGGTATGTAGGTTCTATTGTAGATGAGTGAGATTTGGAACTTATATCATGTTATTGTTGAAATCCAAAGTGAGGGTAGAAATGTTTCAATGTGATATATGGATACAATTTTATAATGATTCGTAGTTGAAGTTATAAAATTAGGAGTCAGGCTCTAAGGTTTTGGTTTCACCTTTTAGATTAGAATAGAAATACAAGAAAAAGAAACTTAATCCAATGTGTAAGGAATAAACATGAGTAAGAATGGTATAATTGCTGGTATTACAGGTTTAATTATCGTGATTGGTGCTGTTTTATGGTTAAACAATGATATTACAAAAAAGCAACAAGAGAATCTTCATGTAACAAGTAAAGATTTTGTAGAAATGAGTGATGAAAATCCAACTTTTGATCATTGGGGACAAAATTTTCCCGATCATCTTGAAATGTATTTAAAAGTAGAAAATGAAACACCTATTTCCACAGAGTTTGGTGGAAATCTTTCTTACTCAAAGCTTATTCGCTATCCACAATTAACTATTCTTTGGGCTGGTTATCCTTTTAGTATTGATGCAAATGAGGAGCGAGGTCATTTTTGGATACAAGTCGATCAAATGGATACAGCAAGGAATAATAAAGATTTTCTTAATTCACATGGTTTTGCCGGTTTTGGAGGGCAACCAACTGCTTGTATGAATTGTCATAGTGGCTGGACTCCATGGCTCATTAAGAATACAAAAGGTGAGACATTTCAAGATAAGTGGATTGCATTTAATTCTACGAAATATTGGACAACAATAAAAAGTATTCCTGCTATGAATGGTGCAAAAGAAGGATCACAACAACACGCTAGTCCACACGGTGGTAAAAGAATGGGTGTTACTTGTGCTGATTGCCATTCTCCAGATACAATGAATTTGCGTTTAACTCGTCCAGCAGCAATTAACGCACTTATTGCTCGTGGTTATGAGCCTGATGAACAACAAGGAGTGAAAGCTACCAGAGAAGAAATGAGAACGCTTGTATGTTCGCAATGCCATGTTGAATATTATTTTAAACCAACTGGAACAAAGGTTAAAGTCATTGGGGAATCTATCGCAAAAGATTCAAATCAAAAATGGTGGAATGGCACTCAAAAAACTTATGATGAATATGAATTTTGGAGAAATGGGAATGAACCCACTGAAATAGAGGTTGATGGCTTGGAACTTGTTTTTCCATGGAAAGAATGGAAAAAGGGACAACCATTTAGAATCGAAATGTTTGATGATTATTATGACAAGATTCGTGCAACTTTCCCTCAAGATTGGGTGCATAAAATAACAGATGCTCCAATGATTAAGATTCAACATCCCGAATCTGAATTATTTAGTGGTGGTGTGCATGCTGCAAATGGTGTAAGTTGTGCTGATTGTCATATGCCTTATATTCGAAAAGGTGCGATGAAACTTACGCAACATAATGTTACTTCACCATTGCAAAATATTAATGCGTCGTGTAAGACTTGCCATAATGGGAAATCAGAGAACTATTTAAAAGCACAGATACTTGACATTCAAAAATCTATTGCATATGACTTAAGAAGTGCAGAATATGCGACTGTTAGCCTCATTCATGACATTAAAAATTTACGAGAATTGCTAGGAAAACTTCCTGTATATCAAACAGACGGTAATCCTGATAAAGCAAAAATCTCAACATTATTAAAAGATGTGCTTGAATTGCATAGAAAAGCACAAATGAGAGCAGACTTCGTCGGTGCTGAAAATTCGACAGGATTCCATAATCCACGCGAAGCTTCAAGAATGTTACTTCAAGCTGTTGAAATGGCACGGAAAGGACAAACAAAACTTCTTGAGATTGCAATGGCAAGTGGAATTAAAGATTTTAAAACTTCAAATCTTGGTTTTGAAGATATTCAGAAATTTAATCCTGGTGAAATCCACTATAAAGTTGATGTAAATGGGCATAAGGCTGGCGATAGGTATTACAAACATAATAATAATATTAATGGTAATCCACCATCACAATATCTTGAGTTAGACAAAAATACAAAACCTTATAACTATAAAGTTATAGATAGTCAAATCGAAGTGAGCAAATAATCCAATACTTATGGGTTATAATAGATAAGTTCTTCTCTCTACTTTTATTAAGACTTTAAAGATTCCATAAAAATAGGAGGGAGAATGTATTATGTTATTTTTCTACCCTTTTGCTTAAGTTTTATTGTATTCTATGTGATGTGTCAATACTCTAAATTGTTGCAATTATCTTTTGGGCTTGAAACATTTTCCTTGTAATAATTTTTTACTATTTTTTTGGAGGATGAGTGTAATAGTTTTTTCGTTTCTAAAGATTTCTAAGCAACTTTGTGATAAAAAATCTTGAATATAATTTAATAATATAAAAATAAAATTCTCCATATTCATAATCGATTATAAACTTGTGTGCTACTACTTACTTTATAATTAAAAGATTTTGTAAAGCAGTAATTTCATTATATGTGTATCCAGCCTTGATTCTGGCTTGTATATTTGGTATTTTACCGATTATATTAAAATTTTGAAATCTCTTTAGAATCTCATCAAGACTCCTTGTGTCATTTTCTTTCTCTTGTGCATATTTTAGCCATTTCGATCCTTTTGATACATGTTTTATTTCATCATGCAAAATAATATTGAGAGTTTCTAGTATCTGATTCTTAAGTGGAGCATTAGACTTTATAATTTTCTTAGCAACAAATGGATTCGCATCGAGTCCCAATGCTTCCAAACCTTTATGCACTAATGCCATACGATCAATGAGTGTTTGACTTTGTTGCATTGCTTCAAAAAGATTGCTATGCACAGGAAAATCACCATATACAAATCCTAACTGATATAACAAAGATTCCAAAAGGCTAAAATGTTCGACTTCTTCATTTGCCAACTCTATAAAATCATAATAATATTCCTCCTGTAAATGACGAAATCGATAAGCTGCATCAAGCCCCAAATCGATGGCATTATATTCTATATGTGCAACAGAATGCAGGATTTTTGCAAGACTCACATTGCTATTTACTTCCTTTGGTCGTGTAATACGCGTTGGGTGTGATATTTTACAAAAGTAAGCAAACGAGGGTTCTTTGAGTTTTATACTTTTACTATCGTGATTAAACTCATAAAAAGAAAAGTTTTCTTTAAGAAATTTTGTTTTTTGTTTCTTAGATTCTATATTTTGTGTTGTTAGTGCATCAAATACAGCAGTGAAAAATTCCATCATGAATCCTTTTAGTTTTCAAAATAATGATCCTTGATATTATATAATATCAAAGAAGAAAGTCTTATAAATTTAAATTATATTTAAGAAAGATTGCTAAAGTTGCATTAAATGATATTGTATCGCCAATTTTATTGGACAAAGATCTTTAATTCATAATAATCATATAATTTAACATAAAAATATTTAAGAAAACTATAAAAGCAATCTTTAGTTTTTATGTGAAAATTACATAAATATTTTATTCTCAAAGGAAATTCAATGTTAGTTCTTATTTCTAGATTAGTAAATAACAATCTTTTTATCATGGTCTTAGTTTCTAGTTTTTTAGCAAGTATTCAAATAGCCTATGCAGAATCTCATGATAAAGTTTTTGAAGATTCTAATACAATAACAAATCAATTCTACGAAATTGGTGGGGATAAAAATAATCCGTATAAAAAAGTCAATCACACAAAAGGATTCTGTGCTTTGGGTGAATTTATCCCAAATAAAAATTTTACTAAAACTTATGTTATTCCTCTAATGAAAGAAGCTAAAATCCCTACGCAAGTGCGTTTTTCGCTCGGTGGTGCAAATCCTAATGAGAGTGATAAAAGTAAAACTAGGGCTATGGCTCTTAAAATGAATGGTAAAAATGATTCATGGGAAATTGTAATGACAAATAGTGAAATTAATTTTGCAAAAAATCCAGAAGAGTTTATGCAATTTCTTCAATTCAAGATTGATATTAAAAATAGCAAAATTACTCAAGAACAAGCCAATAAAGCAATGAACAAAGTAGATTCATTTAATAATTTCAATACCCACATTACCTCACTCCCAAATACTTCAAGCTTTTCTCAAGCCTCGTATCATAGTGTGCATACATTTTATTTCAATGATATAAAATCAAATAAGCAAATCCCTGCAAGGTGGAAATTTGTCCCTATTAATCGCCAACCAATCACACAAAAAGAGTTTGAAAAGTTAGGAAATAATTTCTTAGAATCTCATTTCCAAGATGAAGTGAAAAAATCTCCAATAGAATTCAAATTTCTCCTTGTCCTTGCCAACCCAAATGATCCAACAGACAATATCAATGCTATTTGGAATGGTAAACATAAAGAAGTCGAAGTGGGAATCCTAAAAATCACACAATATGATGGACAAGAGTGCAATGGCGATGTATTTATGCCAAACATTTTACCTAATGGAGTAAATGAACCAAAAGACCCAATGTTTGCTGTGCGTAATGCCGTATATAGTGCAACTTTTAACAAACGTCAATAATACAATACATTTATTATATTATTAAGTGGTTACAAAGTATTATTTTTTTACTTAGCACAATAGTTTTTGTAGTTCAATGAAAATATCACAAACTTTTTCGATCTATTTTGCTATATTTGCTTGATATATTCAATCAAATAAGAATTTTGTTCGCGAATTCTAGCTTCAAAATAACTTAATAGACATTTTTCTTTTTTATATCTTAATTTTTCAGTATCCAATACAAATTATAAAATACCAACATATAGATATTCATGTTATGTAAACTTTGGTTTCATGGATGAGATTTTATGAAACAGGATAATGCGAAATCTCAAAAATTTACAAAAAAACCAATTATTTATCTTAACTTCAGCATGAAAACTGTATTTTTAGATTGCATTAGAAATAGGTGTTAATCGTAGTTTTAATATTGTAAAATATTTATAGTTCATATAATAATTAATACAATTTAATGATTTGAAGCTTATGAATAACTCCATATCTTGAGGGTATATGTTATATTTAATTTTAAGATTAGAATTCAAGTAAAGAAAAGAATAAGAACAAATAAAAAAACTTTTCTTAACTTTCAGAAAGAAAAGCTTAATAATTTGTGCGAAATATTGCTTTAAAAAATAGAAAGTTACCAAAATATTGGATAATGTCATAATAGTAGTTTATAACCTATTTTCTATAATCTAAAATTTAGCAATATTTTGTAGGAATACTTATGATAGATTACTACTTAGAATCCAGCACCTTTGAGTTTCTCAACCCATGTATCAAGTCTAGAGTCTGTTTGATCATCTGCATTTGCTTCATCAATTGCAAGTCCCACAAAACTACCATTTTCTACACCCTTTGAACTTCCAAATTCATATCCATCAGTAGAAACCGCACCAACAATTTTAGCACCTTTTGCAGCATTTTTTAGATGATAAAGTGCATCACAAAAAGTATCTCCATAACTATCCGCATCTCCTAGAGCCAATAGAGCTACCGTTTTGCCTCCAAAATCTTTACCATTTAATGATTCAGCATAGCTTTCCCAATCACTCTGTAACTCACCATCACCCCATGTAGAACTTGCTAAAATAACTTTATCATACTTATCAATATCTTGAGGAGTTGCATTTGCAACATCCACAAGCTCTGCACCTCCTAATTTTTCTGCTAATCTTTCACATACATCAGTTGTAGTGCCATTGTCGCTACCGACAAAAATTCCAATGCTCATTATAATTCCTTAAATTATTAAAATCACAAGTCTTTATGAACTTGTCTGTTTGTAAGGATACTATATTTTACTTAATTTCGTTGTATAATTTTGTTATACTTTTAAATATTTTTACAAAAAAAGGGAAAAAATGAAATCACAACAAACAAAAATTATTGCAGAATCATTGTTATTTACACCAGGTCCAACACCAACACCAGAGTTTATTCGTCAAGCTATGTCGCAACCAACATTTCATCATCGGACTCCAGAGTTTGAAACAATCTTTGCAAATGCAAGACAGAATCTTATGGATTTGATTGGTATGCCTGAGGTTCTTATGGTAGCAAGCAGTGGCACAGGAGCGATGGAAACTTGTATTACAAATTTTTCCACACGCAAGATTCTTAGTATTAATAGTGGAAAATTTGGTGAGCGATTTGGTGCAATAGGTAGGGCATTAGGACGCGAAGTTATTGAAATTGTGAATGAATGGGACACACCAGCAAATGCCCAAGAAGTATTGGATTTGCTTAAGGTAAATCCAGATATTGAGTGTGTTTGTTTTCAAATTTGTGAATCTGCAGGAGGATTAAGCCATCCATACAAAGAAATAGCACATACAATCAAACAATATAATTCAAACATTTTCGTTGTTGCAGACGCAATTACTGCAATGGGGGTAGAAAAAATTGAGATAAGTAATATTGATGCACTTATTGGTGGCAGTCAAAAAGCTTTTATGTTGCCACCCGGCTTAGCTATTATTGGATTAAGTGGGTATGCCTTGCAACATATAGAATCTCATTCAAGCGGATATTACTTTAATCTTTCAAAAGAATTAAAAAATCAACGCAAAAATACAACCGCATATACCGCGACAACTTCTATCATTATTGGATTACAAGCATATTTTGAAATGCTTGTAAAAAATGGGTTGCATTTTGAGGATATTTATTATTATAGTGCGAATATTGCAAATGCTACTCGTCAGGCATTACAAGCATTAAATTTGCAAATTTATCCTAAAGTCCCTGCAAATAGTATGAGTGTAGTTATTGGAGAAAATACAAAAGACATTATTAAGATTCTAAAAATGCAATACAAAGTTAATCTTGCAGGTGGTCAAGATAGATTAAAAGATAAAATTTTTAGAATTAATCATATGGGTTATATTCCTTTACATGAAATTTCATTTGTCTTAAATGCGATAGAGCTTACATTGCAAACAATGAATATAAGGTCATTTGATGGTGTTGCTAATCGTGTATTTTTTGAGAATATAACTTTATCAAATTAGTATATGAGGTTTAACTATTCTGTATACATAAAACTTACTGAATAGTTTGGCAATTTGTGTAATTTTTTAATAATTAATAAATGGAATACATATTGATAGCATTTTACTATAATACATACTTGCTTTTTGGATAATTTCTTGTGAATCTGTAAAGAAAAGCGTTTCATAACTATTTTCGAAAGCATTTTTACTCCAATTTGCACTTCCTAATCCAATAAGTGCATTATCAACAATAATCATTTTTTGGTGCATAATACCTTTATATTTACCACCTTTTGCTTGATTACCCTCAAGTAAGCAAGTGTGAATATTTGCAAATTTTTCAAGATAGCCTATTGTACTATTAGCAATTTTTTTCTGCCCCATATCATAAATGATATTGATTTTCACACCTTTACCGCTAGCATCTCTTAAAGCTTTTGCAATTTCTTTATTTGTGAAACTATAAATAGAAATATTAATATTTTTTTTAGCATTCGAAATAGAAGATATTAATGCCTTAAGTGCATCAGCTTGTTCATAAGGCATCATATAGAGTCTCTCATCAGCTTTTATGCTTCCCGCATAAATAATTAAAAAAGTGAGAAAAAATATCTTAAAGCAATGGGATTTTAAAAAAAATGTAAAAAATATTATTTTTTTTGACATTTCAACTCCTACAAAATGAAAATAAAAACATTTTTGTATTATAATGTTATTTTATTCGTTTCGCAAGATTCTTAAAGTAGATTTTTAAATTAGGATAGAGAAAATACAATGAAAGTATTATTGATTAATCAAAACCCTGTAATCAAAAAACTCGTCAGTATAGCAAGTCAAAAATTAAATTTAGAAGTAGAGAATGTTGCACGTATTGCACCTGATTTTAATCCTCACGATTATATTTGTATTGTTGTTGATGATGAAAATGTTGGAAAAAATCTGCAACGATTAACTTCGCTACAAGATCATGTTAAGGTTTGTTTACTTTTTGGTCGTAAGACTCAAATTAAACAACATGAATTTAATATTGCTATTCAAAAACCTTTTTTGCCTACTGATATACTTGAGATTTTGAATGAATGCGTAACATATGCTGAAACAGCCAATAAGGCAAACAATACTCCAGACGAAAAAGATTCTGATTTGGATAGTATGGATGTTGATTCTATGATTAATAATGCAGATTATAGTTCGGTTGATAAAATTAAAGAAATCGATATGGACTTGAGTGCAGCTGAAATACCAAGACCCGAGAATCTTGATTTGAGCAATATTGATAAAACATCAATCGAGAAAGAAGTAAAAGAAGTAAAAGATTTAGATGATTTTGAATTTGACCCCGATTCACTTGATTTTGCTTCGCTTGAGGCGACAGGAGAAGTAACACCAATTTCTCAGGATTCTGCAGAAAAAAGCAATTCTGACCATAAAAATTCAACTGAAGGCAATGAAGAAGATTCTCACCAAGATACAGAAAAATATGAAGCAAACACAGAGCATGATAACGCACAAATATCTCCATTCGAAAACGATTTAAGTGATTTGAAAGCGGATTCAAAAGAAGCAAACAATACAACAAATCCACTTGATTTATCCAATTTTGACCTAGATTCTATGATTGATGCATCTGCACTTAAACAATCAAATGTGAAAGAGAAACCAGAAGTCTCTGATAATTTTGAAGAAGAAGTAAAAGAGGTGGCAAACAACTCATCGCATGATGACGATTTATTCTTGAGCGATGAAGAACGAGATGAGCTAATGCCAAGTCCAAAGAAGTTTTTGGAATCAAAAAATACAGAGGTAAATCAAGAATCAGAAGAAGCACAAGATGAAGAAAAAGAAGTAGATATTTTAGAAGATGATATGAGTAGTTTGCTTGAGGATTCAAAACAAATTGGAGAGGTAGAATCTGAAGATTCTGAAGTAATCCCTCAAGAAAATATCAAAAGAGACTTTGAAATTGAAAACGAGACTACAACCACAAGTATTGAATCTATGAGTGAACCCATAGAGACACCGGATAATTTAGATTTATCTGAAGAGATAGAATCTCAAACCAAGCAGGAAGAAAAAGAAGATGATTTATCATCATTTGAGCTTGATTCTGCTGAACTTCCAATAGATCATATTGATACAAAATTAGATGATGCTACAGATAAGGAATCAGAAAGCTTTGATTTTAAATTAGAAAATATTGATAATTCTAGTAATCATGCTAGTGATACAAGCCTTGATGATGCATTTGGTGATTTGACTGCCGCATTGGAAATGAGTTTCCCAGATGATTCATCTCAAGCAGAATCAGATATTGCTAACATGGAAGAGAATGTAGAACAAGATTTTATAGAGGATAATACAAAAGCTGAAAATGAAACAGAGGAATCATTGCAATCAGCAACTACAAATACAAGTCTTGATGATGCATTTGGTGATTTGACTGCCGCACTAGAATCTGCGTTTTCTAGCGATAAAATAGCAAATATAACTTTTGATGATGCACCAAATGAAACTATCTCTGCAATAAATACAGAAAATTTAGAGTTTTCATTAGAAAAAGAATCAGAAAAAGGAGAGAATCTTAATTCCACAGATATAGAACCAGAGACATTGGATACCAGTTCTCTTAATGATATTGATTTAGATAATACAAAAGCTGAAAATGAAACAGAGGAATCATTGCAATCAGCAACTACAAATACAAGTCTTGATGATGCATTTGGTGATTTGACTGCCGCATTGGAAATGAGTTTCCCAGATGATTCAGGCGAAGAAAATACAATCAATGATCTACAACAAAATGAAATAGAAGAAAGCAATAGGGAAAACAAACGGCAAGACTCTGAAAATTCTTCATTAATAGAAGACCTAGATGTAACTTTTAATATGGATAGCAAGGACGAATTTACACTTTCTAGTGATACTGATAATTTATTAGAGTCCATGAATCTGGACCAGGATTCAGATAGTAAAGATTCTATAACTTCTACTCAAAATTCTGATGAATCTTTAGATTTGAATCTAGTTGATTTAGAACACAAAGATTCTCATGAAACATTAGGAATGCAAGAAGATGACGCTCAAGTTTTAGGGAACCAAGAAGAAACTTTGAACGATCATATCCTAGAACAACCAACACAAGAAGAGGCGAACTTAGATTCTATTTTAGAATCTAAAGATATTGCTAATGATAGCCAAGAATACGACGAAGTGTCAGTAGATATGGCACAGCTTCCTCAAGAAAAAAGTGATAAACCTCAGATCTTTTTAGAAGAAGATTTTAGTGAAGTTAATAATCTTTTACAAGAAGTTAATAATGATTTACAAGATGGCGAGAATTATCAAGAGACAATGAATGATAACGAAAATGTATCTAGTCTCACTACTGATTCTTTTGAACATGATCCCAATAAGCAATATGTTATGTTACCATCAAATGAGGATAATATTGAGAACCTTACAGAAAGTGAGGTTGCAAAGGCTTTGGGAGAGGGTGGCGATTCCATCGTAAATGTTGATAAGTTAAATCAACTATTTGATATCCAAGATTCGGATATGACAGACAATGAGAATGCTTCACAAGTAGATAGAGATGTTGTTGAAAGTCCACCCAATAAATCTCCTGCAGAATCCGTTGGTACACTAGAAGAGCTAGAGAATAGCTTTGATGAGAAAAACGAATCTCAAGATGTTGCAGATGATACATTGAGCATGCGGGATTTAGCACAAATGTATGAGGTAGAAAATGCAGAAAGTATGCAACATATTGAAAAAGCAATGATGACACAAGCTAATGAAGATGCTGGGACAGTCATTGAATCTTTAAATAATCATTCCGATAGAGAAATGAATGATGATGAGAATTTAGAATCTGATAACAATGAAAAAATGCAAACAGACTTAAATTTACTTCAAGATTCAGAGTTAGAGGAAAGTTTAGAGCAGAAAGAAGACAATTTTGTATTTGATTTGGAATTAAATCCGGATTTAGAAGCTGAAGAGACTGAGGAAAACATTCATAATAGTAATGGAAGCTCAGATGTTGATTTAAGCTCAGTAGAATCTTTGCATGATGTAGCGAACACCAATGTTGTGGATTCCAATGATTTAGAAGAAAATATAGTACTCAATGAGGATTCTTTGTCTGATGATTCTTCTATTAAGGAGAATGAAACTATTGCTACTATGAATGATATTTTAGAAAAAGATAATGAATATGAAGATATTGAATCTACACTTGATTTAAATCTTGATGTTGATACGCAAGATTCTGAAACAATATCTATAAATAAGGTCAATGTAAAAGATATGAGTGCCGATAGTTTGATTGATTTCTTTAAAAATACTCCCCGTGAAAAATTACATGAAATTTTGGATGGCACAGATATTAGTTTCAATATCCATTTTGGTAAAAATAAGGATATGCATGCAAATACATAGTAAAGATTACAATATTCTCATTATTTCTGGACCATCTGGTGCGGGTAAAAGCACTCTTTCAAGATTTTTGCAAGAGCATATTCCCAATCTTTATTTTTCTATTTCCACAACAACGCGTCCAAAGCGTTCGGGAGAACAAGATGGAAAAGATTATTTTTTTGTTTCACATAACGATTTTATGCTCGGGATTGAATCAGGAAAGTTTCTTGAATATGAAGAAGTGCATGGGAATTTCTATGGAACAGGAATCGCACAATTTGAAGAGGCAATTAGAGAAAATAAATTTATTTTATGTGATGTTGATGTAAAGGGACATGACAGCATTAAAACACACTACCCTCATTCTAAATCTGTGTTTATTACAACAAAAGAGTTACAAACACTTAAAGCAAGGTTGGAAATGCGTAATGCTGATAATGAAGAAACAATTCATAAAAGACTTTTAAATGCTCTTGATGAATTAAAGCATGCGGATTCGTTTGATTATTTGCTAATAAATGATACAATAAAGGATTCAAAAGAGGCAATTTTACATATTGCAAAAAGTATGTTTTTACTTAATAGCAAAAGCAAGATTGAAAACTTATTAATACAATATTATATCTAGGAGGCTCATTATGGGTAGTATGAGTATTTGGCATTGGCTTGTTGTTTTATTAGTAATTGTTTTATTATTCGGTGCAAAGAAAATTCCTGAGTTAGCAAAAGGTTTGGGAAGTGGTATACGCACTTTTAAAAAAGAGTTAGATGGTAATGAAGAAAAAAAATCTGATGAAAATGAAAATGTGATCCAGACACAACAAAAACAAGAGCAAAAACCATCACCAAGACCACCTGAAGTTATTGAAGCACAAATTATAGAATCTGATTCAAAAAACAATAATTCTTATACGCCAAAGAGTGAAAAAATCTAATGTTTTATAAAGTGAGAGAAATTTTAGCAGAATATATTAATGTATTTTTGTTAGAAAATGGTTTATTACGCACAAAAGACTATCATTCTCTATATGTAGATTCTAAAAACTCTAGCAGTGTTGATTGTAATTTCAAAGATATGGGGTCGCAGCAAAATAAAGATTTATGGATTCCTTATTGTCCAAATGACATTCCCCTAGAATATCCAAAAAATAAGCAACATGGACATTTTGCGAGTCCAATTAGTTTTGTTCTTGCCAAAAAAATGCGTAAGAATCCTAGAGAAATTGCTGATAATTTTGCTATTTTTTTAAGACAAAAGGCAAGACTTTCTCATCATAATAAAAATACCACATTTTTTTCGGAGATTGTATCATTAAATGGTTACTTGAATTTGAAACTTTCTCTTACATTTTTTGCACACCAAGTAAATCAAGCATTGGCAAATCCAACTAATTTTGGGAAAAGAAGTTGTGATTCTAACAAACATAAAATATTACTCGAATATGTGAGTGCTAATCCCACAGGACCGCTACATATAGGACATGCTCGTGGAGCTATTTTTGGTAGCGTATTCCAACGTATAGGAAAGTATTTGGGTGATGAAATTATAAGTGAGTATTATGTAAATGATGCAGGAAGTCAAATTAATATGTTAGCACGTTCGATTTATAATGCAGCAACAAAGATTCTCCATCTCACTCAGCAAGATGGAGATGTATATAAGGGAGAATATATTGAAAGTGTTGCACAAGAAGCAATTTCATATTTTCAAGAAGATTTTTTTAAGAATAATTTTGATGACATTCAAGAAGATTTGGGTATATTTGGAAAAGAGAGAATGCTTCAAGTCATTCAATATAATTTAGAATCTGCTCATATTATATTCGAGAATTTTGTAAGTGAAAAAGAAATTTATTCACGATGGAATGAGACATTGTGTGAGCTAGAGAAACATAATGCTTTGGAACATAAAGATAATGCTATTTGGCTTAAATCGAGTTTAAAAGGAGACGAAAAAGATCGTGTTTTAGTGCGAGAAAATGGTGAACCAACATATATGGCGGGTGATATTATTTATCATCGTGATAAATTTCAACGTGATTTCGATTCTTATATTAATATTTGGGGTGCAGACCATCATGGATATGTTGCCCGTATCAAAGCAAGTGTAGAATTTTTAGGTTTTGATTCCAACAGACTTGAAGTGTTGTTGGCTCAAATGGTAAGTCTTTTAAAAGGTGGACAACCATATAAAATGAGCAAACGTGCAGGGAATTTTATCCTTATGCAAGATGTAATCGATGATATTGGTGCCGATAGTTTAAAATTTATTTTTTTAAGCAAGAGTCTTGATACACATTTGGAATTTGATATTGAAGATCTAAATAAACAAGATTCATCAAATCCGGTATTTTATATTAATTACGCAAATGCAAGGATACATACTCTTTTAGAAAAAACAACATTAAGTAAAGAACATATCCATCATGCAAGTTTTGAGGATTTGAATCAATGGAATGAGACTTTAGAACAAAACAATAATTTAAATCAATTACAAGATGAATTAATGAATCTTATACTATGTGCCTTAAGTTTGCACCACATCTTAGAACAAGCATATCAAGAGAGGGCAATTCAAAAACTTTGTGAATACCTTAAGAATTTAGCAAAACAATTTCACGCATTTTATAATACACATAGAATCCTAAACACTATTTATGAAGCACAGATTCTCAAGGCATTGGAACTTGTTTCATTAAGTTTTACAATAGGTTTTGCACTTTTAGGGATTGAAATCAAAACAAAAATGTAATGATAACGAAATATGATTCATTCTTGCATGTTATAATTGGGTTTTTGATAGATTCCATTATTTTATTCATAATAAAACTTATTAGAGTATTCTAATATTTTCTATTTACTTCTTAGTGTTTGTTGTTCATTTTTTAAATGCAAGATATTACTGCTTTGAAGAAATATTTATAATTTTGAATAGTCTAATGGATAATTTAGATTGGGAACATTGGAAATTTGAAGTTAGTAGAATCTTTGTATTGTAAAGAAGAATTACTAAATATGGAGTTTGAATAGACTATTATGGAATTATTTGATATTATTTTATCAATCATACCATACCTTGTTGCAATATTTTTTGCTGCTATTAGTAGGGAATTTTTTAAAGGATTAATGGCTTTGCGTTATGGTGATAATACACCAAAAATTATGAATAGAATTACTTTTAACCCTTTAAAACACATTGATATATTTGGTTTAATTGTACTCCCAATTACACTACTTGTGCTTGGGGCACCTTTTATGTTTGGTTATGCAAAACCAATGACAATTAATTTTACTAATATAGAACAACAGAGTGGTTTTAGAGGATGTATTTTAGTAGCATGGTCTGGTATATTTTTGAATCTTTTTCTTACATTTTGTGTTGTTGTATTATTAAAGCTTGGTTTGCGTTATAATTTTATTATACAAGATGGGTTTATATTTCAATTTCTATTTATTATGATTTATAGCAATATTTTATTGGTTGTTTTTAATCTTTTGCCTTTCCCACCACTTGATGGAGCAAAAATACTGGCATATACAGGATTATTTTTTCATACCTCAATCTTTGCAAGATGGTATAATAATCTTGAAAAATATGGTATGATTTTAATCATTTTACTTTTATTATTTCCACTCACACAGAACGGGATAGTATTTCTCATTGAAGCTATCACAATACTATTTTTACAACTTTAAGGATAAATATGCTATTTATTGCTAATGATCATGCGGGTATTAATCTTAAATATATGATAGTTGAGTATTGTCATCGTAACAATATTATTTTTGAAGATTTAGGTGTATCCCTACCAGAAAGTGTTGACTATCCCGATATTGCAGATATTCTCTGCGAAAAAGTTAAAAAAGATATAAAAAGTAGGGGGATTTTAATCTGTGGGACCGGAATTGGAATGAGTATTGCTGCAAATCAGCACAGTAATATCCGTGCTGCGTTATGCACAGATACTTTTATGGCAAAATTTGCACGCAGGCACAATAATGCCAATGTGCTATGTTTGGGGGAAAGGGTTTTGGGACCGGGACTTGCTGAAGCCATTGTTGAAGTATTTTTACAAGAAAGTTTTGAAGGTGGAAGACATAGCAAAAGAATAGAAAAATTAATCACAATCAAAGGAGAAATATGAACGCCTTAGTCGAATGGTTTGCTTTAACTATTTTTATTCTATTTGTTTTATTCATGGTAGTAAGTGCATTTTACTATAAGAGTATTGCACAAAAAGAAAAGAAAGAATCAGCCCATATGCGTTATACTCTTGTAGAAACAGAAGTGCTTATACAAAAACATCAATTATCATTACAAAGAGCGTTGGGAAATATTGATATTTTGACAAAAGAACTCAATACCTTAAAGAGTGAGGTTAAAACTCTCAAACAAAGAAATTCTCAATATCGCATAGAAACCGATAACTATAAAAGTAGAATTAAAGATTTGGAGCAAAAAATTGAAGCATTATTGTAAAAAATATAGCTATTTCAGAATAAAAGATATAATATTACTTGTTTTATTATAAGTATAATGGGTAAAATACTCTTATAATAAGGAATATGTTAGCTTTTGAAATTTACTCTAAGACCGTATTATAATTTTGGTATGAGCAACAGAGAATGCTACTTATGAATTATTGCGGTTGGAAAAAGGAGTTAGCATGTATTTTCGTTTAAGTTTCTCTAAAGGATTAAGCATGAATAAACAAGAAAAGCATAAAGAAATTGAAAAGCCAATTAATGCTTTTAGTTTGGAAGATTTAATTATAGACGAACATAATAATGTCGAAGTAAAGATGGCAAAACATAAACCAACTTTGCGTGAAGAAATTGAGCAATCCATTACGAATATTCCTGATTTTCCAAAAAAAGGTATCTTATTTAAAGATATTACAACTTTTTTGCAAAATGGACGACTTTTTTATGATTATATTGAAATGTTAGCCCATCGTTATCAGACATATAAAATTGAGTATGTTGTAGGTATTGAAGCACGTGGATTTATACTTGGTTCTGCTTTAGCATTTGCCCTTAAAGCAGGTTTTGTTCCTATTCGTAAGAAAGGTAAATTGCCCGGTAAGGTTCTTTCGCAAAGTTATACATTAGAATATGGTAAAGATTCAATAGAAATCAAAGAGGATGCATTTGCTGGAATAAAAGGTGTCAATGTTGTTTTAATTGATGATCTTATTGCAACAGGTGGCACAGCAAATGCAGCATTACAACTTATTAAAAAGCTCGAAGCAAAGTGTATTGAATTGCCATGCTTGATTAATTTTTTGGAGTTTGCAGAACGCAAAGAACGCAAAGAAATTGATTCGCAAACACATATATTTCCACTTATTGATATAGAATGATTTTTAAGATTGGAAAATTCTAATCCCAACAAGTTTATTAAAGCTATTTTGCCAATTTATAAGGTTTCCTTTTATGATTGTTTTATCATTATAGTGTAAAAAGAATTATAAAAAATACATTAATTTAGTTATAATAAAAAAATTAGAATGAAACAAGAGAAATTATATTCCTCCCAATCATGAAACAAAAAAGTTTTAATTATACTCATAAAAAACACTTAATAAAGGATATATTCGTGCAAAATCCACAAGATATACAGCGACATTTACTCTATTTTGAAAATTTACTTGGTAAAGAAAATGCAAAAGCGGATTCTATCCACAAACTCGCATATAGTTATGATGCAACACGCGAGGAACGAGAGCCTGACATTGTGCTATTCCCGCGTCATGAAAATGACATTAGCAAGATTCTGCAATACTGCAATAAGAATCTAATCCCAATAGTGCCACGAGGTGCAGGAAGTGGCTTTACTGGTGGAAGTATTGTAGCAAAAGGTGGCATTGTTTTAGCTTTAGAAAAATATATGAACAAAATCCTTGAGCTTGATGAAAAAAACTTGATTGTGCGTGTGCAACCTGGTGTTATTAACAAAGAATTACAAAATTTTGTAGAATCCCATGGTTTATTCTATCCTCCTGACCCAGCAAGTGAAAATCAAAGTACCATAGGAGGAAATGTAAGCGAGAATGCTGGTGGGATGCGTGCCGCAAAATATGGAATCACAAAAGATTATGTGATGGCTATTCGTGCAGTCTTACCCAATGGAGATATTATTCGTGCAGGTAAAAAAACTATCAAAGATGTTGCTGGTTACAATGTGGCAGGAATTTTAATCGCAAGTGAGGGAACATTAGCGGTTATTAGTGAAATTACATTGAAACTTCTTGCAAAACCAAAGCTCAAACGCTCTGCCATGGGAATCTTTGACACCATAGAAAATGCCATGAATGCTGTTTATAAAACAATGGGAAGCGGGGTAACACCTGTTGCTATGGAATTTTTAGATAATCTTAGTATTCGTGCGGTTGAAGAAAAATTTCATAAAGGATTGCCTATTGAAGCTGGAGCGATTCTCATTACAGAAGTTGATGGGAATCTTGATTCTGAAATCCAATACCAACTTATACAAATTGAAGAAAAGTTTAAAGAAAATGGTTGCACACATTTCAAGATTGCAAAAGATGATAAGGATGGTGAGGATTTATGGTTTGCCAGAAAAAATGTTAGTCAAAGTATTAGTATTTATGGTAAAAAAAAGCTTAATGAAGATATTACAGTTCCACGTGCAAAACTCCCTGAATTACTCACAGCAATTCAGGGAGTAAGTGAAAAATATGGCTTTAAAATTCCATGTTTTGGACATACAGGTGATGGAAATGTACATACAAATGTTATGGTAGAAGATTTAAATGACTTAGAGAAAGGACATGAAGCAATCACAGAAATCTTTAAAATTGCAGTGGATTTAGAGGGAACTTTAAGTGGCGAACATGGCATAGGGTTAGCAAAAGCACCGTTTATGAATCTTGCTTTTAGTAATGCTGAAATGGAATTATTCCGCTCAATTAAAAAGGCTTTTGACCCAAACAATATCCTTAATCCAAATAAAATGGGATTATAAACCCTACATTATTGTGATAATCCTATCTTTTATAAAGAGCAGTGCAACAAACAAATCATTCCAAACAATTTCAGCCCTTGCTTTTAGTAGTATTCACTTAAATATCTAACAATTTGGTTATCATATTTTTACGATTGACTTACATATTCAAGCTTTTATAGCCATGAATTTAAAAATATATTAATAATCCTATACTATTTTTAGTATTTTGAAAGCAAGGAATCGCTTAAAAAATAATTTGGATGTTAAGATGTAAATAATTAAGAAAAACTTAAAAAGTTTAACATTGAGATTCTATATATATTTTCATTTCGGATACAATTTCATCAATTGTGCGTTCACCATCAATGACTTTCAAAATATTTGCATTATTATAGAATTTTTGAATATCATTCAGAGGATCGAGATATACTCTCATGCGATTTTTAAATACCTCTGCATTATCATCAGCACCACGTGCACGTCCCAAAACTCTATCTCGTGCAACTTCTTCACTTACTTTAACTTCGATAACACTTACAAGTTTTACATTAAAATCTTGAGCTAACACTTTGTCAAGCTCCATCATTTGTTCAACACTTCTAGGATAACCATCAATAAGAATAATATCTTTTGGTGAGTTATTAATTGCACCTACAATTGTTTGCACCACAATATCTAAAGGCACAAGGTTTCCCTTGCTTGTAAAACTTTCAATAGTCTTTCCTTGACTACTTCCGCTTGCCACTTCTGCACGCAATAAATCACCCGTAGAATAATGGGCTATCGCATTATTTGCCGCCGCAATCTTTTGTGCATCTGTTGTCTTACCACTACCAGGTGCACCGATAATCAAAAATAATTTCTTCATCTTTATCTCCTTATTTTGTGGGATTAATTTTTATATGTAATTCATGCAATTGCTCTTTGCTTACAGAACTTGGAGCATTCATAAGCAGACAACTAGCCTTTTGCGTTTTTGGAAAAGCGATAACTTCACGGATACTATGTGCTCCACTAAGCAACATAATCAATCTGTCAAAACCAATAGCAAAACCTCCATGTGGTGGTGCACCATATTGTAAAGCTTCAAGCAAGAAACCAAATTTTTGTGTAGCTTCTTCATTTGAGATTCCAAGTAATTCAAAAATTCTTGCTTGAATATCACTTTTGTGGATTCTAATGCTCCCACCACCTAGCTCAACACCATTTAAAACAAGATCATATGCAATAGAGTTAATATCTTCTATATCATTTTCTTCCAAATTTTTAGGCATAGTAAATGGATGATGTAATGCTTTAATTCCTTCATCTGTGCGTTCAAACATAGGAAAATCTATAACCCACAAAAAGCTTAATTGTTTAGAATCTATGATGCCCATTTGCGAAGCAATCTCGAGTCTCAATCTTCCCATATAATCCCATACAAGTTGTTTTTTGTCTCCACCAAAAAAGATTATATCTCCTTTTTTTGCACCAACACGAAGAATTAATTCTTTTATATTATTCGGAGCAATAAATTTAACTAATGGACCTTTAAGAGAAGATTCTATCTCTTCTTGACTAAAATTTATACATTCTTCTTTTACTTGAATATATGCCAAACCCTTTGCTCCAAAGCTTCGGACAAACTTTTCTAAATCGCTTAAAGTTTTACGACTAAAAAAATTATCTCCATTTTTCACACATAATGCTTTAAAACGATTATTTTTTGTGTCTTTTGCAATATTTTTAAATATATCATTGCTTGATTCTAAAAATAAATCTGCTACTTCAATTAATGACATATCAAAACGCAAATCGGGCTTATCACTACCATATTTCTCCATTGCCTCATGATAACTCATTTGTGGAATCTTAGCACAAATCTCATGTCCACAAACCTTAAAAATCTCACGCACAAGTCCCTCAGCAATCGCCATTACGCCATTTGCATCGCAAAAACTCATCTCGACATCAATTTGAGTAAATTCTGGTTGCCTATCCGCACGCAAATCTTCATCACGGAAACATTTTGCAATTTGATAATACCTTTCAAAACCACTCATCATTAAAAGCTGTTTAAAAAGCTGCGGACTTTGTGGTAGAGCATAAAACTCGCCTTCATGCACACGTGATGGGACAAGATAGTCTCTTGCACCCTCTGGTGTAGCCTTGCTTAAAATAGGTGTCTCAACCTCTAAGAAACCTTGAGATTCTAAAAATATGCGAGTTATGCTAGCAACTTTTGAACGAAGTTTAAAAATATCAAGATTTTGTGGATTACGCAAATCAAGATAGCGATACCTTAATCGTAATTCTTCATTGACACTAGAATCACTAATAATAATTGGTGGTGTGAGCGACTTATTTTCAATCGTGAGAGAATTTAATACAACTTCAATCTCTCCCGTTTTAAGTTTAGGATTACTTAATCCTTCCCCTCTAGCACGGACACTACCTTTTGCAAAAAGAACAAACTCATCACGAACGCTTGAAGCAATTTTATGAGCTTGACTACTAGGATCTACGACAAGTTGAATAATACCACTTGTATCACGCAAATCGATAAAAATGACACCACCATGATCTCGGTATGTATTACACCAACCACAAAGTCGTACTTCTTTACCAACATCGTTAATATTTAAATCTGCATTATAATGTGTTCGCATTTTATTCCTTAAACAAATATTTTGCTTTTATTGTCATAGTAAAAATTATAATATGAATTTTGATTTTTCAACCCTGATACCTACAAATATCATATAATACAACAAAAAATGTTTCTCAAATAACAGATAAGGAAAACATCGCCATAAGCAAGATATTATTTATTTAGAGATCACCTTAACTATATCAACCCCTAAACATAAAATAGTATTTTAAGTATAGCATTTTTCCTTTAATATATTGTAATATTTTACATTTTTGTTCTTAGAAAATATTTTTACCTCTTAAAATTATGCTAATAATATATTTTAGAGTTTTATAATATAAAAATATAAAATTATAAATATTTGAAAATACTTAAATTTAGAAATATTATTTAATAATAACTTATTTTTGGTTGCAAAAGCAAAGTAATTTAGTTAGAAGAGAAATTTTGACTAAATTATATTAATTTTGTATATTTGTGTTGAAAATACTTATTTTTTAGATATAATAAACGCTTATATTTTCATTATTTCTTTTGGTTTAAAAATATATTATTATAGTTATTTTCTGATTTTTTATTTGATTGTAGGAGTTTTTGTGAATCTATCGATGAAGTATTTTCCATATATTCAACGCTATCCAAAGTATGCTAAGAATATTGCGATTTTAGGCATAGGTTCAAATCTTGGGAACTGCTTACAAATATTGCACAATCTTTTTATAACCCTAACAAATCATAGAAAGATTCATATCTATTCAACTTCTTATATTTATAAGAATGTTGCATTCGGTTATACAAAACAACCGGATTTTTATAATACATCAATTATTTTAACTACGAATATGTGTGTAAGGAGCATGTTTGCGTTGATTTTCTATCTCGAGAGAAAATTTGGTAGATCACGGGTTCGTTCATTTAAAAATGCACCTCGTAGTCTTGATATAGATTTAATATACTTTGCAAATATGCGTATTTGTTTCAAACATTTACACTTACCTCATCAAGATTTCCACAATCGAAAAAGTGTGTTACTACCACTTAGATTTCAATTAGGTTTAAACAAATGAAACTTTATACTTATTCGGGAGAAACACCACCAGAAGCATTACGAAAAGCTCAAAATGCACACGGGGACGATGCCCTTATCGTAGATACAAAAGAGATTCGCAAAAAAACACTAACAGAACCCGGACTTTATGAAGTCATTGTTGCAGTTGATGAATCTGCGGAATCAGTTGCGTTGCAACCAGAACCGATTACAACGCGTTCTAATAGCATACAACAACGACTTGATGAAATTGCACAAAGAGAGTTAGAACGCAAACGAGCACACAAAAAAAGTGATACTTTCGACGAAAATACAGCTCGTCAGCTGAGCCGTGCAGTTAAGGAGATATCCGAGCTTTCTAATGAATTAGATTCTGAAGATGTAAAAATTGATTTTAGCCCCAATGTCGCACGAAGAATACAACGTATACATAGCCAAACTCCAATGCAAATTGCAACCCAACCTATTGTGCAACAAGCTTCAAGCACACTTGAAACATTAAATAAACGTGTTGGTTCAAAATTACAAGAAAAACAAAATGCACACGGTGAAAATGTTGAGGAATTGCGTGGTATCAAACAAGAGCTCGATAAGCTTAATGATAAACTTAAACTTATACAAAATATGGTATGGGAAGACCGAAGTCCAAAAAATGAAGGTATTAATATACCTCATGAGTTTGCGGAAATCTATCGAATAGCAAAAACAAGTGGAATTAATCGAGACCATCTTGATGCTATTATGAGTCTGAGTCTCGAGCTTATGCCATTAAAAATGCGCGAAAATTCTTTAACAATCAAAAGATATTTTCGTGAGGTTCTGCGTAAAATGATTTATTGTCGTCCAGAAAGCAAGGATATGACAAAAAAGATTATTATGTTAGTTGGTCCAACAGGAGTGGGGAAAACAACCGCATTGGCAAAACTCGCAGCTAGATTCTCGCTAGAAAAAAAGGCTAAGGTTGGGATTATCACGCTTGATAGTTATAGGATTGGTGCATTAGAACAGCTTGAATGGTATGCAGAAAGAATGAGGATTAGCATTCAGATGGTTATGGCACCAGAGGATTTTTTAAAAGCACTAGATTCTTTGCGATATTGTGATTATATTCTTGTTGATACCGCTGGAAGATCACAAAATGATAGCGAGAAAATTGCACAAATAAAGAAGTATTTGCAAGGTGATTATAAGATTAACACATCGCTTGTTATGAGTGCAACAACAAAATTTGAGGATTTACGCGATATTTATGATGCTTTTGGAATCTTAAATCTTGATACACTAATTTTTAGCAAACTTGATGAGAGTCGCGGTTTGGGAAATATATTTTCGCTTGCTTATGAAACAAAGAAGCCTATTAGTTATTTTTCAGTGGGGCAAGAAGTGCCTACGGACTTAGTTGTAGCTACAAACGAGGCATTGGTGGATTGGCTCTTGGATGGCTTTATAAATCCAAATAAATAAGAGGTATTTTAAAAATTAGCTGAATGTATATTGGATAATGTTTATTCTTCATCAAGCACTGCTTCCCGGAAAAGTTTGATTGATTTATCACTAAAATTTATCTCATAAATACACACTCATTATTTTAGTATATCAAATTTTGAATGTTTTAATTTTTTCATTGCATTCTTGCAAAATATCATACTTTTTTTGATTATTATCTATGCATAATCCAATTTTTGTATGCACAATATTATAAGTTTTCGTTAATTCTTGCATAAGATTCCATAAAGTTTTTTTATAAAGTGGGAAATTAAGACTTAATTTTTCTTGATAAACATTAAAATGTAACCCAAGGTTAATCAGATCCCGAACATTTTCAAGAGTTGGATTATATAAAGGAAGCGTATCGGGATCTTTACGATGCTTAGAAAGGGCATTTTGCACTTCAAAATTCAATCGTTCTAAACACAATAAAACCATATTTTCAAAATTATCACTAAGCGATTGTTGTAAATATGCTAATTCACAACGCAACGATTGCATACAACGATCCTGTGTTGCAAGAAACTCATATATAATTTCATTTTCTAATACTTCTGACTGCAAATATTTTTCCCTTGTTTCGCTGCCTATTGCATTTTCGATAGAATCTGAAAATCTTAATGATTGTAATGTCTCTTCACACCATGATTCTAAATCATTACTTAATTCTTCCCCTTGATTTACTACAAAATGAGTAAAATTCTCTCCAAATTCATGAAAAAGAAAACCTATCTTTTTAAGATTCCTAATGCTATCATTGTCGCTATTATGTAGTTGGCTTAAAAGTCTCTCTTTTGGCAACATATTCACTTCTCGTATTTGTATATTGTTGGTTTTAAAACCAAATTTATTTTTTCCTTCACGCACAATTTCAATAGGTCTTAATTCAAAGCTATTATAAATTATTTGTGTTAGATTATCTAAATCATTGTCAAGCATTCCAAAAAGCTTATTAAATTGCTTTTCAAGGTTGCTTTGTAAAAGATTAAAACGTAATTTTTCGCTATAAATATGCAATATTTTATCTAGTTCTTTATAGGCAACATTCAGCTTGTGAATTTTCCTTTTTTCTCGCACAATTAATGTACGCAATGTACGCAAAATTCTATATTTTTTAGCATTTTCTGCTTGCGGTTGAATGGAAGTAGAAATAAAATCAAGCACAGCTTGAATATTAGAATCTCTGTAAAGATTATGTGCATTTTCTACTACATCTTCTTGTTGATGTTCCAAATTGTCTTGTATTGATTCTGTATTATTTATATCTTGGAATTTTTCCATATTCTCTGTTTCTTGAGCTTTTTGTTTTACCCCATGTTTTAATTTGATACATGATAAAACATGGGGAGCTGGATTGTTAGCATACATTGTATTGATTGCATTAAGGGCATTTCTCGCAGAAATTGCAATCGTATCCTCAAAGAAACCATTAAATGCTTTTTTTGCATAATCGAGACTTGTGTTTATTTCATTCTGACTTTTTAGTCTATCTTTTTGGTTTAAAACACAAAGACTTTTGCTTGCATAACGTTTGATATAAGTTTGTAAAATCTCTTTTTCGCTATTTTTCCCTACATTATCAATAAGTGTAAGCCAAATGATTCCATCAACATGTTCCAATATGGCATTTGTAGTATCTGTATCACTTTGATTTTGTGAATTAAAGCCTGGTGTATCAAGAAAAACGACTTCTTTTAATAATTGTAATGGAGCAAAGAGCTTATATGATGTAATTTTTGCATTTTCCATTTCGTCAGCATCATTAAGAAAACCAATAGGTTTTGCGACAATCTTTCCATTTTTATAAAGAACCTCAAGCGAAATTTCTTCTCCATAAACAATTTCACACACTTTTGCTGTAACAGGAGTGATTCCGCTTGGTAGAATCTCTTGCCCCAAAAGTGCATTTAGAAAAGTGCTTTTTCCACTACTAAATTGCCCAATAACAGCTACTTTCATCGGTTTATAAACATCTTCTTGTAATTCTTTCAGATCTGTTTTTTGTTCTGGTGTTAATGGGGTGCTTTGCGTGAGTGCATACCGCACGTGTGCTATCAATGTAGAGATTGGATTATCAGTATCATAATCTTGCATTTTTACTTTTAAACATTCTTGTAAAAATATCTCAAAAATGGAATTATCAAGGAGTTTGTGCCATGTACTATCATGCAACATATTTAAATCTTGTTGTGAACATTCTCTTTGTAATATTGTATGTGAAGATTCTGTTAGCATTATTTGCCTTTTATTCTGATGTAATTCTTACTTTAAATTTTGAATTTTAACAAAAAAAATACAAGTTTTTACTATTTTTATATATTCATTTTCTAACTTAATATTTATTATGATAAAGCGTATTTACAATTTCAGCAACACAGAACTACAAAACAAAATAATGTGAGGCTTTTTACATTTCTTTTTTCTCACTTTTACCCTATGTTGTAATATATTTCTTGTAAATATTCATAGAATAAATACAATAACGTAATCTTCATTTCTTATGTATTGTCAAGTCTTGCCTTTATAAAAAATAGTTTATAATATAGAATATTTCAGCATGAATTGATGAACTCTTTGCATTAATGCATTAAATGGGATATTTTCATTATTTTATAGTATATTTCAAAATATCTCTACTCTTTATAACAAAGAAATATTCTACAAATGGAGAATTTATCTCTATATACAAACTCTCTTATCTTTTCAAAAATTATAAATGCATCAATAATATTTTCTAATTCTTTGGAAAAATCTGTTATAATTAAAGCTTATATTTTATCTAAAGAGATTCATATTATTGTCAGTGAGGAGTTGATATGAAAAAAGATTGTAGTTTAAGACTTTATTTTAGTAAATTATTGTGTGCCACATGTATTGCAAGTATATCATTTATTTTACCAACAGCTATAGCACAGGAGCAAATCAAATTGCAATCAGAGTCAAATCTAAGTAGAAAACCAATAAATATTCTAGGTAATTGGCGTATTAATCTCATTGAGATAGATGGTGCATTTGTGCGAGTACCCGAGCAAGCAGAAGGAGCAGAAATTCAGATTTCCAATAATCAAATTGCAGGGATTTCTGGTTGCAACCGTTTTATGTCTGCATATACTTCAAGCATTAACCCACAACAAATTCATATAGAAGATGGTGCAAGCACAAGAAAAATGTGTCATCTATCAGAAGTTATGCAATTTGAAAGTGCATTTTTAGAAATCTTTCGAGGATCTTTTATGATTGAAAAAAACTTTGAAGGGGTAAGTCTTATTCGTGATAATATTAAAATCTATCTTGTTCGATAGCTATTCTCTTTAAAATTTAGATTCAAAAAAATAATTGTAAAAAATTTTCACAATATTTCATAAAATTTCCCTAATTATGATCTATTATCCAACTTGTCCTTGTAATTACCAAGACACATAGCAACATACAAAAATTAACGCAATATGGATTTAGCTTGGTAAGCTAATTTTATAATCCAATGTTCAATGGTAATATAAAAATTGTATTTATAAATGTATGCAATACAACATAAATAAAAACGATAAAATCTTATGTGATATATGTATTTATTAATACAATCTTGGAATAAATGATGTATGATGATGGTTCAAATCAGAATAAAGTCTTTCTTATGTTTGAATCTTTTTTCCATGCTATTCTTGAGAATCCATTTTTACAAAATGCTTTAATGGCCATCACACTCATTAGTATCATTAGCGGTATTATTGGTTCATTACTTGTATCAAATAAAATTGTTTTTGTTGGTGGAGGTGTTGCACATTGTGCGTATGCGGGAATTGGAATAGCTTTATTTTATGGTTTCTCACTTTTACTTGGATCAATTATAAGTGCTCTTTTTGTTGCTTTTAGCCTTGCAATTGTAAAAAAGAAATTTGAAAATCATATTGATACTTTTAGTGCGATATTATGGGCACTTGGAATGTCTGTGGGGGTTATTTTTATTAATCTTACTCCAAATGCAAATGCGGATATAGAATCATATCTTTTTGGTTCACTTATTAGTGTAGATTCTCACTTATTATGGATTATATTTCTTTTTAATGTCATTTTATGTTCCTTTATTGCATTATATTATAATGAAATTCTGAGTATAAGCTATGATTATGAATTTTGTGAATTAAAGGGACTAAAAGTCAATCTTTTCATGAATATTATTTTTGCTTTTATTGCTATTGGTGTAATTTTAAGCATGCAAATATCAGGATTAATCCTTGTACTTGCTATGCTTTCAATACCTGCATATATCAGCAATACATTTGCAAAAACACTAAAAACACAAATGTTTTTTTCATCTTTTCTCTCATGCACATTTATGGTTGTTGGCTTATTTTTTGCTTATCAATATAACATGTCTCCAGGTGCTATGATTACTTTGGTTGGTGTAATATGTACTCTAATTATTTTTTGCTTACGATATATTATTAATATTTTTTATAAAGGATAATTATGGATTCGGATATTTCTCTTGATAAAAATTCTCTGAAAGATAATTTGAATTCTTATGTGAATGTATCTCAAATTCCCAATAATGAATTACTACATAGATTACAGATTGCAGAAAAGGAGTTACAAATTCAAAAAGCAACAACAAAAAATGCACTTAAGGTAAGTATTTTTATTGGTATTTTTTGTGTTTTTGCTGTTGCGTTGAATTTTAGTATACTTGTTACACTCGCTGGTGGAATTGCTGGAACAGATAAAAAACTTAATTCACTCTTAGAAAATCATGAGAATAAAATACATCACAATGAATATTAACATTTTATTGTATAATCTTTCATAGTCTAACATGATAATTATAGTTTATGAAATGAAAGAAAGGAATAATTTATACGAGATACATATAAATTATTATATAAAAACAAGTATTTTTATGTTTTCAACAAATTATTCTTATCCTACAAAACACAATCATTGATATTTCTTATTAAATTACTAAACGATAAAAACACTTTTTATATAAAATATATAAATAATTTCAGGAGAAAACATGCGAGTTGATTTACATAATCATACAATCTATTGCAATCATGCAAGTGGATCTATGGACGAATATATACAAAAAGCTCTTAAGTGTGGAATTGATATTTTTGGATTTTCATGTCATGCACCAATGAATTTTGACTCAAAATATCGTATGGATTGTGCTACCCTACCAATTTATCTTAAAAAAATAAAGGATTTACAGAGACTATATTCTCCACTCCCTACACAATACATTGATAAGATTCATAATAAAATTGAAATATTAAGTGCTCTTGAGGTAGACTATATCTTGGGGCGAGAGGATTTAATCCTTAAGCAGGTTTTAGAAGCAAAAGTTGATTATCTTATTGGCTCTGTCCATTTTCTTGATGAATGGGGTTTTGATAATCCAGAATTTATTGGTGAATGGGCAAAAAGAGGTATAAAAAATACTTGGGAACATTACTTGGATTCCCTGCAAAACATGGCAAAAACACAATATTTTCAAATTGTTGGACATATTGATTTACCTAAAATATTTGGAAAGAGAATGCCCAGAGACCTTGAAACTAAAATGGAAGAAACACTGCAGATTCTTTATGATAATAATATGGTAATAGAAATCAATGCAGCAGGATTACGCAAGGCAATACAAGAACAATACCCTAGTAGAAACATCTTAGAAAAAATAAAAGAAATTGGCTTAGATATTACACTTGGCAGTGATGCACATAGTATAGAACAAATTGGCTATGGTTATGATGTATGTATAAACTTAATAAAAGATATTGGATTTGATAAAATTGCTATCTTTAGAAATAAAGAAAAAATATTATTAAACATTTAACTATTTTTAATATATTTTTTATTTATTAAAATTAAAAATATTTAGGAGAAAATATGAAATTTTTTGTTATTTTATGCCTTTATATAGGCATACTCTTTGCTAAACCATCTCAAGAAATTCCCACAATTACACAAAGTGCCTATGAAATTTTTGAAATTTCACATATTACTTTGCAAAATAAAAAAGGGAAATCATATAAGATTCATATTGCAAAACCAAAAAAAGAAAATCACCACAATTATGCAACTCTCTATTTACTCGATGGCAATGTATTTTTTCCAATATTGCTCAATTTGCTCACTCATACTGATAAATATAAATATCTTCCAATTATTGTAGGTATTGGTCATGAAAGTAATCTAGCATTTGATAGAAAACTTCGGACTCTTGATTACACTCCACCTTTAGATTCTAAATTCAATAAAACATTTACAGGAGGTGGTGGAGCAGATGCATTCTATTCTTTCATTACTGGTATTGTGGTTCCATACATTGCAAAAAATTACCCAACCAATCCCAAAAAGAAAGCAATTTTTGGACACTCATTTGGCGCTCTCTTTGTTTTACATACCCTATTACACTATCCACAAAGTTTTGAGTATTATTTTATTGCTTCTCCATCTCTTTGGTGGGGAGAATCTAGTTTTTTACCCAAAAATCCTGCGATTGCATCTTCTCCAACCGCTGTTATTCTCATGATTGGCGAGAAAGAAGAATTAAAGGGCGAACAACAAATAAACATAAAGCAACTTACTACATATTTACAACAACTTATGCCACAAAACACTACATTAAGATATGTTGAATTTAGCAATAAGACACATGGTAGTGTTATTGCACCAGCACTTTTTAATACTATAAAATATCTTAATAGTCAATAAATCACACTTTATCATAGATAATATTATGTTTTTAACTTATAAATTTCGATTCAAGATTCTATATGTTAGATTACAATCAATATAATATCATCCCTATAAACAAATAGCAATATTCAATGCTTTATAATACTTACATAACTTTCTTATTACATCATCAAATCATTTTGAATTCTAAAGGTTCGCATAAATATAAGCTAGAATCTACTCTGGAAATTTGTTTTTCAAAATCGTATAACTCTTGCAATATTCTTTGAAACTTATTGTAAGTTTGAGATTTTCTCTATAATGTAGGACTGCTCACCATTATAATGAATATCAACAATATTATGTGTGATTAATCTGTGTTATCATATTTTATCATGATTACCTTTGTCTCCTATCTACACTCCAATCTCTAATCTTGTTTTCATCTATATTCCTATCTAATCTTTTCAGAATCTAAGCTTATAAAATTATTTAAAGTAGCTTTTAAGCTTGCAATATTTAAATGTATACAAATAGTATCTCTTTCAGCCTTATTGCCACTCCCCACATTCAAATATCACTCTATCCCCTATCCCCTTATCCTCTGCTAATACCCAAAAGTCCTTATATTCCTCATTCTTAATTCTATTACACTACCTTAACCATGCTCATCATACCTAAATCCTCGTGTTCTAAAATATGACAATGAAACATTCTAAGTCCTTTGAAATCTTGTCTCATTCTAAGTCTTAGAATCTCCTTTGGACGCAGATTAATTGTATCTTGCAGACTTCTAAACTTAGGTTTTATAATCTTGTTATTATGTGTTGAGCTTATAAGTTCAAATTGTGTGCCATGTATATGGAATGGGTGATCCATATGTGAATTATTGATAATTTCCCATTCTTCGACTTCACCCACTTTACTTTCAAATTCTGCTCTATTCATATCAAAAGTCTTACCATTGATATGAAACATAAAAGGCAACATAGACTCCATATGTTTCATATCATGACTACTATGATCCATTTCCATTTCACTAAAAATTACTTTTTTACTCGCTTTTGGTGTGCTAAGTGCTGGGAGCTTTCTAAGTATTTGTGGAAGTGATTTAAATACATTTGTATCTTGATCTTCTGATGTTATGTTTGCTATGCTCAATGGCGATTTGTTATCCTTGACCATCATTTTATCTCTATCGTAATAAAGATTCTGAAGTGTATATTTACCGTTTGGAGCTTCAATAATAACTTCGACTCTTTGTGCTGGAGCAAGGAATAGTGTATCGCCTACATTTTGAGGAGATTCGATAGCACCTCCATCTGTACCCACTATAATAAACTTACATTGTGGAAGGTAAAGCTGTAAATATCGTGCGGCACACACATTATAGATTCTAAGACGTTGTGTGCCTGTAATGCTAATTTTTGGTGTTAATGCACCATTCACAAGCACAAATTCACCCTCTCGACCATTAAGCCAATCATAGATATTATTACCTGGAATCTGTGCGTTAATATCTAATCTCAAGTCACTAACTACTAAATCTTGTTCTTGTAAGTGGGCGAGTTTATCATCTTTTGCGCGCACAATAAATGTTCCTGCAAGTCCCATATACACTTGCTTTGCAGTAATGTAGTGTGGGTGTGGGTGATACCAATAAGTCCCAGCACTTCCATTTGGCAAACTAAAACGATAGATTCTCTCTTGGTGTGGGAGGATTGGATCATGTGGGTTGCCATCTTGATTTGGTGGCACAGGCATACCATGCCAGTGTATTGTAGTTGGCTCATTTAAGTGATTTTGGACTAGTATCTCAATTGTATCGCCTTCATAAGCTTCGATTTTTGGACCAGGTATTAAGCCATTATAGGTATAAAAAGTTGTTGGCTTTCCCTTTACTATCTCAATTTTAGATTCTTTTATTACAATTGTTCCACGAAAAAATCCTTTTTTTTCTGATTCGTTTTTAAGTAAAGTAAGTTTTGGTAGAGTATTATTCGAAGGGAATAGTTTTCTATCTAAAAGCTGAATGTTATTTGAAACAACATTTGGCTTTGGCATATTATGATTTGAGGTATGACTCATAATATTATGGTTCATATTTGCATGATTGTGATGTTTGGATTCTGCACTTGAAGCAAAATTTGCACTTGCTAACATCACAGCATTAAAAGTAAAAAATTGTCTTCGATTCATAACATTCCTTTAAAAATTATATTTAAGCTTTAAATTCAACAAATGTTTGTTGTATATCAATATTGTATAGCACAACATAAAACATTTATTAAACACCGCCTACACAGCATTTGTAATCTCTGGATATTCGTGTCAATAGAATTATGCTTGATAATATCATGTCTTATATATCTTTAGAACAAGCCTCAATTGTTGAAATTTTTGGATTACATACTACCTCAATGCCTATGACCTATATCAGATTACATAAAAGATTCTCAATTATTTATGCTATTAGAATTTGTATTGTAAGCTCATTTATAGATTAGCATAAATCTCCTTATGGGGATTTTTACAAACCCTTACTCCCTTTGAATAATCACAAATTATTGTTTATGGAATCCTTTCATAGATTCCTAACTTAGGATTAATAAAACTAAGATTACTCCTATTATATAAACTTCCGCTACTATAAAGCTTGTTTCTATTATTATCGGGACAATCAATCATAATTCTATCAAATTCTAGAATCTAAAAACATTTCATATCATTCGCAAACACACAATAAAAGTAGTGATGATTCGATACCATAATTTAATCCATTTTTGATGCGTCAATATTATAACTTTTGGAATCAAATTTTTGTATCTCCATACATGTTTCCATTATTGTATTTGATAGTGGCTAAATTCATCAAATTTTGGGTTTATTTAGGTATACATACACATCTATTACTAATTAAATTGTTATCAAATGTTTTAGAGATAGTAAAACAACACTGAAATAAAAAACCTACAAATTATTAATACTTCAATTCTATATAATTGTTAATGAAGTTACTTGATAAATTTCTATTTTCAGTAAAATTATACTTTTAGTTTCCACCAATAATATTAAATCGTTTTGCAATCATTTTAAAAGTTGGAGGTAAAATAAGCAGTGTAAGTGCACTAGAAGTTGCGAGACCACCCAATACAACGACGGCAAGAGGTTTTTGCACTTCACTACCTACACCACCACCAATTAACATAGGAACGAGTCCCAATGCAGCAATGCTAGCAGTCATTAATACTGGTCTCAATCGTCTTTTTGCTCCCATTTCGACTGCTTCCTCAACATTATGTCCTTGTTTAATAAGTTGCACAAAATATCCTACCATAACAAGCCCGTTGAGTACAGCAATACCAAACAGTGCAATAAAACCAACGCTTGCTGGAACAGACATATATTCTCCTGATAAATAAAGAGACACCAAACCACCTGTAACAGCAAATGGAATATTAAGGAGAATCATAAGTGAAAGTGTAATCGAACGAAATGTAAAAAATAAAATAAAAAAAATCACCAAAATACTTAGGGGGATAACAGTGCTAAAACGAGCATTTGCTCTTTGCTGATTCTCAAATTGCCCACCATAAGTAATGCTATATCCATCTGGTAACTTAACTTGAGAATTAATCTTTTCCATAGCTTCTTGCACAAAACCTCCCAAATCTCTATCTTCCACATTACTACGCACAACACCTACACGACTACTTTGCTCACGCATAATGCTGATCGGACCATCAACTGCTTTGATTTCGGCTACGGAATTGATTGGAACAACAAGATCACTTTCTGAACTAAGTTCTAAGCCTTGAAAACGCGAAACATCATTAGCAATATCACTTAATTGACGAATATATACGGGAGTGCGGGCGAATCCTTGTGGAATATAATCAATAAATAAACCTTCTAATGAACTTTTCATAAACTTTGCAAATTCTTCAACACTAATATTAGCACGAGCCATTTTCTCACGTGATGGTGTTACATAAAAATAATTCACTCCCTTATTAAGTGCTGTATAAACTTCTTTACTTCCTTGAATACCCCTCAAAATATCTGCAATCTGCATACTAATATTATTAAGGTCATCGATTTCAGAACCAAAAATTTTAATTGCTAAATCCCCGCGTACACCGGTTACCATTTCACTAATACGCATATCTATTGGTTGTGTCATTATAAAGGTAATACCCTTAAATTGTTCTGTAATTGCATTAATTTTATCTAAAATTTCTTTTTTCGTTTTTACTTCCCACTCTTCTTGTGGCTTAAGAATAATAAATGAATCTGATTGATATAATCCCGCTAAGTCAAGTCCCAATTCATCAGCACCGGCACGAGTAACAATCGTTTTGATTTCAGGAACTTCTTCTTTGATTTTTTTTGTAACTCTTAGTAAAATATTTTTGGATTCTTCAAGCGAAGTGGAAGGAGTTGTCTCAATACTTAAAACAATATCCCCCTCATCAAGTGTTGGCATAAAAGCTGTTCCTATATGCGGGAAGAGAGAAAATGTAAAAACTAAAAATACAAGAGAACCTGCGATAACAATCTTTCCATGATTAAGACAAAATCTAAGCATTGGATAATACAAATATTCAATACCACGAAGCAATAAAGTTTCTTTATGCGGTTTTGATTTTAACACAAAAGAACACATAACAGGTATTACGGTAATTGAAAGGACAAGTGAACCAAGTAATGCAAAAACAATTGTTTCACCGAGTGGAACAAACATTTTACCTTCTAATCCTTCTAATGTAAGAATTGGCACAAAAAACACAATTATAATAATAATTCCACTGACAACAGAAGGTGCAATCTCTTTAGATGCTCGATAAATCGTGTGAATCTGTGTTAAATTTTTTTCGTGACTAAGTCTTTCAAACGCATTTTCCACGACAACAACAGCGGAATCTACTAAGATTCCAACTGCAATTATCAGTCCTCCTAAACTCATTAAATTTGCACTTAAACCATATTTTTGCATTAAAATAAATGCAACCGATAATGCAAGAGGCAAAATTACACTCACTGCCACAGCTGCTCGTAAGTCCCCTAAAAATAAGAAAAGCACGACAACAATCAAGATAATTGCCTCTGCCAATACTTTAATTACAGCATCAACAGCTTTTTGTGTCAAATCTGATCGATTATAAAATGTGTTAATTGTTACATTTGGTGGAAGTTTTGCTCGGATTTCATCAAGTTTTTTTTCTACCATAGTAATAGTATTTTTTGAGTTTGCTCCACGCAGTCCTAACACAATTCCTTCTGTGGTTTCTTCCTTTCCATCAATAGTTACAAATCCTAAACGCGTTTTATGATTCTCAATAACTTGTGCAAAATCTTTAATTCTCACATAACCTTGTCCTGTATTTAGCGAAATATTTTGCAAATCCTGTATATTTTTAGCGGCAGATTCTATCTTAACAAGATACATTTCACCAGGACGATTAATAATTCCTGCTCCATCATTTTTAAGATTTTCTTTGAGGGCAGATTCTAAATCCGAAATGGATATTCCAAGCTTTGCCATATCATGAAAATCTGGAATTACAACATATGCTTTTGCATATCCTCCATAACTACTTACATCAGCTACACCCTTAATACTTCGCAACGCTGGTCGGATTGTAAAATCTAGCAATTGCCTTTTTTCAACTTCCGATATATTGCCCTCAATAGTAAACATATACATATCACTTAAGGGTGTTACAATCGGTGCTAAACCACCAGTTACACCGGCAGGAAGCTCTGACATAGCCGTAGTCATCCGTTCGCTTACCATTTGTCGTGCAATATTCATATTAACAGAATCTTCAAAATTAATGGTAATATCTGCAATTGCATATTTACTTGTGCTTCTCAACGAAGTTTGTCCTTGTAAGCCTAATAACTCTAATTCTAATGGGCGAACAACACGATTCTCTACTTCTTCTGGAGAAGCACCTGGCATTTTCATGATAATTTTTACTTGTGTTGAACTTACATCTGGAAAAGCATCTATTGGGATATGAACAAAACTATAAATACCAAAACATAGCAATAAAGTTGCTAGAATACTGACAATAATTTTCTGTCGTAGTGCAAATTCAATAATTTTAGTGAGCATGTCCACCGCCCCCATCTCCACCTAAGCCTGTCATAATGCCTTTGAGGATCACTAAAGAACCTCGAGCAAGTTTTGCCCCGACTTGCAAATCATTTGAAGTTACAACAGAATGGGAATCTCTTTCTTCAAGAATTTGAATTGAAATGGGCTGAAAACCTTCTTTTGTTAAGATAAAGGCAATATAATCATCATAGTATTTAATCCAACAATCATCTGGGACAATAACTGCTTTATCTCCAATATTCCCTGCTATGTAGATTTCCACAATTTCGCCTACACGGAAATTCTTAGATTCCACCCTTGCTACTGCACTCATTGTATTTGTTTGCAAATCAACAACATTCGAAATTGTTTCAATATTTCCAATCTTTTCTCCATGTATATCAAAGACCGCGAAACCTTGTTTCACACTTCCGCTACGATTTTGTGGAACACGAATTCGCAAGAGAATACTATTACTATTTGGTTTTTTAATGCGAATATAAGGAGTAAAAGCTGGTATTTTTTGCCCAATCTGTGTAGGTGCAACACTTAAAATGCCACTTCCTTGTGCTCTGACAAGAAATCCATATTGCCCTCTGGGATTATCTGGACTAATACCAAAGATTGTGAAAGTCGAGCGAATTTCATTCATTTTGAGTTTTAATTCATTCATTGTGAGATAACTTGTTTGATAAGCTCGTTGCGAAATAACCCCTTGCTTTAACAATTCTTTATCTTTTTTTTCTACTTGACTTGCTATTTCAAAACGACTGCGTGTATTTTGCAATGAAAAATAAAGTTCACTTAAAACATTGGAACTGATTTCAGCTATTGGCTCTCCTTGCTTTACATTTTCCCCCGCTCGCTTATAAAGTGCAACAACAACAACTTCTAAACTTGAGTTTTGTGTATATCCTCCCATATCATCAAAATCAACAACTGCAGAAAAAGGAGTTCCTTTTTCATTTGATTTATCTGTAACTGTAAAAATTCCAATTTCAGTTGCCTCCCTTTCAGCTTCTGTAAGCTTAATTACATCATAATTTTGTGCATAGAGATTATGCATTAGGAGGTATAAAATTACCAATAAAAAGATAAGGCTAATAAAAAATCTTTGAATATATAACATTATTTGCTCCTAATTATTAATATCCGTAAAGCTCTCACCGAGTGTTTCTTCCAGGAATGCAACGAGATTAATATATTTAATCT
Source organism: Helicobacter didelphidarum (assembly GCF_003364195.1). Lineage (GTDB taxonomy): Bacteria > Campylobacterota > Campylobacteria > Campylobacterales > Helicobacteraceae > Helicobacter_A > Helicobacter_A didelphidarum. Next base: position 167,046 of record NZ_NXLQ01000001.1, on the reverse strand, counting down.
GTGAATTGACAAGTTCAATTTGAGAATCTACAAATGCGTTCGCTTGTGTAATATATTCAAAAAGTGTTACTTGTTGTGTTTCATAGGCAAGGCGATTCAGTTCAGCTAAATGTTGCTTTACTTCAGTATTATTTTTTGCTATATTAATATAGTGTTTTTGCAATGATAGCTCTTTCAAATAGGCATGTGCCTTGATAGCAATTTGTTTTTTTGTAATCATAGATTTACTTACCGCTCCATTCTCAAGTGCCATATATTTTGCTTTTAAGTGGGATTGTTTTTTTGTAACAGGCAAAGGAACAGATAATTGAAATGTTGGATTATATCTTGAGAGAGAATAATTGACTCCTGCACCAAATTCTAAAGCATTCCAGTGATTTCTTCCTTCATATTGCCCAAGATACTGATATTCTTTCGCTTGCAGATCTAATATTTCTGTATAAAGTGAATTTTTCAATTTTTCTTCTAGTATGCTTCGCCCCACTTCTATATAGTTGAATTGTAAATCGTTAATAACAATATCTTGTTGATTCAAAGCAAGCGAGGAAGTTTTTTTGTCTAAATTATTATTTTGATTTTGTAGATTGGAATCTGAAGTATTAGAATTTAATATTTCTAAATTATAGCCTTGTAATGCCATGATATTATTTAGGTTTGCATCAGTTTGATTGCGTCTTTGCAAATCTTCACTCATTGTTTGTGAGGGAACATTTTGCACATTAGTATCTTTCGCTATTTCCCAATTACTAAGGGTAACATTTGAGTAGCCAAGAGAATCAAGACTATTATTAAGCCCCACACCTTGCTCAAAATGAGAAACATAACCTTGCTTATCAAGTCCTAAAATCATAAACAACATTCTTTGCAATTCTATCAATTCGTTTTGAACTGCAAGGCTCGCAAGCGTAGAATCTATGTAAGCAGATTCAAAACTCACATAATCTTTACGACTAATACTCCCACCCTCTAATCTTTTCTTAGCATTTCCTAAAAGTTGCAAGAAATTACGTTCGCGTGTGAGATAGTATTGATATTTCTCTTTTGTTGCAATATAAGTAAGATAAATTCTCTTTACTCCAATAAAACTAATATTACGAATAAGGATATGTGATTTTTGATATTGCATATTTTTACTTTTTAGACTATCACGCAAGAGAGGATTAACCCACCAAAGTTTTGGTTTCACTAGAAATACTGCACTCCATTCGCCACCAATACGACCATTCTCCTGTGCTGTGCCACCTTCTGTATCCAGATAGGGGTATTCCCATGCAAGATTTGATTTACCTTCTGACAAGAGAGATTCAAATTGTGCTTTGTTATTGACTAGCTCTAAAGAATTTTTTTCAATAGCTTTTACAACATCTTTTAAATCTAAAGTTTGTGTCCACCCTACACCAAAGAAAACAAAAATCCAACACAATACTTTTATAAACAAATTTGTGTATAACAACACTCTCTTCTCCTAAATCATATAACAACAATTACTTATCACTATAATTCTTTTGTAGCAGTAAGGATAAACACTATATTCTAATACAAAAAGAGTAAATTAAGAAATGTTTTTTTGTAATTTTTTGAAGCTCTATGAAAATATTACAAAATTACTAGATATTTTATTAAACTTTCCAAATTTAAAATATTTATCTATTTATCATGGAATGAGGAAGCTGAAAGATTATTTACTTACTCAATGCAACCATTTATTTTTCTTACAACACATGATTCTTATCATGAATAAATTGAACACTCGTTGAAAGTTTGTACTACATCTTTAAATATATTTCTAAGGAAACACTTCTTAGATACACTCTAATCTGGCTCAAGGCTAAGCAATTCTAAGACTTTTTTTTGTAATTGAGCATTTTCTATGCGACTTTGTTCAACCCTCTCTTCAAGTGTCTTTTTTTGTTGGTTTAGTCCCCACAATACTTGGAGCGAAGTTGTTCCAAAGAGTAAATATCCTGTATATAAACCAATAAAACATGCAAGCACAATAATACTACCAAGAAGACGTTTAGAATAAAGAATATAACCCCAATGTCGTTTATATTTGAATGCTTTTTTAATTTTTTTACTCTTTTTTCTTTTTTTGCTTGTCTTATCCTCAAGAATCTCTTGCATGAGAGATTCTCTATCTTCATCGGATATACATTGTCGAGAAGTATATTCTTGCAGATTGTCAGGATTAGATGTCTCTTGGTTAGTGTGTTTATTAGAATCTTGTGTTTGATTCTGTATAGCTTCATTGCTATCTTTATCAAAAAACTCTTCTGTATTCTCGTGTTTTTCATCTTTATTATCTATATTTTGATTATGTATAATATGAGAATCTTCAAAATTGTTTATCATGTTCTCAGGTATTTCACTTACTGAATCTTGATGTGGATTTTGAATTTGTGACATATCTTGTTGTTCTATGAAGTCTTCATTGTTTTCATGTTGAATCTGATTAGTTAAATGAGCAATATCACTACTTTCTTGCACATTTTGTCCGTGTAATTGATTTAATTCTCGGACATCTTGCTTAGATTGTTCATCTTGTTCTACAAAAGATTTACTTTGAGATTCTAATTGCTCTATCAATTCTTCTTTTATTTGTTGTTCAGGAAGAAGTTGTTGCTTTGTCTGGATAAGATTATTAGTATTGTTATGGGTAAATGTAATTGCTGAAACTTCATTGAAAATATCAACAGGAATTACACTTTCTTCTAAAACACTTTCCTCTTTTTTCATATTTTGTGTTTTTTGTGATATTGGTTGTAAATTATCTAACTCTGAAATCTGATTTATCTGCTGATGATTATCTGATTTTTTGGTATTTGACATTCAGAATCTTTCTCCAAAAAAGTTATATAGTTTTTGTATAATTATAACATGAATCAAGACCAAATAGATAACATAAGAAAAAAGCTTAAACTTTTCTCAAAAATAGTGTAAAATACCCTAATATAGATTGCATGGAGAGGGTGCTATGGATATGGAATCTTTTTTCTTGACATTATTACAAAAAAGTGGCATCACTCAAGAATTAGGTGATGATTGTGTTCGACTTCGCTGTTTACATACCAGCAAAAAAACCAAAGAATCTCCTTATATTATCGCAATGGATAGCTTCATTGAAGATGTTCATTTTCGCATACAACCATCTTCCTTACAAACAAAAAATGTGTTCATACAACAAGAGAAAACGCTATATCAAAACGATACTTTGTTTCGCTATGTTCATTCACATCATTGGCTAAGTTACAAAAATGTAGCAAAAAAAGCCTTTTTAGTTAATATTTCAGATATTTTAAGTTCTGGAGCAGAGCCTCTCTATGCACTTTTAGCCATTACTTTACCAAGAGATTCACACAAAACAATGCTTATTGAACTTGTGCAAGGGATACAAGAAATTTGCAAAAAATACAACATTGCCCTTATTGGAGGAGATACAACAAAAGGCGATAAACTTGGTTTTCATATTACTTTGATTGGAAAACTTAAAAGTAAATATTTACATAGGAATCATCTCATAAAAGGAGATTATCTTGCTTATACAAGCCGTCGGAATGCGAATTTGGGTGGAAGCCTCAAGATATTAAAAAGTCTCTTGCGATATGGTGCGACAATCAATAAAATACCATATAATTGTATAGAATCTAAGAACCCTTATGCACGTTTTTGCTTACCAGTTACGCGAGAGAAATTTATTTTCCAAGCATATAAATATATTCATGCTTGTATGGATATTAGTGATGGTTTAGCAACTGAAATTACTCGATTGGAAAAATTGAATAATTTGCAATTTTATGCTTTTAAGAAACTTAAAGATTCTGTATATCAAAGTGGCGAAGAATATGAATTACTCATAAGTTTTTCCCAAAAAAATATTCCTGCACTCAAGAGAATAGCACATCGTTCAAGAATAAAGCTACATATTATTGGAAAATTTGGAAGATTTCAACATAAAAAATTAAAAATGATTGCATGGCATTAGTTTTTGTGTTTTTATCTTAATTTTTTATTATTTTTAACTTTTCTATATTAGAATGTTAGCCTTTGGACATGAAACAAAAAATATTGCTATTATTAAGGAGAAACCCATGCGAAGTGATATTATCAAAAAAGGTTACCAAAAAGCCCCGCACAGGAGTTTATTGCGTGCCACAGGTTTGAAAGATGAGGATTTTTCTAAACCTTTTATCGGTGTGGCAAATAGCTACATTGACATTATTCCGGGACATTTCTTTTTGCAAGAATATGGACGCATTATCAAAGAGGAAATCCGCAAAGCAGGAGCTGTGCCATTTGAGTTTAATACGATTGGTGTCGATGATGGTATCGCTATGGGGCATAGTGGAATGCTCTATTCGCTCCCTAGTCGCGAACTCATCGCCGATAGTATAGAATCTGTAATGAATGCCCACGCACTTGATGCGATGATTTGTATCCCAAACTGCGACAAAATCGTGCCGGGTATGATTATGGGTGCGTTGCGTGTGAATGTGCCGACAATCTTTGTGAGTGGCGGTCCTATGCTCGCTGGACGCTTAGAGGACGGCACTGCACTTGATTTGAACTCTGCATTTGAGGCAGTAGGTGAGTTTGCAAGTGGCAAGATTGATGAAAAAAGACTGCATGAGATAGAATGCAAAGCCTGTCCGAGTGGTGGGAGTTGTAGCGGAATGTTTACTGCAAACTCAATGAATACGCTTTGTGAAGCGATGGGTATCGCCCTACCGGGCAATGGCACGATTCCCGCCCTTACGAAAGAGCGTGAGGAATTGCTCCGCAAAGCCGCAAGAAGAATCGTCCAAATCGCCCTAGATTCTACTTTAAGCGAGAAATTCAAACTCCGCAATATTTTGAACTTCAAAGCCATTCACAATGCCTTTGTCGTGGATATGGCGATGGGCGGAAGCACCAATACCGTGCTTCACATGCTTGCCATTGCCAAAGAGGCAGAGACAGACTTCGAGCTATCAAACATTAATGACATCGCGACAAAAGTCGCCCATATCGCCAAAATCGCACCGGCACTAAGTAGCGTGCATATGGAGGATATTAATCGTGCGGGGGGAGTGAATGCCGTCATGAATGAAGTCAGTAAAAGAGGAAATTCTATCCTCCACCTTGACGCCCTCACTATCACGGGCGAGACTTTGGAGGAGCGGATTAAAAACGCGGAGATTCTAGATTCTCATATTATCCGCCACAATGAAGAGGCATATTCGCAAGTGGGCGGATTAAAAATCCTCTATGGCAATCTCGCCACACAAGGTGCGGTGCTCAAAGTCGCTGCAGTTGCAGAATCTATGAAGGAATTTGAGGGCAAAGCCGTGTGCTTTAACTCGCAAGATGAGGCGATTAAAGGTATCGCAGGGGGAAAAGTCAAGGCGGGTAATGTCGTGGTTATCCGCTATGAGGGACCGCGTGGGGGACCCGGAATGCAAGAAATGCTAAGCCCAACAAGCCTTATTATGGGAATGGGGCTTGGCGAATCTGTCGCCCTCATCACCGATGGGCGATTTAGCGGAGCGACAAGGGGAGCGTGTATAGGGCATATCAGCCCGGAAGCTGCGGAAGGAGGCTTGATAGGACTTATTCAAGATGGCGATACTATCCGCATATCTGTATCGCAAGGAAGCCTTGAATTGCTCGTGGATTCTGCAACCATAGAATCTCGCAAAGCGAAGTGGAAGCCTATCAAAAAGGAGGTGCAAGGCAAGTGGCTCAAACGCTATGCTTTGCTTGTAAGCAATGCGGCAAATGGTGCGGTGCTAAAAACGGAGTTGTGAGAATCCAAAATGAATTTACCTAAAATGCTTTGTGAAATTGTGGAATTTTTGAAAAAGAAGAATTTGCATTTAAGCCAACAAAGCCGTGATGGGCGAATCAACTCCGCCTTTAATGAATATGAAATTTTTAATCTTTTAGAATCAAGTTTTGCTATCAATCGTCCAAATATGCGTGATTAGGTAGATTTTAGCTTTGATGAAAATGATATGTTCTATCCTGTCAATATCAAGGTAAGCACGACAAAAACGACAGATAATCTCAACTGCAAACTTGGAATCTATTATGCTTTGACGGGCAAGATTCCAAGTTTTGGTAATGGAGTAAGCTGGGAGCTATATTTCAAAACTTTGAGAGAGAATTTAGCCTCAAATGACAAGGATTACTATTTTTTAATCATCAATAAAGACAATCCTAGTGATGTGTTTGCCACTTCTCTTAAATGTTTAGAATCTATTTTGCCAAATGGCAATAATCTGCCCTTTCAAGCAAAATGGGACAATAATCGTAATCTTATAGAGCGAGATTTTGAAATGGCAAAAAAATTTTTATTAGGCACATTTGAGCAGTCGCTAAAGCTTCGGGCTGATGCGTATTTGCATTTTAAGAAATACTTTTATGAATCGTAATATCGAACGCTTAGGGCAGGTTTTTACCCCGCCACATATTGTAAGTGATATGCTCGCCCTTGTGAAAAATAATGGGCGATTTTTAGAGCCTAGCTGCGGAGATGGAGCGTTTTTGAAGAATCTGCCTAGTAGCAATACAATAGGACTTGAGCTAGATTCTCGTATCGCTTGCAAGGAATCTTTGCGGCTTGATTTTTTTAGCTATCCTGTAAGTGAAAAATTTGACACTATTATCGGCAATCCTCCTTATGTGCGATTCCAAGATATTATAGAATCTACAAAAGAGCTTTTAGAGCCTTATATGTCCTTGTTTGATGAGAGGAGCAACCTCTATTTATTTTTTATTTATAAGTGTATTTTGCATTTAAATAATGGCGGGGAGCTTATTTTTATCACGCCAAGAGACTTTCTAAAAAGCACTGCAAGTGTGAAGCTGAATGAATTCCTCTATCAGCAAGGAAGTATCACGCACTATATCGAGCTAGGAGATAAAAAGATTTTTCACAAAGCCCAGCCAAACTGCATAATATGGCGATTTGAAAAGGGTAATTTTATGCGTAAAACGCAATGCCTAAAGGATTTCTCCTGCATAAATGGGCAGATTCTCTTCACTAAGAAATCCTATACAATCCCTTTTTATTCTTTATTTTTCGTGAAAGTTGGGGCGGTGAGTGGGGCAGATTCTATCTTTGTGAGTGAAAAATGGGGGAATGTAGAGTTTGTAGGCTCACAAACTTGCAAAAATGGCACAACTAAAAGAATGATTTATGGCGAATATGGCAAGGAGTGCGAGTATTTGCAAGGGTTCAAAGCGCGTCTTATGCAGCGAAAAATCAAAAAGTTTAGTGAAACAAATTGGTGGGAATGGGGGAGAGATTATTTTAAAAGCGATTTGCCACGCATTTATGTCAATACCAAAACACGCAATACTAAGCCTTTTTCTTGCATTCGTGTAAGGCTTATGATGGCTCGATTCTAGCGATTTTTCCAACATTTCAAGTGGATTCTATAATATTGCAAGATGTGTGTGATAAGCTTAATAATACCGATTGGCAGGAGCTTGGCTTTGTGTGTGATGGGCGATTTTTGTTTTCACAAAGAAGCTTGGAGAATACAATGCTAGATTCTAGCTTTCATATATTTCAATCCAAAAATAAGGAGAAATAATGCAAAATCACTATCAAAACTATGATAACAAAGCTAGATTCTAAGATTGTGGAATCTCAAAATTAAAGAATCTATCAATCAAAAATATAGCAATCAAGATTCTCCAAATCAAAATTTTCATCAACACAACAAGCAAATAAAGGTAATAGAATTTATCTACTATGAGAGTTTGCGTTCCAAATGGGTAAAGATTATCTCTATCATCGTGCTTCATCTCGCAAGTATTGGATTTATACTTGCTTCATTTCTCTTAATCGCCTTGCTTTTTGATATGATAAAGAGCGATATTGCCATTTGCCGTGATAATAACTTTATATCGCTATCCTTGCGATATTTTTTATAATAAATATAAATCGACTTTTGGGGAGTGGCATGAGCTGGGCAGTAATGATTGCTATCTTACTATTGGTAGATTCTCATAATTTGTTACTTGAGTTAAACTTATCATGCTCATCTCGTATATCTTTTATTCTAATCTGTTTGCTTTTCTGCACTTCCATCATTTTCCCTTGCAGTAGTTAATTAATTTTATTATTCACAAACCTGATAGCTAATTACACAGGCTTGGAATAAAGTTAATTTTTATTAATATACAGGACTTCTATGGTAGTGACACACATATTGTCTTATGGGTTATGTTTGTAGCAGGGTTATATGTCATTAATATATGGTTTTCACCACCGTCTTGCCATGTGGACATATATATTTGAGTGTTAGATATTGGCTCTACTGTGACTGAACCAGCAATTTTTTCACTATCATATTTTATTTTTTTAGATGGTATTTTTGTAGGTATACCATACTCTATAGCTGTTTGTGTATATAAAGTTTGTAATGATGCTTTCTGATAATTATCATAACCTTCGTCACCACCTTCTTTATTCATTATACGCCCATAACCATCTTCATCAAATTCTTTTGTGCCATTAGGTGTTCCATCTGGTTTTAAACACCACATTTCTTTGTGATAATGCAGTTCTTCTGCATAAAGATTTGTTGATAGAAATACTATCATTAATACAAATAAAATAGATTTTTTCATAAAGTTATCTCCTTTATATTTTATATTAAGGCTTAATTAAGCCTGATTTTTTTGGTATAAAATCTAATTTCATTATACTATATATCTTGCATTATTAATACTCCCATTTTACCAAGTTTATCCCCTTTCTTATGAATAATAGTTTCAAGTGTGATTTTAGGTGCAATGGCGGGTTGCAATACAATTTGTGCTACAATATTGCCATTAATAATTCAAGGAATAGAGTTTGCAACACCTACTCAACAAACGCCTTAATATCGATGGCTTAGAACTAATGGGGAAGATAGAATCTAGCAGTATAGATTTATGCTTTTTTGACCCGCAATATCGTGGCGTGCTTGATAAGATGAGCTATGGCAATGAGGGGGAGCGACAGAGGGAGCGGACGAAGCTTACGCAAATGAGCGAAGAGAAGATTAGTCGCTTTATCACAGAAATCAATCGTGTGCTAAAACCTAGCACATATTGTATGCTGTGGATTGATAAATTTCATCTCTGCGAGGGGGTGCATTCGTGGCTTATAAAAACAAGCTTACAAATCGTGGATTTAATCACTTGGGATAAGGGCAAAATGGGTATGGGCTATCGCACACGGAAGCAGAGTGAATATCTGCTTGTCTTGCAAAAAAAGCCTATCAAAGCAAAAGGCACTTGGAAATCGCACAATATCCGAGATGTGTGGAGCGAGAAGATTCCAGCCCAAACACTTAGAATCCACCCACACGCCAAACCAAAAGGCTTACAAAAGGCATTGATAGAATCTCATATATATATATAACTCCTCTTTTTTATTAAATTTTGTTAAACCTCAATATCCTTTTTATCGTATTTTAACCAAAATTCAATCCCCCAGCGCAGACTTCGCATACGCCCTTGCTTTTTCTAAGCCTTGCTTTATCATGGCTTTTGCTTGTGTCTCATCGCTTGGGAGTTTGCCTCCTGCGGTGGCAAAATCATCTCGCCCTCCGCCATTCCCACCAAGACTTTGAGAGACGATTTTGACCCATGCCCCTGCTTTGAGTTTGCTTGAATGTTGAGAATCTGCTTTCACACCTGCTATAATCGTTGCCTTGTCATTTTGAGTGGTAATAAGCATAATAGCGACATTTTGACTTTCATTTTTTGCCCTATCGACAAGCTCTTTTGCTTCGCTTGATTCTATATCCACACTAGCGATAATGAGCTTCACCCCGCCTATCATTTCATAGCCAAAGGATTTCACGCTACTTCTTGCTTTATTTGCCTTCTCCTTTAGCTCTTTGAACTCATTTTTAAGCTTTTGTATGCCCTGTGTCAAATCCTGCGTTTTTAGCTCCTCTTTCGCCCTCTTTATCATCTCTAGTGCATTTTTGCCATACGCATAAGCCGCCACACCGCATACCGCTTCGATTCTCCGCACACCGCTACTTACGCCACTTTCTTTTGTGATATAAAAGCTTCCTATTTCAGCACTATTTCTCACATGGATTCCACCACAAAGCTCGATAGAATCACCAAAACTAATCACACGCACATTTTCGCCATATTTTTCGCCAAACAACGCCATAGCCCCCTTTTGCTTCGCCGCATTAAGGCTCATATTCTCACATATTTGCGAATTTGCACTGCGAATTTGCGTATTGACTAACGCCTCTATGGATTCTATTTCTTCATCACTCAAAGCTTTAGGGTGCGAGAAATCAAAACGCAAACGACTTGCTTCTACGAGACTACCCGCCTGTGCGATATGTGTGCCTAAAACCTTTCGCAGTGCATAATGCAAGAGATGTGTCGCACTATGATGTTTGATAATTTCTAGGCGATTGCAATCTACTTGCGCGAATACTTTTTGTTGCATTTTGAGGGGCGTAAGGGCTTTGATTTGAGAGAGATTTAAGCCAAAATATTTTTTGGTATCAAGGACTTGAGCGACTTGATTTGCATTATTTTTGCAATCGTCTCTATGATGAGATGAGTGAGAGTGCAACACTTTTGATTCTCTCTTCTTAGAATCAGAATCCAAAGGCAAATACAACGCACCCCTATCGCCGATAGGTCCTCCGCTTTCGGGATAAAATGGCGTCCTATCAAGTAGGACATAGCCCTCACTCCCTGCCTTTAAGGATTCTACGCGTTTGAAGTCAGAATCTAACAACGCAAGGATAGCGCATTCCGCACTCATACACTCATAGCCGACAAACTCATTCTCACCAAATTCAGCGAGAATCTCCTTAAAGTCGCCCTCTTTTGCACTATCGCCACTGCCTTTCCAACTTGCTTTTGAACGCGCTTTTTGCGCATTCATACATACTTCAAAGCCCTCCATATCCACTTCTAAGCCATATTCGCGCAACATATCTTGTGTCAAATCAAGCGGGAAACCATAGGTATCATAGAGTTTAAAGGCAATCTCGCCATCAAAATACTTCGTGTGAGAATCCAAAGGCTGCGTGGCTCTCTCATCGTCCTGTGATGCACAATCTGCTTTTGTTGTCTTTTGAGATTCTATAATTTTTTCAAGCTCCGTGCTAAAGAGATTCATACCAGATTCTATAGTCTCAAAAAATCGCTCCTCTTCATTCTTGCATTGCTCTTGTATCGCTTTTTTGCGTTCTTTGAGATACTCATAATGTGTCCCCATAGAATCACACACGACTCCCACGACTTCATACAAAAACGCCTTTTTTAGTCCCAAAAGATACCCATGTCGCACCGCACGACGCAAGATTCTCCGCAGGACATAGCCTCGCCCCTCTTTGTCAAAATTCACGCCTTGCGCTAAGAGAAAAGCCACACTGCGCGCGTGATCAGCAATCACGCGAAAACTCGCCACAACCTCATCGCCCGATAGCTCCATAACACTCATTGAATGATTGGTGTTCTCCATAGAATCTACAATTTCTACTCTTTTTGTCCCAATCCTCTTTTCTTTTTCGTCATCGCCATAATATCTCTGCCCCGTGAGATTCTCTATGCACTTCATCAATGGAGCAAAAAGCGAAGTATCAAAATTATTGATTTTACCCTCTTTTAACGCAATCACTCGCTCCAGCCCCATACCTGTATCAATGCTAGGCTTTGGTAGGGGCGTGCGGATTCCATCTTTTTGCTCATATTGCATAAAGACAAGATTCCATATTTCCAAAAATCTATCGCCCTCACCGCCAAAATAATCCTCACTTGAATGAAAATATTGCTCCCCTTGGTCGATATAGATTTCACTGCAAGGTCCGCAAGGTCCGCTATCGCCCATTTGCCAAAAATTATCTTTATCGCCCATACGCTTGATACGGCTTGATTCTATATGTTCGCACCATAGCTCATAAGCCTCATCATCGCTTTCATGTATGGTTACATACAGCACGGATTTATCAAAGCCCAAAACTTGTGTAACAAATTCCCACGCATAAGCAATCGCCTCTTTTTTGAAATAATCCCCAAAGCTAAAATTGCCAAGCATTTCAAAAAGCGTGTGATGACGCGCCGTATAGCCGACATTTTCCAAATCATTGTGTTTCCCACCTGCACGAATACACAGCTGGGAGCTTGTCGCACGCGGTGGAGTAGGGATAGGGATTTTGCCTGTGAAAATATCCTTAAACTGCACCATTCCCGCATTCGTAAAAAGCAAACTCGCATCATCTGGCACAAGAGGCATAGAGGAATAAGGCAGGTGATTCTTACTCTTAAAATAATCCAAATATAACGCGCGAATGTCCATAGTATTCCTTATTTATCAAAATGATTGGGTAAGATTAAAATTTTGTATTATACAATAAAATCATCAGAATTATAAGATTCTCGTTATGAAGTCATCAAAACATGAGATAACTTTAATGCGATTCTATTTATGTAACAAATAATATCATTTGTATTTTCCAACCAAATATCATTTATATTACAAAATTATTCAATAATATGTGGTGTTATAATAATGATTAGTTCTTCATTTCTTTGAATCTTGCTGGTTTTACCAAAAATGTTTTTTAGTCCCTTTACTTCTCCGATGCCCGGAATGGCTTGCGTAGTATTTTGTGTAATATTGCTTAATAATCCTCCAATAATCACTCGTTGCCCATTCTTTAATCTCACAATAGAGGAAAGTTGATTTGTGCTAAGATTTGGTGGTGAAGTAAGGGCTTGAGCCATGTTTTCTAGTTCAGGATCTTTTGTTTTTGTGATTGAAGGATTAATGCGTAAAATCACCTCATCTTGACTGATTGATGGAGTAATATCAAGTAAGATTCCTGCAAAAACACTTGGATATTGTGTACTTGTATTTTGAATTGTATTATTAGTATTATTAGATTGAAAAACAAGATTCTGTGAATATCGCAAAACAGAGCCAACACTAATAATTGCTGGTTGATTATTCAATGCCATAATCTTTGGATTACTCAAACTCCGCAAGTCCCCATAAGTTTTCAAGAGATTAAAAATTGAACGTAAATCCATACTTGAATTACTAAGCGTAAAGCTAGAACTACCACCAAACATAACATTGAACTTTGATTGAGTTGGATTAAGGATACTAAAGATTTCCTGCCAATCAATCCCGACATTATTTGAGTTAAAATGTGTCAAGGACAGAATCTCAACATCAATGGCTACTTGGAGATTGATTTTTCTTTCTAAATTTTGTAAAAAATGTGCAATTTCTTCCATTTTATTCTTTGTTGTCCATACAGAAATAAGCCCAGCACCCTTATCAATCATAAATCTATCACCATGCTTAGAATCAAGCAAAATATTCAATTTAGATTCTATATCAGCCCAAAAATTAATCTCATCAACAGAATAAATTTTTGTTCCACTTTTTCCGAACTGATTGTTTGCATAATTCATTTGATTACGAAGTTGATTTTTTACTGAAAGATTGTCAAGATAGTGTGAAAGATTGTGATTTGACAGAGAGTTATTGTGCATGGAATTTGCCCCATTATTTGACATTAATCCGCCAAAACCTAAACTATAACTTCCACTATAACCACCAATACCATATCCCATACTTTGATTGTGTTGTTCTTGTGAGAATAATACATCTGTGTTGCTTTGTGCCATACGTGTACTTGAAATATAATTTATCTCAAAAATTTGCATACCATGATCTTTAAGAATAAGCCTATGTGGTTTGACTTCATAAAAAATATCGTATAAGAGCAAATTGAGAATAAAATCAAGTTCTTTTTGGTGAATATTCAGCATATTTATATCGCCGAATATTTCTTTAGAATCTCGCTTTAAACTTGATTGCTTTTGGTATTGAATCGAAAAATCACAATCTTTTGCAAGTGCATTGAGGATAGTAAGTGCATTAATATTTTCCTCTTTTTTTAGGTTGAACTTTCGATTGAGACATTTTGGTGCAAGAGTAGCAATATCAAAAGGAGATTTTAAATCCTGCTGTGTTTGTATAGGATTGGGATTATCTAGCTTGTTTTGTGCTAAAAACTTTGAGGAATCATGAGCTTGTTTTGGTTCTTGGGGTTTTGTTGTGTGTATAGAAGCATTGAAAGTTTCTCCATTAAATGTCAAATGCTTTTGTTTATGTCTTAATCCCATATCAAAACTATTAATTGAATTTTTACTATGCAATAAAAGATTGTGAAAAGGAGAGATGGTATGCTGCGAAGAAAGATCTGTATGTGCAAGTGAATTCTCCCTATGAGATTCTGTATCGCTAAAGGGATTACTTATAATGTTATTTTTTTGTAGTTGTTTCAGAAAAGTAGTATATTCCTTATGGAGATGTGAATACTCTTTAAATGCTTCACGCAAATCAGCAAGAATAGAATAACTGCTTTTTTGCATTTGATTTTGTGTAGAAGAAAGTCCTGTGGAATGCGAAGGAAGAAAAACATTTGTTTGAGAATCTTGCACGAAATCATGAAATTGTGTTTCATGCTGCCCTACTTCTTGATGGATAAAATGATTCTGTTGAGAATCTCTTTTTTGTAATTCTCCGTGCAAAACTTCCGCAATTAAAAGATTCTTAAATGAGAACACAAATAGACAATAAAATATTATAAAAATGAATACTCTATAAAAAATAATCTGTATTGAAAAAAAAGGGATTTTACATGCAATATATGCAACCTCTAAGAATTTTATAACGCAGTTTAGCACATTCAAACCTTGCATGTTAGAGTATGAAATTATATTATATTCTTAAGGAATTTATTATTTTTATTTCATAAAAATTTAAAATTACAATATAATACAAAAAATTATCACAATAAGTAACAATTCTACATATATTGCAAAATAACTCTACTTTTTAAATTCATTAAGCAATTATTTTTTAATTCTCTAAAAATTTCTATATTACTCTTACTTTATACTAAAAAACACTTTATAAAAAGATTCGACATTCCGTCTTTAAGTTTGCATATATGAAACTTACATAATATTTATATAGAATAAAGTGATTACTTTTTTATACACTTTTGATTTTTTTTATCATTTCTATCATTTTAGTCTAAAAGATTTCATTTTGATAAGTTATGATATAAATAGCTCTTTATTTATGTAGTGTAATTTAAGGGAATATGCGTTTCAACTTATCTTATTCACTGCTCACTTATAAATAATTATCGCAGTAATAATTTAATGATATGAATTATGTAAGCTTTAGTAATAGAGAGAATCATTTTAAAAGGAGAAGAATGAAGCCATTTAATAAATTGTTTTGGTTTATCGTAGCTATTATTGGTGCATGTTGCTTTGGTGTGTTGGCATTGCATAATGGAGAGAAGATTTCTGCTCTCTATCTTGTTGTAGCTGCGATTTGTATTTATTCTATTGCATATCGTTTTTATAGTGGATTTATTGCAAATAAAGTTTTAGGGCTTGATGATAAACGTGCGACTCCAGCTATTATCCATAATGATGGACAGAATTTTGTCCCCACGCATAAAGCAGTTCTTTTTGGTCATCATTTTGCAGCCATTGCAGGTGCCGGTCCTTTAGTTGGTCCTGTGCTTGCAGCACAAATGGGTTATTTACCTTCAATGATTTGGATTCTTGTTGGTGGTTGTTTAGCCGGTGCAGTGCATGATTTTGTTGTTCTTTTTATCTCTTCAAGACGCAAAGGGCGATCACTAGGTGAAATGATTAAAGAAGAAATGGGAAATGCTGTTGGGAGTTTTGCTATGCTTGCCATTTTTGGAATCATGCTTATTATTATTGCAATTTTAGCAATGGTTGTTGTAAAAGCATTAGCTGATTCTCCTTGGGGGACATTCACAATCGCAATGACTATTCCCATTGCAATGTTTATGGGTGTGTATATGAGATTCTTACGACCTGGTCATGTAGGTGAGGCAAGTATTATTGGCTTTATTCTCCTTATGTTTGCATTATATTATGGACAAGTTGTCGCAGAAAATGAGGTTTGGGCAAGTTATTTTCATTTTGAGGAAACCACTCTAGCATTAATCATCATGGCGTATGGCTTTGTAGCAGCAATCTTGCCTGTATGGCTTTTACTTGCACCACGCGATTATCTTAGCACATTTTTAAAAATTGGTGTTATTGTCGTTATGGCAATCGCAATTTTATTGGTTGCACCAGAATTACAAATGCCAAAATTTACTCAATATACAGATGGCACCGGTCCCGTTTTTGCTGGTAAGCTCTTTCCTTTTCTTTTTATTACGATTGCATGTGGGGCAATCAGCGGATTTCACGCCTTAATTAGCTCTGGAACTACTCCCAAAATGCTTGAGAAAGAATCTCATGCAAGAATGGTAGGTTATGGCTCTATGCTTATGGAATCAGCTGTTGCTATTATGGCTCTCATTTCTGCTTGTATTCTACACCCTGGTCTCTATTTTGCAATCAATTCTCCTGCTGTTGCTATTGGGACAGATGCAGTGAGTGTCGCTCAAACTATTTCTAACTGGGGATTTGTCATTAATCCACAAGATATTACCGATTTAGCAAAAAACATTGGAGAGAATACGATACTTAGTCGCACAGGTGGTGCACCCACTTTTGCTATTGGCTTAGCAACAATCATTTCGCAAGTGCCATTGTTTTCTGCTGGTTCTATGTCATTTTGGTATCATTTTGCAATTTTATTTGAAGCACTTTTTATTTTAACTGCTGTTGATGCTGGGACAAGGACTTGTCGCTTTATGGTGCAAGATATTTTAGGAAATGTCTATAAGCCTTTGGGGAATCTAGATTCTCTTCCTGCTGGCATGTTGGCTACTGCCATTTGTGTAGCCGGGTGGGGATATTTCCTTTATCAAGGTGCAATAGATGAAAATGGTGGGATCTATAGTCTTTGGCCACTTTTTGGAGTAAGCAATCAAATGTTAGCTGTTATTGCACTACTACTTGTCATGGCAATCCTCTTTAAAATGGGACGAGGAAAATATGCATGGGTTGTTGCACTACCAGCAACATTTGTAATGATTGCTACTATATATGCAGGAACACAAAAAGTTCTCCCAGCAAATGGGGAACGAGTGCATGATGCAGTAAGCCATGTGGCATTTGTGCAAAATACAAGCAAGAAAATAGAAACATTAGAAGCATATTTAGAGGATTTAAAAAGCGGTAAAGTTGTACCTGAGATCTCGGAAGTTACATTGCAAGAACTTGAAGAATCACAAAAAGAACAAGTAATTGAGAAAATCCGTGCAGAACAAATAGAATCTAAAGCAAGAGAAGTTGCAATTATGAAACAAGGTGTTATCAATAATACGATAAATGCAATTCTTTGTGTGTTTTTTATGTGTGTTACAATTCTTGTGTTATTCCAGTCTATCCGCATAGCACGACAATGCAATCAAGGAAAATGTCAATACCCACTCCGTGAAGAACCATATATTGCGGTAAAATCATAATCTATGGTTATCAATCAATATAAAAAATAAATTCTATGAGGTAGAGAATCTAAAATTCTCTATTCTATCAGTCTATTTTGTTGTTGATAGTATTAAAACCATATAATCTCATTTATTTTTATAAACTCATATCTATATATTGATATATCAGATTCAATTTGCACTCACAAGTCCAAATTTCCCTTAATTACATAATATATAATTTGTATGCTCATCATCCATATTTTTATCACATAATACTCAAATGTTTGTCTTAAATGTTTTTATTATTGTCGAAACACAGATAATATCGAATTTCTTTTGATTTTTCCAATTTAATTAAAAATCCTTGATTTCTTTTTTTTTTTTTTTGTAATATACGCTTATCTTTTTTAACTGGAGGATAATTGATGATAAGCAATATATCAAGGAAAATCATGAAAATGGCGATAAGCCTTATGTTATGTGGTATTTTTTTGGGGCAATATGCAAATGCAAAAAGTGATTCTTTAGAATCTTTTGTAAATATAAGTTCAAGTGATTCAGAAGTTATGCGAAATAAGAACAATGGGGGACTTTTGTTGGCACAACAGAACTTTGATTCACAAAATTTTGTGCCTATGTATGAGAACGGGAACTATCCGACACAAAATTATCCGCAAAATCCATATTCACAGACAAATCAGAATCAACAAAATAGTGATGAAGTGTATAATAAACTCAAAAGTGGCTTTTTACTCGGTATAGAGATCCCATTTATTACGATAGATTCTACTATGGAAAGGGGATCGACTAGTTATAATATCTCTGGGAATCTCGCTGGTGTAGGCTTAAAGATTGGATCACAGAATTTCTTAATGCCAATGCTTGGCACACGTTATTATCTCCATTATAAATATGTTGGGGGAAAAATAAAAGATACAGAGCATAAATTGCAATCACAAAGCATAACTTTTAATGCAGATCTCTTGATAGATATTCCTTTTAATTTTCAAAAACCAAGCTCAGCAATTGGAATCTTAATTGGTGCAACATTAGGTGGAGCAACATATTATGATGGAATCTATAATTTACCTTTTGGTTTTAATCTCGGATTGAATTTTGGGGTAAATCTAAGCTTTGCAGCAAAACACAGAATTGAATTTTTCACTCAATGGCTTCTTCCAATCGGTTATCAACCTGATTTAGCAGAATATGGGAAATTACACCTTCTCCTAGCAAGCGGAACAACATATCAAGCAGAAAGCTTTGTTGCTAAGAATATTACATTTAGCATTGGCTATACTTATAATTTTGGAAAAAAATGAATATAAGGCAATTTTTACACACTCATCTCTTTTCTCTTTTCATTTACTTCTTTCCCATATTCATCACGGCAAATGAATATGGGGCAATCAAAGGTGGGGAAGATATTCAGTGGTATGATGATGACCCAAATAGAATCTATGTGCCAACACCAAGAAAATATGATCCGAGCAATCATATCCTTAATACAACCATTAACAATGGCATTATCGACCACAATGTAAATAATGCAACACAAAATAGGAGCAAGAAAATCACTACAAAAGATAAAGTAATAACTGAGAAAATGTTAAGAAATAGAGCATTGTATAATCAACAAAAAACAGGTGTATTGCTTGGTGCAAGTTTTACTTTTGCACCTTTAATGGAAAGATTTATTGATGGGGGATTTCGTGGTGGTAAAGTAAAACTTGGGTACCAACATTTTAAAGAAAAAAACAGATTTCTCGGTGAAAGATTCTATGCAGAATATAGTTATCAATTCAATTTCATCTTAAATGAATATTTTGATTCACATAATTTGCTTGTATATTCAGATGGGCTTATAGACATTCCATTTTCTTCAAGTAAGCCAAATACAGCATTTGGACTTTCTTATGGAGTTTGTTTAGGAATGAATGCTAGCAACTTGTATAAACCTGTCTTTGTTCTTGGATCGCAATTTGGGATAAATTTAAGCTTTGCGGCAAAGCATAGAGTAGAGATTACAAGTTCAATGCTTTTCGATCCTTTCAATCAAGAACTTCTTCTGTCATACGCTTTAACACTAATAAATGTAACAGTTAGTGTAGGTTATAGTTATATATTTTGATAGAAATTATAATAAGAATTAAATTAAAAAGTTATTGTTGATATAATTCTATGACTCAATAAAATTATTGCGATATTTCACAAAATTCAATAAAATTATTATATAATGTTAGCTTGATATACTCAGTATTCAAAGGAAAAGATTATGACATTTTTTTACTATCTACTTAAAGTAGTTGCAACATTGCTTACTTTTTTTATCCCTAATAAAAAAATAAGAAAAAATACATATAATAGACTTTTTGATAGATTAGAATCTCTTATTATAATCCCCTTTATCTTTCCTACAGAATTAAAAACAAGATTAAAGATTCTATCACTATTGTCAAGGACTTATAAATATAATGGTATAAATGGGTATCCACTTCCAAATATTCAAGATAATGTTTTTGCTATAAACGGGGGGGGGGGGTAAGCAAGTTCTATCGAAAATATGATACCTCTAAGATTCTCTTTATAGTACAAAATATATTAGATGATGAATATAGTAAAATGATGTTTGTAAATGCCTTATGGTATAGAACAACTCGGCTTCAAGGACTTTATCTCATTCATTACTATGAGCATATTTGGAAATATCATCATTTTCTCTTAGATTCTATGCTTGAAGAAAGTATCGAATCCCCATCTGGAACATTAAATCTAATCGATTTAGCTCAAGTTAAAGAACTCAATTTAGGCAAGGGTAAGCTATATTATTCTGCGTATGGGATTTTTGTAAATTTTGTATTAGAGCAATATGCATATAGACATATCATATCGGCACAAGAAGGAGATTATGTCATTGATGGCGGGGCATGCTATGGTGATACAGCACTGTATTTTGCTCATAAAGTCGGAAACAATGGGCATATTTATTCGTTTGAATTCAATCCTGAGAATCTCAAGATTTTCCATAAAAATATAGCACTCAATCCACAAATCCACAATATTACCCTATTAGAACACCCTCTCTATATTGATTCACAGACCAAAGTATATTCACAAGGTAAAGGTGGTGGTGCGAAACTAAGCCTAGAATCTCAAGAGGGACAAGAATATGTGATGACTGCAAGTATTGATGATTTGGTAGAACAGGGAAAAATAGAGCGAGTGGATTTTATCAAGATGGACATCGAAGGAAGTGAACTACCAGCCCTCAAGGGTGCAGAAAAGACACTCTTAAAATACAACCCAAAGCTTGCTATCTGCCTCTATCATAGTGAGAGTGATTATGTCGAAATTCCACTTTATCTAAAAAATCTCTTACCTCATTATGAATTTTATTGCGACCATTTTTCGCTTGGGCTTTATGAAAGTGTATTATTTGGGAAGCCTAAAAATATGATAAAATAAAAACTTAGAACAAGATTTCATAGATATATTATATTATTTATGAGGGTTTATTGTTTTGTATAGCAAATTCTTAAAAACTATTTTTGATAGACGATTATGATGAATACTCGAACTCTAAAAAACTTTTTTAGCATTATCGTGATAAATTTGCCTTAATTGCATTTTTAAGCAATACAAAATTAATCATAGAATCTTTCTTAAGTGTTGGATTTGCTATCATTTGCAATATATCTGCCACACAAATACAAAGAATATTCTTATGATTTTGTGTTGTATAATCAAGCAATTTTCCATTTACTTCATTTAACATTGCTTGAAAAAAATCTTGACATAAATATTCACCAAAAAATACCGCATAATCAACATATTCTAACTGATGTAATAAATATTCTTTACAAATTCTCCTCTCATTTTCTAAAGAACGCATACGAATATTTGTGCTAATTGCTTGATTTTGCCCCACCTCAACACATTTAAATCGTGGAAAAATAAATACACTTGTGCGTTTATATCCGAAGACTTTTTCAATAATATTTAGTAACATTTCATTGCTCTTGTTTATAGTGAGCTGCGAGAGATGAGCATTGTTATCTTTTTGCTTGATACTCGTGATATGTAAAGATTCTACAATAAAGGCTATCTTTGGGAAATTATCTGTGCGTCTATTTTCAGATTGGATATATTCACAATCCATTGGATAGAATCCACAGAACCGCTCATTATCTCGCACCATTTTTGATACATCACAAAGCTTACAAGATTGAATCTTTGCATTTAATATATCAATATTATATCCACGAGAATTGATTATATTATTCTGTAAAAAGTCATTTTGAATATTATGAACTTGCATGGTATCTCGAATCTCCGTTGTAGCCACATCACTAAGACTCACATAACAATCGCCAAGAATATGACGAGAATAAAGCGAATAAAGCAACTTATAGTTATGAAGCATTGCTTCAATAGAATCAATTTGTCGTGTATCTTTCATGCAATATCACTTATACAAACATAAAATTTATATTTTACTATCAAATGAATCACAAAATATGTAAAACCACCAGTCCTACATTATTAATTACCATTTTATCCTGAGACTTCTTACATTAAACTTTTAAACTTGAATCACAAGAACTACAATTATTGAGAGATAAGCAAAAACAAAATATCAACAAATAAGATATTTCATAAATATGTAGCTATTAGGTATTGAAAGGAAAAACTTATTGCAAAAACCCTCATAAGCTAATATACTTGAACTTGTAAATTAATTTTTGCTTCTTGTGGGAGCTTGTCTTTAAAATTCTCAAGATCAAACTTTATCCCCTGTGTTGCAGCCTCTTGGATCAGGGCAACTGCCTCGTGCATATTATATGGATTACCCCCCTCATAAGGCTCAAAAACTCTATTAGCTATAGCAAGTGCATAAGCATTTTTCTTCACATGATCAGAGGCTGCATGTGGTGCGGTAATGTAAGCAAGACTCTCAATCAAATCCTCATCAAATTTCCAATAATTAAATAAAAATCCCGAAAAAGATAGGTGATCTGTGCCAAAAAATTCGTTTTCTACAAAAGAAATGTTTTTATAATTATTTTGTTTAATAAGTTCTAAGAATTCTTTGTCTCTCCTTTGCTGAATCAACATACTTGAAAAAAGTATCATACCTAAACGAAGCAACATAGTGCATGGAACAATTTCTTGGGCAAGTTTCTTATCTTCCTCACTTAACCATTCCGTAATAAATTGCACTTCATTGTTAGAATTACGCAGAAATGTCGGTGTATCTAAGCCATATGGTGACACATTGATATTAAATTTACCCTTCAAAGAATTGGCAATAGCAATGTTCTTAATATTGCTTATTCCCAACAATGCCACAACTTGATTAATTGTTGAAATTTCGCGTGAGAAGCCATAATAAGAGGAATTTGCTAAACGCAATAAGTCAGCAGTAAGAAGTGGATCTTGAGAAATAATACTCACTACATCTTGCATACGAACTTCAGAGCCAGATTTATCAACATAATTACGCAATTTAATCACGGTCTCAGGTAATGGTGGCAAATTTTCAATAGTCTTATCCAACAACTCATTCATCATAACATATCCCTTATGATTCTAAAAATATATTTAATTATAGTATAAATATCCTAATAAAGAAAGAAACATTGTTTTAACATTGATACTATTCTGGAATAATATTATACTTAAAAATTTACATATTGAATGTTAAAGTAATACATTTTTTGCAAGAATTTTCATTTTTCTTTCAATACAGCGGTAATTTACTAACAAACATTATATTTAACAGCTCAAGATTCTCTCATTTAAAAATTCTAAAATGTATTGCAAGTATGTATAGTCAAGAGACACCATAGTCATTCTGCAAATAAATTTGTTATTGAAATTTTGACTATTCTGCTTTGACATGAAATAATATTCGAAAATAGAAAAATCATTATTTATAATGTATAATATAAACACTTTATTTTATGGAGAATCAAATGAAAAACGATAGACGAGAGTTTTTAAAGACTTCTGGTAGATTTGGGGTTGTTAGTACCTTTTTCGGGCTAAATTCACTTCATGTTTTTGGGGCAGATTCTAAGCAATCAAAGAGTGAATATTCTAACAATGAGGTAAATTCTATGCCATCACAAAATCCATTTCTTAAGCTCAATAATGGGATACAAATGCCCTTTATAGGGCTTGGCACTTATGAATTGCGTGGAAAATCTTGCATAAAAGCCATGCAAGACGCTTTAAAAGTAGGGTATCGTCTTTTTGACACAGCACAAATGTATGAAAATGAAAAAGAAGTTGGTATAGGAATAAATACAGGATTAAAAACACAAAATATTAGTCGTAAAGATATATTTGTAACCACAAAACTATCAAATGATATGGATTATAAAGAAACAAAAAAACAAATTGATATAAGGCTAAAAAATCTTAATTTAGAGTATATTGACTTGCTTTTATTACATAGAGAGTTTGATAATTCTGAAGCTATGTGGAAAGCTATGCAAGAAGCGTATAAAATGGGTAAAATCAAGTCTCTTGGATTATCAAATTTTAGTCAAGAAAAGTTCTTGAGTTTTATAAAATCTTGTGAGATTCAACCTGTACTCAATCAGCTGGAAACACATGTATTTTTTCAACGAAATAAATACCAAAAGATTCTCAATGAAAATCATGTAGTTTTGCAAGCATGGAGTCCATTTTCTAAGGGCAAAAATGATTTCTTTAGCAATAAAACTTTGCTTGATATTGGAAAAAAATATAATAAAACCCCTGCACAAGTGGGCTTACGTTACCTTATAGAGCGAAATATTAGTGTTGTTCCAAAAACAAGTAATATTGACAGAATGAAAGAAAATATTGCTATTTTTGACTTTAAACTAGATTCGAAGGATTTAAGTGTTATTACTAATCTTGATACACAAAAAAGCTCATTTGGCTGGTTTAAAGGATAATTTCTAGATTCTCAATTTCTCGATAATTCGAAAAAAGACTGAATTTGGCAATAAATTGAATCTTGTAATTGTAAAAAACTTTTGATATTTTTGTTTGTGTCAATTATAGTTGCATTGACGAAATTAAACTTTTTGGTATAGTCAAAAAGTTTAAAATCTACTATCTCAAAACACTTTTAGTTTGAAGTAGTTATTTTCATTGCTTCTTTAAAATCAAATATTCCTATTTTTATAAGTGATTTATTGTCAAATATAAATATACTATAATTATCAAAAATCAAAGTTTTTCCCCCAAGTGCCACAACATGATATTCCTCTTCTCTGTTATCATATTGAAATGACAATATACTATCTTGTGCGATATTTTGTTGACTAAAAGTTAGTGCATTAGTGGTGCTACGCAATTGTCTTGTATTTATAAGCTCCATTGCTGCCTGCAAATTTTGCACTTCTTCTCTAAAGCCCACGAACATACCATTTACAAACACTGCACTTACATTATCACTTAAAGATTTTAATGTCGTATTTCGCATATTGTTGAGAATATACCGTGCTACTTCATAATCTGGCAGATTTCGTGTATCGTAACCCTCACAATTCATTAACATATCTTTATTTACAAACCCTGTGAGATTATTATTACCAACATTACGATTGTCGATCTTGTTATCAAGATTCTCTAAATCTCCATAAAATCTAATATGGTAATATTCCTCGTCTTTACCAAGCTGAACGATGTAACCTAAAGTAGCATTAAGTTTATTGATTGTTGTAAATTTTGAATCTTTATTCGGCTCAAAAAATACCTTTAAATACTCATGTGCTTTCATTTGATTTGATAAACAAAGGTTCTGTTCATTGCTTATCAATGTTCTTTCTTGCAAACTTAGTCTTTCATCTGCTAATTCAAAATCACTTATATAAATATTTTGATTCTCTGTAAGATGAAAACTAATCCATAAACTACGTTTGCCAAATCGTCTAGCAAATATATTTATCTTCTTTTTTTCTGCTTCACTAAATTTATTAATATCATCAAATGACAAGTAACGATAAAGTGTTGGCTTTATTTCTAACTTTGTATCATTATTATTTGCGTGAACAATAGCAGTGATTTTATGAATATTTTTGAGATTAGTAATGGCTTGCAACTGGAGAAATTTGAGATTTATTTGCAAATCAAAATCTTGATTGTTACCGAGATTCTGAATAAAATTTTGGTTGAAGCCTTTTGTCCCCATAAAATCTATACTTAAAGAATCCTCACTCACATACCCAAAAAATGCTAATGCTTTATGTCTTATTATGATACTTTGGTAGAATCTACCACTTTTGCCAATTACAAAAACCATATCTTTATGAGAATCTATCTCCAAAATATTACTACTATTAAATTGGGGTTTCTCATAAAGATTCACTATCAGATCATTGTGATTATTATTTGTCAATATTGCAGGAAAAACACATGGAACATCACAAAAACCTCCTCTTATACCTTTTTGTGCAATATCGTTGAGGTTAAACTGCTTATAGAGAATGGAATCCTCCTGAATAATATCTGAAGCCTTATCTTTTAACTTCAATACGATACTGCCCTTAGCAAGAATATAAGATTTATTATTGCTTGTAAAGTCAGTTTTAGGAAAATAAAATACTTGATTGGGATAAGTAAAAGCATATTTCTCCTCACTTGAGATAAAAATATCATGATCTTCTAACCCAAGCCAAAATCCATTAATATAGAAACTTTCTTCGTATAATAAATCTTTTGCATGAAGACTTAATATTAAACAAATAGAAAATATAATTAATCTCATTTTATGACTCTTTTATATTCTGTGGTGGTGTGCTAAATATTAATTTATTATTATAATAAGGATCAATCTTGTAATAACGATGATGCCCTAAAAATGGCTCTTTTAGTGAATCTTTACCAATAAACCCATTAATAACTACATTGCTGAAGTTATATTTTAAACTAGAATCATATCGCTTGATTTTCTTTGTTTTAATAGTCTCTTGAATCTGTGCTATTATTTCTTTATAATTTTTAAAAATAATGATTTGATAAACATCATTTGATTGTGCGATGATAAACCCTATGTCATTCTCATCAAAGGTCGAAATAGTGTTATCAAAAGATATGCTAGAGGAAATTTCTGCACCAACTTTAATGTGAGGATTATAAGGGAAGAAACAACCATATCCAAATGTATAACAAAGGCTTTTATTTTCTTTATCTATGATACCTTCTTCATCATATTTCTCCCAATATACATATATCCAATATGGAATTTTGTTATCAAAGCCATCATGAATTGCCCATTGTATATCGGCTGTATCCTCTTTATACCACAATTCTTTTTCATCAAAACTTTTATAAAACCCTACACTCAAAGGGCAGAAAAAGGGTTCATCAAAACAATATAAATCATCATCAAGCATACCATTTATGTAATTAAATTGAATGTGTATTCCAAGATTGTTGAAATCTTTCATAGTAGATTTTGCATAATTAGAATCTTTAAGAGTATCTAGGAAAGCGGTATTGTGGAATACGAGAAATAAGATAAACCATATTTTTTCCATAAACTATCCTTATATTTACAAAAAATAATATTATACAGTAGTTACGCTAAAATTTTTGCATTTTTATATCAGAAAATAGTTCTCTTACAAGAATATCCTTTTGCTTTTTAATACACTCGCATTCAATTAAGATTTCTCTCGCAAGATTCTCTCTTGATATTATTAATGAAAGATTTAATATTCTTCCTTAATATCATCTTCTATCGGTGGTTTTGTATTGAGAAAAAGACTCACTACTCCTAAAATTGCCGCAATTAAAGAAGCAATAAGAATGGAAATCTTTGCTAAATCAACAGCTGCACTCGAAGAATAAGCGAGGTTTGCAACAAACATTGACATAGTAAAACCAATTCCAGCAAGAAAACCAACTGAGATGATATGTGCATTTGTAAGACCTTCGGGACGTTTGGCTATATGTAGTTTTTCGCTCAATAGAGTAAAAGCAAAGATTCCAAGTGGTTTTCCAATCACTAAACCTAAAATAACACCAAGCAAGATTCCATCAATATGCCAATCAAGACCAGAATCAATTGATACACCAGCATTTGCAAAAGCAAAAAGAGGAACGATAAAATAAGCATTTAATGGTTGCAAAACAAATTCAATGCGAACAAGTGGATTCTGTGCATATTTTGAATATCTTGCAATTGTATCTAGAATCTCTACACGTTCATGCTCTTTGTGCATATCAATTTCACGTTCACTATCACTTTTACTTACAATAAATTTTTTTACATTATTATATGCACTTACAAAGAAATCTTTAAATCCATTCAAAATTGCTCCAAATTTATTTGTTTCCTCTATACTTGTTGGCTCAAAATTTGTAAAATCCGCACGCGTTTTAAAATAAAGTTTATTATAAGCTTCCTTTAACCCTAAATAACTATGCCGTGAAATTTGTGATTTACCCGGTATCGTAAGGGCAAAAAGCACAGCTCCAACTGTTGCATGCACACCACTCAAGAAAAAGCAAATCCAGAGCAAAATTCCCACAGCAAAATACAAGGAAATATATTTAATATCTAAATAATTAAAAATAATCAAAATAACAAGCAAAAATAATGCAAAATAGATAAATATCCAGTTAATTTGTGCAGTATAAAAAATTGCAATCACACTAATTGCACCCAAATCATCGGCAACAGCAAGTGTAACAAGGAATATTTTAATGACATTTGGTATTCTCTTGCCAAGCAATAAAATTACACCAAGTGCAAAAGCTGTATCAGTACTCATTGCCACACCAAAACCATGCTGACTAGCACTCCCATAATTAAAATAGAGATAAATAATACTTGGCATAACCAATCCACCAATTGCTCCAAATACAGAAAAGCTGACAGATTTAAAACCAGCAAGCTCACCATACAATACTTCCCGCTTCATCTCTAAGCCAACCATAAGGAAAAAAAATGACATTAATACATCATTAATAAAATGTAAAAGGCTAATATGAATGAGTGTTGTATGCCCTATTTTAAAATCCAAATATGTAGCAAACACTTCATTGTAAATAACACCAAAATTTGTATTTGCAATAATCATTGCAATTAATACGCAAAAGAAAAGTAAAACACCACCGAAAGATTCATGTGTTATAAAATTTCTAAGTGTATAATTTGTTCTATTTTTTGTAAATTCTATTGCCATAGCTCTACTTTCAAATTATTTATTCTGTCATTTTAATCCATTCTCTTGTCGATTGTAGTGTATAAATTTCAATATCATTTTTGAAGTAGATTAAATAACCCTTTATTATTGCGTTGTTTTGAAACATATTACTCATAAAATCACTATATTCTTCAATTTGTTTCTGATGTTTTTCTCGTAATGATTTATTTGCATATTGGCTTGTTTTAAATTCAAGCACAAAAAAATTACCATCTTTTTGTGCAACTGCATCAAGTCTTTTTACACTCTTTTCTCGCAAAATAGATTGTTCGCATTTTAGCATATTTTTATTAAGTTTTAACCTTTCTTGTAGTTCTTTCTCGCAAAAATGTTGTGCTTTATAATAAAGATTTAATAATTCATTTTCATTAATATAAAATCCATAATGAGATTTTACAATATGTAACGGATTTTTAATATTATACCCAAGCATAAGTTCTAAAAATAAATGCTGACTTAAGCCAATAATTTGTTTCTTTTTTGTGTGTAGATTCTGCAACAATATCTCTTGTTCTTCTTTATATGAAAAATCTTCTTGCATACCTAATAAACTTACTAAGGAAGAAATCAAGATTTTATGAGAATCTGCAGTCAAATTGGCAACATGGAATATTTGAGAAACTTTTGAATCTTTTGGTATAAAAAACTTTTCTAAATTTTTATTATTTTCAGATTCTATATTCATGCAGGATGGCAAGGTAAATAGAGATTCAAAATCGCCTAGCATATAGTCTGCTTCTTTTTCTTCATTATTGAGTTGCAACATTTTTGCGGTATAACTTTGTGTATTTGCAAAAATATACAATCCTTCTTTTGCCCTCGTGCATGCAACATATAAGAGATTATTTTCTTGTGAAATCTGCTCTGCTTTTTCTTTTTCTTGCAAATCTTGAATATCTTGAGGGGTAAGATATTGAGAGTCGTTTAAACGAATTTCATCAAGATAGATTCCATTATAATTATAAAGAATCTTTTCTAAATGAAAAGATTCTTTTTTGGGGTCGAGTAAAATGACATGCTCAAATTCAAGTCCCTTAGAACTATGTATTGTCATAGCACAAATGGCTTTTTCCTGCATACGACGAGACTCGCGCATCTTAATGGTTGAGAAAAGATCGTCAATATCGCGTATTTGTGAATTTTCACTCGCAAGTTCTAAAAAATACATACAATCTTCATCATAGAGATGTAAAGATTCTATAACAAATTTAATTTCTTGTGCCAGTGTTTTTTGTGCAGGGATATACAAAGGCTTATAAATATCAAAATAGCTTTTTCCCAAGAGTTTATTAAGCTTTTTTTGTGTAAATTTTTTATAAGATTCTATAGTATGCAAAGCTTTTTGAATCTCTTGAATCTTAGAATCTCCAATATTATCATATCGCAAAGATTTGGGTGCTATGCGATCCATACCATTTATTTGATATAATTCAAAACCTTCCTCTGTAATTAATGAAGCGTTTTGCAATGCTATTAATGTATGTTGTAATTGTTCTAAATCTTTATTATATTTTTGTATCTTGAATACACAATAAATAATTTGCACTATCTTTTGCTCAATGAGTTTCCCGCTCTTATCAAGATTAAATTCAAGAGTAGGATCTTGTATCCTTGCAAACTCTATAAATCCTTGCAAGATTCTGCGTTCTCTTGCTAAAATGGCAATATTTTTTAATGCCACACCTCGTGAAAGAATCTTATGTAATTGTAATAAAACTTTTTGGTATATAGTTTCTGTTAACATTTTATTTGCTTGAGCAATTTGAGTTTGCCCCTTTAGTTTTTGCATATTTTCTGTGATATAAGATTCCATAGCAAAGGTTGTAGTATGCACAAAACCATCGTGAGAATCTCGTTTTTGCAATGGATAATATTGAGCAACATAATCTTTGCCATAAACTTGATTAAATCGTTCATTTACAAACTGAATAATATTTTTTCTGCTACGATAATTATATTCCAGTGATTTATCTTCGCCAGATTTTTCGAGTAGTTTTTCTTTTGTTGCTTCAAAAACAGAGATATTTGCACCGCGAAAACCATATATACTTTGCTTAAAATCTCCGACAAAAAATAAACTCCTAAAATCTTTTGCTCCAACTCCTGATAAAATTTCTTGAAAGAGTGGTAAAAAGATTCTATATTGCACAATACTTGTATCCTGATATTCATCAAAAAGAATATGGCTAATGGTAGAATCAAGACGAAAATAAAAATACATGCTATCAAAATATTCTTCTTGCATTAAAACATGCGAAGTAATATCAAAAACTTTATGGGTAACTCCATTAAAACTTAACACATTTGTTTCTTTTTGCATTTGTGCTATGTTCCGTGAATATGATTCAATGAGCAAAAGAATATTATGCAATGTTTCACTTTCTAGACAATAATTATAGAGTGTTATAAGAGATTGTATTTTTACACAAAAGTCTTGTATCTTAGACATTTGAGTTATATCAATATCATTTGGAATCCAGCTATGTTGCTTTGTTTGTATCAATTTGTTATTAAGAATCTGATGAATATTTTTACTCGCCAATGTTGCATAAAGTTTCTTAAAATTTCCATTCTTTAAGTTTTTTGCTTCTCTCTCTTGTATTACACTTTCAAGATATGCCACCAAATCTTCAGATATAATAACAATATGTTGAAGTATTCTATGTGATTGTAATGCAGAAATATCAATATTATTTTGTAAACTAAGAGTAAGCATACGTTCTAAATTATATGTTCTACTCATTTTATATGCAAAATCCTGCTGGTTTTTAAATTCTATGGATTTATCATACAATGTTTCAAGCAATCCTTTGAGACTTGTAGTATTATTAAACTGCGTAGATTCTGTTCTAAGATGCGTTACTTGATGTAAATAACGAACAATTTGACTAAGATCTACATTTTGATAAATTTTTGCAAGAAAGTTCTGAAAGTCAAATGTATTTGCCTCATCAATCTCAAAATCTCTACGTATACCAATAAAAAAAGCAAATTTTCGCAAGATGGAAGTGTAAAAAGAGTCAATTGTACTAATTTTTTTATCAGCTTGTAAAAAATTTACATATACACATTTTTCATGAAGAGATTCTTTCAAAAAAGATTCTGTAATTTTATAATCTTTTTGCAATGCATCCAACAAATCTTGTATTTTTTCTTCTTGTGCATGTGTAAGTGCAATATTTTCATTATATTTCTTATGAAGCAAATAAAGGTTTATAGTGATTCTTTCTTTCATCTCATTGGCAGCTTTTTTTGTAAAAGTAATTGTTAGAATTTCATTGGCATTTGCACCATAAAGTAGGAGTGCAATATAACGTGTGCAAAGTGCAAAAGTTTTACCACTCCCAGCAGATGCATTTAAGAATGTATGTTGCACGGGATTTCTTCTAATTTTATACATAAAATTTCCTTTATTTGTTAGTAAATTATAAAAAATTCAAATTTAGGGAACATATTTAGCTTTTTTATTTGAATTTTAGCAAAAATATTCTAAAATTCGATAGAAATATCTTGTTTAATATTTTTATATCTTATTAATTAGGAATAAATATGTATCCTTTCGATAAAATAACAAATAAAACAAATTTTATCAAAAAATGGTGTTTTACATTTGGAATTTTACCTTTTAGTCTCGATGCTGCTGCACCAGAGAGTTATACTCGCGAATCTGCTGCAAAAACTTGGGCTGACTTTTTCTGGTATAAGGCATCTCATGAAGTTTCTGCTTCGTTGTTTTATCAACAAACATTTGGAGATGACTTAACCTATTTTGATGCTACTTTTTTAGGATATTATGCAACAGGGAGACTCTATGGCTTTAAAGCGGCTGCAGGATTATTGGTTGCAGCACCAATTTTTGTTGCTACAAACGGCACAAGCGAAACCTACAATGATGTAAAGCAAATTTTTCTTTTTAATACCATTTATGGAGATTATATTAATGAAAAATTAAAATTAAGCATGATTGCTGGAAGATATAAGGCAAAAGAAGAGTGGAATACTTTTTATTCACAAGGCTTTGGCATAACTTATGATGGATTTTTACACACCTCATTAAATCTTACCGCTTCTTATGGAAGTGCAATGGTAATTGATGAATTTGTAACACCTTTTAGAACAGATTTAAGTAGTTTTGGGACTTATTTCTTGCGTGGAACTTTTGAACTACCTTATCACATTGAACTACAACCCTATGTTTATGCGACAGGATTCTTTACTGCCTTTGGTATGAAAGCGCAGATGGCTTACCATGTTGCACAAGATGTAGAAATGGAGACAAAACTACATATTTTAGGATATTCTAAATATTATGCACATACTTTTCCTGCAAATGTTAACCACAAATTTGAACTAGCCGCTGAAGCTGGACTTGCAAATCAAAATATGGCTGGTATCGCATGGTTGGAACAAGAACTAATCTATCTTGATTTATTGGAAGCAAAAGTTGGTGTTATTGGCACTTCTCAAGCTGGTGCAGAACTTATTGATTATTATGGACATACAACTCCTTTTGAATACAATGTTGGTATGTTTTGGGGAAATGCTGTTACTATTTATGGTGCTACAGGATTCAATTGGAATCACATTTTTGAAATTGAAGCTGGAGTACGTGGTAGTTTTTTACCTACAGGGAACATCGTAAGTTTTGAAATAAAAGGCTTGGTAGATTTTCCTATCTGGAGACAACGCGTTGGGAATCAATATCGAACATTCATGAAAGGCAAACTTGGTTTAAGTGCTATTGGTGTATATAATGACACACCAGCAATTAATTTCTATGGAGGCAACAACTATACATTGCTTCGTGCATTTATTAGAATTTCAATCTAATCTCAGTTATCTTTGGTTTATAAATGATAAGAAAAATTATTGGGATTATGATGGGGGAATTTTAAAACAATATGTTAATTTAATAATTTCTATATAAATAATAATTTGGTTACGGGAGAGGGACTTGAACCCCCGACCTTTGGGTTATGAGCCCAACGAGCTACCAACTGCTCTATCCCGCGATATACTAATAGCTTAATACTATAAAAAAGAATGAATAAGTTGCAATAAAAAATCTAAGAATTTTTAACTTAATCTTTTATCCTAGAAAAGTGGCTGGGGTACAAGGATTCGAACCTCGGAATGTCTGGACCAAAACCAGATGCCTTACCGCTTGGCTATACCCCAATTTCAAATTTTTTCTTTCAAAATGTGAAAATGAGATTATACCACAAAATTCTATAAAAAGTCAAATAAATTTGATATAATTTCCATAAAATATTTAAATTGATAAGGAATATTGATGTATAAACAACGCGTAAAAAAAGCAATAGAAGCGATTAAAAAAGGGGAAATGATTATAATCATGGATGACGAAGATAGGGAAAATGAAGGCGATTTGGTAATGGCTGGGATTTTCTCTACACCTCAAAAAATTAATTTTATGGCACAAGAAGCAAGAGGGTTGATTTGTGTTTCAATTACAAAAGAGTTGGCAAACAAGCTTGACCTTCCTCCAATGGTGCAAAATAATTCAAGCAATCATGAGACAGCTTTTACAATTTCGATTGATGCAAAAGAGGCAAAAACAGGAATTTCTGCATATGAACGAGATATGACAATTCATCTTATGTGTAACCCAAATGTTGCTCCACAGGATTTTGTGCGACCAGGTCATATTTTTCCTCTTATTGCAAAAGAAGGTGGGGTATTGGCTCGGACAGGGCATACTGAAGCCAGTGTGGATATTTGTCGCTTAGCTGGCGTTGCACCGATTAGTGTAATTTGTGAAATTATGAAAAAAGATGGCACAATGGCAACACGAGGAGATAAATTTTTAATTGATTTTGCACATGAGAATAATCTAAATATTCTTTATGTTTCTGATATTATCCAATATCGTCTTAATTATGAGAATCTTGTGCATAAAATATCCTCATGTAAGACAAATTTTTTAGGTGTTACATGTGAAAAAAATATTTTTTGTGACCACTTGGATCGTAACCATACAATTTTTAAATTCACAACAACAAACAATACAAATAAAACCCCTCTTGTAAAATTTCATACAATCAAAACTGATATTGCATTATTTGAACAAAATGATGAGTTTGAAGATCTTATGCGAAGTATTAAAAAACTGCAGACAGATGGTGGATATATGGTATTTTTACAAAGCGATCCTACACAAAGTGAAACCATAAAGGACTTTGGTGTTGGAGCACAAATCTTGCGATTATTAGAGATTGAAGATTTCAAGTTGCTTAGTTCAAAAAAATCCGAATATACTGCATTAAGTGGATTTAATCTCAAATTGCTCGAGAAAATAGAGGTATAAAAATATGAATCTCTATAATCTTGCCATATTGCATATTATTAAACCCCTATGGCTTCGGAAAATTTTAGCAAGCCTTATTGGTTTTGCATTTATTTATATTCTCATCATATTTAATCGTGAAACTGCATTTATGTTATCCTTATTAATTAGTGCTGTTATATATCGTAATTTGCGTACTGATCAACAGAATTTTAATGACAAAAGCAACCAACCTTTCTATGAAGTAATAAATTCTATAAAAAATGTGGGAACAGGCATAGCTAAAAATGATTGTGTATCACACCAAGATACAATACAAAATAATCAGTCGCAACAAGATTCTCAAAATAGTTATACAGCACAAACCCTTGTTGTAGATAAAAAAAATATCCCACAAATCCGTAAGAATTATGGCAACTATTTTGTTATAGATCAATTTATTGCGAGTCTCTTTTGTGCATGTTTTTTAGTATTCAATAATACAGAAACTTATGCTTTAGAAGCAGTATGTGCTTGTGTATTTATAAGAATTTATGACTACTATAAACCAAGTTTTATAAGAAGATTCTATAATTTTAAACCAAATCTCGAGGGGGGTTATATTTTCAGTGGATTGCTAAATGGGATATTAAGTGGTTTAAGTATTATGCTTATAATAGCAATTTTACAAAAGTTCAATATAATTCAAATCACAAATCTCTTATAATGAACTACGACAATCACCTAGTTTATGAGTGTTTTATTGAATATAGTTGATTTACTTTATGCAAGATAATATTTATACATCTAGGAATAATTTTATAAATGATAGAATCTAAAAATCAGTATCTTAAATTATTTTTAATAAAAATGAATATAGAAAATTTATTCTTTGATAAAAGCAAAATTAAAGACTGCGAGAAATCTAGCAAAACACTAAGGAAGAAAATCTTACCTTAGTTGCTAAAGGAAGATAATGCGAAAGAATGTTCTTAACTTAACCCAAAAACTATCAAAGGAATATCCTTTGATAAGAACAATAATCAATGCGTAAATTGATTACAAATAGAATACTACCATAAAAAAACTTAAAGTAAAATTAAAATAATAATAATTACTAAATCTTATGTATTTTTTTATCTTTTGAACTAAAAATACATAATAAAAAATGAGGGAAAGATTTTAAAAATACTTCAACAAATAGAAATTATAGATTAGTTAATAAACAATCTCTATCTCAGTTATTTTAAGATATTTTTTATTGTGTAAAACAAAGCATAGAGTTTTCTTTACACAATAAAAGGAAAAACTTTTATCAAACCATATAGTTATCTTGCTATATAGTAAAATTAATAAGCCCATTTAAATATAAAATATATAACGCACCATATAGATTATCATTGATACTAATCACACCAAATCAAATGTGCGTTTATCCAGCACCTCCAATCTCGCATCAATAAGAGCTAATTGAAATTGTAAAAAACCAAGAATTAAATCAAGTTTTGCTTCAATTTGCATTTTTGCACTCTCGTCTTCAGTAAACAAATCATCTTGCTTTAATCCTTCAAAAAGCACAAAAATTCTTTCTTTAAAGCTCTGCAAGAATTCTACTTCACCAGTATTAATTCCAATTGTAATATCTTTAAAACCTTTTTCATCAACGCTATTTTCAATTTCATTAAGCGTTTGTAATACAACATCTTTTAACTCCATTGACTAAACCACCCTATTAATTTTCTTGGATCTTGTCTAAATTGTTGAATTTTTCTTTGCATTTTTTCCATATCAAGATTTTTTGTGAGTAATTCCGGATTTTCCTGATATTTCAGTGCCATATGATTTGCTTTTATTCCAAGTCTTGCTTCCTTAATAATTTCTGTATTAAGACTTCTAGAATCCTTTTCTAAAACTTGTTCAAAACACACTAAAGCCTCATTGTGCTTATTTACCATTTCATAGATATAACCCAAATTAAGTAGCTTCCTACTCATATTTTTCCTCATCTTTCTTTTTCTTATTGAATTTCAAATTTTAATATTCTAATATTTTCGTTGCAATTAAATCACCAATTGCATTACAGCCTAACACTTTTTTTACCCCAAATTGTGCAATGTCCTTACTCCTCACACCTTCTTCAAGCACATTTGAAACACAATCTTTAATAGTTTTGGCAATACATTGTTCTTCAAAAGTATTTTCGAACATCATTGCAAGACTTAAAATACTTGCCATTGGATTTGCGATGTCTTGCCCAGCAATGTCTGGTGCACTTCCATGTATGGGTTCATAAAGTGCATATTTATCACCGATACTCGCACTCGGCAACAAGCCAATTGAACCTGTTAATTGACTTGCTTCATCACTCAAAATATCACCAAAAAGATTGCTTGTAAGAATCACATCAAAATCTTTTGGATTACGGATAAGTTGCATACTTGCATTATCAACATACTGATAAGAGACATCAATGTGATTATATTGTTTTGCGATTCTGCCAACAACTTCACGCCATAACTTGCTCACTTCTAATACATTTGCCTTATCAACAACACAGAGTTTTTTTTGTCTTGTATTTGCAAGTTTAAAAGCATAATGTGCGATACGTGAAATCTCACTTTCGGTATAAAACATCGTATTAAAACCAACTTTTTCTCCATCGCGTATTTCTATACCGCGTGGTTCTCCAAAATAAATTCCACTAATAAGCTCACGAACAACAACTAAATCTACTCCCGAAATGACTTCTGGTTTAAGAGTGCTTGCCATCACAAGGGAATCAAACACAAAAGCAGGACGTATGTTTACAAAAACTTGCAATGTTTTACGTAATTCCAATAAACCTTTTTCTGGGCTATCATGTTTAAGATTATCCCATTTTGGACCACCAATTGCACCAAACAACACGGCATCAGCACTTTTACAACCTTCAATAGTAGCTTCTGGTAAAGATTGATTGCAATTATCAAGTGCACTTCCGCCCACAAGATACTCTTGTGTTTGAATATCAAGATTAAATTTTTTACGCACAGAATCTAATACTTTTAATGATTGATTTGTTACTTCAATACCAATACCATCACCTTTAAGCACAGCAATATTATAAGTTTTCATAGTATCCCTTTATAACTACACTGAAATTTTTGTTTTTGCATATTCCATTAAACCGCCACATTGCAAAAGTTCTTGCATAAATACAGGAATCTCCTTGAACTGATAATGGGTATTTTGAGTGGTATTTATAATTTTTTTAGAATCTAAATCAACCTCCAAATTATCACCTTCTTGTATAGATTCAATATCTTTTTTTTCAAGCTCAAGTATTAAAAGTCCAGTATTAAAAGCATTACGATAAAATATTCGTGCAAAATATGGGGCTAAAACAGCTTTGATTCCAGCTTCTCTTAATGCCAATGGAGCATGCTCACGACTACTTCCGCAACCAAAATTTTCTCCAGCCACAACTATATCGCCTTTTTGAATTTCTTGTGCTATACCCAATCTTGCATCTTCAAATACTTTTTTTGCCAATTCTTTACCATCACTTGTATTGAGATAACGAGCAGCAATAATTAAATCAGTATCAATATTATCTCCAAATTTCCATACTTTTCCCATGAATTTCCTTGCTTAAGTTTTGTGTAATTATAGCTTAAAGGTTGCAGAGATTTTATAAAATTTAATCAACTTTATCTTATATTAATCAGATAGAATCACCAACATGAAGTCATATTAAAATATTTTGAGACAAATATTAAAAGTTTGAAACCTTATCCACTTATCAATGGTTGAGACTGTAACTATTTTCTTGCATTACAAATCGGGATTTCAACCTGAAAAATTAAAAATTGCACTCTTAATCATCAACAATCATTATTTTCTATTCTGTAAATAATCTTGCAATTTATTATAAAAAATAAAAAGGAACACACCAATCAAACCAGCTATGGCAATAAAGCCTACTAACCCCAATATGATAGGAATGAGAAAACAAAGTAGCTCAACAACAATCACAACAATAGCGACTAAAATAACAAAAATTAAACCCAACTGCAATACCTGCATAAAAGCTCCTTATATGGAAGTAAATAAACATTATTCTAGCATAGCAACAAAAACAATCACACGATTTTATCAAAAAAAAATCTTACATTACAAAGAATATTTTATCTTCTGCAAAACTTCATTATCTCAAGTTATTAACAATAAACTTTATAAATTACTTCTCTCTTGCTTTTTTTGTTCTAAAAGTGTTTTTGCATAATTTATTGCATGAGAATCAAGATTAGAGCCACTAATCATACGTGCAATTTCTTGAATTTTTCCCTCATTATCAAGTAGCTGAATATATCCTTTATTTTCATCATCCCTACTCACAAGATAATGATAATCACTCATTAACGGCATAAATGGTTGATGAGAAATGGCAAAAATTTGATAACTTCGCGACAAAAAATGTAAGAGTTTTGCCACACCCTCACTTTCTTCACCACTTAAATTTGCATCAATTTCATCAAGAATGAGTATCCCACATTCTGTATTGAGAGCATTATATTGATTTGTGAAGTGCAAATTCGCTAAAGATTCATTATTGAATATATTTTGTTGATCTCGCACATTCATCTTTTTTTTCTCTATTGCTTTTGTTTTTTTTATTATACTCCGCTGTGTTGTGTTATTGATATTTTTCACTTCATTTGCTTCTACCATTGTGCAAAGCACACACAATCTCATGCGGTTATACTCCCCAGAAGAAACTATATTCTTTGACTTTTCATCGAGTAATATTTCTAAGTTATCCACCCCAAACTCATCAAACAAACAAGAGCTTCTTTTGATCGAAAGAACCTGTAACTTAAGTTGCTGTGCAAAATTATTAAGTCGTGCTTCAAAGTTTTTGATATTTGCGATTCGTTTTTGTGTAATTTTCTTGCTAAGTTCTTGGATTGTTCGCTCAAGTTCGATATATTTTTTTTCTAATTGTGTTTTATCAAATTCAATATTTTCATATTCTTTTAATTTTTCTCTTTGAATTGCCAAATGTTTTAGTGCCTCTTCTTCACTTCCATAACGGCGTTGAATATCTGCTAATTCACCAATACGATTAAGCAATTCTTCTGGTTCCATATCAAGATTCTCAAAATCATCAATAGCATTTTCGAGATTACCGCGAACCTCAAGCAAACAAGATTGCAAATTGCTATTATCAAGTCCCAATAATTGAAGTGCTCGATTTACAGAATCCATAGAATCTATACTTTGGAGTGCAAGACTACAAGATTGCAAAACTTTTTCTTTTTTACTAAGAAGTTTTTTCTCATTTAAAAGTCTTTCATACTCACCAATCTGTGGGTCAATTCTTGTGATTTTATCAATTTCAAATTGTGCAAAATCCTTAAGATTCTCAAGATTTTTCTGCATTCGTTTAAGATTTTCCAACTCATTTCCACAATTTTTATATTCTAAAAATATTTGTTTATATTCTTCCAACAATAGAAAAAATTTTACATCTTTTGCACCAATAAAAGTATCAAGAATCTTAAGTAAAAAATTACTTTGCAGTTCATTTCCATCTTTGATACTAATATACTTAATAAAATGTGTTGAAATCTCACTTAGTTTCTTTTTTGGAATTGATTGGTGATTAAAAAAATAACGAGTATTTTGTTTTTTTAAAATTGAAACAACTGCTTGATTATCCTCATCAAGTGCATTTGAGATTCCCCAGTCCTCAAGATTAATACCTAGTTTATTGTAATCTATTTCTAAGCTTATTTCAATCAAATCTGCATTAGGTTCTTTAAGTCCAAATGCACTTAAAATTGAATTTAAAAAAACTGACTTACCACTACCACTCACACCACTAATCACATTAAAACCATTTTGCACATAAAGTTCAAGGTGTGAAAATGCTGGGGACTTATTGATTAAAATGCGTCTAATCATACTTTACCTTAATAAAGCTTTCTTGAAAAACCAAACAATCTTTTCTCAATACAGACAAGCTTATTATTGCATATTGCTTAAAAATATTTAGATTCTCGCAAACTGCAAAATCTATTCGTTTTCTACATAATTTTTAAAAATTTCTTGAGTAATTTTGTAACTACAAAATTTCGGACCACACATAGAACAAAATTCAGCGTCTTTAAATACTTCTTGAGGTAAAGTCTCATCATGATACTCTCTTGCTCTATCTCCATCAAGAGCTAACTCAAATTGTTTATTCCAATCAAACGCGTATCTTGCATCGCTCATGGCATCATCTCTATCGCGTGCACCAATCCTGCCTCGTGCAATATCTGCAGCATGAGCAGCTATTTTATATGCAATGATACCTTCACGCACATCTTTTGCATTTGGCAAACCCAAATGCTCCTTTGGTGTTACATAACATAACATTGCGACACCCTTCCATGCAGCAACACATGCACCAATAGCACTTGCAATATGATCATAACCAGCAGCAATATCTGTTACAAGCGGTCCAAGCACATAAAAAGGTGCTTCATTGCAATATTCTTTTTGTAGCTCAACATTGCGTTCAATTTGATTTAATGGAACATGCCCTGGTCCCTCAATCATTACTTGCACATTCGCTTCATATGCACGTTTTGCTAAATCTCCTAATACACGCAATTCTGAAAATTGTGCCTCATCACTCGCATCAGCTAAGCAACCTGGTCGTAGCGAATCCCCAAGCGACAACGAAACATCGTATTCTTGACAGATTTTTAAAATCTCATC
Source organism: Helicobacter didelphidarum (assembly GCF_003364195.1). GTDB lineage: Bacteria > Campylobacterota > Campylobacteria > Campylobacterales > Helicobacteraceae > Helicobacter_A > Helicobacter_A didelphidarum. The sequence continues at coordinate 125,386 of NZ_NXLQ01000001.1, read as the reverse complement.
ATAATATTCATAAAAAGGATTCTGTTTATGATAATGCAACATCCAACTTGCCATAAGGCTACCACCACGGGATACTATCCCCATTTTCCTTTTAGAAACTGCTGGCATGTGCTCAAGCAAAAAACCACAATGTATGGTAAAATAACTTACCCCTTGTTGTGCTTGTTTACGCAATACATTAAGCATTGTTTCAATATCAAGTTTCAAAATATCATTGTGTACATCATGGAGAATTTGATACATAGGTACAGTGCCAATAGGCACACTTGAGGCTTCAATAATAGCATTACGAATTTTATCCAAATCACCACCTGTGGAAAGATCCATAACCGTATCTGCACCATATTTAATTGAAGTTTTTAGTTTTTTTACCTCATCTTCTATATCTTCAACAAGTTGGGAAGAACCTATATTTGAGTTAATTTTTGTTTTTAAAGCTAACCCTATCCCCATTGGCTCAAGATTTTTATGATTAATATTGGCAGGAATTATAAGCCTCCCTCTTGCAACCTCTTTACGTATTAATTCCGGACTCAAATTTTCAACATTGGCTACATATCGCATTTCTTCAGTAATAATACCATTTTTTGCATAATAAAGTTGTGTACGTATTGTATCGTTTAATCTATTTTGCACCCATGTATTGCGAATATTTTCACTCATAAAAATCCTTTATTTTTAATTAATATTATTCGAATTATAATAAGAATAATTGAAGATTAGAAAATATTGTAAAATTCATACTAAAATTCTTTGTTTTTCAATGGCATAAAAAGAAAAATACAATAATATTGTATAAATTAGTAACAAATTTTGATGATTTATTATATAATTGTAAAAAAAATATTCAAAATTGAGATAGCTTAGGAACACTCTAAAATTTAGAGAATATCCCAAAAACAGAAGTAAAATTTCAATTGTAACATTTACAGAAAGATTAACATGATGAAAAGTTTAACGCTCATAATAATGGCAGCGGGAGATTCCTTGCGATTTTGTAACAATTTCAATGATGCTGATTTAGTTCTCTCTAATTCTTTCTGCAAGAGTTATGATTATCCCATTCCTCATGCCATGCAAAAACCTCATGTAAAAAAACAATGGATACGAATCAACACAACACCACTATGGCTTTATGTTGCACAATCTCTAGCACAAAAAACACTCGAATGTATCGCTTCTTTCCCCACACAACAAAATGAACATCCTTTTAATCCTGATTTTAAGTCATTAAATCAAACAGAGCATCATTCTTGTTTTTCTCTTAAAAAAATTATTATTACTGCATCACCAAAAGATATATCATATATGAAAAAGCTTTCTCCAGAATCTCTAGATTTTCTTATATCAAATGAGGATTCTTGCTTTAATGCAGAAACTTGTAATCAGATATGTTTAGAACACATTCCCCTACTGATTGTTACGGGGGGCAACACACGTTTTCAGTCATTAAAAAATGCTCTGCAAGAAGTAGATTCTGATTTTGTACTTGTTAATGATTGTGCTAGATTTAACACAAAAACAAAAGCCTTGTATAACATGCTACAAGTTTTAGAACATACAAATTGTGATTGTGTTGCTCCTTGCCTCAATGTTTCCGATACAGTTATGCTATGTCAAGATATACAGAGCCATAATAAAGATTCTGATATATTGCAATTTAAACAACCAACACACACACATGTTCCAAGAGAATTATTGAGACTTATTCAAACACCACAAATTTCAAGGACTTCTTGTCTTTTAGAGTCTTTTCATCTAAATAAAGATTTCACTGATGAAACAAGTGCGATTTGTGCATTACCCAATACGCATTTAGAACTTGTTCAGGGAGATAGGGACATGGCAAAGCTAACTTACATGAATGACATACATTTACTTGATGCAATCTACAAAGAGATTATAGAAAGTCAAAATCCCTATACACTTCAACTACCTCGACAGAATCTCTTATCATCAAAAGTAGTTTCTTTAAATTTTACGCATAAAAATATATTAAGCACTTCTAATATCTTAATAGGACAGGGAAGCGATATTCATGCGTTTGAAGATTCTAAAGAAATGTGGTTATGTGGCGTCAGGATAGAATCTCCTTATGGTTTTAAAGCCCATAGTGATGGTGATGTTGGAATTCATGCCCTGATTGATTCTTTGCTCGGCGCAATGAATCATGGTGACATTGGAGAAATGTTCCCGGATACAGATTCTCAATTTAAAAATATGGATTCTAAAATATTATTACAAGAAGTATATGATTATTGCCTTAGCACTGGGCTTGAAATCGGCAATATTGATATAACAATCATTGCACAAACACCACATATTACACCATATAAACAACAAATGCAAGAATGTCTCGCAAATATCTTATACCTCAATAAATCACAAATTAGTATTAAAGCAAGCACAGCAGAAAAACTTGGATTTGTGGGACGAAAAGAAGGGGTATTTGCACAATGTGTTGTTCTTTTGCGACCAAGAGAAATAACACGCCATTTAAATATGCAACATTTTAACTTTTTAAAAAAGGACTAACATGAATGTATTAATTATTGAAAATGAAACTTATTTAGCACAGAGTATTGCAACAAAGCTTGCCGATAATGGGCATACATCTTGCATTACATCATCATTTGAAGAAATTATGAATAAAAATGGTTTTGATATTGTATTGTTATCAACAAATACTGCTGGAATACATTATATAGATATGATTGAATATCATAAAAATTCTATTATTATTCTTATGGTATCTTATGTGAGTGATGATACAGTGTCGAAACCACTCAAACTCGGAGCGAAAGATTATATTATTAAACCTTTTATGATGGATGAACTTGTGCGGAAAATTGAACACTACTTAGCCTTTAAAGACTTAGAAAATGATATAGAATTTTTTAAGAATTACTTTGCTTTCATACAAAATGAATTACAAACCCCAACTTTACCACAATATAACCCACCTCTTCTTATTAAAGCAAGTTCACAAAGAAGTGCCGACATTTATGCAATGAAATATGCAATCGAACGAGGGTTGCGTTTTGACTTTTTAAGTCTTAAAAATATTTCATGGGAAAAATTTGAGTTTGATAAACATAAAACTTATTATGTAATAGATTGTGAGAATTTAAAAAAACATGAAAAAAAAGAATTTCTTGAAAAAGCGGTACATTATAATATAATCATTTCGATGATTGCAGATGATAAAGTTGTTTTTTCAAATATCGTAGATATTACAAATATGGCAAATAACTTAGAAATTGGTAGCGAAATTCTCTCTATCCGTGATTATGAAAGGATTGTTATTTCAAAATTTGAAGGGAGGTATCCTGATGTTGAGTTGGCAAAGAAGCTTGGTATGAGTAGAAAAAGCTTGTGGGAAAAAAGGAAAAAATATGGAATCACAAGAAAAAAATAAACAACTTTACATTGATAAAGAAGCAATATCTGTCCTAAATCTTGCCAAAGAAGGTCTACTTTATCCCGCACATAAACTCATGGATGAAGAACAAATGAAAGCGGTAAATCAAAGTGGGCTTTTTCTACAGCAAACTTATCCATGTCCATTTCTCTTGACACCAAGCGGAAAAAGAAATAATGAAGTCTTATCGAGTGTAACAAAAGGCGAAGTGCTTGATTTCATTACTGATGGGAAAAAATCTGGAAGCATTGTTGTAGATTCTGTCTTTAGAGTTAATAAACAAGAACGAATACATAAAATCATGGGCGGTGATTTTTCCAATAAACATATTCAAGAAATTCAAAATCGAATTGGAGAGCTTTGTATTTGTGGAGAATATGAGCTAGAACATAATGAAGTTGCTTATTCTAAACAGCAAGTTAGCGACAAAATCGAAACCTTGAATGCACAACAGATTACCGGAATTGTCATGAGTGCATCCCCATTGCATCGTGTACACGAAGAAATTATGCGAAAAGCTTTAGAGCAGTGTGATTTACTCGTGATATTTCTTTTAAAACCACATAGAAATGATCTTATTTCCTATGAATTGCGTTTAAAATGTATGGAATTTATTGTTGATAATTATCTTATGAGAGAAAAAGTTATTATCATTCCACATGATGATACCTATCTCTACGCAGGGCAAAACAAAATGATTATGGACGCGATTGTAATGCGTAATTTTGGTTGCACAAAGATTCTTGTTGGTGAGAAAAATCGTGGATTATCAGTATATTATTTAAACAATGAAGTCCATTCAATTTTTGATTCACTGCGGGGCATTCATTTACATGTTTCTATTTTACCAGAATATGTATATTGTGATATTTGTAGAACACTTGTATCAATAAGAATCTGCCCACATGGAAACCATCATCATATTAACTATAATACAGAATCACTAATTGAATTTTTTCGATTAGGGCTTTTGCCACCAGCAATGCTTGTAAGGCGTCAAATTTCTGCAATTATGCTCTCAACTTTATTTCCAAATAGATTTAAAGATTTAGATAGACTATATTATGATATTTTACCATCAAGTGGTATTATACAAAATAATGGTGAGGAAGAATTTTACCTTAAACTCATGCAACTCTACCAAACTACATCATTAAGTTAATTTTAGTATCGATGCTTCATAGTGTATCTAACTAAATCACTCAAAGAATTCTTGATAAATATTCTCCAAACTATATGAAATTCTTCAAGTATTAATACTAAAAACTTCAAGCATCACAAAGTAATTTATTCATTTTTTAGAATTTCGATTCGGGAGTATGCGTAAATTTTCTTGCCTCAATAATCTGCTTTGCAAAATGTATGAAATAGCCATCAATTAAGTTACTCTTTTGTCCAGTTAAAGTTAAAAATCTTAAAACAAACTTTTGTAAAGCTACCAAACAAGAAAATATTATGATAAATATCACCTATAAATACTCTTTGTGTATATTTTACAATGAGGATTTAATATACTACACTACTTGAAGTTTATTTCAACTAATTATTTTTTATTGTTCTAAACTCATAAAATTTTAATCATTTAATATTTTATAGAATCTAATATAGCTTCAGAATTACCACAAAAACCTCGCTTACCAACTTTAAGGTTCATTCCAATCTTTTATTCTTTAATAATTAAATCAGTTCTCTTACTTCTTACAATTATATTTCAAGCAATTAAGGTATTCAAAAATATAAAATAAAATGAAAAATAATATTTATTAGGCTCTATGCACTAATTTATTTGAATAAAAGTTTATGTTTTTTGTTATAATACTAAACTTTACGAATCTTAATTTCGGTATTTTAAGGAAAGGTGAGTTATGTTAGAAGGGCAAATCATCAGTATAGATGTTGAAAAAAAGGAAGGAAAAGTTGAACAAACACTTAACAATCGAGTGTTTCCATTTCCATTTAGTGCATGGCAAGGAGAAGAAAAGGAGATTGCAAACAATATAGATGTTGAATTTGTGGTTGAAAATCGCATTGTCATCAAGATTCAAGCTAAAATTTCAGTCGAAGATGAAGAAGCTATACCTGTCACAAAATCTGCAGGTGAATGTATTAATGAGTTTTTTGCACGTGAAAAATCTATTTTAGAAAATCATCAAGAATTTATTGATGGTCACCCAGAAATCGATTTTATGAAAATGAGAAGATTTTTATTTACAGCATACAATGATCTTTGTGATTTAGATTCTATGCTTGAAAACAAAGAATTACGTATGGTAAAACATGAGGTATCATCACTATATCGAGATTTTGAAGAATACAATAAAAAGATTCAATATCCCCTACCCTATTGTTTTGAAAAAATTTTCTTAGTGCGACAAGTTGCCTTTACACATTTAGAACAATATATTGAAGATGTAAAAATTGGTATGAATGGAGCAAAAGCTGAATGCGAACCTCTTGGAAGAAGACTTGAAGAAGAAGAACGTACATTGAAACTTATGTCTGACAAAAAGAGTCGTGAATATTTAGAATTTGAAAAAGAAGTTAAACTTTTGCGTCGTCGCTTTGTTGATCTTATCGATTATATTGCTCGACAAAAAGAAGTCATTGCAAAAGAAACAGAACGTCTCAAAGCTTTTAGAGAAAAACATTTACAAGAATTTTCAGATGTGTTTGCACCTATGACCGAGGAAATTAAGGAGCGTTTTGTAAAACTTCTGAATACAAAAGGCTATGATCTTGATAAAGAAATGTGGGCGAGAGCAAAAATAAATCAATATGTTAAGAAATTTTTCCGCGATGCGGATATTCATGGTGGTTATAATTCTGTTACCTATTTACGATACTTCCTCAAAGGAATTGATAAAAATAAAATTACTTCCCCAAGAACAAAAGAGCTTTTTAGCTTATTAAAAACTCTTGAGACAACAAGTAAACGTAATGTTTTTATTATACAAGAGAATGATACTAAGTCATTTAAATCACGACAATTGATTGAGAGGGTGGATGCAACACTAAAAATAACTGTTGAACACAATCCATTCGAAGCATTAACTAAACTTAATACAACTCCACAAGATATTGTTATACTTGATTACAAAAATAGTGGGTTGTTAGCTTTTGATTTTATTCGTGAATATAATGAAAACCCACATGCGAAGAATCCAACATTTATTGTAATTACACCAAATAAACTTGAATATAGTCTTATCGAAGAAGGTAAGGGATTAGGGATAGAATATTTTGTTGTTGCAACAGATACAGAGGCATTTTCAGATGCAATCAGAATGGCAATTTAGCCCCTCATTCCTTATTTTTTAATTTAATAAATAATTCATTGGAGCGTTAAATATTAATTAGCATAAATAATATTCTAACAAACCTCAATAAATTATAAAAATTAAAGAGGAATTTATACAAACAGAGAGAAATCTGCTACAATTTTAATTCAAAAAAGTGCAAATATGCGAACAAATACAAAAAGTTAGAATATGAAAAAAAGTATATATATTTTCTTTCTTGTTTCTTTTTTAGGATTTCAATCTGCATATACTACGGGATTAACACAAAAACAATTAGATTATTATTTTATGATATTTATTGAGAAATTTCCTATTCTTAAATTTAGTGGTTTTTTTAATAATCCAAATAATCCTAAAACTGGAATTCATATTTCAAATTGCAAAACAAATCTCTGTGATGTGAGCTACAACGACTATACAAATTTTAAACAAAATTTTGCACCAGTTCCAGAGTGTAAAAGTGCAAATAAACTTCTTATTATAGACTCACAACATGGTAAAATAGGTAGTGCACTTATACGTATTCAAGAAGATAAGATTCATATTTATGGTACAATAGAGTTTGAATGTGAATCTTATAAAATTGCTAATAATCTACGCAAAGTGCAGATGCAACAAACTCAAGAAATATCTCCAAATTATGAACTTACTTTAAAAGATAGTGTATTTCAAGCACATTTTAATTATCCTATTAATCTAGATTGTCTCGGTCGTAAAAAGTTTAGTGAATCTCAAATTTGTGTCGAACCTTTCTTAAGTGATACTTATAGTTTTGGGCAATTTTTTATATTTCTTGCTACTCAAGAACCGCAATCCTTTCATGTGCCAGATCAAATCTACAAAGATTACAAAACCATGCAACACGATATTGCTGTCTGTGAAACAAGCAAACGACATCGCGAATGTATATATGCTGTGCTTGGAAAATTTGAAACACAAGTAAAAAATAATCTCATCATTGATGACACACCCAATCAAGAATCAATGCATTATAGATTACTACATTAGTTTTCGTCCTTAAGTATAATAAATCGAAAATAAAAAGCTAAAAAGATTTTGTTTTCCAATACACAATCCAATTATATTAGAAATATCAGAATCTACAAAACACGAAAAGCCACATAATTTCTCAAAAGAGGGTAGCATATTCATATCATATTAGAATATGCAAGAAGTTTTAACTTTTACAATTCTGATAATACATTAACTTCGTATTAATAAGAATAAATTTATTAATACTTCTAATATTTTTTAATAGTCAGGTTTTAAATTTTGAAATAGATTTTTCCAAAGATTGAGCTTTTTTTGTCATATCATTGATAACAACTTGAACATTATGACCTACATCTTGTGTGCTACTACTAAAATGTATAATTGTTTCCATCATCTCATTAAGTTCTCGAATATGATAAGCAATTGTGCTACTAATATCTTTTAGCTTTAAAGAATTATCTTTTGTAACTTGCAACTTGTCTTTTGTGCTATTTGCATGTGTGATAAGAGGAGTAGTATTATCTGTAATTTTATGCATTCGTGTTGTTACATCAGTAATAGTTTGTTGGACATCAGATATACTCTGCGAAACAAGACCAATATTACTTTCAATTTCACCTAATGATTTTTGTGTGCGTTGTGCAAGTTGTTTTACATGATCTGCCACAATAGCAAAACTCCTCCCATGTTCTCCTGCTCTTGCTGCCTCTATTGAGGCATTAAGAGCTAAAACATTTGTTTGTTCAGAAATATCATGAATTAAGGCGAGAATTGCACGAATATTATTGGCATGTTCAGTAAGATCTTGGACATAATGAACAACTTGCTCTTGTTGTTCTGCAGATTCTGTAATTAGTGCAATAGAATCTTGTAGATTTTTAACAAAATCTTCCAAAGTATTTTCAGTTTCTACAATATCATTAAGTGTTTGACTGGTTGTAGTTTCGACAACGATAATCTGATTATCGATATTTTGTGTTAATTGATTTACTTTATCAACAGCACTGAATTGCTCATCTGAATTTTTTGACAAAGTTGTTGATATTTGCGAAAGCTGCAAACAGGTTCGTGTATTTTCTTCACTTACCCCCTTACTTAGTGAGATCGTATTTTGTATTGTTTCAATAAAGCGATTAACATATGAAGAAGCTACACCAACTTCATCATGACTTTTAATTGATATTCTTTTTGTTAAATCACCGCTACCACCTTCAGTAAGATCCCGTGCCATATCTTTTAGACGATTCAATGGTTTTACCAATTCTCTATCAAAGAAAAAATAAAGCCCGACAATTGCTAATATCCCAGCTCCAATCATCGTAAATAAAAGATAATTTTGTGTTTCATCAATTTGCTCATAAATATTGCTCATTGAAAGCTTTAACTCCAACACTCCAAGCACATCGCCATTATTTGCATTTGCATGACATTGCAAACAACTTTCATTTGCAATTAATGGTTTGTGCAATATAAAACCATCAATTGATTTATCGGGCAATAGACTTTGCTCTTTGGATTTAAATATTTTACCAATATCCTCTCGTTGCGTTTGTTTCTCTGTGGGGCTATATATTTCATTTACAATATCAGAACGAAAGATTGTAGCATCTTTAATTCCTTGAATCTGTCTGGCTTCTTCCATACTCGCATCCATAATTTCTCTATCACCAAAATTCATACTCATGCGAATTGTTTGGAAAATAGAAGCCCCAAGCATTTTGGCAACATCTTCTCCTTCTCTCGCCGCCATATTCTTATAGCCATTGGAAATAATTATATATAAACCACCACAACCAATTGCAATAAACAAGAGTAATGTAAATAAAACTTTGGCACGAAAAGTTTTTAGCATACTAACTCCTTACTTTATATTGGGCTATTATTCTGTGGTTTCAAGTGAGAATATCACTCTCGCTGGTTTCGTTGTCTTTCCGACAATATTTGCATATTCACCATCAGCAGATAAAACTATTTCGTCTCCCTTGAGCAAATTTGCTTTACCAGTTTCTTGAATTATGGCATTATCATAGAGCGTATATTGATTTTTTTTCACATCATAAACAAGCCTATTGCCACTTCCCTTTAATTCTCGCTTATCAGTTGTTATAATAGTAAATTTCACATTACCAGTTGCCTCGTAAGAAAATGGTTTGCGATTATTATCTGTAAATACAACAACTTTATCAGAATAAAGTAAGTCATTCCCTTTTTTGATTCTCACATCACCTGTAATCGTTGTAACATTTCCTACACTTTGAAAATTCTTTGCAATAATATCTATGACATCAGCCTTTGCTGCGAATACATATTGTTGCAAAAAAAGTAGAAAAAGCAAAGATTTTAATGTATACATATTCAGTTCTCCTACTTAACTTTCAAAATTTGTGAATTAATATTGTGTGCAGTAATTACATCAGTTTTCTTATCATAAAAAATATTCTTCCCCATAGTTTTCATTCCTTCATCTTCGATGAAAAAATCGCCTTTTCCCATAAAAACTTCAGTTACAATATTATACACCCCTTTTTCTGAAAAAAACTTAATATAAGGAGTTTTTCTATAATTTATCCCCAAAATAAAATCATACTCATCTCCAATATGCCATACCTCTTTACCATCAAGATGTTCAATAGAACCATCATCATTAAATTTGCTCCCAAGAAAATTTTTATAAACCTCTTTTTCTTGATATTGTTGCATACTTTCTCCGCTAATATTTATATCAATATATTGTTCATTAAAACGATGTAAAATAAATTGATGAATCTCCATTATAGGGAGTTCATTATGTTTCTTGTAATTCTTCATTGGCATTTCAAAGAAGAAAAAGGAAGTAAGGGTAAGCATAAATAATGCAAGAAAAAATAGTAACATAAAGTCAATCTTTTGTAAAAAAGCTTTCATAATTGATTTGGTAGTTAAAAAGATTCTAAAAATAGCTTTTTTTTTATTCATTATGCTTCCTTTAATTGAATACCCAAATATAAAGTTTAAGCAAATTCTATACTATTTCTTAAAAACTGATGAAGTTTTAAATATTTTTCGTAATACAAAATTATATTGAAATAATCTCCATCTCACATTAAAAAATCTCAAAATACTCCAAAATATTTTCTTTAATTATGTGAAATCATAGGTTAATAAGGTATCAATATGTTTTTTTAAAAAACTAAAAAATCTTTAAATTAGGTGTTAAATAAAATATTTCTCTCACTTTTTCCAAAAAATATTTTATATTCAATTTTCTAAAATCATGTATATTTTAAATTAAAAATCTACAAAGATATTATATAATTTTGAGTTAAGCATAAGCAATATACTTAGAGGTTACATATGGATATTTATGCTATTGTTGTCTATGCACTTTTTTGCACAGCTTTCACACTCACAATAATATCATTTGCTAGAATTGCAGGACTTTTCACAATTAATACAACACTTAAAGCTGGTCTTGCAATTTTTATTTTTATTATTTGTCTGATACATTTTGGAAAATATAGTATCGCACGGTTACTTTATAGTCTCTTTGATATACCAAGTTTTTTACTTGCTCTTGTGTGTATTTTATCAATTATAAGAAGTTTTGTTAATCAAATCGGTATAATAATAAGCTATAAAGGAATGATATTTTTATTTTTTGCATGGATATTATTTGCATGTAATACTTTTGGAATCTTTGAATGGTCTTATGGATCAACTAATTACAAGATTCTCATTATTGGAATATTTATTGCAGTTGGATATTGCACCGATCGTGTATGTGGTATATTAATGCTTTGTGTATTTCTACTTTGGATGATTTTTTCCAGCTCAATTGATATTTATCATGCAATGTTTGATGTGCTTGTGTGTGGATTGTGCGTATGTATCCAAAGTATGCCTATGTCTTGGGAAAATTTTCATGTTGCATTATTAAAACCGCACATACCACGACATTAGAGATAAAGGGAGAAATATATGCATGAATATTCGGTTATTGCCTCATTGCTTGAACTTTGTATGGAACAAATTAGAATAAATCATGCGACAAATGCTACAAATATTATTATTAGTGTTGGCGAACGATCGAATATTGAGAAATCATTGTTAATAAGTGCATTTGATATTTTGAAAGTTGAATATGATGAATTATCACATGCTGAAATTACCATAATTACAGAACAAGTTTCAATAGAATGTAATGATTGCAAACAAAGCTTTCACAATCTCGAAAATCCAACTTGTCCATTTTGTAAGAGTGAAAATACCTTTATTGCAAAGGGTAGAGATATAAAACTTGAAAGCATAGAACTTGAGATTAAATAAAGGAGCATAATTTGAAAGAAGACGAACGAGAAGTGTTGGCACATATGATTCAAAATATTGATGAACAAGAAATTTTTTTAGAATTCATTGCAAAAGCAGAAACAATTAAAGAATCATGGCAAATCGCTAAAATATTTGAAAACAAGAAAAAAGAATTCATTGAAAATTTACAAGAATATGACTCTCTTATTAAAGATAAGGAAAGACAACTTAAGATAATTACTGCAGAAATAGTAGATGCTAATAATCTTTTAAAAGATGCGAATGACGAGCTTGATACAATTAAAGCACAATTAGAAGATATGCGTTCTAAAGCACAATTTTACAAGACAAAAATTATGCAAGGGAAGCAATCACAATCAAATGAGTCTTCTGACTTTCAAGAAAGTTTTATATTACAAAAAGAAGATAATCAAACAGATATGTTGGATTTTGAAGATATGATTCAAAAATTTCAACCTTTAAGCACAGTGAGTGTCCATATAAAAAATGGTGCCACAGCTATGGCTCGTGTCGCACAAGTTGTATATTCCGAAGATGTCTATGAAGTGTATCAACGAGTAGGAAAAAGGCTTTTTCGCTTGAAAGATAGAATCAATGAATTGGAATTAACTAATAAAAAATTAACAATTGAGTTACGTGATTTATCTGAGGAAGATAATTTCAGAGAAAATATGCAAAGTAAAATGATTACACCTGAAAACGAAGACTTTCAACCTATTTCAAATACAAAATTAAAAACACAAAATCCAAACTTCAAAATACAAAACATGAAAACTAATGCAAAATCTATGGGGTTAGAATATAATGAAGATTCTGAAATAGATATAAATTTAGATATTGATTTGAATAAAAGAATGGAAAAAATTGACAAGAAAAAAGAAAAAGTAGAAGAAATGTTTCAGCAACTTAATAGTTTTTTGCGTGATGATAACCTAAATTTACATAATAAATAGGACCTTAATAAGCCCCACCCCCCCCAAAAAAATCAAAAAAGACCACTCCTGATTATACTATGAATACCAAAGAATACGATAGATAGAGCAATATTACAACCAAAAAATCTTCTCTGTTGCAAGTCATTCAAATATTTGATAGTAAAAAATAAAAATTTGTTAAAACTACAAAGTTTATATTATAATTATTTCGGTTATTTAATTTTCAATGCAATATTTTCATGTAAAAATTTTGAAAAACAGATTATATTATAACTTTTGTGGTAGAATCACAAATTTAACGCTTAATTTATTTAGTTTCATAAAGTCTTAAACACCAAATAAAACTATAATAAGGACAGTAATGACAGAATCAAAATATATATGGAAAAATGGTAAGCTTATTCCATGGAAAGAAGCTACAACGCATATTTTAACTCATACACTACATTATGGGAATGGTGTATTTGAGGGAACTAGAGCGTATATGACAGATAATGGATTGGCTATATTTCGACTTGAAGAACATACCGCAAGGTTGCTCAATAGTGCAAAAATTGTCATGATTCAATGTCCATATAGCAAAGAAGAGTTAAAACAAGCACAAATAGAATTACTTCGTGCAAATAAAGTTGACTATAGAAGTAATGTTTATCTCCGACCAATTATATATTTAGGATACGGAGCAATGGGTGTATATCATCTCAATTCTCCCGTCGATGTTGCTATTGCTTCATGGGAATGGGGAGCATATTTAGGAGAAGAAGCACTCAATAAAGGGATTCGTGTAAAAATCAGTTCCTTTGTTCGCAATAATATTAAATCAAGCATGGGGAAAGCAAAAGCAGTGGCAAACTATCTTAACTCTCAAATGGCAAAGCACGAGGCAATTGCATGTGGATTCGAAGAAGCATTGTTGCTTGATGATAATGGTTTTATTGCAGAAGGTAGTGGTGAATGTTTTTTTATCATAAAAAACGGGAAACTTATCACACCTCCATATGATAATTCATTAGAATCTATCACACAAGATACTGTATTGTGCATTGCAAAAGATTTAAGTATCCCAGTAGAACAAAGACGCATTACACGAGATGAAGTTTATGTTGCAGATGAAGCATTTTTCACAGGAACTGCAGCGGAAATTACACCTATTTGTGAAGTAGATTTCAGAAAAATTGGCAATGGTAGTCGTGGTGAAATGACAAAAAAATTGCAAGATGAATTTTTTAGAATTGTTATGGGAAAAAGTGAAAAATACCAAGATTTTTTAACATACATTGATTAATTTAACAAGTCAAAAGGAAATATAAATGCCAATAGATCTAAACGAACATAGACGCAAACAAAACAACAATCAACCATCTCAAAATGTTCCACCACCAAACAATAATAGCAATAATCGCCCTAATAGTAATCGAAATAATGGTAGTGGATTTAATATGAATTCTATCCAAATGCCTAATATGAATGGAAAATTTGTAGGTTTTCTGATTACAATTGCTATCTTAATATTCTTTTTTATCCTCGCGCGACCCTTTATCGTCATTAATTCAGGTGAAGTTGGTATAAAAGTAAATCTTGGGGAATACCAACCAGCACCGTTATTACCAGGTTTACATTTTTTCGTTCCAATTTTGCAAAATATTATTATTGTAGATACGCGTGTGCGAACACAACATTTTATAAGCGATGATAATACAGATAGAAGTCAAAACGCAAGTACAAAATATAAAAGTCCTATACAGGTGCGTGACAAGCAAGCACTTGATGTATCTATTGAGTTGACATTAAAATATAGATTGGAAGGTGATAAAGCTTCAGCAATGATTCGCGATTATACCATGCAATGGGACGAAAATATCGTTGTTCCATATATCGCGGAAGCTGTTGCTAGTACAGTTGGTAACTTTAATGCAGAGGAACTACCAAGCAAAAGAGATGAAGTAGCAAGGCTCATTATTGCGAGTTTTAAGAACAAAATAGCCTCGATTAAAGATCAGTCAATTCAATTTGATTCCTTAGAACTTCGAAAAATTATCTTACCACAACAAATCAAAGACAAAATTGAACAAGTACAAGTTGCAAAACAAGAAGCGGAACGTGCAAAACAAGAAGCAAATGCGCTAAGAGAAAGGGCACAAGGTAAAGCAGATGCATCAATCACGGAAGCAAAAGGACAAGCAGAAGCAAATAGACTTGTTAGCGAGAGTCTTTCTTCAAGGTTACTTGAACTACGGCAAATTGAAATTCAAGGTAAATTTAATGAGGCCTTAAGAGACAATAGAGACGCACAGATTTTCCTAACTCCAGGTGGAGCAGTGCCAAACATTTGGGTTGATTCTAAGAATAAACAAAGGACAACAATTAGCAATCAATAATGAAAATCTATAACAACATAAAATCATTATAATTGTTTTTGAACAAATATTGGGATTTAAGAATGAAAGAAATAATTCAAGATTATAGTATAGAAACATTAGAAAGTATAATAGCATGGGATAGTCATGGTCTTATTCCCTGCATTACTCAAGATTATTTAACAAACAAAGTTCTTATGTTAGCCTATATGAATCGAGAATCTTTATCACTTAGTATTGAAACTCATATTGCTCATTATTTTTCTCGTTCAAAACAAAGAATATGGAAAAAAGGAGAAACGAGTGGGAATATTCAGGAGATTCAAGAAATATCGTTTGATTGTGACAATGACACTATGCTATTAAAAGTTGTGCAAAAAGGTTATGCTTGTCATACCGGAGAAACGAGTTGCTTTTTTAAAGTAATTCCAATTGCACAACATATTTTAAACAATTCAATACAATCTTATAGACAATATAACAAGACAAATCATCTACAAAACCAAAATGAAAATATAACACAAAGTTTGAAAATGTATGGTGTCCTTGATACACTCTATCATATTTTATTAGATCGTAAAAATGCAGATTCTAATAAATCTTATACAGCAAGTCTTTTTGCAAAAGGTGAGAATACGATTGCAAAAAAAATTATTGAAGAAGCCGGAGAGTTTTGCTTTGCCTTTAAAGATAAAAATACTTGCGAAATTGTGTATGAATGTGCTGATGTTTTCTATCATATGTTTGTCGCACTTGCCAGTATGAAAATTCATCCTGATAGAATCTACCAAGAATTAGAACGACGAATGGGAACAAGTGGTGTCGATGAAAAAAAATCTCGTGCACAAAATACAATTCTCTCTAGCAAGCAGCATAATCAAGAATAGCTATAAAACAAGGTTTGGTCAGTCATGAAAGAGAAAATTACTGAATTTTTTTCATATTTTCATTGGTATGATATGATTTTATTTTCGGCACTTGCACTTTTAGCAATGTGTTTAATATTTCTCTCATTTTTAACATTTCGCAAAAGAATTATTTCTATTTTATGTTTCTTGCTCGGATTCACACTAATCATTGCAATTCCTTTTGTCGTTCGATATTTCTTAGAAGAAAGATTATACAAAGTAGAAATAAAGAAAGCTTATGACAGTGTTTATAACTATTCAGAAGTATATCAATACATCGCAAATATAACAAATGTAGGAAAAAGAAACATAGCAGGATGTATTATGTCGCATCAGATTCTCTATGATACTTCCAAGACTTCTGGTTTTACAAAAATTAAATATATTGCATTGAATTACGCTAAACCAAAATATGTCTATAATAAAGAAATTCCTATGGACCTAAAAGTTGGTCAGAGTGTGGATATATCTGAAGTCATGGAAAACTATCCATATCGTGGTGAACCATACACCACAAAAATAGAATGTTATGGTGTCAAAAAATATGGTGATGAAGTAAAGCGATTGCAGGGAGTCTATCTACCAAAAACAGAACAACAAGATGATGCGTCAGTAATGTCAAAAGAAGAACCACAATCAGATGAAGAGACAATAGATGATTCACTGGATTCTAAAGTAAAAACTAATATCCAAGAAAATAAACAGGATTTAGAACAAGATACAAAGAATTTAGATACTCAAACATCTGTCCAAGAAAAACAACAACAAAACAATATTTTACCACCAATTCAAAATGACTCTGAGACACAAACACAAAATCACAACTTAGACCAACAGTTTAACAATACAGATTCTTTATCACAAAATCCACCACATAGTGAACAACCTAATAATCAAATTCCAAATATAATTCCTCCGCAAGATAATGGCACACAAATACCAGATTGGCGGGAAAAAAGAGATAATTTCAATATACCACTATTAAAAGAAACACCGAGATAAAAAGGATTTGGTTTTATTTAATAATCCTGTAACTTTATAGAAAATATATAAAAGTAATTTATCAATACTAATTCTTAAAATTTAGCTTAAAGTAAAAAATTATTGAATATTGATTTGATATAAATATTGTGAAAAGATATGATATAATATGTAAAATTTCCAGAAAATAAATAATATGGAAATATAACATATATTAACAAGATATAATTGATATTAAGAAATAATTATTCTTTAATATAAATTATTGATGAAAGAAAGACTATGATATATATAACTATTCTTCTCATTGCCACCATTACAGCGTTAACAAGATTTTTACCATTTTTTATATTTTCAAATCGCATTCCCAATTTTATTATATGGCTTGGGATTATGCTACCACCTAGTCTTATTGCAATGGTATTGATTTATTCGTGCAAGGATATTATTAGTAGTTTAATAAATCCTGATGAAAATTTTAGCAATGGTATAATTGGTGTTGTTGGCATTATAATCGTGCTATCTATACATATTTTATCTAAAAACATCTTATTAAGCATTATTGGTGGGACACTTATTTATTTATTAATCTGTAATTTTCAGAATCTTATGCTACTTTTTCATTAGTATAATTTGACTAAAAATATCCTTAGGAATAAATTTGATTCTTATATAATCTTAAAAGATGCACTTCTTTATTGTTTTATTCTAAATAAAAATTAAAAACTATCAAAAAAAATTACAAAATATTCTAAAAACTAAAGAAGTGAATGTTGGAGATAAATAGAAAATTATAAGAAGATAATTTTATACTATAAAATGGCCGAGAGAGAGGGATTCGAACCCCCGGAGGTTTTGCCTCAACGGTTTTCAAGACCGCCGCTTTCGACCACTCAGCCATCTCTCGATTATAACAATTAAATTGGGTTACTGCTATGGAGGCGACACTCGGAATCGAACCGAGGAATCAGAGCTTTGCAGGCTCGTGCCTTACCGCTTGGCTATGTCGCCATAATACAAATAACATATTGTTTTATAAGGTAATGGTGCCCAAAGCCGGACTTGAACCGGCACGGAAAAAAAATCCGAGGGATTTTAAGTCCCTTGTGTCTACCAATTCCACCACCTGGGCAGATCTAGTGCAATATTAGCTATTAAGCTAAAAAATAGTTGTTTCATTTATAACAAAAAAGCAAATTTATCTTTTAGACCTATACAACCAATAAAAAATACTTTCATATAAGTTATACTTATATTAAGTTAATTATGTCAACAGATAACACCGAATAGATATTTTTGACTATTTATAATCGATAGTCTCTAAAAAATCATATGGAGCGGGAAACGGGGATCGAACCCGCGGCCCCAACCTTGGCAAGGTTGTGCTCTACCACTGAGCTATTCCCGCACTTTTAGGATTTGCAATTATAGCATAAAATTTAAAAAAACACAAACATAAATTCATGGTGCGGAAGAGAGGACTTGAACCTCCATACCTTGCGGTGCTAGATCCTAAGTCTAGTGCGTCTGCCAGTTTCGCCACTTCCGCATACCAAAATTATAAAACGAGTATTATACATTATAATACCTTAAATAAATATAAAATTTTACTTTTATTCTTAAAACAACCAATTTTACGATTGATATATAACTTTTATGGCTTGATATTTGGATATAATATTGTGATTTCCGCTCAATCAAGTTTCACCACAATAAACATATATTAATTAAATCTTTCGTGCAATTATATAAAATAATTTTTACAAATACCTCTTGTATAATTCTTAGAAAATTGTTTTAAAAAATTCTATACTACATTCGATTTGTAAATGAGTGTAATGATATTTATAGAGAACTTGTATGGTTATAGCAATATTTTGGTATTATCAAAAAATACTGAAAAAATATAATCTCTTTTACTTTCTTATGATAGAATCTATTCCATACTTGATAATTAAGGAAGTTTGTAATGTTTTGGGTAAAAAGCATTTCGATAGCAGTGGTTCTATTGGCATTATTTGTTGGTGGTATTTTATTTGATATTTTTGTGGTAAAAAAAATGCCAGTTTCTCTACATAGTGGGAATAAGGATTCGCTTAAAATATCTCAACAGATAAAAGTAAATAAAATGGTAACTCCCACATCATTTCGTGTAAGAATAGCGATTAGGGGAAATATGAAACTTCGACTTTTAACGACAATAAATGAAGTTGAGCGACAACAAATTATGACCACATTTAATACTATCATTGCTCTTATTAAAGAAAATTCAAGCATTTGTAGTGGTGGAGAAAACTCAATAGGACCAGAAGAATATTGGGAAAACAATGGTAAAACAAAACAGGGATATAATGCCATTATACAGGCTAGATGCGAGTTTAATGAATCGCAAAAAGACACATATATTACTTTTCTCAATAAGGTTATTGTAGCTACCCAAGCAAATGATCTTTTAGCAGTTTCTGTCCCACCACTAGAAAGCTTTGTTCCAGAAAAGGAAAGGGCAAAATATACAGGGGAATTAAAAGATTCTATTATCCAACAAGCAAAAGATATGAGCCAATATTATGCTAAGAATCTTTCCACAACATGTAAAATTTCAAAAATTGATTTTCCCTATGTTCATTTCCCAATGTCAATGGTATTAAACGCAAAAAGTGTTGTTGCAGATAGCGATACAAGAATTGATGTAAAGTTGCCTGTTCCAGAAGAACAAGAAGTTAGAATTGATGCTAATGTGGAAATATCATGTGAATAAATTAATAAAAAATAAATCCTATAATATATCAGTATTACAATATTGATATACAAGTTGTGGGTTTTACGCTACCAAAAAATTATCAACTGAACTTATCTCATGAATAAAGTATAAAGGAATCCTCTATGAGGTTTTATTATGGATATTAAGTAAGTTAGAATCTTACTCTAACAATTCCCGTTATAACAAACTTTCTATAAAAAATTTCTTCTATTTTTTGAAATCTTTTATATATTCAGATATAAAAAACCTTGCTAATGTCTACAAGTTTTCAAACACTTTATGCTCTTGAGTAAGTAATAATTTTACATGTAACCCTACCCTTTTTAACTTCACTATTTCAGCAATATTTTATTTAAAATATGACATTCTTACAACAAAATCTTTTATTACTTTTAATTCATATCACCTTTTTATAAAATATTTGCATATAGTTTTATATCTTACAATACCTACACTTCAAAGAACATAATACTACTGAGAATTTTAAAAAAAGAATTATTGTCTAAAGAGATTCCATAAAATAACAAAGAATAACTGACAAAAATTCCCTATCTGTTATATCGTTACTTAATGATGTGATGTT
Source organism: Helicobacter didelphidarum (assembly GCF_003364195.1). GTDB lineage: Bacteria > Campylobacterota > Campylobacteria > Campylobacterales > Helicobacteraceae > Helicobacter_A > Helicobacter_A didelphidarum. The sequence continues at coordinate 104,840 of NZ_NXLQ01000001.1, read as the reverse complement.
TTGATTATGTAAGAAATCTCTAGATTTTTGCCAAATATCTTGAAGCACATTTGGTATTGTATGAATTTGTAATACATCAAATTCGAAATAATACATTTGAGATTCTATTAATGCGAGAACAAAATTTTCCAAGTATGTTGTACGAGGGAGAAGCGATAGTGTATTTATAAAACCATCTGGTAATTTTAAAGAAGATGTAAGGAGTTCTAAAATTCTATTATGAATGGGTGTATTATTTGAAATATTTACAATTTTCTGCAATAACTCAAAACTACTTGCTTCATAATGCGTTGTTGCTTCATCATGAAGAATTTTAGATAATGTGCGAATAAAGGCATCATTGTATTGTTTCATATCCAGATCATAAAAGCTAAAATTATTTCCTCGAATCTTACCAAAAGATTTCATTGTATCCAAATATCCCAATGTAATGTTTTCGCTAATTGTCGCATTATCAAAATCAAGCATACTACCCAAACTCTCTTTTGGCTGTATACAACGCACAAGCGGGTGATTACTATATTCATGAGGGTTTGGATTCAGTGCAATTGCGATAATTTGTTCCGCACCAAGCATAAATGCAAAATTAATTGGTAAATTGTCATAATAGCCACCATCAATATACCCATCATCTCCAATTTTATATATAGGAAATGCAGGAAAACACGAGCATGAAGCAAGTATCCAATCTTTTAGAGAATCGTGTTGAATAGTATCTTTAGCTTTTTGACATGGTTTCATAGATGGAAATTTTACACTTACAAGTCCATAATTGATATGGGATTTGAAGAATTTATCTTCATGGATATATTCAGAAAGCAGTCGTTTCAATGGGGTAATATCCATACCTTTATTGTCTGCGTAGCTTTTTAAAAAAGGTAAGAGCTTATCACTATGATCTCGATAGTAATTAAAATCTGTGCGAAGATTGAGACCATTGATAATAACCTTGTCAATGTCAATCCCCATCCACAAATCAAGTGCACGTTCAAAATCATCTTGCACCATAAGTACACCATTGAAAGAACCTATGCTTGTGCCTGTAACAATATCATAGTCTATTTGTAATTCTCTTAAAGCTTTCCACGCTCCAATTTGATACGAACCTTTTGACCCACCACCACCTAAGACAATCGCTTTTTTAAGCTTTTTTGTAGTATTTTGCATATACTCTTTTATCCCTTATATTTTCTTATGATAAATCTTAGCTGTAATTAAATGCACGAACAAGATTCCATGTTAGCAGATTAAAGCCATCAACGAGTACAAATATAAGAATCTTAAATGGTAAAGAAATCATAACTGGAGGTAACATCATCATACCCATAGACATAAGCACAGACGCAATCACCATATCAATAACTAAAAATGGCAAATAGAGCAAGAAACCAATTTGAAATGCTGTTTTCAACTCACTAATCATAAATGAGGGGACAATAATACTTAATGAAACTTGATCAATCAGTTTTGCGAAATCTTCATCGGTATTAATATTATTCATTTGGGGAGGATTCTCATTGCGTATTTTATAAAAAAGTGCAATATCACTATGACGCGTATTGGTTATCATAAATTTTTTAAAAGGACGAATTGTATCTTCAAATGCTTGTTCATAGCCGATTTCTTCTGCCATATAAGGTTTTATCCCAACATTATATGCATCTTTTACAACAGGTTCCATAATAAAAAAGGTAAGGATTAATGCAAAACTTACCAAAACTTGTGTTGGCGGCGATTGCTGTGTGCCAAGTGCTGTGCGTAAAAAACCCAATACAATTAAAATCCTTGTAAAACTTGTCATCATTAAAAGGAGTGATGGCGCTAAGACAAGTAAAGTCAGCAGGATAACGATATTAAGCGTAGTTACAAGTTGTGTAGGTGTACTTGGTGGATTAATGCTTAAATCCACAGTTGGAATTGGCACACCATTAATCTTTGAGACATTGTCATTTGGTGCAGCAAATACTGGATTGAGACATATCAAAAACATATAGAACAAGAATGCAATATTGCATAATATTTTATTTTTGTTTCTCACATATAGCCTTCAATCAAAAATAGAATCTTATAATTAAATTTACAAAAAGTTTTACAGAGGTAAAAAGTATTTTAGACTATTCTTGTTTTTATCAATTCTTTTGATCATAAATTTTAATTATTTTAATATGTTTAAGCTTAGAATTATAGCACAGATTCTCTAATTTTATCTATTTCTGTGTTGCTCTATTAAAAAATCGCAAATTCTACGTGAAAGCTTTGCTCTATTGGTTGCAATCCTATTGCATTCCCTTGACTAACACCAGAAGGGAAAAAGCTCCAACGATACAGAAGATTGACATTTACAATAAAAAATTTTGCAATTCCAATTCCTGTTTCTACATAATACCCATGAATATCCGCTCTACTTGCTTTAGAATCAGGATAAACAAAGATTCCTCCTCCACCAAGAATAAGTGAAAATGGTTGTGGAAATTTTGCAAAAATATTTGTCGTGCTATATGGGAAATGCAAATAAAGTTCTGCACCAACCAAATGACTTTTTATAACATTATGATTAAAGTTATATTTCACACGCATACCCATATCAAACACATGCTCTATATTATCAAATACACCATAAAATGCAGAAAAATAATTCCACCCCACACTCACACCCAAACTATAACCTGTGTCTCCATTATGCGTAATACTCGTTGATGAACCCACATGAAAAGACACAAGCTGCAGTGGTCCTCCACCGATCATACGCCAATCATAATTACCACCATAATTTTGTGCAATAGCATATTGATGCGTGTAGAATAGTAAAAAAATAAGTGCAATTTTATATTTTTTATATACCATCAACATTCTGTTTTTTATCCTTGCGAGAGTCAGAATCTTGATTATAATTTCATAATTTTTAGATTATAACTATTGATTTGATTCAAAATTCTTCCATACATTTTTAGAATCTTTATATACTGAATTTCATTCTAAAAAGATTCTATACTTTTTAGGTAAATCATTCATCTCATTTTATTCTTTAAAATCTTAAGAAGTTATTTCAAGTAAAATTATTGATTGAGTTAATAGCTAGATTACTTATGATCTTCACTGCATTAAAACCATAAAATTAATCTTTCCACCAAATATTGTCAATAAATTTCTTTTAAGGTGTTCATTAATAAACTTCCTTTAAAAGATTTTGATACAATACGCCATAAACTTAGAAAAGGAATTGCATGTTTTTTTGGTTTATCGCAGTCCGTTTTTTAAAGCCAACCATAATAATATTGTTAGGGCTAGAATTTTTTTTTCTTGCTGTTGATAGTTTGCAATATTTTGATTTACTCTCAAGTTCTGCGAATACTGCTGTGCGTTTTTTAGCGTTTAATGCCATGTATGCTTTTAATTATGTTTTACCTCTTTCTCTTCTTTTAGGATTAATTGTATTTTATATTACACTCATTAAAAGTAATCAATATATCGCCCTCTTATCGCTTGGATATTCAAAAAAAAAGATACTCTTCCCACCATTTATATTAATAAACATCATTATTTCTTGTTATATTGGATTGAATGCAACAAATTTCGCCTATGCTCAAGAAAATGTAGATAATATTATCCAAAAAAATGAAGGTAGTGCAATTTCCAAAGATTTATTTATTCGTTACGGTGAGGACTATATTTATTTTCAAAGAATTTATCCACTCTTACAAAAAGCTGAAAATATCAAAGTATATCAAACGCGTTCTTTATCAAATGGAAAAAGACAATTAATTAGTATTACACGTGCAAATGAAGGTTTTTTTGCACAGAATGAATGGCATTTAATAGAACCGAGAATCTCCACTTTTCCATCATCTTATGAATTAGGACAAACAACAATGACAACAACACAACATGAAAGAATTCAAATTCTCAAGGGTTTTCGTCCAAAAATTCTTGATACTTTTTATAAGAACAAACCATCTGTTTCTTTAATCGATGCAATATATTCATTAAATATTCTTTTACAAGAACATGCTGATACAAAACGCACTCGAGGTATTTTATATTCACTAGGCATTATACCCTTTTTTATCTCAATGATAGCTGTGATTATTGCGTATTATGCCCCACCTCTTGCTAGATATGAGAATCTCGCAATACTTGGAATTGGTTTTAGTGTACTCTCTCTTATGATTTGGGGTATATTTTTTTCACTTGGAAAATTGAATGCAAATGCTATTTTTATTCCAGAAATTAGTATGTTATTACCTCTTTTTATCTTATTTGTTGTAAGTTGTAGATATTACTGGAAACTGAATAGAATCTAAAATTTATGAAATATTTAATTTATATTATAAAAATTATAAAATTAATTTTTTCTTATGGTATTCTAAAAAAATATTAGAACCTTGAAAGAGTCTATGAAAAATACTCTCCCGATTTTCGCTTTAGATTCCATACATTTTTTTTGCTTCTTCTAAGTCCTGTGGTGTATCTATACCGATACTGTGACTTTCCACACACACGACTTTAATAATCTTATTATAATAAATAGCACGGAGTTGTTCTAGTTTTTCTATGTTCTCAAGTTCTGTTTCTGGTAAATCTGCCAATTCTTCAAGACTTTCCTTAGAATATGCATATAAGCCAAGATGTCCTAAATATTTTTGTTCTACATTAGCATTATCTCTATAAAAAGGAATGCAGGAACGAGAAAAATAAATTGCTTCACTATTATGGTTTAATACAACCTTTACAATATTTGGATTTTGTGCATTTTCAGAATCAATTTCTTTTGCACAAGTTGCCATAAAGGGATTATCGTGCATAGAATCTCGCAATGATAAAATAACAGAATGCTCCAAGAATGGTTCATCAGCTTGCAAATTAATAATGGTTGTATCCGACTTTAATCCCAATATTTTACTTGCCTCAAGCACACGCAAACTACCATTTGATATAGCAGGGTCTGTCATAACATATTGAATATTATATTGTTTGGCAATCTCACAAGTCTCATGAGAATCTAAAGCTAATATGACTTCATCAATTTCTTGAGCATTTTTTGCACTTCTAATAAACATTGGCATACCGCCAATATCACATAAAATTTTCTGTGGGAATCTTGTGCTACCAAGTCTTGCAGGAATAATTATCATGATTTTTCCTTTTTAAACATATTGTTGTAAAGAAATTGTAGCATAAGATTAAAGTAAAATAAAAATATATATTATTGTATGTAAAAGCACTTTTATTTGTATTTTTTTGTTATAATGTCCATTTTATTTCAGAAAGGTGGTGGTATTATGCCGGGTGTTAAAGTCAAAGACAATGAAACTTTTGATGAAGCATATAGACGATTTAAGAAACAAGCAGATAGAAATCTCATTGTAACTGAATGTCGCTCAAGAAGATTTTTTGAATCTCAAACGGAACAACGCAAAAAACGTAAAATTAATGCAAAAAAGAAAATGCTTAAGCGACTCTACATGCTAAGAAGATATGAGTCTCGCCTCTAAAATATAACTTTATGTTAGAAACTTGTTTCTCAATTTTAAAAAATATAGGGTTTAGATTCTAAACCCTATAATAATCTAAATTTCCTACTTACTACATTCAAGTATTATTATTTCATATAAGTATCTTATAAATCATTTGGAAGAATAGAGTTTATAGAAATTGTAAATTTATTAACAAGTAGTTTATATCAAAAATGTAATAATATTATAAAAAATAATTACTCTCCAAATATAAATTAATAAAGGCTAAGGGTTGAAATAGTTAGTCCAATTTATAATTTTATAAAAACACATAATACTAATTAAATATCTTTTAAATTCTTTTAAGATTCTATAAAGTGTTAGAAATCTTTATACAATTAATTATAGTTTGTTGTATATCTACGCCATATACAAGTTATTCAATCTTCATACCATTTTGCAAATATAATTCTCTAAGTTATAGAGTCTAATTATTTGAAACGCTAGAAAATTAAGCAATACAATATTACACTCATTTAGAAAATTATATAATTTTATATTTCTAATTAATCAAAACTTCTCAATATCTATTCCCAGACTTTGGATAAGAATCTCGCGAAAGAGATTCTGTATTGATTGGGGATTTTTTTTAAGTGTTGAAATTGTAATATTACCACTTGCACGCAATTTATGAAGTTCATTCTTTTTAAGTTTATCATCTTTTGTAAAAATTTTTAAGATTCTGCAATCTTTGCGTGCAACAAGTAATGATTGTAAAAAACTTTCTATTTTTTGATCAATTTCTAAATTTATATGTCTAGAATCAATAAGATGACAAAATAATTTAATATTCTTTCTTTTTTGGATAAATTCTGTGAGATTTTTATCCCATAAATGTTGCATTGTTTTACTTACTTTGGCATATCCAAATCCCGGAAAATCTACAATTACAAGTGGGATACAAATTGTATCCGCTTCTAATTTTGTATTAAAATCTTGTTGTTTGACTTTGTTGTTAGAATCATATACTAATCGAGAATCTTGCATAACATGTATTTGGTTTTGCTCTTTTATTTTGAGGATTTGCCAAGTTGTCCCAAAGAAATTTATCAATCGTGTTTTACCTGGTGTGCTAGAACTTTTTGCTAGTTTATGGTTAAGTAAAAGATTAATCAATGAGCTTTTTCCTACATTGCTACGCCCAAGTATCGCAATCTCTGTGGATTCAGTAGTAATGGATTCTGTAATTTTACTTGCTGATTTAATAAATCTAGATTCTAGAACTTTGATTGCAATTTGTTCTTGTTGTAAAATGTCATACCACATATTATTCCTTCTTAAAATCCTAAAGCATTGGTGTGATTGCGTGTTGTAAAGCCAAATTTGGCAAATATTATCCTAAAATTGTGGGGAATGCATTAAATTATAAATGAAAAATAATATTTTATCTTGATTTAGAATAAAATAAAGTCAATGTATAAGATAGGCTTAAACATTAATAATCCTTACAATATTCTCCAAAATTTCTAGCTTGAATTTTTTATAAAATGGAATTTTAAAAGATAACAAAGATATTTTTGATAGTAATACAATAAATTTTACTCTTAATATGAACTTAACTTTTTGAATGCGAGAATCCACCATATAATGATATAAAAATACTTCAAAATGTTGTGTGGGAAGTAGATATGTTGTAAATTATCATTGGACTAGTCTTAAGAAATGTTTAAAATCTTGAAATGGCAAAACACATTATTATATGATAAGATTTAGGTATTGGATTGTGAAGAAAATCTATCACCAAATTCCTTCTAATATTGTAGATTCATTGATAGTTACTACAAACTTTTTTATACAACCTAGATACAAATTTTGGGTAATAAAATTATGTTATAATTCTGCAACAATAACACATAAGGAATGAAAGTGGGCTATGCAAAAATTGCTTTTTATCGTGCAGGATTAATTGGGGACAATGTTGTTGCATTACACGCAATTTATGTATTAAGATTCCTTTATCCAGATTCACTACTGGTTGTCTATACAAATTCTAATGGGATACAGCTTTATACACAATTTACCTTTATTGATGTTTTAATCAATATAGATTCATTAGGACAAAAAGAACTGCAAAATAATATAAATAGTTATTCTTTTGATGTATTTGTGCTTACTCAAGCTAATCGTAGGCATTGCAACTTGATATACCACACAAATTGCAAAAAAATTATTTCATTCTTATCTGCTGGCAATATTTTTAAATCAAGATTTCATACTATTTTTCTTTCTCGAAATTTTAATTCTATGCCACAATATCAAAGAATGCTTATGCTTGTTCGTAAAATAGATTCTCAAATCTTTGATAAACATATTAATGCCATAGACTTTTCTGCTATTATGTTGCGTTCAAATCAAGAAAATGATGATTTTGTTCAAAACTTTTTTAACACGCATAATATTTGTCTCGAATCTCCAATTGTAGTCATCAATCCATTTGTGCATTCTACCTTTTGCAATCTTACTCTACATGAATGTGGGGAGGGGGGATGGAACAAGCTCATTAATATATTAAGTTCATTATATCCAACAATAAATTTTATTATCCCTACCTATTCTAATAATAAAAAATTACCAGATTCACTGCCACAAAATGTTAAAATCTTTTATAATACCCATGATTTGTTAAATCTTGTTGCATTATTGCGATATGCAACACTTCTTATTAGCCCAAGCACAGGTCCAAGTCACATAGCAAATAATCTTAAAATCCCTATTATTTTACTTTGTAGCAAAAGAGATAAAAGTTTATGGAAAGGAGATAATATGGATAGTTCTTATTTCATTGAGTTACAAAAAACCACAAAACATATTACACCGAGAGAGGAAGATATTATAATACAAGAAACATTAGAAAAATTCAAAATATTTTGTAAAAACTATAATGTCTTATAACATCAAGAATATAAGTTCATAATATCATGTTAATTTTATTAACCACCTAAATATTGTCTTAATTGTCGTCCTATACGCGGATGTTTAAGTTTTTTAATCGCACTTGATTCTATCTGACGCACACGTTCTCTTGTAACATTTAATGCTTTCCCAATCTCTTCGAGTGTCCTATCACTTTCATCTTCTAAGAGACCAAAACGCATTTTAATAACAGCCTTTTCGCGTTCATTAAGTTGGTCAAGAACATGATCAATTTGATGTCGTAAATCCTCTTTTAACATAGCATCCATAGAACTCATTGTTTCCTTATCTTCAACAAAATCGCCAAATTTACCATCATCATCATTGCCAATTGGTGCTTCTAAGCTAATTGGTTCTTTCGTAATTTTAATGACATTCTTTACCTTGTCAACGCTTAAACCAACTTGGTTGGCAATAGATTCTACATCAAGTTCTTCACCTTTTTCCTGTACATGTTTTCGCATAAGATTTTTAATTTTGTTGATTGTATCAATCATGTGGATTGGGATTCTAATTGTCCTTGCCTGATCAGCAATAGCACGAGAAATAGCCTGTTTAATCCACCAAGTAGCATAGGTAGAAAACTTATATTGTTTGCGGTATTCAAACTTATCTACGGCTTTCATTAATCCTATATTTCCTTCTTGTATTAAGTCCAAAAATGGTAATCCACGATTCGTGTAACGTTTCGCAATACTTACCACAAGTCGTAAATTACTGCGACTCATTTTTGTCTTTGCCGTATCAGAAATTCTTTTGCCACGTTTAATTTGCTCCAAAATTTCTTTAAGTTTTTCTGGCTCAAGATTAAAACCACTTTGGCTTGCTTCCTTTGTTTTGTAAAGTTTCTGAATCTCAACATAAGTTGTTACCATAGTATTTTCAGGAACTTGTGCTACAATATCTTCACGCGACATATTTGTAATATTTTTCAACATTTTTTTGTGATTTTCCAACAAAGAATCATTAAAAAGATTCAAACGATATTCTAACCTTTTTAGTTCCCGTTCAAAACCACCATCACTTTTTAAACTATTTTCCATCGCTTTTGTTAGCTCATTAATCAACTTGCTTGTTGGTCCTAAGGCAAGCAATCGTTGTTTAAGAATATTTTTTTTATGTGCTAAAATAAATGTGTGTAATAATTCCTCATCTTCACTTCTTACGACCCTATTTTGCTCATCTTCACAATCTTTTTCAATGATTTTCAACCAATCATTTTTCGCATCATTAAGAGCTTGAAAACTCTCTAATACCTTCTCTATTCTTGCTTCATCAGCTTTAGAGTTTTTTCTATTTTTTCTTTTTATATCCTCATCAAAATCAGAATCTTCAAAATCTACCTCATCAGAATCTATATCATCATCTTGGACATCTTCAAAACTTTTAAACAACTCCTTAACACGTCGTTCACGATTAATTAATGCCTCTTTATAATCATAAATAAAATCAATAAGATACGGCACGGAACAAATTGCATCAATAATAATATCTTCGCCTTTCTCCATGTCCTTACTAAGACTTACTTCTTCATCTTTACTTAAAAGTGGAATTTGTCCCATTTCACGCAAATACATACGCACAGGGCTGTCACTTCTGCTCCACTCTAAAAGTTCTTTTTCGCGTTGAAAATCAAACTCTTCGCTTAATGATTCTTCAATATTTTTTTGTTTTATAATTTCTGCTTCAATCTTATCTTTTTCATTCAGATTCTTTGCCATTTCAGAAGAACTAATAAGTTTTTTCTTATATGTCTTGCAAAGAGATTTTACTTTTGTAATCATAGACATTGTTGGTTCGGAATCAATAATTTGTGCTATGGCTTCATAACTTACGCAATCATCTTTTGCTTTTTTAAAAAGATCTTCAAGTCTTTCATTTACCTTACTTGTTGCCATATTAAACTCCTTTTATATTATTCAGAATCTATCCTTATATCACAATATAGTCAATAATTCATGAATAACAAAATATTTAAATTAATTTTCTAAGCTATATCGGTCAAAACAAATTTTATTTTATTTTTATAAAGAGTAATTCCTATGGAATCATAGAAAGGTAAGTATCCCAATAAATGTACTAAACCATTTAAAGTAACTTACATAATTCTTTACAATTTTAATATGATTGGAGATTCCAGAATATAAAAAATGAGAATATTATTGCACAACAATCGTTTTAACTTCGCCTGTCATAATATTATAAGCAAGAATGCGTTTTGTTTTACCACTAAATGACTGAATTGTATTTTGAAAATCCGTAGTATTTTTAATGGGAATATTTTCAATTTGTGCTATTACATCCCCCTTTGCAAATCCTACATTTACAGCTTTTGAATTTGGATTCACTTCAGTAACAAGCACACCATCTATGTCGTTTGGCACTCTGTATGCTCTTCGTATTTGGGCACTAAGATTTTCAATTCGCATATTGTCAAAAAGATTCCCACTTGGTGTAATAGGTTCATTTGTATTGCGTATTTGTGCAGAATTTTGTGGTTGTTCTGCAAGGCGAATAGTAACTTGTTTCTCCTCTGGAATTGACTGGTTACCCTTCATTGCCTTACGCATGATTGTAAGAGTAATTTGCTGATTTGGTTGAAGTGATCCTATATAATTACGCAACTCTGCTGCACTTTTTGTTGGTCTCCCATTAACTGCTGTAACTAAATCCCACACAGCAAGCCCTGCCTTTTGTGCAGGTGAATCTGCTTGCATACCAACGATTAAAGCTCCTTGTGCATCTCCATAAACATTTGCAATTTCAGAATCCATATCTTTAATACTTACACCAAGATAACCTCGTCGAACCTTGCCTGTTCTCATAAGTTCTGCCGCAACATTTTTTACCATTTCAGCTGGAATTGCAAATCCAATGCCATGATTCCCTCCTGTGCGAGAAATGATTGCTGTATTCATACCAACAAATGCACCACGACTATCAATAAGTGCACCACCTGAATTTCCCGGATTAATACTTGCATCTGTTTGAATAAAATTCTCATAGTTACTGATTCCAAAACCATTTTTGTTCAGTGCAGAAATTATTCCTTGTGTTACACTTTCTCCAACACCAAACGGATTCCCAATAGCAAAAACTATATCACCTACAGCATATTTGTTACTATCTGCAAAAGGAAGAATAGGTAAATTATTTCGCTCAATCTTAATTACGGCAATATCACTTTGAGTATCTTCTCCAATAAGCTTTGCGATATGTTTTTTTGTATCTCCAGGTAATGTTACAAAAATTTTATCAGCGTCCTTAACAACATGACTATTTGTAACAATAAAACCATTACTTGTAATAATAACGCCAGAACCAATACCTCCTTGTAACTTATCTTGTGGCACCATATCACCAAAAAATTGCCGAAAAAATGGATCATTAAAAGGTGAATTCTCCAACGATCCAACCTTTTTTTCTGTTGTAATATTCACAACAGCCCGTGTTGCATTTTTAATAGCATCATGATATGAAGCTACCATATTTGCTCCTGGTCCATTTGGGGATGTCCGATTAAATTGGGGGGCGTCTGTGAAAGCATGACTTAACGAGAAACTTAATGGTAAAACAAACAATAAATTAATAAATGTTTTTTTGAATATTTTTTGTTGTGTATTATCAATCTGTTCTTTCATAATTCCAAAACTCCTAAAAAATTAAATATATAGGAATTCTAGTATGTTTTGATAAAATTTTTTTAAATATAAAGAAAAAATATAATCTTTTGTATCAAAAGTATAAATTACACAAACAAAAAATGCAGTAATTCTCCAATTGTATCTTGCAATAAAATACCTCATTAAAATTAACCGCCTTTTGTGGTTGTGATTGTTTTGCGTCTATTGCTTCAAAGTCTTGTTCCGCTCTATTATCATATTCTACCACATTTGCAATTTCCCCACTCATAACTGTTTTTGATACGACATATTTAATCACTTTTGCTTGGAACATTTCAAGATTCCATTCAGAATAAGTATCCATATTTATCCTTATATGTATAATGGTAATCCAGTTCTTTATAAACCTCTCCTAAAGTCTTTAAGAGAGGCTCTCTTTTAAGCTCCAAACAATTTTACAATTAATCTTTCTTTGATTAAAACCAGATCTCATAAATACAAGCCACGACAAATATTATCATAGCAACCTTATTTCCTACATTCAAGAAAGAGATTAATTTTGTTAAATTTCTTTCTTATTTTCCTTTAATAATCTTGCCACTTTTGCAATAATAATCTTGCGTTCATACAAACATACCATAGGGATTTTAAATCTTCCTCTTGTTCTTTTTTTTCTCTGTTGGTATCAAAGATGTCCTGCTTAGAAACAATGTCTATCCTTGTATGTGAATCTCTACAAGATTCTATATAAGAATCTTGCTTATTCCATAAACTCGAAATCACAGCAATCATGTCGCTTTGTCGCAATAAGTTTGCATTTTCTGGACTTATACCTCCAATGCAACAAATTGGAATATGAATTTTTTCTTTTGCGTGTTCTAGAATCTTAAGCGGACAAAGATTTGCTTGTGGCTTTGTTGGAGAAGAAAAGAATGCTCCAAATGCAACATAATCTACCCCCATTTTTTCATATTTCAATGCTGAAGAAATGTCATTATAGCAACTCACGCCAATGATTCCAGAAAAAGCTTTTCGTATTGTAATAAAATCTCCTAATTCATCTTGTCCTAAATGCAACCCATCTACACCGAGTTTAATGGCAAGCTCATATCTATCATTTAAAACAAATAAAACATCTTTTTTTGCACAAAAATCTTGTAATTCAGAAACAAGTCCGATAATTTCACTATCTTTAGAATCTTTATCCCTGTATTGAAAAATACGCATTCCTCCATCTATTGCTTCCTGCAAAAAATCAAAAATTTTGTGTTTAGGGGTAAGCTTAGTATCACTAATGCCATAAAGTCCATATAAAATATTCTGATTTAAAGCAGTTTGTTTTATTGTCATATTACCCTCTTATCATTACATAATACTACTAATTTTTATTGTATCTTAGAATCTACAATTATCAAACTAATTTGTTGGCTAGCTTTTAAAAATTTTATAATGATTGTGGGATAGCAATATTGTATCCATTATGCTGGATAATCTCACATTGTAACCCCTCATATACTTGTTGTAGTTTTTCTACAATAATTAAATCGTGAGGATTGCCAAAATCCATAATCTTTCCATCTTTCATAAGTATAATTTTATCGCAAAAAAGACTAGCTAACATTAGATCATGAATAACAATAACACCACATAGTTTAAGATTCACAATAAGTTGTTTCACAATGTGTAAAATCTCAACTGCATAATGTAAATCCATAGCACTTGTAGGCTCATCAAGTAAGAGAATCTTTGGTTCGTTTGCCAATGCACGTGCGAGCAAAACGCGCCCAAACTCTCCACCACTTAAAGTTGTTACAATCCTCTCTCTATATTGCCATACATTCAGTTTATTCGCGATTTCTTCAATAGCATCAAAATCACTATTTTGGTATCCAAAGAAAGAATTGTTCAGTTTTGCATAACGCCCAGAAAGCATAAAATCTAAAACTTTTAATGGCATTGTTAAAAGACTTTTTTGTGGTATATAACTCACAATATTAGCTAGCTCTTTTGGACTAAAAGAATTTATCGGAACAGAATCTATTTTTATCACACCACTTTGCGGTTTTAAAAAACCCAAAATATTTTTTAAGAGTGTAGATTTCCCACAACCATTTGCACCCAAGATTCCAAGTAATTCACCATTTCTAGCATGGAAAGAAATATCTTTTAAAATATGTTTGGAAGTATAAAAAAAATTAAGATTCTGAACTTCTATCATGAATACTCCTTATCTTCTTTTTAAGGCTAAATAAAGAAAAAATGGTGCACCAAAAAATGCAGTAATAACACCTATTGGAATCTCTATGGGTAACCAAATGACCCGCCCAAAAGTATCACAAGCAAGTAAGAATAGCCCTCCCAAGAAAAAACTAAGCGGTAAAATTATAGCGTGATTACTATTTCCCAATACCAAACGTAAAATATGTGGAATGATTAACCCAACAAATCCGATAAGCCCACTAAATCCAACGCAAAAACCAACCGCAAGACTCGATACAATAAGTAACTGAATCTTTAATCTACTGACATTCACACCAAGACTTCGTGCTTCCTCATCTCCAAGCAACAAAATATTTAACTCAAGTCGCTTACTAAAAAAATACCACGAACAAATCATAGCTGCGATAGCCAAAATAATCACACGATCCCAATTTGCATTACCAAGATAACCCATAAGCCATGCAGTGATCTTAAAACTATCTTCACCAATTAGATAAATAGCAAAAGTCGTAAAAGCACCAACAAAAGCACTAATAGCTACACCAAGCATAAGCAATGTTGCCATATCTCTATGTCGTCCAATTGCAAAAATCACAAAACTTACAGCCACGCTGAAAACAAAACCAAAGATTCCGTAATAAATATCTGGTAATCCTAACAAATAGGCACTTACCGCACCAAGAGTTGCACTCGCTGCTACACCAATAATATATGGGTCAGCTAAAGGATTTGCAAATACGCTTTGCACCACAACTCCTGAACTAGCAAGCATTACACCAATGAGAATCCCCATAAAAATTCTTGAACCTCGCAGCTGAAATAATACTTCAAAGCCCAAATCCTTAACACTTGCTCCACCCATAGAAAATGCGAGAATAAGGACAATAACATAAGATATACTTATTGTAAATACAACAAAAAAGACTCTTGTTTGTAGCCATCTTTTTCTCATGTCTTTTTGATTCTTATTAGAAATACCTGAATTTAGATTTATATGTTGTGCAAAAATACTTGAATTTTTCTTTTCGTCCATTATATATCCTTTTATTACTGCATTTCAATGACAAACTCTGTTTATTTCATTCATCTTTTAATATTTACCATAGAAATTATCAGAATACAATAAAGATTATTCTACTATCTTAAAATAAACAAATAATACTTATTACTATATTTATATATAAAATACTATCTATAATATCGTTCTATTTTTTATAGAATCTTTAATATTAAATTTATGCTACATGTAGGGCATAAGACATAAAGTAAAAAATAATCTTATTTATTTCATTTTTGATTCTAAATTTATTTGCAAATCTCTTAATTTTTCTTTTTTGTAGTGATTCCATTCTTGCTGCATAATAGCTTCTCTCGCTCCACGCACTAATGCAAGGTAAAATGAAAGATTGTGTAAGCTCGCCAAACGATGATAGGAAATCTCAGCACTTCGAAATAAATGATGAAGATATGCTCTTGTATAATTCTTGCATGTATAACACTGACATTCCAAATCAAGCGGGGTAAAATCATTTTTATAACAAGCATTTTTAATATGCAATTTACCATAACTTGTAAATATTGTCGCATTCCTTGCATTCCTTGTTGGCATAACACAATCAAACATATCCACACCTCTATCAATGCATTCTAAAAGATTCTCGGGAGTGCCAACACCCATAAGATAGCGAGGCTTATGTATTGGTAAAAAATCACAAGCATAATCAAGACATGCATACATTTCTTCACTACTTTCACCAACAGCTAATCCCCCAATAGCATACCCATCAAATTCAAGTTCTACTAAGTCCATAGCACTTCTTTTACGCATTTCATAATCTATACCACCCTGCATAATCGCAAAAATTGTATTCTTGATTTCTCTTTCTTGTTTATTACGATTGTGGTATTCTATACTTTGTTTTGCCCATATGCTTGTGCGTTTAATAGAATCTAGCAAACGACCTTTTGAGGCAGGTAAACCCACCAAATCATCTAATATCATCATAATATCTGAATTAATGGCATACTCAATATCAAGCACTTTTTTAGGAGAAAAGAAATGAGAACTTCCATCAATATGTGATTTAAAAGCGATACCATCATCGCTAGGCTTTGCATTTCCGCTTAAGCTAAATGCTTGAAATCCGCCACTATCAGTCAGATAATTCCCATGAAAATTTGCAAAATTATGGATTCCATGAGCTTGTTGCAATAAATCAATACCGGGTCGCAAATAAAGATGATAAGTATTTGCCAAGATAAGATTAGTCTGTAAAAATGTTTTAATATCGATAGAATCTAACCCCTTTATAATTCCTTGTGTACCAACAGGCATAAAAATTGGTGTTTGAACAATGCCATGTGCAAGTTCAAAAGAACATGCTCTTGCATTCCCTTGTGTTGCTTGGATAGAAAAATTCATGATTTCCCCTTTCTAATTTTGGAGTGAATAAATAATTTAAAACGATATTCTTGATACTAGAACTGCAATCAGACATAGATAACTCAAAGATAAAACAAGAACCTAACGATTTTTTCAAAATTTTAATAAAAAGCTATTCAGAATCTCTACTTTTATATTGAAAGCAAAGTCGCATTGTAGAACATAACCCTACTTTATATTATCTATTAAATCCTTTACATACTCCCCATACTTTTCAACTTCAACGAGAAAACTATCATGTCCATAATCACTTTGAACTTCATAAAAGGTACATGGAATATTGAGCATATCCATACATTTTTTAATTTCCAACATTTCATTTATGGGAAACATATTATCGCCACTAAAACCGATTAAATGAAGTGGTGATTTTATCTTTTTGAGTGCATTCTCTAAATTATCAAAGCCAAGAGTGGCATCATACATGCTAAGCGCACGAATAAGATAAAGATAACATAATGGATCAAAATACTTAGTAAAATTTGCACCATTATAATCTAAATATCGTTCTATTTCAAATCTCCCCAATAAATCAAATGCCCCATCTGTCCCAACATAATTTCGAGCAAATTTCTTTTGCATAGTAGCTAACGAAATATATTGGCTAAACCCAAGCATACGTGCAATTTGTAAACCTTTAAATGCAGGCAATTCCCCACTATTTATTGCATAATTTCCACCCTTAAAATCAGAATCTAACATAACAATTTCTCGCATAACTTTATTTATCATAATAACTTGTGGATTGCTTGAATAACTCATTGCAATAGGAATAAATGCACGTGCACTTTTAGGATAAAGAATGGCAAAACTAAGAGCTTGCATTCCCCCCATAGAACCACCAATCACCGCATACAAGCAAGAGATTTCAAGAGAGTTTAATAAAATTCTTATTGCCTTTACCATATCTTGAATGGTAATCACAGGAAACTTAAATCTATAATAACCATTGTCGCCAAAACTTCCATAAATAGGGCTAATTGGAGAAGTAGAACCATAACATGAACCAATCACATTTGCACAAATAACAAAATATTTCGTTGTATCAATGGGTTTATGATCTCCCACCATATTATCCCACCAGCCAACTTTTTTTTCATGTTCATATCGTCCAGCACAATGATGGCTACCGGTTAATGCATGTGTTATAAGAATAGCATTGCTTTTGTCATCATTTAAAGTGCCATAAGTTTCATAAATAATTTGATAGGGTTCTAAAATTCTTCCAGAAGTAAGATAAAGAGGGTTTGTAAAAATTTTTGTGTGAGTTTGCATGTTCAAAGAATTACAAGAATGCTCGCAGCCTTGAGATTCTCTAAGATCTTTGCTTTGTTGATTATTGCACACAACTTCTCTCTGTGGAAATAATTTGGTATCTTCTCCCTTATGTGGGGATATATCCCCTTGTATTGATGTTTTGGATTGCGTATCATTTGGTATTTCCATCAATCCCCCTTATAAAACATATTTACGAAAAAAATACTCGAGCCACGAAAAGAGAAAGCTTAGAGGTAATAAAACAACTAGATATGCAATAATCAGCATAAATAATGCCTCATTTGTTTGTCCATAGTTTCCAATAATTTCTTTTGTTACCGACATTAAGTCTTGCAAACCAATGACTCCAATAATAGAAGTTTCTTTAATTAAAAACAAAACATTAGCACAAATAGATGGTAAAGCAAGAGTAATACTTTGCGGAAAAATAATAAATTTCAGAATCTGTATTTTACTCAAACCAAGTGAAAGTGCAGATTCTATTTGAGAATCTTTAATAGATACAAACCCCAAACGAAAAGATTCTGCCATGTAGCTACTTCCAAGAAAAGTAACGCCGATTATAGCACACCAAAAATTCGAGATTTCGACCCAATATGCTAACCCAAAATAAAGAAAAAATAATTGAATAATTAAAGGAGTATTACGAGAAATTTCAATATAAACACGCGATAGTCCAAAAAGATAAGGGATTCTATAATATACAATTAATGCAATAACAAAACCAAGTAAAATAGCAAATGAGATTCCATAAAATGAAATTTCTAATGTTAAGAAAAAAGCTTTTTGAAATAATGGCAACATAGAGATTATAAAATCTTTATCTAATATAAGATTAAAATCTATTGCAAAATGTTCTAACATATCAAAATCCTAAATTAAGATACAAATAGTATCAATATTCTTTATTACCCTAATTTCTAGCAAATCAAAAATAATAATTTTTATAAATAATCATCGCAAAAATAAATGTATCATAATTATTTGAAATACATGAAAACAAGTTTGACAATTCCACTTATTCTAAAAATTCAATCTTGAAAGAATAATTTTAATGTTTTTCTAAATTTATATTGCAATAATTATCAAAAATATAACAAAAAATATATTATTTTTCTAAAGATATGAAGAATGCTTCTAGTTTATTTAAAATTATTGTAACAATAATTTTTTTTCCTTTTGCATTATAGTTTTGAAAAAAATCATAGAGATTACGCAATTCAGATTCATTTGCAACAATACGTTTTCTATTATTTACCATTTTCGTCCGCCAAAACTCATTTCTCATTTTCTTTTTACGCATGACATTCATAATAAAAGTGATTTCCAACACATCAAGAATGCCCTCTCGAACAATATAATCTTTGCTCATATCTTGCCTTTTTAGGAAACTAAACAATAGTTACAAGTGATATACTTTAATGTCTTTGTTATGAATCTTAAATATTTCATAGGAAAATTGTAGCGTTTTTTTTTAAACAAACTTCAATTTATATATATTACAATATGTCAATTCCTTTTCTAAGTTCATTATGATGATAAAAAATATAATAATATATCATATAATGCTTACTCAATTTATCAAATTAGAATTTATTGTATGTATGTTACAATTCTATAACCTCTTATAAGGAATACTGATGAATATAAAATGTTCGCAAAAAATACATAAAAATGCAAAATATCTAAAAATTTTTTTCTTATGTTTGTTTTTGATTATTTTTCTCACACTTCCGTTGCAACCACATAACCAAAATGAAAGTAATATCCCAATTATGAATTTTATAGAATCTTACACAATGCAATACTATGATGACACTTTAAAACAACTTGGTGTAGTATGGGTAAGTGTAAAATTCGTTACAAAATTTGTAGCTATATTCCAACATACACAAATCTCATTTCAACCTTTTGGAATTGGCTTAAGCCTCGCACCTGGAGAGCTACTTGCTGCAATTAATGATAATCTTGAGAGAGTGTCTTCAGTTCTTTTTATGCTTATTATCACAATACTTTTACAAAAATTTTCTCTTGGGTTTATTACTTTTTTGGTATTTAAGATTCTATTTCCATGTGGATTATTTCTCCTCTTACTTTCACATTCATTAAAAAAGAGATATGCAATTTGTGATGCTGTGGGTGTTTTTATAATAAAATTTTCTCTTCTTTTGTGGATTTCTTTTCCTTTAAGTGCTTTTTTAAGTCATAGTATCTATACAATATATTTGCAAGATGACTATAAAGAAACTATCAAATATATTCAAATCCAAAATAAAGAATTAGAATCACTAAGTGATGGACTTGGATATAAAATAACACAAGATATACAACAGCAAGATTCTCAAACAACAGAATCTTCTTTAAAATTGGACATTAAAGATACACAATCGGTAGATAAAAATAATAAATTCTTGTCAAAAAATACAAATTCATTCTTTACAACCCCAAAATGGTTAGAATCTACAATGAACACAACTGAGAAATTTCTCGATGAGATGAAGAATACTCCCAAGAATTTGACATTTATAAAAGAAAATGTGATAAATAAATTACAAATTGCCATAAATTATCTTGATGAGATGATTGATAAAGTGATGCAAGTTATCGCTTCATTCCTGCTCACTTGCATAGTTATTCCAATCACAACATTTGTTTCACTCTATTTGATATTACGCAAAATAGTTTGAAATTGCTAAGCTCAAATTACAATATATTTTCCATAGAGAATCTATAACAATTACTCATCTTTAACTAACTTTTAGATAAATTATAGAATGCAAAATAACATAACTTTTAATTGCCATTTATTAGCTTAGAATCTGTTTTTAATTCAAAACTTTGAATAATCTCATTTTTAAACTTATAAAGATCATAGACATTTTCTAAATCAATTCGTTGATCTTTTTCGTGTGTTGGGATAGTAATATATTTCTTTGTGCCGTTAAACCATAATCGACAAAACCATTTCCTAAGATTATTATCAGCAATAATCCCAAAATAGCTAATTGTATCTCTATATGAAATGCGTTCAATATTAAAATCTTTAAACTCCACAAAGAAACTTTTAACAATATATAAACCCTGCAATTCTTCCTCTGTTGTTACAATTAAGTTTTCATCTTCATGATCTTCTGTATGCGAATCTTCTTTTTCATCTTTTGATAGAGAATTTTTCACAGCTATAATTTTCTCACTTGCTAAATCATTGATAATGTCTTGGAGTGCCTTTTTAATATGGATTCTATATTCGTTAATAATATTTTCTGTCATTCTCTTATTTGTCATTCGTATAGCAAAGAATTTTACAAACTCATCATCTGGACTTTCTATTTGCGTTCTAAAAATTTCTTGAATCTGCTTATGATTTTTTGTAATACTTGCGAACTTTACAATAGATTCTACATCAAGCTGTTCTTTAGTAAATTTTTCTAATTCTTTAAGATCTTTTTGCCTTATATGTTCTAAGTCAAAGACCATAAACGGAGTTTTATCCATAATATTATTATTCTCTATGTCAGAAAAAAAACGATATTCTATACCATTTGTTAATATTGCGAACTTCACTTCTGCAACTGCATGAAAATATCTTACAAGCTGATTATGATGATTATCTAAATTTTCATTATGATTTTTAACTTCTATTAATACGAGTGGTTTACCATCTTTTAGAATCGCATAATCTACTTTTTCACCTTTTTTTGTGCCAATATCCGCAGTAAATTCAGGAACAATGACTTGATTATCAAAAACATCGTAGCCTAGTGAATTTAAAAACGGCAAAACAAGACTATGTTTTGTGGCTTCTTCTGTTTTTATATTATCTTTTTGATTTTTCACACGTTGTGCTAGTTCTAAAAATTTATCATTTAAGCTCATGCAGTAACTCTCCATAAAATTGAATTGTTAATATTGCAATTATAGCCAAAAAGCATAAAACTACAATAAAATTTTCAATTTTACTTTAGTAAATCTTTGATGAATAAATTCTAAAAAATATTACTATTTAATAGTTATTCTCTATATTTTTAACATCAGCCAAGAAACCTATGAAATATAAAAATTATAAAATATAATCTTATGGCTTTAGATTTATGGAATATCTACAAAAGATAAAATTTTAAAATTAAAATCATAATTTTACTCTTTAACAACAAATTCTTTGAGTTGCCCTTTTCTATAAATTTGTGCATGAATATGAGTAAGGTAAAAAATACTAAAACGAGGGTCATCAACACTCTTAAAACTACTTGTTGGACGTTGTAAGTAAATATATTTTATCTCCCTATTATTACTAAAAACAACTTTTGCATGTATGCGTATCCAACTAAAATCAGATGCACAAACACAAATACATATAAATGGATTGTGCTGAAGTTGTGAAAACATAGGTTTATCATTATTCATACAATACCAGATTCTATCATTACAAAGCATCGCACTCCCAATAGGACGAGAAATTGGCTTATTATCAGATATAGTGCTTAGAATTTGAATGCGATTTGCATCTAAAAATCGCATAATTTCTTGTAATTCACCCATATTGATCCTTTGAGAATATCAAAATGTGTTTATAATATCGTTATCCTCTTAACTTATCAACAATAAAATCAAAATAAAATTCAAGACTATATTTAACTCTGTTCTTATGAATAAGCATAGCTCTATAACAAACCCAAACGATAATATCAAAAATAAAGTTTTAATCTATGAAATCTTAAAATACAAAATCTAAGATATTCTTATAAATATATTATTTATCAATATAAAATGAAATTTCGTCTTTTTTGCCATCTTCACCAATAATCATTAAATGATGCTTTCCAATACCAAGATTCAATGCATATGTATTGTCATAAAAACTCCCTATATATTCTTTATCAAGATACCAATGCACTTTTTGCTTTTTGAGATTCGCAATGCGAATAATAAGATTTTGCGTAGCGTTAAAATCCTTTGTTTGGACAATTCTTATATCATTTAAAGGATAAATAATTTTAAGTGTAGAATCTTTTTTTGATTGTGATTTATTCACTGAATAAATATTTACATTTTGTAACTTGTAATAATTGAGAACACTAATAGGTAAGTCGAGCTTAATGCTCGGTAGAGCCTCAATAAAATCACTATTGAGTGAAGAATCGCTATTTAAAGAATCTATTTCTTTTGTTTTTGTCTTATCAAGCCATACTTTTTTAAGAAATGGCGATGATCGCAAAGGTTTTGAATCTTGTGGCAATAAAATTGTTGTCTTTGCCAATCCAAAATACTCCAAATCCTGTGTAATTCTATATCCTGTAAGTGTATCAATTTCAACTTCTTTTAAATCATTTGGTTTATTGAACTCTCTATCCACAAAATTTAACTCACTAAATAATTCAAAAAATAATTTACCTGCACTCTCAACTCCAGAAAGATTTGGATTCTCTTCTCCTGTGAAATTTCCAACCCACACAATAAGTGTATATTGTGGTGTTACACCAGCAGCCCAGGCATCCTTTTTACCATAGCTTGTGCCACTTTTCCAAGAAATAATTTTCTTGTCTTTATGCAGATTTTCTAAACCTGCCCTAGCAAGATCCTTCATTGTTTGCAGTGTAAGGTAACTTGCCCCTTGTGTTAAAATACTCTTTGTCGGAATCTTATCATAAGGAAGTGTATAATAAATGCGACCAAATTTACCCATATTGCCAAGTCCAAGATAAAGAGAGGCAATATCTTCCATGCTTAATTCTTTTGTTCCGAGAATCAGCGATAAACCATAACGCATAGGATTATCATCATTAAATTTTAAAATATCTTTAAGTGTATAGAAGAATTTTGTCAATCCATATTCTTTTAAAAGCCCCACAAAAGGAATATTCAACGAACGCACAAGGGATTGATATGCACTCACAAAGCCATAATATTTATATGAAGCATTCTTTGGATTAAAGTTAGAAAAGAACAAGGGAACATCAATAAGCTTTGATTCTGGTGCAATCAAACCCTCATCGATACTTAAGGCAAACAACAAAGGTTTTAATAAAGATCCCGGACTACGTTTTGCCATTATTCCATCAATTTGCCCAAAATTTTCAATATCAAGAAAATCTTGTGAGCCAAGATAAGCCAATACTTCGGAAGTTTGAGTATCAAGTAAGATTGCTGCCAGATTAGAAATATCTTGTCTTTGTAATTTATAATAATATTCTTTTGCAGCTAATTCAAAGCTTTTTTGAATCTCCTTATCGATTGTTGTATAAAAAATTACCTGTTGATTTTTATCCTCTCGAATAACACGAGATGATATATGCGGGGCGATATTGACATGTGATTGAACGCCTTTTGGGAGAGGTTCGCTTAAAGACAAAGAAAGAATCCTAGAATCTATAATTCCTCTTTCATAAAGTCTGTGCAAAAGAGTATTGCGTTTTTTTTCTAAAAAAGACCGATTTTTAGAAATGTTCATCAATCCAGGTGCATTTGGAAGTACGGCTAAGAGGGCAGATTCTGCCCAAGTTAGAGATTTAGGCAATTTTGAAAAATAAAGGAGTGAAGCGGATTTAAAACCAACAACATTACCACCATAAGGTGCATTATTCAAATACATTTGTAAAATTTCTTCTTTGCTATAAAGATTCTCTAATCGTAATGCGTGAATAGTCTCTTTAAATTTATTAGAATAAGTGCGTGTATTAGATTCTAAAAGTTTTACAACCTGCATACTTAGTGTGCTCGCTCCAGCACGGGTATTATGCGTAATATTATTTTTGATTGTGCGAACAATAGCAAAAAGATCAACACCAAAATGTGAATAAAAATTTTTATCCTCATAAAGGATAACACAAGTTTTAAGTTTTTGTGGAATCTCTCCTATTTCATTAATATGCCACTGCTCATTTTTATTGAGAAAAACGCTTAAAAGCTCCCCATTTCTATCAAATACACTTTTACTATAACGAGATAAAAAGGGATCAATAAAATTTCTTGTATGAAAAGAATTGTTTATTTTGGAATCTACTTGAGAATCTCTGGAATGTAGATTTTGTTTCAAATCTTGTATTTGTTCATGAGTGTATGGTGTCGCAGAGGACTCTAAAGAATCACTAGTTATTGTAAATAAAGTATTTTTCATTAAGGAAGATTCTTGGGGTTTTAATTCTTGTTCTTTCATTTTTCTTTCATAAATAAGTTGCCTTACATCTTCTATCCTTTTTTGATTTTGTTTAGCTTGTTTTTCATCTATATTACCATAATCAAATGGCGAAAAACTAAAGAAGAGAAATCCACAATATATAATAAAAATAAAACAAAGAATCCAATGTAAGTAAATAATAAAAACTTTTAATGAAAGAGAAAAGCAAGGAAATAAAATCCTAAAAATTCTCTTATACCAATATTGCATTACTTCGCTTTAACCTTTATTTTGATAGCTTTTGTATTTGCTTGATAATTATTATCATACATTGCTTCAGCATAAGCTGGTGGGAGGGTATATTCCCCGGGTGTAATGACATTAATTTTCACATAAGCTTGTTGCACATTGCTATTATTCTGAGAATTATCATAAAAATCAAAGAACCACATAATCTTATCATCACGAATATCAGTATAAGCAATATTATTGATTTGTTGTTGGACAATAAAACTCGGCAATGAATCATTGTTTAATCGTAGATTCTCAATCTCCCAACCACTTGGTAAACCTTGTGTAATGGCAACATTTGAGACATTCACAGGTTGATCAACCTTAGAAAGTGTTAAGCGAATCCAAAAGCTTGTTCCAGAGGTAAGATTCGAAATATCAATTGACTTGCCTTCATTGTCTAAGAATTCTTGTGTAATACGAATATTTTTTGCAACTTCGGGCATAGGATCAAGAGGAACTCCCTCCCATACATATCCTATAAACAGATCTTTTTGACTTTTAGAGGTAATTGTTGCATTTCCACTATTAAGTACAAACTGCAATGAATTTGTCATTGAATCAAATTCTTGTTTTTGCTTATTAATATCAATGAGACCAGCTATTTGCATATCTTGGGAATCTCTTTTTATCTCACCAAGAGCCATCAAAGAGTAACCAAGAGTTTGAGTTGAATACCATGCTTCAGATTCCAATGCAGTTGCAATACTATTTAATAAAGCCTCATGTGTTGTGCCATAAATAGTGTGGTATGCTGAAAGAATGATAGCTTCATCGCGCAATTTTGACCCATAGCTATAAGAATAATATTCTTTTGAACCATCAGGAGTAATCCCAAGATTATTTGTAATCTTCTTTGCTATATCTTCTTTCCCTGCAAGTTTATATGTCGCACCAAGCAACCATTTATCTGTTACAGAAAGTTTTGATAGGTTATCCTCATAAATGGCATTCATTACACCAATTTGTGCCTCTTTCGCAAGTGCTAAAAGATAGAGTGAATAAATCTGTGCGGAATTTACAGAATCAACACTCTTTGTATAGTTAATCTGATAATTAATCCACTTACGCAAAAACTCATGAGGCACAAAGTAACCATTTTGTTGTGCCAAAAGTAAGAAATGACCAGCATAATTGCTACCCCACACATCAGCCTTTCTATCTCCTTGCCAATATGCTAATCCCCCATTTGCTACCTGAAAACTTTGTAAGCGTCTAATACCCGCATTAATATTGTTTGCTATCTCTTCTTTATCAATGAATTTTGCATGACTTATTTTATCAAGAAATAGCTGCGGTAAAACACTTGAAGTTGTCTGTTCTGCACAACCATAAGGATAATGAATGAGCCACCGCACACGATGATCAATTGAAATGATAGGTGATCCAGAAATGTTTAAAAATCCTTTATTTGAACCGATTACAAAATCTTTTGGAGCGTTTATCTGAATAGTTTTATTTGGTGCAAGAATTTGCTTTTGCACACTTGTTATATAAGGATTAATCGCTTTTATATCGATTTCTGTAGAATCTGTCATATTAAAGCCTTTTGTTTGTAAAGCAATATCAATTTTTTCTACACCCATAGCATTTGTTACTTGACCCTCAATAATAATTGTTTGTGAAGTTTTATCTTTGAATTTCACTTCTACTTGATTTGTATTCAATTTCACTAATCCTTTTTGGGCTGTAAGCTTGATGGTGGCATTCTTTATATCATTTTTCGTTGGAAATAACTCGATTGGCAAACTAAACTTATCGCCAACCTTTAATGATCTAGGAAGTGTTGGCATCATCACAACAGGTGCAGATACCGTAATATTCTTCTGGGCAGATCCAATACTTGTAGCATTGCTTGCAACTGCCATAACTCTAACGCTTCCTATATATGAGGGCATTTTAAATTTGAGTGTGGCATTACCATGAGAATCTGTGCTTACGGGTGCAGTATAAAGCACAACAGGTTTAAATCGTTCTGCATTTTCATCACGTTTTTGTTTTGCATTTGTTGCACTCATTTCTTCATCACCTCCATCGCCACCAGCTTTTAAAATATTATGCACTTTACCAAATGTTTTAGAAATAATCAAATCATAAGTATCAAAAGTTTTGAGTGCAAGAGAAAGTTTCGCATAAAAATAGTCCCATGGGTCCGGTGTCTTGAAATCTGTTAGTCCCAACAAACCTTCATCTACAATTGCAAGTGTAAAGGTTGCTTGTTTTTTCTCTGCATTGCTAATTTTTACTTCAAAATCGCTATTTGGTAAAACTTCTTGTGGTGCATCAAGCTCAAGAGTTAAAATGCTTTTTGAATCCTTTACCATAATTGGCACAACTCCAAAAAGTCGCAAAGAAAGATCATTATCTGTTGTATTATAATCTTGCAACAATGAAACACTCACATACGCATTTGGTGCAAGTTGAGAATCTATAGGAATATCAAATGAATTTACACCTTTTTGGACATTTCTCCAAAATCTTTTTAGAATTTTTCCATCTTTATTAAGTGTAATCAATGCTTTTGCATTATCTGTGCCTTCAAAACTAATTTTTGCATGTTGCCTATCGCTATATTCTGTCTTATCACTCCAAATTTTTAATGCAGTTACTTTTTTTGCATTCAACGGATCACCCCATTCAGATGCATATAATGAAATCGAACTTGTTGATCCATTCTCTACATCTGTTACCTCAATGAGAATATCACCTCTTTCTTGAAAAGTATGTTTTAAAAATACAGGCTTATCTTGGCTTATGATTGTTCCTTCTGCAATGACTTCGGTATTACTATCAGTCTTAATTGATCGTGAAGATCCATAATCATAATCCCACCACCAAGAATAACTATTGCGATAAATTTTATAAGAAAGTTTTCTGCCAGACAATAGTTTAGAATCATCACTCACAATAGAAATAATTGGCAAACTAATTTCTTGTTTGGTTGAGATATATGTGCTATTTGGTCTTCCAATACCCACAAATGAATCGTATTGTTTCAAAAGTATGCTTTTGTGTGTAGTAACAGAACGGGAACTTTTTTCTGATACTTTTGCTACAAGAGTAGCTCGTAAATTAGTGTTTATTTGTGCAATATTATTTAAATCAAAACTTTTTTGCGTAAATCCATTAGAATCTAATTTCCCCTTTACAATATCATTGTAGCTATAATTCATAGAACTTGCATTATCAAAAATATAGTTTTTATATGTTTTACTATGGAATTCTTGCTTTTGAATATACATTTCGGTGCTATATTCTAAATCGCTCGCAGGAGCTCCAAAAAGATAATCCCCCTGCAATGAAAATTGCAATTTCTTATTTTGTTTTATATCAAGAGTTTCCTCTGCCTTAATAGCAACTTTGATTCTATCAGGAACAATAGTTTCGACAGAAAAGTTTTTATAAAATGAATTACCGCCAACATTTATCTTTGCCGTCCATACACCAGTATCAGCATCTTTAGGAATATTAAATTGATAATAATACACTCCATCGCTTATTTGATGTAGGGTATATTCATCAAGCATTTTTTTACCACGTGGAGAAGTGAGTGTAAGATAAATGGGATGATCTATAAGTAATGGAGAATCATTATTGCGAATAATAGCATTTAAATGCAAATTATCTCCGGGTCTATAAACACCTCGTTCAGTATAAATAAATGTTTTGATTCCATTTTGAAATGTACTTCCACCAACATCAAAACCATCTGTACTTACATTCGTGCTTGATAATTTCAGTAAAGTTGCATCTCCTTGAGATTCTGCAAGAAGATAAAGCACTTCTTGCTTTTTAAGATTCAATATTGCATCACCACTTGCATTTGTTGTTGCTTGAGCAACGATTTGATTTTTACGATTTATCGCACTAATTTTTACACCATTCATAGGGGCATTTGTTGTGATATTTAACGCACTCGCAGTGATTGTATCGTTACCTTGTTGTGCAATCAGAGCAATATTTGAAAACACAAGATGTTTGCCAATTCGATTTACATTATCATAATAATCATCTTCTTCACCAGAAGAATTAGTCGCACTGCCGGCGACATCTTTTTTCTGATAGCTTAATTCTACAATAAATACACCTTTAGAATCTTTAAGACCGCTTAAATCAAGTTCGTTTTGTATCCATGTATTTTTTGTATTCTCAATATCAAAATCTTTTTTAAACACTTCATCGCCAATACGATAAATATTGTAATAAATGCTTCTTGATGTATTATTCGTAGCCCCAACAAAATTATCATCATAAAGAAATTGTGTAATATTATTGGGATATATACGTGTTACTTTTGCTTGAACTTTTTTTACATTCATTGTTTTAAAAGCAACTTTTTTATTTGCACTTTGTGGTAAAAAAACTCCAGTACTTGAAAAAACAATGCTTGGAGGAATATCTTTAATCTTTATGCTTGTTTCATAAGTTTCTTGCAGTGTCTTGTTATTTTGTGATTTTAAACCCTTAAGAATACTTACACTATAATTTGTTTCAGTATTAAAAGCTCCTGTGAGATAAATTGTATTTCCGGCTTGTGCAACACTAAAATCAATGGCAGGAGAGACCTTAATATAATCCTTAAGGTTTATATTCTTAAGTAATTCTTGAGAAAAAGAAATGTTAATGCTTGGAAATTCACCCGGTTTTGCTTTCACATCTTGCACTATAAAATTTGATTCTGTTACAAGAGGTATAGAAAATTTTACATCATCTCGCAAACCTAACATTTTAGAATCAAAACTTATCGTAAAATTTATGTCTTTCTCTTTTGGTTTAGAAATTTCATTTGTCATAAGAGCAAATCCCATGCTATTAGAATCCTCTGTAATTTTAAATGGAATATTCTTACCATCATCACTCTGAACCTTTGTTGCTTTTGTGAGAGTATTCAAATCAATAGTTTGCGATAATGCAATAGTAGCATTCAGTTTGACAGATTTTGGACTTGCATTTGAAAATGTTAAATTTTCTACTTCAATAGAGGTAGGAGCTGTCTTAAATTTTAAAATAATAGTTTTACTCTTGACTTGAACTTTCATATCTTTTGCAATCTTTTCCATTGGAACTTCAAGTGTGTATGGAGTATTAGAATGGAGTGGTTTAGGAAAATAAATTACCATTTTATTGTTATTAATAAAATTATAACGAGCAGATATTTCTTCATTATTAAGCCTAAAAGATTCTGCATGGAAAACACCAATATTACTAGAATCTACGATATTATCTTTAAAAATAATATAAGGTTGCACTATTGTAGAGACTTCACCAGTGGTAAGCTTATCTATTTCAGAATTGTTTGAGTTGCAACCATAAAATGTAAATGAACCAGTTAAAATAAAAAAACCTATAAACAAGAAACGAAGAAAAAAAAGAACTTTTACCATACCAAACCCCAAAAATTAATGTAAAATATGGCATGAATTATATCATAAAACTATATATATATAATATTTAAGAAAATTTCCCTATTTATTATTCTAATAAAAATAGAGAAATAAGCTTTTAATCTAAATTTTTGATGAATGAACTTAGTTCATTTTTTATAGATATTGAAAACATAACTTTTTGAGAATTGCTAAGATTCTAAAAATATAAGCAATCACTTTAAACTTCTATTAAAGTCCATTCTTGCGGATAAAGCAATTTCATTCTTTCTATTGTAGAATCTTGAAGGAATCTTGAAGGGGCAATAATAATTTTATCCTTTGATTTTAATAAATAAGCAGCCCACCAACTAAAAGTTGAGTTTGCAATAATTCCATGTTTACATGTACGCATAAGTTCCATATCTATAATAGCATTACCCTCATCATTGTTTCCAATAAATTCAAATGTCAGATTCTGCATTAATGTATTATCTAATTGTTTTATAAAATATTCCTTACACCATTGTATATCATTACTAAATACAAAAACATGGAAAGAATCTTTTTTTGTTTTCATCATATATAAAGCTTGATTATAATATCTCTCTGTAAGATGAATGTATCGCTCAAACGCAAGATAATCTCCTCTACGAATGTGCAAAAATACAGAATCTTGGAAAGAAGCGATTTGTTCTTTTAAAGCTTGATTTGCCTGTGAAAGAGGATTTTTAAGAGAAAAATCCCCTGAAATATCTTGTGGCTCTACGATACAAGAAAGATTCTGGTAAAATCCTGAAAAATAAGCATAGTCTGGGAAATAGGGCTTATTTTCTTGTATTATTTTGCATAATTTTACATCATCTGGAATAAAAAACTTATAATTTTTCATTCTTAATGGTCTAGGCAAAAAACGATTTATTTTATTACGCAACACATAAAATCTATCATGCAATATGAAAAAATCATATGGATTAAAATCTGATAAAAGAGGCAGACTTAAGTTATAATGAGAGATTTCAAGATTCCGAATTGTTGCATGTTGATTTTGTGCAAAATTTGCGATAGTTGGATTAGTATTTTTTTTATCTGCATACCATGATATATCAATCCCAACTTCATAACCTTTCGATTCTAGTTTTTTTGCGAAAGCATATTGAAACATTTGATTTCCAAGCCCACCATCTAATCTCACAATTAACATATCTACTCCCTGGTTTTACAATATTATATCTTTGCAACAATCTCTAGAAAAATCAATCAACACATAAAATTCTTAAAATTTTTATTATAATCTTACGAACAGACTAAAAATAGTTACAAAAAAGCGTTTTTTAATGTCTGCTTGTATTTTTTGATATTAAAAATCCTTGTTGAACATAAGCTTTCTTTTGAAGAATGAGATAAATATTAGTAAAAATGTCAAAATAAGTGCAAGATATATTTTAGCATTGATGCCACCAACATCACCTCGAGCATAGGAATGTAATCCCGTAGCAAGATAGTAATTCACCCCAAAATAAGTCATAATAATACTATAAAATGCAAGAACGGCAAACACATTAAAAATATAAGGTAAATAAAGAGGACGGAGCAATCGCACATGCAAAACACACGCATAAACACCTACTGATACAAGAGACCAAGTTTCTTTAGAATCCCAACTCCAGTATCTCCCCCAAGATTCATTTGCCCAAACACCACCAAGAAATGTCCCAACAATCAACATAAGAATCCCAATAATCATACTCATTTCGTTAATAGCGCTCAAAGAAACTATCGATTTATCAATTTGTGGGCGACTTTCTTTGCGAAAAATAAAAAGAATTAAATTTGTAACACCAAGCATTAAAGATAACCCTAAGAATCCATAACTCGCAACAATCACAGCAACATGAATATTTAACCAATAAGAATGCAAAACGGGCTGTAAATTGCCTATATAAGGATCCATAAAGCCCCAATGAGCAACAACTAAAGCCATGCCTGCAAGGAAGCTTGCACCACACATTGCAAAATAAGACTTCCTCAAAATTATAATACCAGAAAGTGCACTTGCCCAAGCAATATACAACATCGATTCATAGGGATTACTCCATGGGGCATGTCCACCAATATACCATCGCAAGATTAATCCTAAAGTATGTCCAAGAAATGCAATCAATAAAATAGAATAGAGTCCCTTTCCAAGCCATTTTGGAATTTTTTTATTCACAATAATTGCAATGAGTGCAATAAAGAATAATAGGATTCCAATACATAAATAAAAGTATTCTACGACAGGAAAAATATTTAATTGATTCAGTAATAATTCAGATTTTACATGTGTTGAATCAAGCAACAATTTTCCGGCAGTATTTCGCTGATATCGATGTAAAAGATCTATTGCTGTATCAAAATCTTTCCACTCATGTAAATTTATTCCCATTCGTGATTCTGTTATAAAACTTAAATAAAAATATTTTGTAAATAGATCTTTTGAAAGATGAGGATTACCCATAATTTTCCAATTATCATCACCAACTTCGGGAAATATTTTCATATAATCCCATATAGAATATGGTAACAACATATCCATTTTTTCATCAAGTTTCAATACTTCCTTATCAAATTCATTGCGTTCCCACTCAGGCTTCTTTCGTGCAATATTACTAAAGTGATATAATTTATACGCACTCAAAAATCTTCCCATCAATCTTTGGTCATGATAGGTGGCAAAATCATAAACATCATCAAGTTTATCGCTATAAAACAAATCTTCAAATGAAACATATTCTTTATCTAAAACACCTAGAAGCTTCCTAATTTCCGGATCTTTTACCTTAATAAAGCGTAACTTTGCCATATCTTTAGGCATAACCATAATACCTAGTAAAAACTGATTGTGATCTAGACCATAAATATGAGTTTTTCCTACGATTTTACGCATTACCTCATCACTATAAGTATCAAAGAGTTTGACTCTACCTTCCATACCTTGAATCTGCAACTTAGCAAATATCTTGAGGGATTTTTTTGGAATCTTTTTTAATCCATCAACCCTTTTCTGGATTGCTTCTTTTGACATATCATTTATAAGAGGTTCAAGTTTTTGGTTCTTTTGCTCTATGCTTTTATTATATGCTACAAATTGTTCTAATCTTTTCTTTACTTCTTCAGAATCTTCTGTATCTGTTTGTTTGCTTATATTTTCCTCATCTTTTCGTTGAGAAGATGAAGATTCTATTTTTTTACTCTCATTTAAAGCAAGAAAAAAATTGTTAGAATCCAATACTAAATGCTTTTCCATATCATTTTTTACAAGAGATTCTTCAGAAGATAACTGTATGCTATCTTGTGCAAATCCAACATGTGGAACACTTATCGCAAAGAACGAAATTGTAAAAGGTATCAAGACGGAAAATATTTTTTGCGATTTTACACAATTACTAAGTTTTCTAAAACGAGAACTATTATCAAATAGTAACCATATTGCACCAAGTATCATAAGTGTATAGCCAATATAGGTTGGTACTTTACCGGGGTCATTATTAACTGCAAGAATTGTGCCTGTATAAATTGGCATACCTGTTTCATCTCTTTTCATCTCGCCATTTTCATCTCTCTCAACATTATATTCGCTTTGAAAAAATCTATATCCACGATAATCTAACACATTATTCATAAAAATTTTATACTTGTAATTTGTATGTTCAGGATCGATTACCTCAACATAAGAAGCAAAACTAGATTCTAAAAGTGATCCCGGATATGTAAGCACCTCAAATTTCTCCAGTTTTAGCGAGAAAGGCAAGAGAATTGATTTTGGTCCCCATGAAAGTGTAACATAACGATTGCCAAATCTCTCACTGCGAATCTCACCTCGATTAGAAAGAAACATTTCTTTGGTAATACCATCATATTCAACCTCAAATTTTGCCACATAATGATTTTCTTTTTGTTTTTCCTTTATTTCTTGGTCGCTTACTTCTTTTTTTTCTTTTGCTGCTTCACTAAAAAGACTCGCTAGAGAATAATTAATCACATTGATTGACTTTATACGCAATTTTTTATCAAATACTTCTTTTGTATCAAGATCAAATGATGAAAATCGCACATAAGGGCTAAGCATAATATCATACCCCTTTTTAAAACTCTCAAGTGGTATAATATCACTTTGTGTGCCATCATCACCAACATCATTGCTTACCAAAACATTTAAAAAGCTATCATTTGAGGCAATAAAAGAGCTTGTCTCTCCATCTGCCAAAACCATTCTTCCCTCAAAGCCAAAATATCTTGTAATGCCAGCACCAATAATTATAATAACTAGAGCAATATGGAAAATCTGAACGTTTACTTTTAGATTTATTTTTGCACTCTTATACATACAGCCCAAAATGTTAATAAGTAGCCAAACATTTAAAAATTCAAACCACCAAGAATGATAAATTACATCGTTGGCAACAAGTGTTCCAAAATCTTTTTCTATAAAAGTAGCCCAACCAATAGCTATTGCATAAACAAGTATGAGAAAAATGCTAAGTGGTATAGATGCAAAAATATTATTAATAATTGATTGTATAAGTGGGGGTGCTTTTACCATAAAAACTCCTAATGATTTTTAGATTTCTTTACATACTCATCTAAAAAAAGTTGCATACGTTTTTTTGAATCCTTTTCATTTTTATACGCTTTATTATGTAATACAAAATCTATCATTGGAGGAAAAACTACTTTATTATAACCAACCATATTAAGAATCTCATTTCCATTTGACTCTAAAAATAATACTAATGGTGTATTTGTGAGATTATAGTGTCTTGCAAGCTCATCTGTATCCATTGTTTTATCTAAATAACCTACCCGATGTTCTTTACTATAACTTGTATTGATATAATACGAAACAAAATTCTCCTTAAGTGTGTTTTTTATTTCTTCATTTGATTTAATGTCATTTTTTAAATCTTCACAATATTTACAATAATTACGACCAAAAATCAATAAAATAGGCTTTTTATCAGAATCTATCAATGAAGAATTGACAAAAATATCTTCTAAACCCTTATAGCTTTTTTCAATTTCTAAATTAATGGAATCTATTTTGTTCTCTAATTCCTCTGTTTTATTGTTGCCATCACTAATATCAATACCTTTATCTTTGCAGGCAACAATAAAAGATATTGCAACTATTACAAATATATGAGACAATATTGTATGTATAAAAAACTTCATTATCACACCTCACATTGAATAAAATTATAAAAATTCAAAATCTTACAAAAATAAAGCTATTTTGCAATCTTTTTATGAATATATGTCAAATAAGATACAAGAATGTATAAAAATTTTACACACTAACAAAAAAGAATGGGAGAATTTAAGGGGAGTTTATAACTGCAATATCCTGTTATATCATCATATGATGATATAACAAAAATTATATAAACATTAAGAGATTTTACATTTTATCTCTATACAACTTGTATAATCAAATCTTTTATTTATTTGGTTTTACAAGTGTTGATTCATATTCTAGAAATCCTTCAATTCTTTCTTTTGGTGTATGAAAATTTTTCCATATATCATTATTTATAAACTCCAATAAATGTATCATTCGAGCTTCTCCAGGAAAACCAGAAATGCGCATAATCTCTTCAGAATCCGTCGAAATAAAAACAATCAAGGGTAATGCGTGAATCTTATAAAGTCTTGCCGTATCTATGGAGCTAATTCGTGAGAGACTAAGATATGGGATTGTATGTTTCTTTTTGTCGTCAATATTAATAAAATATGGCGAAAAATTCAGCATAATATAACCCTGTATGGTTGCGTTTCCAATCAAACTTGCATTAAGGACACTGCAATGATAACAATCATTTTTGCCAAATACCAACATGACAGGTTTGTCTGAAACAATAATTTCACGGCTATCTAAAAATACAGAATCTAAATCAGTCTCAAGGCTAACATTTGCTACTGGTTGTTTTACACTTTCTTCTTGAGATTGTATTTGATTTGCATACAACCCAACAAAAGATGTAGCGATATATAGAAAAACAATATAATAAAAAAGAAAGCTACTTCTTATAGATTTCAGTATAAAGTTCTCAATAGCAACCATAAAGTAAGAGGACATAAAACTCCCTTGTTTGCAATATCATAAAAATAGAAAAATATGAATAGATTTTACTCTATAATTTTGAATTTTTTCTTTTTTAGTATTATTTTTATACTTTTCTTACTATGTAATATTTTCTTATTATAATTTTTATGCTATAAAGCTTCATTTAGTTCGTAAGGTTTCATAGTGTGTTCGGCTTTCCTCACAGCCATAATACATGCTTGCGTAATATTACCTTGCACACCCATTATATCACAATGCAAAAGAGCCTCTGCGGTTGTTCCACCAGGACTCGCAACACGATCTTTAATTTCTTGAGGACTTATATGCTGCAACATATAAGCTACTCCCTCGAATGTTTTTTGCACCAATTTTTTACTTGCTTCAAGCTTTAGTCCTTGATGAACACCAGCATTAATAAGGGCTTGTGCTACAAGAGCAAGAACTGCTGGGCTACTACCATTTGTTGCAATACTTGCATTAATTTCTTTTTGCGTATCTACAAAAACACAATTTCCAAAACTTGAAACAAAATATTCAATTTTTTTCTTTGTTTCAAGACTACTTTTTTGTTCCACTTCATGTAGATTATGATTATCCACGAGAGAATCTAACACCTTACCTACCTCTTTAATACTTTTTGTACGTAATTTATTTTGTTCCCATAACACTGCACTGGAACTAAAAGAATCTATGGCACAAACATTAGGCATAATAAGAACAAAATTTTTTGCATCAATCGATGTTTGTAGAGTCTGTATAGTAACTCCTGCTAGAACACTATAAACAATTTCAGCAAATCCACTAAATGAAAATTTAGATAGATTACTTGGCTTACAAGCCAGTAGAATGGCTTTATTATTGCATTTTATATCATAAGTCTCAAGCATTACAACATCTGTTTTAAATTCGCTTATATTATCATAGAAGAAAGATTCTAACCAAGATTCAATCTTTTTTGGATTTCTTCCTGCAATGGTAATTTTAGAGATTCCAATATCTGCTTTCTTTTGCTTTAAGATCCCACATAATATAGCCTTCGCCATGTTGCCATAACCTACAATAACAAGTTCCACACAAACTCCTTGATTAATTATATTTTAAATTTAATGATGCTTTATAACATTATGTAATATAATTCTTAGAAAATTCTTATCTACTAAAAAATCAACATAAACTCAATACTTACCACATAGAAAAACATATTTATTAATTAAGATTCCATATATTAGTTATTATCGAAAGATATTTTACTACACTCTTCATAATATAGTTGAGAAAAGACTACAACCTAATACTGCTTAAAAAAAGTATTAATTTTTCTAAAATCATTTGTTTTTGTGAGTCCAAGCATTAATAATACGCGTGCCTTCTGAGGATTGAGATCTTTTGCACCTATAAAGCCTATTTTAGAATCCTCTTGATTTGCCAATACAATACCAGAGCCAACTCGCGAACTTTGCACCACAATTAAACCTTGTTGCATTAAGTCTTTCAAAATCTTTTTTTGAAAGACATGGATACTTCCTGCACCACTTCCAGCCACCACAATACCTTTTACCTTAGATTGAAACAAAGCTTTTGCAGCTACGCCCAACCCATCGTTGCTATAAGAATAAAGAATATCAACTTTTGGTAATGTATTTAAATTATCAACACGAAAAATACTTTTGGTGGTATGTGGCGGGACTGGAGTAAAATTAAAATAAACCGCACCATCAATAATATATCCCATATCACCACTTGTTAGAGATTGGAATGAATCCGTATTAAGCGTATGAATTTTTGTTGCATATCGTGCACTTTGGATTCTATCATTCATAACAATCATTACACCTTTATTATTTGCATTTTTACTTGAAGCAAGAGCAACAGCGTTATAGAGATTCTTTGGTCCGTCTGCACTCATAGCACTGCTTGGTCTCATTGCACCTGTAAGCACAACTGGTTTTGTACTTTTTGTTACTAGGTGTAAAAAAAATGCAGTTTCTTCCATTGTATCTGTCCCATGTGTGATAACAATACCATCTACATTATTACTTTCTAAAAGTATATTAATGCGTTTTGCTAAAGTAAGCCATATTTCATCTGTCATATCCGCACTATCAATATTGCTAATCTGTTCTGCTTGAATATTTGCAAGATTGGTAATCTCAGGGACTGCTTGTATAAGTGAATTAACACTTAAAACACCAGCCTTATAACCAGTCGTTTCAATATGGGAAGTAGTAGATCCCGCTATAGTGCCACCTGTTGCTAAAATTACAATGTTTGGCTTATCATCTGCCATTGCTATACCACCCATTCCAATTAAAAAAACAATATAACATAATATAACACGCATGTAAGATTCCTTTTTTTTAAATATATTATACACAAAATTTTGAATAGAATCAAACCTTACAAAAAGATATAAAAATTAATGTAAATATCATATTTCCAATATTTCAACCTTACCCTTTTCCTGATTTATTCAACTTCACAAATATCCCCACCAATAATCATATTTTTTATTTTACCATATACTTCCATATCATGATAAATACTTAAAGGATTGTTGATTCTAAAAGATTCTTCTAAATCAATAATCATAAAATCTGCATCTCTCCCCACCTCAATCCTACCTTTATTGAGTTGCATAAAATTACTTGCGTTTGAACTTGTTATTTTTATAAGATTTTCTAGCGAAATAATATTTTCTTTTACCAAACGTGTATATGCAAGGCTAAAGAAATATTCTAAGCCTTCAACACTTGATGGGGCAAACTCAAATACCTGTTCTTGAAACTCTTTTGAAACAGCATTTTGCATACTTGTAAGCAACGATACTTTTCCTTCCCGCAATCTCTTAATAAGCTTATCCTGCTTACTTCTTGTAAGCAATGGTGGTATAATTTTATATCTTGTATCATAATATCGAATACTCTGCTCACTAAAAACAAGATGGGGCAAACCAACTTGCGTATGAATATTTTTTTCATGACACACCATATCAAAACAATATGCGATATTCATAGACATTAAAATGACTTCGAGATCCAAAAACTTTGCCATCTCTTTAATTTTAGCAACTTCTTTAATCTGCCCAATAGGGGTCATCATAGGCAATCCAAGCCCCCTTGCAAACATACTTTCATATGCAACACCTTGCTCCATATTAAAATCATATGCAAATATACATAATGGAAGATTTAACATTTTCGCATACTGCATAGTTTGATAAAGATAATTTGAACCAATAGAAGAATTACTAAAAATAGCACGTGCTTTTGGATTCAACTCCTGTAAAATATCAATATTACTAAGATGACCACTTGCATCTATACTAGGAATGAGCGGGAATACATTTACTTTCTCATGATTATCAATACTTTGTATAAGGGCGTTCATAGCTTCATTATCAATATTTGGTTGTGTATATGGGTTTAAAAAAAAGGTAGATACTCCACCTTTTAGAGCTTTTTTCACAAGAGTATGTATTGTTTTCGCATTCATTCTTTTATCAAGTGGAAAAATATTAATATCAATACACGAAGGAATAATTGTCTTCCCCCGACAATCAATTTCTCGATATTGTGAAATATGTGATTGAGATTTCTCAATAGTGTTTTGGTGCATTTTCACATTATTAATAGAATCTTGCGACATATAATCATTTTGCAATCCTTTACTTTGTTGGAATGTCTGGAACTCTTGAGGTGAAAATACTTTTGTAATTTTCGTATCTTCTACAATAAGAATCTTGTCGTTGAATCCATTTTCACAAAAAACTTTAGCATTTTTAAAAACAAGCATTTTACACCTCAAATCACAACAATGTATTCTTGCAATATTATAACATAAAATTTACCTTACCAATAAACATTCATAATCGCAACAAAATTATTATTTATGTTAAGACATTAACTTTAAAATTGTTCTATAAGAAATACTTTATTTGATTGTTTAAAGATATTTTAATCACAAGTTCCCCTATAATAACACTCCAAAGCGTATTGTATGACATAAGAGTTGTTATTACATCTAATAAGCTAGGCTCTAAGCAAGTTTGCCACAAAATATATTTCTTAAAAGTAACCTTGTCTTCATACCAAAAAACTCAAATTATAAAAGATCTCAAAAATCGTTGTATGTTATACCCCAAAAATACAAAAAGAATACCAAGAATATTTGATAAAAAGATATAAGAAAAAGCCTGCACAAAGAGATGATTCTCTAAAAGTCTAAAAGTCTCTAGTCCAAATGATGAAAAAGTGCTAAAGCCACCGAGTATCCCAACTGCGAGAAAAATATACCACAATGATTGAGAATCTTTGATGTAATACGCACATTGCCCTATCAAAAAACACGCTATGATATTAACACAAAGCGTCGCCACAAAGCCAAAAGCGAGGCTATTGTGCGAAAGATAAGAGAGAATAAATACACTCATAAGATAGCGACAAACTGCTCCTATCGCCCCGCCTAAGCCAACAAGTATAATTTTTGTAAGCATTATGTCCTTTCATTATTTTTATATTGTAGATCTTAAGAATGACACATTACTATCTTTAGCTTTAAAATTGAATGTGTTATAATTAGAAATCTTCTTTTGCTGTGTATTATATTGTTATATTACAAATTTATTCCAATAATGAGATGGTCAAAGAATAAAAACCCTCAACGCTTATCTGGTATTATCAAATTACTCCAAATTCAAACGAAAGCCCTAATAAAGAGTTATTTCATGAACTATTCATACTAAATGAAACCTAATATTGAGAATGAAACACACTGATTCGTAGAAAATAGATTATATCTTCATATTTTTTATTTATAATGCTAAAATCTCAAACTGGCTTTGTATTTCCTTTTACAAAATATGTAGTTCTTAAAATATAGAATCTTGCTTGTAAGAAAAAGACAAAAAACTTCCGATTTATTCTTTCTTTGAGGATAAACCCATTTGTAGAGTAAAAGTATATAATGAAAGGAATTATTATGTTGCAAAAAGTCATTATATTTTTAGGCATTATGACATTTTTTAGTATGAATCTCTTAGCACAAAACACGAAAGATTTTACAGATTCTAAAATCAAACATAAGGAGCAAAATATGAGGGTATATATCGTGCATGGGTTTGATTCCTCACCAGATAAGAATTGGTTTAGGTGGCTTGAGGATAAACTTAAGAAGAAAGATATAAGTGTGGATATTCTCTCTCTGCCAAATCCACAAAATCCTAATCTTACAAAGTGGATTGCGACGCTAGATTCCAGCATAAAACTCGGGCATGAGACTTACCTCGTCGGGCATAGTTTAGGGTGCATTACAATTTTACAGTATTTACAGAGTAAGGCACAAAAGACAAATACCAAAGCTCAAAGTATGACAGATAAAAAGAATATAATTATTGGTGGATTCGTGCTTGTGAGTGGATTCTATGAATCTCTTAGCATTCTTCCACAGCTTGATAGTTTTCTCAAACCTCCGCTAGACTTTACTGCACTCAAAGCTCTAAGCCCTAATCGTGTTGTAATCTCAGCAAAAGATGATATGATTGTGCCAACAGAACTAAGCAAAAATCTT
The DNA here is from genome assembly GCF_003364195.1 of Helicobacter didelphidarum. Classification (GTDB taxonomy): domain Bacteria; phylum Campylobacterota; class Campylobacteria; order Campylobacterales; family Helicobacteraceae; genus Helicobacter_A; species Helicobacter_A didelphidarum. The sequence continues at coordinate 62,411 of NZ_NXLQ01000001.1, read as the reverse complement.
AGTCATAAACTTAGTGCAAAATTTATCCAAACACAGAATGGAGGACATTTTATGGAATCTGATGGCTATACAGAAATGCCTCTCGTGTTAGAGAGCTTAGAAGCGATGTTTAAAAAGTAGTGGGTTAGACTTATTAGGATAAAGGAATAGGGTAAAAACTTGCATTAAGTCAATGTAAATTGTTGTATAAATGATATGCGGGAAAGCTTAGTATCTTAGTAAATAAAAAGCTAGATTTTTGCACAAAATCTTAAATAGCAACAATGAAATAAGTCTTTTTAGAGCAATAAACCTAATATTAAAAGCTAAAAATTGGCTTATGTATTATCAAAATTAATTTCTGAAGATTCTATCAAAAACAAAGTAAACTCAAAAATACAGAATCAAACAATGCCATTTCGACAACATACACAATCAGCTCAATGCAAACTTTCTCAATATTTTTCTCATATTTGATTGCCTATTTATGTTTTAAGCTATAATTAAGCTCTTATTTCAAATGAAAAGGCAATCTATGGAGATATATGACACAATCATTATTGGTTCGGGGCTAGGTGGGCTTACTTGCGGCGCTACTCTAGCAAAAGAAGGCAAAAAAGTATTAATTTTAGAACAGCATAATCTCATCGGCGGTTGTGCGACTTGTTTCAAACGCAAAGGAATGCTTGTCGATGCAGGGCTGCATGAGCTTGATTGGGGGAGCAAATGGACGGATATGAAGCATCATATTTTTAGACAACTTGGACTTTTAGAGAAAATCACGCTTATCCCGCTCCCTACTGCGTGGAGTATCAAAGAATCTCACACACCACATTTACAAATAACTATTCCCCATAGCAAAAGCAAAGAAGCGTTGATAGCAATGTTTCCGCACGAGGCAAAGGGAATCAAAAAATATTTTAGAAAGATGAAGTTTCAAGCCTATTTTAATCGTAGATTCCCATTTGATATGAGTTTTTTTGATTTTTTCTTCGCGCCATTCACGACACTTTGGCTTTTTGGTTTAAGCGCATTGAGAAACCGCAATGTAGGCTATATGCTTGATTCTATGATAACAGATTCTAAGCTAAAGAGAATCCTAAATATCAATATCACTTATTATCACCATGACCCGTATAAGTTTGATTGGAATTATCACGCTGTCGCACAGGCAAACTACTATCATCAAGGAATGTATGTCAAAGGTGGCTCACAAGAGCTTTCTAATGCACTTGCAAGTATCATCACAGATCATGGCGGAGAAGTCAAGATAAATGCCGATGTTGTGCGGATTTTACTTGATGAGAAAAGCAAAGCAAAGAGGGCAAATGGCGTTATTTATAAGGATAAAAAAGGGCAGGAACACATAATTTTTGGTGAGAAAATCATCGCAAATTGCGACCCAAATATCGTGTATAAAGAATTGTTAAAAGATTTAGCACCAAGCGAATATGCGCTGGATTCTAGGCGAGTGGAGAAATTCAGCACCAAAACTTCGCTTTTATCAGTCTATATGATTTTTGATACGAATTTAAGCAAACAATATCCGAATATGGATTATTCAACTTTTATTGTAGATTCTGATAATTTTGCAAAGACTTTTAATAAGGATACGATGAATCAATTTGAGACTTCGCTTGAAAAAAGAGATTTTGTATTTGTGAATTATTCTAAGATTGAAAGCGGGTTAAGTGAGCGCGATGATAGATTTTTTGGTGTGATGACGACACTAAGTAGCTATGAAGAATGGGATAATCTTAGCGAAGAAGCATATAAGGCAAAAAAGCAAGTGATAAAAAAGGCTTTTGAGACGCGTTTAGAAGAGATGTTTCCACATATTATGAGTTATTGTATTCACTCCGAACTTGCCACACCAAAGACGATAAAGCGTTATATCCGCACAAGTAATGGCACACCCTATGGCTATGACCAAAGCTTTGAGGGATTTTGGGGGCGAGGACGATATAACTCTAAAGCCATTCAAAATCTCTATTTTGCCTCTGCATTTGGATTTCCCGGAAGTGGCTTCACAGGGGCTATGCTCTCTGGGTATCGCACGGCAAAAAAGATTCTCAATCCTCATTTTTATGCAAAAAGACTAAGCTTATGTGTGCTATTTGGGGCTGGAGTGAGTTTAGCCATTATAGAATGTGTGAAGCTTTTATCATAGAATCTTAGGAGAAAATTTGCACGAATTACTTAATAAACGCCTTAATATAGATGGTTTGAAACTCCTTCAAAAGCTAGAATCTCAAAGCATAGATTTGTGCTTTTTTGACCCACAATATCGTGGTGTGCTCGATAAAATGCAATATGGTAATGAAGGAAGACGACAAAAAGGACGTGTCAAACTTGTGCAAATGAGTGATGAAGTGATTAGGCAGTTCATCAAGGAAATCAATCATGTTTTAAAACAAAGTGCATATTGTATGCTATGGATTGATAAATTTCATCTTTGTGAGGGTGTGGATACATGGATTAAGGATACCAATTTACAAATCGTAGATTTGATTACTTGGGATAAAGGCAAAATGGGTATGGGTTATCGTACGCGCAAACAAAGCGAATATCTCTTAATTTTACAAAAAAAGCCCATCAAAGCAAAAGGCACTTGGAAGTTACATACTATCCGCGATATATGGAGTGAAAAGATTCCGTTAGAGACACTCAAAATCCACCCACATGCTAAACCAAAGGGCTTACAAAAGGCTTTGATAGAATCTTGCACCGATAAAGGCGATAGAGTGCTTGATCCTGCGAGCGGTAGTTTTAGCGTATTTGAATGCTGCGAGGAGCTAGGGCGAGACTTTGTTGGGAGTGATTTGAAGGGAGAAGTATGAATTGAAATAAGGTATTTTATTATGATTGTGCTTCATAATTTCACTGAAGTAAGCATTAAAATTAGCTTTATGAATTTTTCAAAAATATGGTTTATTGCAGAAATAATATATCAATAAATAAAGAACTAATACAAAAGTATCTTTAAAAATTCTAACCATATCTTAGCATTTAGAGGAAAAATGCTAATAAAATTATAATAATGGATATACTTAATAAAGAAAATCTGATTTTATTCTTTTTCATCAAAAAATTTATAGAATCCATTTTCAATATTGCGTTGTTTTCCACGTGCAATAGCAAGCACACCTTGTGGAATATCATGGGTAATTGTGCTACCTGCCGCTATTAAAACCCGATCTTTAATTGTTACTGGTGCAACAAGTTGACAATCACTTCCCACAAAAACATCTTTACCAATAATAGTCTTATGCTTAGATTTACCATCATAATTACATGTAATAACTCCTGCACCAATATTACTTCCTGTATTGATTTCACAATCTCCAAGATAACTTAAATGTCCAGCTTTTACACCTTTCAACATTGCCTTCTTGCATTCTACGAAATTACCAATATGAGAATCTTGAATATTGCATTGGGGGCGAATATGTGCATGAGGTCCAATATCACTTGAGATAATCTCACTTTCTTCAATTACGCTATGTGCTTTGATTATACTATTTTGAATCTTGCTTTTTCCGACAATTCTTACTCCATTTTCAAGCTTGCATTCACCCTCAAATTCAACAGAGGAATCAAGATAAATACTTTCTGGTATATCCATAATCACACCTTGCAACATTGCTCTGTGTCGTACACGTTCTAACATAAGATTCTGTGCGATAGCTAAATGTGCCTTTGTATTTACACCCATTAATTCTTTCTCACTCAATTCACAAGCCATAATTCCTTGACAATTTTTTCCCTTATCATGTATTGCTTGAGAATCTCTAGCAAATAGATTTATTACATCTGTTAGATAATATTCCTTTTGAGCATTGTCATTAAGAAGTAATGGAATATAATGTTGCAAAATGGTTTTATTAAAACAATAAATCCCACCATTTACTTCATCAATCTTTTTGTGTGTGTGTGTGCAATCTTTTTCTTCAATAATACGAATAACATGATTAGTATTATCCTCTTTTATAATGCGTCCATATCCGCTTGGGTTACGTGTCTTAAAAGTTGCAATATTGATTGCACTTTCAGATTGCAAAAGAGGTAACAAAGAATCGGCACAAATCATAGGAGAATCAGCACTTAACACAAGGACTTTATCTTCTTTTATTGGAATTAATTCTTTATTTTCTTGCATAAATGCACCACCTGTGCCTGGATATATATCATGGAGTTGCACATGAAAGGTAATTTTATCTATAATATAATATTGATATTTATTTTTTAAATAAGAAATAATTTTTTCTTTTTGATTAAACAGGATAATATGAATGTCAGAACTAATTTTTAAAGACTCATCAATCACATATTCAATCATACTCTTTCCACATAATGTATGCAAAACCTTTGGAGTCTGCGACTTCATTCTTGTGCCAAATCCTGCTGCCAAAATAACAATAGAAAGCATCTTTACCTCACTTATAAAAATATCATAGTATTATAGCAGAGTTTAGAATCTCATAGGTTGGTTTTATTTTTTAGAGAAAAGATTCTATAAATTTATATTTAGGATTCTAAACCTACTCCAAATTCTTTTCCTGTCTTGTGTTTAAATTTTGTTCTTACAATGATTCTAAAAATTAGATTATTTTAGTGAGAGAATAGGACAATTTTATTCCACTATTAAAATAAATTTTAATGATTATAGTATGATGTTAAGTAATTGGTAGTAAAATACCATTTGTTTTTATTCCAATAAATGTAACATATAAACATTTGGTTGAGAGGATTTGAATGAAAAAAATTATAAAAAAAATTGTGGATTTTGCGTCAAGTTGGACAGGTGCAATTATTATTGTATTGTGTTTTGTATTTTTTGTTGCACAAGGCTTTGTAATTCCTAGTCGTTCAATGGTTGGCACACTTTACGAAGGGGATATGATGTTTGTTAAAAAATATGCTTATGGTATCCCTATACCAAAGATTCCATGGCTTGAGATTCCAATTTTTCCAGATTTTCGCGGAGATCGTCATTTATTTGAAGGAGCAAGACCACAAAGAGGGGATATAGTGATATTTAATCCTCCCGGAGATGATAAAACTTATTATGTTAAACGCAATTTCGCAATCGGTGGAGATAAAGTTATTTTTGCTAGAGATGGTATGTATTTGCGACCATTTCAAGGAGATTCTTATATTGATAAATATTTTAAAAGTTATGATACGCGTGAATTTTTTGGTGAGATGTATGTCAAAGAACCTTACTCTCAAGAATTTAATGGAATTCACTATGGTGAAAAAGATTTCAGAATCACCCCCCTAAGTAGTTTTTATGCAATGCAAAGATTAGCAATCATTAATACAAACAATACAAGCACAACAGGTCATGGTATCGCCATGAATCCACAGCTTACTGATGATGGTGAAATGATTTTCTATCGCGAAATTGAAAGTGATTCATTTTTTATGGTAGGGGATAATCGTGATAATAGCGGTGATTCTCGCTTTTGGGGTGTCGTAGATTATAGTCGTATTATTGGTACACCATGGTTTACCTATTTTAGTATTACTTTAGAAGATAGTATCGAACAAAATGCACAAGATCCAAAAAATCGCTACAAAGTTCGATGGAATAGAATCTTCAATAGCATTCAAACCTTAGAGAACAAAGCAACTTCTTTTGAAGGAGAATGCCGTTATTACAGCGATAATCCATGTAGAGAAGCAATAGCATATTAATATCTTTAATTTTTCATACTCTTTAGGAAACATTCAATACAAAGATGAGATTTATAAAGCATTTGAATAATTGATTGTATTATTTTTATAGTAATCAATCTTCGGGAATAATGATAAAAAACTTTTATATAATATAAGTAATCTTTTGTAAACACCTCCAATATTTAACAATATACTATTTAAGTTTGTTGGGTATTTAATTTGGTTTATATTTTTTTGATACTATAAGATTTAGATTTTAATGGATTGAATATAAATCTGGATTATGAGAAAAGAATGATTATTTTTCAAATGAAAGAAAAATAATATATATATATATATATATATATTAAGCTTTGCATGATATACTTTTTAAGGAAGCTTAGTGGCAAAAAATTCAAAAAAAGCGATAATTGTTGTTGCGACAGAGCTTTTTTCTGCTAAAGGCTACGAAGCAACATCAACGAGAGAAATTACACAAAAAGCGAATGTAAATCTCTCAATGATTGCATATTACTTTAAAAATAAAGAGGGATTATATCGGGCAATATTAGAAGAATGTCTCAATCCTATTCTTGATTTTATTAATGAATCAGAAAAACAAGGTTTATCACCAATAGCTTTTTTGGAATCTTACACAAACTTTATACAAAGTCATCTTCAAAAAATACCAATTTTCTTATTTATGAATGAATTTGGACGCCCAAAGCATTTCACACAGGATATTTTACAACGCTATACCTTAAAAGTACATACTTTTTTTGGTAATTTATTACAAAAAGGTATAGAGCAAGGAGATTTTCGCAGTGATATAAATATAACATATACTTTAATTGCATTTGTAGGAATGCTTAATTTCTATGTTGTCAATAAAAAAGCTATTGATACCCACACTCAGAATATTTCTGAGACAAATGAGACTGATTATTTTGCCCATGTATATGAAATATTACTTCATGGAATCAAAAACAATGCAAAATAATTATTTGATTTTTATTACCATTTTATGAAGTTTGGTATTAAGATAATCATACGAAAGTAATTTCATGCCAATGGTGGAAAGATACAGGATTTACTTTCTTCAGAGTTGTTGTATATGGTAAATCTATGGACTTAGCTTTTACACACTTTTGTTGTAAAAATATTGATTTCTTTTGATACAATAGCAAAGATAATTATTTTACTTGCCGGAGTTTGCTATTATGATTTTAGATGTGATTCATTATCCTAATAAAATATTACGGAAAATTTCACAAAAAGTTTTGAACTTCGATTCATCTCTTCATACTTTACTTGATGATATGTATGAGACAATGTTGGCAAAAAATGGTGTTGGTCTAGCTGCAATTCAAGTTGCACAACCACTTTGTATCCTGCTTGTCAATATCCCGCGAGAAGATGGAGAGCAATACAAAGAAGATTTACTTGAAATTATTAATCCTACAATACTTGAAAGTAGTGGTGAGATTCTATGGAATGAAGGTTGTTTATCTGTTCCTGGATTCTATGAAGAAGTAAAACGATTTAACACAATTACTATAAAATATCATGATAGAACGGGAAATGAATGTCAGGGGCAATTTGAAGATTTTACAGCTGTTGCTTTACAACATGAAATGGATCATCTTAATGGAGTTTTATTTATTGATAAACTTTCACTTCTAAAACGGAAAAAGTTTGAAAAAGAACTCAAGAAAAATGGTTATAAAGTTGTGTAGCATTAAGCATTTTATAAGGCTTTATTCGGTATAATACGAGCTTCATTTTATCAAAAGAAGGATTCAGAATGTCAAGACGATGTGATGTTACAGGAAAAGGCGTAATGGTTGGATGTAATGTAAGCCATGCAAATAACAAAACAAAAAAACGCAGTTTACCAAATCTTCGGAATATGTGTATAAAGCTTGAGGATGGGAGCAGTATGCGTATTAAAGTTTCTACTTCAGTGCTTCGCACACTTAAAAAGAATACAAAAAAGAAATAAATTTACTTTAAAACTTATTTGTATTGCACTTTTATCAGAATAGGCGTAAAGCTTCAAGAAAGAAATTCTCATTGACACAAACTATTTAATAGTGAATTTCTTATCTATTTAAATTATAGAATCTATAAAAGATACCCATAATCCCAATAATTATATCAATTATAATACTAGCTTTTCTTTATCAAACTACTTTTATAACATTCAAAAATTGTTGAATAAATTTACACTTATGAGAGATTATCAAGAGATAGAATGTAATTCTCATGTAATAATTTTCTAGTTGTTGCTTAGAGAATTATTACATTTTTCCTATCTTAAGTAATGCAATGATATTTGCAAGATTTAATGCATTAAAATTGAAATAGGAAAATCAGCTTTTATTTCATTGCATTAAAACTTCTTTGTATTTACATCTTGGAGAATATTAGTAGCAATAACATTCACCTTATCAGTTGTTTTTTGTGTATTTTGGGCAATAGTAATATTGTTGTGGGTTGCTTCTTCAAGATTTGATAATGTTACATTAATTTGCTCAATACCTGCTGTTTCCTCACGGATAGATTCTACCATATCATTAATGCTTTGTGAAAGTATGTTGGTATTTGCTTCAATCTCACTTAAACTTTTTTGCGTTCTTTCTGCCAATTTACGAACCTCATCGGCAACAACAGCAAATCCACGTCCATGATCTCCAGCTCTTGCTGCTTCAATAGCTGCATTCAATGCTAAAAGATTGATTTGGTCTGCAATATCATGAATAATACCTGTAACATTTTTAATATCCTCACTTTGCGAGATTACTTCGTGTGTTTTACTATTGACACCTTGCATTGATGAGGCTATCTGATTTATTGCTGTCGCTGTTGCTTCAAGACCCGCAGCTTGTGCATTAAAAGATTCGGTAAGTAAGCCCACAGAATCTTCAAGAACCTTACATTGTTGCTCTAGACTTTGAGCAAAATTTGCTGAAGTTTGCAACATACTTTTGATCTCTGCTCCAAGTGTATTCGTTGTAAGCTCAACATTTCCTTTTGCATCCTGTATTTCTGTTGTAAAATCAAGACTAGTATATGAATCAAATACTCTTTGTATCTCGTTCATGTTTGAACCAATTTTTTGCTCTAATATATGCAACATATTATTTAACACCCTTTTTAGTTCTTCTAATTGAGGATTATTACTAATACCACTAATACGAGCAGTAAAATTCCCAGATTCTATCTCCTTAGCGGTTTCTGTGGCCTGATTTACAAGTTCGTAATCCTTGTCTAGTTCTATTTGTGTTTTACTAATATTCTCATTAATTGCTTGAGACATTTTACCAATTTCATCTGAATTTTTTACCCTTAATATATCAGGCTTTTTTCCCTCATGATTAATATATTTAAAGAACTTATCTAAGAATACATTTAAGATATTTAGTCTATTAATAATTTGTAGTCTTACAAACCAAACTATGACAATTGAAAGAATAAGTTGCACAATTCCAGAGGCTAAAATTGTTTGCAAACGAAGATTATGATAAGTTGCAAGGACAAAATCCCTTGGCACAAGTGTAATAATATGCCAATTAGAATTTGGAAAAATATCAAGCTCTATATTCGTATGTGCAGCAAATGTATCTGTGCCTGCTGTATCTTTTATTTCTGCTGTAAATTCTTCATTATTCATTGCTCTATCCACGGCATTTTTAAGATAAGTTGCTTTCATTGCAAGCTGATGAAGTGTTGCTCCAACTATATCTTTGTTTGTTGCTGCAATGATAGTGCCATTATGTGTTGTCAATACTTTTGCTCCTTGTAAATCAGATCGGATATTCATAAAATTTGCAGAGATTTTATGAATATCTAATATACCACCTAATACCCCAATAACATTCTTTTGTTTGTCAAAAATTGGAAAAGTAAAAACAACTGCATAAAAATCTGTGTTATTGAGACGAAATTTAATAGGATTACTTAATTGTTGTGTTGCCATCTGTAAAGTGGTTTGCACAATTGGTAATTCTATTATTTGTTTTGTAGCCACGAGAGTATTATTAGAATCTACAAAAACCAACATTTCATTGTTATTGACCTTATATTGTTCTGAAAGATATGAATAATCTTTGTCTTTAAAATATAAAAAACTATGAGTTGTATTTGAATTTTCGTGGGTTAGAATAGCAAGGCGACTTGCAAGTGTTTCTACGGAAAAGTTATCATTTTCAGAAAGTGTACTTGCATAAGTAGCAAACAGATGGGAACTCATATTTAAATTTGAAGCAACATGCATACCATAGTATCCAGAAGTAAGAAGCATATTATTTTTAGCATTTATTGCTTCTTGTTGTTTCATTTGCAATAAAACAAAAAAGCATAGAGCTGTTACAGAAATAAAGGTTGTTATAAGTGTAACGATGAGTACCTTGAGAGACAACGACATTTTATTCATTCAAAAATCCTTTAAAAAACACTTGGTAAAATTGATAAGCATTAGAATAACCGATTATGCTAAATGTTTTCACAATGAAACAATTTTTTTACAACCTTAATATCAAATACAGACTATACAACTAAAAAATTGAAGCAAAATACATTAAAATGAGTGATATAAAATGATTAAAAATATTTAATTGGAGTATAATTGCATGTACAATAGATTTTAGTAATACTATATACCCAATCTAACAAAAACAGAATTTCTCTGAAAAGTAATTTGTTCATAATTTATACTAGCTAAAAAGGAGGAATATGAAAATTATGAATACTCTGCAAAAATGTTTTTATTTGCTTTTAAGTTGTATCGTTGTGTTAACTTGTGGGATTTTATATGCTAACAATACTATATCACTAACCACGCAAAATCTAAATGCACAAAAAACACTAAATGTGAGGAATTCTACAATTTTGTCAGCCAATTCCAGAGTAGATTCTCAATCAACACAGCAAAGACCCTCTAACTTATCCGGACAAATCGATAAAAAATGGCAAGATTTTGTAGAGCGAATGCCCGAGCTAGTCAATGCACTGAACAATATCACAAGCTTTTATCCCTTTGAGCCAAAGTATGATATGGATATGATGGGAGTGAAGGAGGATTCTATAAGTCTGCAAAAGCATTTCGCCGACTATGAGGCACACGCCAAATCCTTGCGCGATTTGCGTCTCGCACTCTTTCACGCCCTCGAGCATACCGATGACCCCGAGATTACCGCTATCATCGCACTTCATACCGCCCTTAGCTATTATGCCAAAGACTATCTCTATGAGTTTGATGAGATAGAATCTGCTATGCGTGTATATTTTCGGGGTGAAGGCAAAGTAGGCGTCCCTCAAGTCCTTGCGGAGTATCAGGACTTGATAGCTTTCCTAAGCAAGGCAGTAGCGGATTCTACGCCAAACATTATGGAATACATTACCAAGCAATTTAATGCTAGTCTTACCAACCTACGCTTTATGGGGAGCGAAAATGGTATCGGCAAACTCTCCAATGATAACGACCTCTTTGCCTACCTCGTCTCATATCAAGGCAGTGGGCGGTTTGCGTGGTGGTATGTGAGTGAGCCTCTAAGGAACCTAGAATATTGCAAACAAAATAAAATTGCAAACTGCTCTGCATTCCTTGACATAGAAATAGAGACAGATGACGGGCGAGGGGACTATTACTCCGCCTTTGTCGTGCCATACAAGAAAGGCTATTTCGCCCTCTATGGCGTGAATGGCAAAGCAAGTGATAGATTGCAAAATCCGCGCTCTTTATACTTTTTTGCTCAAGGCTCACTAGGTCAAGTCGAAGCAAATCCGCAACACTATCGCATCGCAAAGATAAAGACGACAAATATAAGCGTCAATAAAGCAGATATGGGAGACAATCCGCTCGCAAAAGATATGCCCGAATGTAGCCTCTATCGGCTTGATGAATGTCCCAAAGATATGGTGCAGATAATGGAATCTTATCTCAAAGGGAGCAAATACGACAAGGGTGGCAAGATAGACTATGAAGCATTGTTGCAAACGCTTGATAGACCGACTTTCGCGGGTGAAGTCGCACTCCCACAGAGTAAGAAAAAGGCATTGATGTTTCTATGGGGGACGCAAGTCGGAGGGCGTGGATACCCTCAAACCCTTGTCAGTCTCATCGATAAAGATATGAATGTCCTCTATAATGATAGCATACATGGCGAGGCGAAGCTCGTCAAACACGCGAAATACGGCGAGGTGCTATTTGCTAATGATTATGCAAGTGGTGAGCAAAACTATTATGCTATCAACAATGAAAATGGCGCATTGAGCCTTGAAGTCGTGGAATCATGGGAAAGTGTGAAATATCAAATCACGGGATTTGAGCCACCCGCAGATTGGGCAAAGGAGCTTATAAATCGTGAGCGATATGGGAGTGTAACAAGCTTTGATTGTGAGAATGGGAATCTCAACAATATTGAGGAGCAAATCTGTGCGGATTTCGCCCTCACACTTGGCGATAGAATCCTCAATGAATTTTATAATGCCAAATACCTCAATGCGAGTGGCGAGGCGAAAAAGAAACTCTTTAACGCACAAATGGATTGGCTCGAAAAACGCAATCAATGCAGAGGTGGCAATATAGCGTGTCTCTATCATCAAATCAGCGGACGCATAAAGGAAATAAAGGATAGTGTAAGGTAAAAATAGATTCTATCTTCCAAGAATTTCTATTAATAAATATACTTTTAATTTATTTATCGCTCGTAGTTCTAAAGCTTTAGCAACTCTATCTCTACAATTTTCTTTAATGTATCGCTATTCCTAATTTTTAGGTTACGATATATGTAATATTAATGCTGTTAGGAAGATAGTTTAAGAAAAAACGGATTGATATTTTATTCAACATTCCGCATAAAGATATGGCGAGGAAATAGACTATAAAAATCAAAACTAAATTGTAACTGATTTTTTGATTTGCAGAACAAAACAAACATTGAAACATATCACAAACATAGAATCTGTCATATTACAGAATAATATACCATAATATTATTTGCTCTCACAGTCATCATGTGCATTTGCTTGTGATATATTTTGTTTTTTAAAACTTGATAAAACTGAATTTGCATTTTTAGATTCGCATGAAGAATCCATAATCACAAGAGAATCTCCTTTGATTTGTATTTTAGGCTCATGCTGTGAATAACTATTCTTTTGTAATTGAATAGAATTGTATTCAGAATGATTTTTCGATTCTGTATTTGTTGCGTAACATGCTGGTATTATATATTGTAATATTATACCAACGAATAAAAACTTATGCAATAATTTCATGACAATCCTTACTTTTTTGGTTATGGCTTATCTCTCTTGTCATTACAAGAGTTTATATGTATTAATTTCTTAGCGTTATTAAATCTAGAATATATACAAAATATAACTAAGTTGGAACTTAACTTGATTTAATTCCAATCTATGCTGTTGCAAGCTTCTTTATCTCCAGCATCACAAGCTTTTTGATAATATTGTTTTGCAAGTGTAGCATTTTCGCTTACACCTTTTGCATTTCGATACATAAGTCCTAAGCTTGAACATGCCTTTGCTTCTTTTGCATCACACAATACTTTATAGATTTCAACAGCCTTTGTATAATTTCCTTCATTATATGCTTTATTTGCATCATCAAGAGTTTCTGCACCAAAGGCTACATTCCCAAATACAAATGCTGTAACACATGCCATTATAGAAACACGGATTTTTTTCATGATTCTTCCTTTTGTAAATAAAACTACATTATATTGTAATATAAAAATAGTAAATATAATTCACGAAAATTAGATTATTCTATAATTATTAAAATATTGTATTATTTGTATTAATATTTCATAATAAAGAAACCAGAAATACTTATATTTATTTACAATTTACACAGAGAATGATGAAAATTACACCGCATTTTTGTAAGTTTAGCATTAAAGATTCTATTAAATAGAGCAAAATACAGTGTAATTTCTTAAAAAATCTTGCTAAAATCAATACAAAACGCTACAATAATTCTTAAGCCAAAAATCACTTGTTTTTTGAACTGCTTTCAGTGAAATTAAAATAAGATAATATGCGCTAAGTTGTAATACAACCACTATAAATATAATGTAATATTATAATTGTATGGTTTTGTATTCCACAGAAACCAATAGAAACCACAAGAATAGATATGAAAATATCATAAATTATTCTAAAAGAATTAGGACATAAAATGTTTGAAGAAATTGTATTTAATAAAATCAACCGATTGCCAAAATATCTTTTTAGCACAATCAATGAAATTAAATTAAAAATGCGTCAAGAAGGTAAAGATGTAATAGATTTTTCGATGGGTAATCCCGATGGTATCCCACCCAAAATTGTCATTGATAAACTTTGTGAAAGTGCGAGAAAACCAAAAAATCAAGGCTATTCAGTCAGCAAAGGAATTTATAAATTGCGTCTTGCATTATGTGATTGGTATAAACGCAGATTTGATGTTTCGCTTGACCCGGATTCTGAAGTATGTGTTGGTATGGGTAGTAAAGAAGGCTATGTACATTTAGTGCAAGCAATCACAAATACTGGAGATTTTGCCATTGTTCCAGAGCCTGCTTACCCAATTCATTATCACGCATTTATTATTAATGGTGCAAATGTCAGCACTTTTCCTATTGTGTATAATAATACATTTGAACTCAATGAAGATGCTTTTTTTGAAAGTTTGGAAAAAGCATTGTATGAGAATTTCCCTAAACCTAAGTTTGTTGTAGTCAATTTCCCACATAATCCAACAAGTGTCGTTGTCTATAAAAGCTTTTATCAAAAACTTGTCAAATTAGCAAAAAAAGAAAGATTCTATATTATTAGTGATATTGCCTATGCTGAATTATATTTTGATGATTTTAAAACTCCAAGTATTTTCGAAGTAAAAGGGGCAAAAGATGTCGCTGTGGAGACTTATACTTTAAGTAAAAGTTATAATATGGCAGGTTGGCGCATAGGTTTTGTTGCTGGAAATAAACGCATTATAGAAGCAGTGCAAAAAATAAAAGGCTGGATTGATTATGGAATCTATACGCCTATCCAAGTTGCAGCTACTATCGCACTGAATGAATGTGATGATTCTGTAATGCAGATTCGGGCGATATATGAAAAACGTATGCGTGTTATGATAGAATGCTTTGGCAAAGCTGGATGGGAGCTTACTATGCCAAAAGCGAGTATGTTTATTTGGGCAAAAATACCCCCACAATGCCAACATTTAGGAAGCTTAGAATTTGCAAAAAGATTATTGGAGGAAGCAAAAGTAGCTGTTAGTCCAGGTGCTGGATTTGGTATAGCAGGAGATTCTTATGTGCGGATTGCTTTAATCGAAAATGAAAAAAGGATTCGCCAAGCGGGTAAAAACATCAAGATTTTTTTAGAATCTTTTGAAGACAAAACTCAAAGAAAATCTAAAAATACACATGAATAATGCAATATTAGAGTATTCATGATTATAGATTGAGAAATACAGAAGCTTTATATTGTCATAAATTCTTAAAAAGAAAATCAAACTCCATTGTATTCTTTCATCACATCAATTCAACTCTTTTTTCCAGCAGAAATACTCTAAAATCTTCTTTCAAAGATTTTTACTCGATTCCTAGTTTATGCTACATTATATTTATTTTGGAGTTTTGTTCTACGCTCTTTATTGGTTTTAAAATCCCATGAATGAAACTCTATATAATCCAATGAGTTCGTTTCCTAGATTCTATAAAATAAAGTTAATTGAGTAGTTTGAAATGTATAAGTTTATTTGAATTATGACTTCAAATAAACGCTCATAGCAAGAAAAAATTTTACCTAAAGAAAGCCCATAAGAACACAACCTAAGAGATTCTGTAATAAAAAATTTATATATAAATCATGATAGTGTTAGAACACATAATTCACTTGAAATCGAAATCTTCCCATAGATGGATTCCCGATCAAATATCCATAATATGCACCCATATTAATACTATCTGTGAATTTATAAGTCGCTGATAAACTTGTCTCTACAAAGTTTGCAACAGCGATTTTATTGTTAGGTCCATAGAGATTACCTGTAGCTCCATTGAGATTACCTGTAGCTCCAGCTTTTTTCAAGTAATAGAAATGTGTTGTATCCACATACACGACATCAAGAGCTAAGCCGAATTTCTTATAACCAAACTCAACTTTGAGATATGGGGCAGTTATTGAGCTATTTCGAAAGCTCCCTGTGCCTAATATACCAAAGCCATTTGCCTCTGTCCCAGCGAAGTTGTTCCAGATATTTCCACCAATTTTTAACCCACCTGTATTATCTATCAAAGTCCCATAGCCATCACCAAAGCTCCCTGCAAAGCCTACAGCCACACCGATAAAGCCAACATTTGTTGGTGCAGGTGCCGGAGCATCAGAATCTTCTGTAGCTGCACTTTGTGATTGTGTAAAATTATAACGATAATCTAAGCGGATATTATACATACCGCGATTTCTTGCATAATCATAATTTGTGTTCTGAAATAATGTATTAAATTCCAAACTACCATTACTCAAGAATGTCGGTTTTTTGTTTAATCCAGTAGCACTCACTTGTGCAAGTATCCCAAGACTTTGTGAGCCAAACTTCGCAGTATAGGATATATCAGCAAATGTCATGTAGTCAAATAACCCCTCTACATACGAATACCATACTTGATAGCCAAAGCCAGTTTTCTCAGTGAAGTCCTTGCCACTTGTGAGAGAGAGCATAAAGACATCATTGCCTATACCAGTAGAAGAATTAGAGTAATTACTACCAGTTAAATTGGGTGAAATGAACATATCATCACCTATCCAAGTATCCCACCATTGGAAGCCTATATTCAATGCTGATAGATCAGAGTTCTCAAGGAATATCCCCAATGCCCTATCTAAATTTGTATCATTATATGGAGTCGTAGGGGATTTTTGCCCTGCTCTTATGAGGGTATTTGTGCCTAATTGCTCTTTTGCCTGATAAGTGATATAAAAGTCCCCGATACTAAATCTATCAACCAGAGAGATATGCATATCACCCCTACTCCCAGAAATATCAGCATTTGTGTTATTTGAATCAGGAGTTCCACTCCCTTTAGAGAAAAATATCCCAGCAGAGCCACTCCAGCCATATACCTCTCCTGTTGTGATTGTTGGTTTAAATCGCAACTGATAGCGTGTCCCATTACCATCTCTGCCATGTATGGTTTGGATACGACCAAATGCAAATCCACTAATAGTCGCATTTTGTATCACATCCATGAGTTTTGCTGCCTCAAGATTCATTGCACTACTTCCTACAATGAGTGCAGAAAGTAATGATGTCCTAAGAGTTAGAATACTTTTCTTCATCAACAATCCTTTATTATAATAAATCCTAAATTTATCGCTTAGGTTCTTATAATTTTAGAAAAATTCATTTCAAAAAATCAATTAATAATATACAAATAAAGTATTTTTAATCACTAAAAATTATAAGAAGTCTTACTTTGAGCGTGTAAATCTAGCACGATAGAGACTCATGGGAAGCTAAGATATGGAGTAATAATCTGTTGGGATATATGCGATATACACGCTATTTCATAAACTATTGTAGGAAAGTTCAAGGTTTTGTTTTTGTCTCAAAAAATTGTTATTTTTTATAATATATTTTTCTCGCAAATCACATGTTACAAATATAAACAAAAAGTAAATAAAAATACAATAAAATATATGAATTAATAATTTTTATTAATTTTTTCATGGTATAGCCTATGAAAAACTTGCATATTTTCAAAGAACTCATACACTTTTTGTTGTTCTTTTATATCTTTTTTGTCTCATAAAATCTTTAACAATAAAAAAGATTTTAAAAAGAATCGGACAAGCATAAGCTATTTTGCTAGAGATTCCAAAATGATTCTTTGGCACAACTTTTCTAAGAGCTAGAAATAATCCTTTAGCATTTCTTGGGTCTTTACCCTCAATAGCAATACATTGTAATGCTTTTACACTGCGAGGAGTCATAGAGAGAAATCCTTTCATTAATATCTTATATAACTCTTGTGTTGCAATTATAGATTCTTGAGTTATAGAATCTTGAGACAAAGATTGAGTATCATCTGATATGGAATCTACTTGAGAGCTTTTATTATGGGGCTGTAATAAGCTATCGTGTGTTGTTTGTGTAGATACATTATGATGAGATTCTATGTTTTTAATATTTTTCTTTTGTTTTACTACATTATCCCCCCTCCCAACATTGTTATTCTCTCTAAAATCAGGTGTTTTTTGTATAAAATCATAGAGTGCATTACTCATTGCTAAAAATGAATATCCTCTATCATATTCTTTTGCTAATCGTTTATCTTTAAAAATCTCATACACATCAGCTTTAAAGGAGGGATATGGGTGAATACTTGGGTTAAAATGCATTATTGAGTTGGCTTGTTGGCGATAGGCATAAAGTGGCTTTGATGAAATACAAACTTTTTGAATATTGGTAAATAAGAAAAAACTAAATAACTGATCTTCTGCATACATATAATCCATAAAGCGGATATGTCTTTTACAAATACTTTGAAATGAGAATAATCCAGCCCACACAAAAGTTGTTGGTGCGTATAATTTGTATTCAAGCATTTCTAAGCGAGAAAGAATCTTACAAGGCTCATTTGCAATTATTCTTTTATTGTGTATAGAATCAAATGCCTTGAGCATATTGGATTGGTGCAAATGTTTGCCATCTTCAGACGCATAATAATAATCATGCAATACAATATCCACTTCCTCATTTTCTTGTTTCAGGGTTTCAAAGATTTGCAAACAAGATTCTATACAATCAGGCATGAGCCAATCATCAGAATCTAAAAAACGCACAAAATCACATTCAATGATTTCTTTTGTATAACTCCATACTTCAACTTGTTGTGGTGTATGGAGTGTCATGCCCTCATATTCTTGTTGAGAATCTTGGAAACAGCCTTTATAAGTATAATTTCCTTGTGCGATGTAGTATTCATTGTGATGAATGTGGCTATGTAAATCAAGCTCATTGCTGAGATAATCAAGTCCTGCATTCCTTGCACTTGATAATCCTCCATTTGGTTTTTTAATATAAATACAACGAGAATCTTTATAAAAATAAGATTGTGCAATTTGTGTGCTTGTATCATTGCTCCCATCATCAACCATGATAATGCTAAGATTTGTATAGGTCTGTTTTATAACAGATTCTAAACAATCGCTAAGAAATTGCTCTACATTGTAGATTGGGATAATGATACCAATGCGTGAATCCATAATAATCCTTAAGAAATATACTCATTATACACAAGAATTTCAAGTGGCTCTTTATTGCAAGTTTTTGTTTATACTTGTTTAACGATATTGTTGAGAAGCAATTAAATCCTTGAGAATGCTTGATTATTTTATTACATCAACAAAAATTATATAAAATAGAGATTCTCTAAGATGTCTTTTTATGAATTATAGGATAAATGATTCTATACATGTATTTATAGTCCTGTATTTCATAAGAGAGAATCTATAAAACATGTAATTATAGCATAGTATAGAATAGAATGTGATTACCTCACTATTTTATTTGGAATGCCCTACCCTCATTTGCTAGTGATTTTATTAAAACTCCTTATGATTCAAATCCTTATCATTTTCTATTGTTTCAATATTTTAATCTCTTTTGTAATCATTCATCACTAAAGATTTTTGTATTTTTCTATCGTTATTTACAGCATTGAGTTTTTTGATGAGAATAACTCTTCAATACAATTGTAATCTAGTATCTCCAATCTAGTCCTATACCAAACTCAAACAGAAGCAGAAAATTATTACTTGCAGGATATGTATGTATAGTTCCATCAAATTGCATGATATTAAAGGGATTTATCCGATGATACACACCTTTTAACTTTGCATAAAAATCTAACTTTTTTCTTCTTTCTTGATGATTTTCTCCTATACCATATCCTAAAATCACAGCTAAAGATGCTTCTAGCCTATGCCCTCCCTCTTTAAACCATGATTCTTTATTGAAAGAATAGCTTTTGTGTCTCGCCATAATATTATATCCATAACCTATTTTATATTCTAAATTAACATCTTTTCCTAAAGCAACTTGCATTTTCCTATCACGAAAATGAGGAGCTACAAAATTACCCTTAAAAGGTATATGCATGGATACAATGATAGGGTGCGTAAGAGAACCAATTACCTTGCCAATTTCTAAATCAAAAGCCATTCTATAAGCTACATCATTCAATTGGGTTGGATTATTAATACCACCATTTATAAAGGCATGAGCAATACCAAGTTGCAATTTACTACCAAGATAAAGCCCTTGATTCCAATATACATCTAAAAAAGGGAAGCATACCCACCAGTATTATTGTGCGAAGTATTCAGAATATTTATATTATCGTAATATACTCCTATTCCAACACGTATATCATTGCAACGATTATCATGACAATGAGAAGCATATAACGAATGAGTAAAAAAGAGTAACGAACACAGAGAGATAAATAAAAATTGTCTTAACATAACAAAAACCATTTGTTGTAGGCCAGAATCTCATAGTATAAAAATATGCTTATGAAGAAATGGATTGTAACCCAACAACCTTAATTATTGAATATAGTCTTTATGGAATATGTTTGTTGTATTTTAGCTATAAAATACAACAAATACAACTTTAGAGTATTTTTAGATAAATTGAAACATTTAATATTCCCACTTTTGTTGAGTTAAATTCTAAGGAAATTTTCCCCGCTAGATTCTATGATATATACAACTCATGATAAGTTGAGGTAACATATCTATTCTACTCATTTTCACTAAGAATTTTTGACATAGATTCCATTGCGAGACTATTTTTGCGTTCATGAAATTGTTGTTTAAGATGCTCATCATGATGTGCTTTATAAAAAAAATCACGTAAATTGATTTGAGAATCTTGTTCTTCCAATGCTAATTCATAAAGAGCGAGTGTCTCTAAAAGCCTTTCGATTTCATTTTCAGCAAGTGTGCGACTTGCATTAAAAACAACTTCTTTCCATTTATTGATTGGATTGCCTTCGAAGATTTCCATGCTATCAAGTGGATTTTCCCACATACTTATCCTTTCTTACGAAAATAAACTTTAGATGAATTGTTATTGTTACATATTTTTCATTATTATGCAAGTTCTTTTGATTGAAAATTTATTTATTTTTATTTAGAAAGTATGTTTATCTGTAATTTTTACAAAAGGTAACCTTTTAGTTTTTTTGATACTTTTGGTATCTTTTAGTATCTTGTTCATCTAAAAATACTTTATACTAAAAAATATAATTGTGATATTTAATAATCTCTTTTTAAGTGTCATAATTATATTTGATTTTTTATGAAAGGTTGTCTTATGAGTGAATATACAGATAGTAAAGAGGTTTTCAAGCCTCGTTATGAGAATTTTATCGGTGGTAAATGGGTAGCTCCGGTTGATGGCAAATACACAAAAAATACAAGTCCAATCGATGGCAGTGTGCTGTGTGAAGTGCCGCTCTCAAGCAATCAAGATATTGAAAATGCCCTTGATGCAGCACATAAAGCAAAATCTTCATGGGCAAATACAAGTGTAGAAGCAAGGTCAAGAATCTTACTTAAAATTGCAGATAGAATTGAAGAAAATCTTGAGCTTATTGCACACGCAGAGACTTGGGATAATGGTAAACCAATACGCGAAACACTTAATGCTGATATTCCACTCGCAGCAGACCACTTTCGCTACTTTGCAGGCTGTCTCCGCGCACAAGAAGGTGCGATTAGTGATATTGATAGCACTACTGTGGCTTATCATTTTCATGAGCCTTTAGGGGTTGTGGGGCAGATTATCCCATGGAATTTCCCACTGCTTATGGCAGCATGGAAAATCGCTCCAGCACTCGCTGCGGGAAATTGTATTGTGTTGAAACCAGCTTCCGCCACACCTGCAAGTATTTTAGTCCTCCTTGATGTGATTAAAGATTTACTTCCAGAGGGAATCTTAAATGTCGTCAATGGGAGCGGAAGCAAAATCGGTAAGCACCTTGCAACAAGCCCAAAAATCGCTAAAGTCGCTTTCACAGGCTCTACAAGCGTGGGGCGACAGATTATGCAATTCGCTACTGAAAATATTATCCCATGCACATTAGAGCTTGGTGGTAAATCACCAAATATTTTCTTTGAAGACATTTATAATCATGAAGATGCATTCCTTGATAAAGCGGTAGAGGGATTAGTGCTTTTTGCATTTAATCAAGGCGAAGTCTGCACTTGCCCATCACGTGCCCTCGTGCAAGAGAGTATCTATGATAAATTCATCGAAAAAGTGCTAAAAAGAGTTGAAGCCATTAAAGCTGGAAATCCACTTGATCCTAGCACGATGATTGGTGCACAAGTCGATGAAACGCAAGTCAATACTATTCTTCATTATATCAAAATCGGCAAAGAAGAAGGTGCGGAATGTCTCATAGGTGGCGAAGCAAATAGCCTACCCGGTGAGCTTAGCAAAGGGTGCTATATCAAGCCTACAATTTTCAAAGGACATAACAAAATGAGAATCTTCCAAGAAGAGATTTTTGGTCCTGTGCTTGCTCTCACAACATTTAAAGATGAAAAGGAAGCATTAGAAATTGCTAACGATACAATTTATGGCTTAGGTAGCGGTGTTTGGACACGAGACATCAATCGTGCATATCGCATGGGAAGAGGCATTGAAGCAGGACGCGTATGGACGAATTGTTATCATGCGTATCCTGCACATGCTGCATTTGGCGGATATAAGCAAAGTGGTATCGGACGAGAGACACACAAAATGATGTTAGAGCATTATCAACAAACAAAGAATCTCCTTGTGAGCTATTCGCCTAATAAGCTTGGGTTCTTCTAAGATTTTGGAATTTTAGAAAATCTTATGTTTCATCCTTTTATAAAAATTATGTAGCATTTTTATGAAGCAAGGATTTCATGATAGTATTCTTTTCCTTAAAGATCATAAATCATGATGGGCTACTAGATGTATTTGCATAAAACTTAGATTGTAAGGAGATAATATGTCAAAAACTATGAAAGCAGCTGTATCAAAAGAACGCAAAAAACCATTAGTTATCGAAGAAGTGCCAATCCCAAAACCAGGAAAGGGTGAGGTTCTTGTGAAAATTGAAGCATGTGGTGTATGCCATACTGACCTACATGCGGTGGAAGGCGACTGGCCTGTGCCACCGAAAGACATTATAATCCCTGGGCATGAAGGTGTAGGTAAAATTGTAGAGCTTGGTGAAGGTGTTACCCACTTGAAAGTCGGAGATATAGTTGGAATTCCGTGGCTTTATAGTGCTTGCGGACATTGTGAACATTGTTTTGCTGGTTGGGAAACACTCTGTGAAAAACAAGAAAATGGTGGCTATTCCGTAAACGGTGGCTTTGCAGAATATGCTGTTGGTGCAGCAGATTATGTGGGCGTGTTGGATAGAAACCTCACTCATCAACAACTTGTGGATATTGCCCCTATACTTTGTGCAGGTGTAACCGTGTATAAAGGGCTTAAAATGACTGATACGCGTCCTGGTGAATGGGTTACTATTTCAGGAATTGGTGGATTAGGACATGTAGCTGTGCAATATGCTAAAGCTATGGGCTTAAGAGTAGCGGCTATTGATGTAGCTGACGATAAACTAGAATTAGCAAAAAGATATGGTGCGGAAGTTGTCGCAAATGCTAAAGAGCTAGGCGAACAAGGAACGATTGATAAAATCGTAAAAGAAACAAAAGGCGGGACACACGGAGTTTTGGTAACTGCTGTCAGTCCCGTAGCATTCAAACAAGCTGTGGGTGTAGCAAGAAGAGGTGGCACCGTGGCTATGAACGGCTTACCACCAGGTGAATTCCCAGTAAATATTTTTAATATGATTTTGAATGGTATAACAATTCGAGGTTCTATTGTAGGAACAAGACTTGATTTACAAGAGGCAATCGACTTTGCTCAAACAGGGCGGGTAACAGCACATGTTGCTCCTGCCAAGCTAGATGACATCAATGAAGTCTTTGATAAAATGAAAAAAGGTAAAATTGATGGTAGAATTGTTCTAGATATGAATCTTTAATTGTAATGTAATTTTTGTTTAGTCTTCAATATTGGATTACTCTATGTAAAAACAAGTTTTTTTAAGTAAATCACAATTACTTAGAGAATTTTTCTATCCAAGTCATTTGGATAGAAAAACTTTTTTACAATTATTAAAACCATATCCTCTAAGAAGAGTTCTATAGGATTCAAATCTTTAAAAATTGTTTAGATGAGCAATATTTATTGCAAAGCTAGAACATAAATCTCACTCCACCATTTAATTCAAAAATATTGGGTACACCACGACCGGCATGCGTGCTACTAATATGTGCTATAACACTTAATGTTCTTGTAATTCCAAATTCTATCATTGCATTTAATTCATTTTGAGATATATTTTGTGTATTTCCTCCATAATATCTTGACCCATTAAAGAAAGTTGCACCATAAGCTATATAAGCATTTAACTTATTTTCAAAAAAACTCATTTTTGAAGCGATATAAATCAAATGTGCATTTTTTCCCATTTTGATTGCTCGTCCCCCCCATACAAAAAAGGGTTGAATATTGTGATAAAATGCATGAGAAAAACCTGCCTGTGTGCCATTCCCAACACCTAGAATGCCAAGACTCCCCATACCAGAATCTCCATTTGCAAGATACCCAACCATCACATCTATATTACGATAACCGCCAATAATTTTTGTGTCAAATAAAAAAGTATTATTACTAAAAGCATGAATGTTACGATGATCCTCTATACTCCCAGCAAAGCCAAGATCTAGACCAATCCACCATACTCTTCCATGAAAATTCGATGCCCAGTGTGCACGAACACCAATACCTGTAAAAACACTTGGGATAAACATACTAAAAGCATTTACATAAGCTGAATTTTTATAATTTTTTTGATCACCATCAACAAAATAACGCACACCAACATTAAATAAACCTGTTGTATCAAGTCGCTTGAAATTAGAGATTTCATAATAACTGACACGACCATAATCATATGCCCACAATGCTTCAATTACAAGATTTCTAAGACTTCCATTCCGAAACCAGATTCCGTCTGTAAGATAATTAATCCATTCACTTATGGGTTGAAATCTCCCAACTTTTATTGCTGTGTCACCATCAAAATACTCTAAAAAAGTTTCACCTAATGCAATACTACTATCACCTAAAACTTCATTGCCTGTATTTGGAAAAAAATCCTTTCTTGCAAAATGATTAGGATTAAAAAGTGCCTGTGTTGCACGAAATGAAATTGCTAAACGCAAATTATAGTAAAACCCTGTGGTATATCCAAGTCCAACAGACGCATTAATATAGCCACCATTGCCTATTTGTTTATTGCTACCATAAAGATTATTGGTATAATTTCCAGCGGCACTACTTGCCATATAATTGCCATATAATATAATATCAACTTGCTTCATTCCATTTAAGAGTGCCGAATCTAAAGTTTTATATTGTGCAAACATAAAATAAGAGCAACATATAAAAATTATAAATAATCGCATAATACTCCTTTATCTCGTGATTATTTATGAGATTTAAAACGAAATTCTACAAGATATTTTACAAGATTTATGGATATTGCATAAGATTCTAGAATTTTCAATATTTTCTAAGAGTTTCTGTATAGGATAAATTTTTCCTTTTTCTATTTTCACTAACTCTTCGGCTTTAAGATTTGTGGGAACTCTTGAAAGAAATTGTGCTGTAATATTGGGCATTTACGCAATTTTAACTTGATCAATGATTGGCAAGAAAACTTGATTTTGTAATAATGAATTGATAAAAGTAAAAAAAGTTTCTATTATCAAGCTGTTATTCAAAAATTTCAGAATCTAAAATCAATAAAATACTTTCCTCGCCATATACCGCATTAGCAGGGTAGCTATACATTGAAAATTTGACATTTCTGCAATAAATCGTATTAGATAAAATATGCAGTGTTTTTTCTATGCCTATATTTTGACTCTTATAGATCTTGCTTTTCCTGATAAAAGTAAGAAAAATTTTGTAGAAATATTACCCTCAAAAAACATAATTTCGTATCTCCGAAAGACTTTTCTTTTTCCAATTTTTCTAGTACTCCTAAATAACTACTCATGAATTTTACCTTAAAATATATTCTTATTTAGAATGGTTATTTGTAAAATGTATCATATATTTTAGTAACCAGGTTATATGCTCATTGCATACATGCGTTTGCGTTGGCTTGAGCCTAGAATCCCAAGTTGTTTACGATATTTTGTAATTGTGCGACGAACCATTTTGAGATCGAATTTTTTTTCGATTAGTTCAAGAATCTTAATATCAGAAAGTGGCTTACATTTATCTTCATTGTTTACAAGGTCACTTAAAAACTCTTTAATGCTTGCATTAGAAGTATCACCATCGATGGCTGTTGTAAAAAAGCTCTTAATAGGGAATATTCCACGATTGCATTCTAAAAATTTGTTAGCAATAGCGCGAGAAATTGTGCTTGGAGAATGTCCAAATTCATCTGCTAAATCTTTTAGTTTCATTGGTTTAATCTCACCACCCATGAAAAAATCATATTGGTATTCAATAATCATTAATCCAATTTTGCGTATAGTTGCTTTTCTCATATCAAGTGCATCAACCAAATCTCTTGCTTCTTTCAATTTTGTTTTAAAATAAGAATCTTCTTCAACATTTTTTAACTTCGGTTTTTCAATTATCATGCTTGGATAATATGAATCATTGAGTGCAAGCTCTATATTATTGTTTTGCTGAATGATAATTATATCAGCGATAACTGCACACGAATCTTCCTGAAAATCAAGGCTTGGAATACGACGAAAATCTCGAATAACTTTCATAATTTTTTCATAATTTTTATATTTTTTAAATTTTGTATGTTGTTCAAGATTTCTAATAATTTGTAAGGCAATGTCATAATCTGTATCTTCTAAGTTACTTATATCAAGTTGAAAAACTAAACTTTCTTCTAAATTTTTTGCACCAATTCCGCTTGGCTCTAAATGACAAAATCTCTTTCGCACACGTTCAATTTCAGCTTCATCACACTCTATCCCATCTCTTTGCAAATCTTGTATGACTTCCTGTATATCGCAATCAAAAAAACCTTCACTATTAAGATTCCCAATAATTGCATAAGCGATTTGCTGACTCCGTTGTGTCGGGAATAATGGTGAACTGATTTGTTCTTCAAGTGTTTCTATAAGTCCTTTTTCATAGATTGTTAAAAGCTCAATTTTATCTCCTATCGAATTTTTTGCACTATGCATACTTCGTTGAGGTGATTTAAGTGGGGTAAGTTTATTTTGCAGACTTGTAGAAAATGCTGATTGAATTTCAATATATGGATTATCTTCACTAATCTTGCCTAACATTTCTTCTAATTCATTAATTGGGCTTTGCAAGATTGGCAACCAACTCTTTAGCGTGGAAGATAATTTGGACTTAACAGCAATATTTTGCCTTAACTTTGCCATCTGAAAATAATCCTTCCTTGAATTTTAAGCTTTTGGAATTGTAGCAAAATATCAAGCGATTAACAATAAAAAATTTTGGACTTCTTATAAATATATGAATCTTTTCGTGATTTTTTATATTTTTTAAAGAATATGTTTCATATTAGATTTTAAATGAATGATTTTATCTGTTTAGCTCATTGTCAGAAATTATTTGAAAAGAAATTTATTAAAAAATTCATAACAAGAAAACTTAAGGATTCTATGGGATAAATAAGGTGTAATTTATTCCTTTGTGTTATAATTGCTCATTTGGATTACATTAAATTCTTTGTTTATAATAGATTATTTTTTAGATTTTTATTTAGTAAGCAACATCAAAAGAGTTGAGTATAAACGAAGTTATTATAAACTACAAGAAGTCCATGAATATTATCAATATCTTGCTCTATTCTTAGAAATGTAAAAAATGAAGGAAAATTTATGGATACAATTACTCTCACAAATCCAATAGACATGCACATACATTTGCGTCAGGATTCTTTATTGCAAGCTGTTTTACCTTATAGTGCTTCTTGCTTTAGTGCTGTGCTTGCTATGCCAAATCTTAATCCACCACTTTTGAATACTCAATCAGTCTTGGCATACAAAGAAAAAATTATGATGGAATGCGATTTTGAGAAAGCATATAATATCATTTTACCACATATAAATAATCAGAATCCTCAAGCCAACCTTTTAAATATACAACAACATTTTGTGCCAATCATGAGTCTTTATGTGCATGATAATTTAACTCTTGCAGAAATACAAAAAGCAAAAACATCTGGTATTAAGATTCTCAAACTTTATCCAAAAGGTGCAACAACAAATGCGGAGAATGGAATGAGCGAGGTATTAACCCCAAACTTTTTAACACTTTTAGAGGAAGCCCAACGACTTGGTATGATTCTTAGTATTCATGGCGAAAGCAATGGTTTTAGTATGGATAGGGAGCGTGAATTTTTATTTATATTTGAAGAATTAGCAAAGAGTTTTCCAACACTAAAAATTATCATTGAACATTTAAGCGATAGGCATTCTATTGAAATGGTGCATAAATATCCCAATCTTTTTGGGACAATTACCCTACACCACTTATTGCTTACCCTCGATGATGTGATTGGCGGAAAGCTCAATCCATTCATGTTTTGCAAACCTGTTGTTAAGACACCAAAAGATAGGGAAGCGATTTTAGAAGTTGCTTTAAGTGGAGATTCTAAGTTTAGTTTTGGTTCAGATAGTGCACCACATACAATAGAGGCAAAAATGAATGGTGCTGCTGGAATCTTTAATGCACCAATACTTTTGCAGGCTCTTTGTTCACTTTTCGATAAACATAAAAAAATAGAAAATCTCCAAGACTTTGTTAGTTGTAATGCTCTGCAAATTTATGATATTTCTCTTCCTTTTGTAAAACATGTTATTTTACAGAAAAAACCATTTGTTTTTGGTAGACAAATTTCAACTCAAGTTGGTGATATTGAAGTATTTATGGGAAATGAGATATTGGATTACTGCATTGCTGATATTCGTACAGAAGTTGCATAGTAATGAAAATATTAGATTTCCTCTTTTATTTATTTTTATGTTTGATTGTGGGTATTGCACTTTTTGTATATGATTTACATTCTGATTTATATTTTCCAGCTACATTTATTGATGATAGTGTATCGTATGAAGTATATGAAAAAGATATTCTAGAAGTCCCTTTTGAGCATATACAATCCGTAGATATAACAAAACTTAATGAGAGCAACTACCTCATTTCATGTTTTGAAGGGGATACCCAAAAAGATTCTAATCTCTATGGTATTTTGTTTTCGCCAAATAAATATTCTATCCAGACTTATGATAATAAATGGCAAAATATTGCTGTAAATACAGAAGTTTGGGGGAATCTTCGCATACTTGCAACACAAGATATGTTGCTTTCAAAAATTAAACAAAAAATATATTCTTTTAGTGCTCCTATATTACAACAAGATAAAGAAACACTTTATTTATTTTTAAATGCTAGGAATCTTGCACATTTGGCAACTTCAAGAATCCATATCTTTCGCACAAATCTTCATGATGTATTGAAATATTTACAAGATTCACATATTACACATTCCTCATTGAAAGAATTACAAATGATAAAAGAAGAAAACAAACCACCAGAATTTGATTTTTATGGAAGAGTATTACTAGGGTCTTTAGCAAATCTGAATTATTTTCTCTCAACAAAGATTCTGGAAGTTTATCGAGATATATATAATGAAAATTTTATTTTACCCCTTTATGCAAAATTTTATGAATATATTAATTTTTTCGGCATTTTTGATTCTAATTTTAAACTACAAGAAGTAATCAAGCCGCACAACAATTCTCACCTCTATAAACCAATCATTGCAAAAGTTCCTCAAGGACATATTTCAGAGATGAATAAATATACAAGCACAATGAATAATTCACGCTCATGCCTTGCACTTTATCATAATGCACAAATACACAAGGAACATTCTGCAAATTTGCATTTTCAGACATGTGAGATTAACAATGGTATTTTTGAATTTCAACCATTAAAAATAAGTCATAATATAGAAAATATTGGGGATTTAAGTCTTGCAACATTTGGTAAGTATGTTATTTTAGTTTATACAAATGTTACTCATTCTATGTTACAACTTGCCATATGGAATGGAGAGGATTTTATTACAATTCAACAAATTGAAAAAAATCAAAAAAGTGAATTTATTAGCCCAAATATTATCGTTCATGGCTTACATGCTTATATAGTTTATGCCGATAAGCAACAACAAAAAGTGATGGTGGTTACACTTAATGAGCAGTATATTGATAATCTCATGTCTAGTCATAATATGAGGTAGATAATTTCTATGATAGAAATTAGCAAAAATAAAATTATTCCGTAATTACAATTATGTAAATACATTTTTAGTAAAATGTATTATATATCAAGTAGAATTCAGAACACCATTACATTTTTAAATCATTAATATAAGTAATATTTGTGTTACAATGCTTACAATGAATCTTGCTACCTTTTTGAATCTTTGCATGAATTTCTGGTGAAATATTATATACTTTACCGCACATACAGCTATAAATATGCAATACACTATTCTTGTTTATTGCTTTTGCCTCATTAATATTTGGATTATTTTCTGGCTTACTTTGTATGGAATATTCAGATTCTACAAAAGAATCATCAAGCATTTTATCTCTAGCTTCTTGATTGTGCTTCGCGTGTTTTCTTCTTTGTTCTAGTATTTCTTGCTGATATTCACCAATTCTTATGTCATCTTGCAAAATATGTTTTAAAAGCCATTGCTCTGTAATGATGGCAAGTTGTTGTTTAAAATCATGTTTCATATTTTTCACAAGCAAAGTCATTTCCGAGATAATCTCTCTATGCTTTTCTTTGTGTGTTTCAAAATATGGAAACTTGATACTTGCCATATATGCTTCTTCATCGCGAAAATGTGTTTTCATATACTCAAACAATGCCATAAGAACTTTCTTGATTTCAGCTACTTCTGTTTGTCTGCCAATCATATTATCTGCGATATTAGCAAGCTCAAAGAGCTTCTTATGTTGCTCATCAATTAGAAAATTATGAACACTGTATTCATTGCTCCATTTGGGCAACATATTTATTCCTTCGTTATTATAGAATTATGAGGCTTCTATATCTGTAATATACTTAATAAAGGTCGTGCAGTCAGGACATTTTACTGCTTCTCCCCCTTGAATCTTTGCATGAATTTCTGGTTGAATATTATATGTTCTACCACATAAGCAGGTATACATATGCATTTTTCCTTTTGCTACTTTACCTTTTTTATTTTCCATGACAGATTGTTGCAATAACTCATCATTTTTGTTGGGAGCATCTGCTGTTTTTGTGGCTTGTTTTTTTCGAGCTTCATTCATCTCTTCACAATATTCTGCATAGCCCATATCATCTTGTAAAATATGTTTTAAAAGCCATTGCTCCATAATAATGGCAAGCTTTTTTTTAAAATCAAATTCCATATTTCGAACAAGATGTGTCATTTCTGAAATGATAAATTTATGCTTATCTCTATGTGCGTCAAGCATTGGATACTGAATGCTTTCCATATATGCTTCTTCATCAGAAAAATGAGTGTGCATATAATCAAATAAGGCTGCCAACATTTTCTTAATTTCCGTAGGATTGGTTTGTTTCGTAACCATATTATGTGCCATATTTGCTAACTCAAAAAGCCTTTTATGCTGCTGATCAATTAAATAATTCTTTACGCTATACTTATCATCCCATGGTAATAACATAATAAAACCTCCCTTAGTATTCATCTTTTTATGCTGTTAAGCTCTTTATTTTACCTTTTTTGAGTTTAAAAAAAGTTTAATTCTAGTGAATTTTATAGAAATTTTATTTTATATATTTATTTTTTTATCAAAAATACCTCTCATCGCACACTATAATAAATACTTATGGAAGAAAATATTGCATAAGTTCAATGAATATTTTACAATGTTTAAACTATTCTTATATGATTTCTTTATATTTTTAGAGTGTTTGAACAAAATAATAATTTTATAATGACTAAAATTAGTTTTTACTCAAGGATAGAAATGCGAAACAAAATTCTTACAATATGCTACCTTTCATTTACTTGTATTGCATATACAGATACAATAG
Source organism: Helicobacter didelphidarum (assembly GCF_003364195.1). Classification (GTDB taxonomy): domain Bacteria; phylum Campylobacterota; class Campylobacteria; order Campylobacterales; family Helicobacteraceae; genus Helicobacter_A; species Helicobacter_A didelphidarum. Next base: position 30,481 of record NZ_NXLQ01000001.1, on the reverse strand, counting down.
AATCTCCAGATAATGCAATGAGTAGCATAAACAAATCTCCAATTGCCTCAATAGCTCCCATCGAATCAAGTAATGCCAAAATAGTTGGAGGTATTGCACTTTTCGTAGATGGTGAACCAATTACTATATATGCGATCCAGCAAGCACAAAGAACACTGAATACTGACAAATTGCGGGCAACCGACTTTTTAATTATGGAAAAGTTAAAGAAAAATGAAATTAAACGATTAAAGATTGAAGTATCAGATTCTCAAATAGACACGCAGATTAATCAAATCGCTCAACAAAATGGTATGAATCTCGATCAATTTTACACGGCTGTAATCAAAGAAGGCATGAATCTTACAGAATATCGATCAAAATTAAAAGAACAAATACTTACTCAAGAACTTATGCGAAAAATTCTTTTCTCAAGTAATGTTGGGCAAGAAGATGAGTTGAGAAAATATTACAATGAACATTCTCATGAGTTTGTCATTCCAAAACAAGTTGATAGCACAAAATTTGTAAGCACCAGCAAAGAGTCACTAGAAAAATTTAAACAACAAGGAATAGCAAGTGCATTACCAAATAATATTGCGAAAGATAATGAAATAATTGATTTAGAATCATTACCTCCACAAATTGCAGATGTTTTATTAATTACTCCCGAGAAAAGCTTTAGTCAAGTTCTTGAAACAGGAGATGGTAACTTTGTAACATTTTATATTAATAAAAAAATTGATACAAAACGTGTTGATTTCGATCAAGCAAAAAATTATATTGCACAAAAACTGATGATGAATAATCAAGAAAAAATTTTACACGATTATTTTGAACGCGTGAGAAGTAGCTCTAAAATTGTATTTGTGCGTTAACCTTATCAAAATGTTCTCTATTTAGAATCTCCATTGCTATCAAAGATTACATGGAAGAATATGTGTATATTACAATTAAATTTTAGTTAATAGTTATACAAGAATTAAGTATAATTGCTTCAGAATAATCCTCTACATCTCTCTATAATAGTCAGATTAAGGAAATAATATGCATGATTTTATCAATATTTATAGAAATCCTATATTTGGGATTCTTATGCTTTTATGCATCGTAATTATTATTGCTTTTGCAGATTCTCTTAAAGCTAAAAGAAATCGTAAAAAGAAGCGAGATTCTCTTAATAATCTGAGTAAAAATTTTCAAAATACCGATATAAGTCAGAATCTCAAAAGCTTTATGAGTTACGCCAAGAATCCAACACCAATGTTGCTTCTTGTTGCAAAAACTTATTCTAAAGCTGGCAACCATGAACAAGCTATTGCAATTTATAAAATATTGAACGAATATAGCAATAATGTAAATGAAAAAATTGAAATCTTGGAATCTCTTGGAGAAAGCTATTATAAGGCTGGTTTTTTGGAACGTAGTAAATCAATCTTTGCGGAAATTTTACAACATTATCCCTACAATATGGCAATTTTAGAACATTATATGAGAACATGTGAAAATCTAAAACAATATAAAGAGGCACTTGAAGCACTCAACTGTATTAATGAAATTTATAATAATCAATCTTATATAGCCCATGAATATAATAAAATTATACAAACAAGAAACTATCTAAAAACAATGCAAGTCATAAGTGATCATCGGATAGATTTACTCACTCAACAAGAAAAATTACTGGAAATTTATGAAAAAGATAAAAATCTAAGAAATCTTATTCTGCGACATTTTAAACTTTACAATACCGGTTTATTTTGGCAAAAAATTCTTGAAATAGAAGAGATATACCCATATACAGATATTTTATGGCATTTTCAAAAACATGAAATACCATTTGATTCTATTGTTCAACATCCACAACTTCTTAATATTTATCGTGCAAAAGGTTTTTTAGGAAAAGAGTATTCTCAAATTGAGTGCTTCCCATTAGAAGTCTTGCAATTATTGCATTTGTATTCATATACAAAAGGAAATCTTGAATTTACTTATCGATGTAAAATATGCAATGGAACAAGTCCATTTTATAGTTATCGTTGCTCGATTTGTGCTGAAATCAATTCTATTGAACTTATTATGAAACCAGTCCAAGAAATAAATCTATTATAGATTTTTTATAAAATTTATAATTTTTTTCTACACTCAACAATCAGTAAATAATGTATTGCATGATTATTAACAATAACAATCGATTATTTCTTGCACTCTTTATAGAGGAATTCTGCTGTATAACTCCGACTTTTTTTACGATTTTTAATCAAATCTTGCACTCTACCACAATCTACCACTAATCCACCTCCACTTCCCCCTTCAGGTCCCATATCAATGATATAATCTGCATTTTTAATAACATCAAGGTTATGTTCTATTACTACCGCAGAATTTCCGAGACTAACAAGATGGTGAATAACGCCGGTAAGCTTATCAACATCAGCGAAATGCAACCCTGTTGTAGGTTCATCAAGAATATAAAGTGTCTTCCCTGTATCTTTACGACTTAGCTCTTTGCTTAATTTTATTCTTTGAGCTTCACCACCACTAAGGGTAAGTGAGCTTTGCCCAAGCTTAATATAACCAAGCCCCACTGCCTGTAAAGTTTTTAAACGATTGTGAATTTTTGGAATCTTTGCAAAAAATTCAATTGCTTCATCAACACTCATGTTCAAAACATCTGCAATATTTTTTCCACGATAGAGAATCTCAAGCGTTTGTGCATTATAACGTGCACCCTTGCAAGAATCACATTGCACCATTACATCGGGAAGAAAATGCATTTCAATTTTGATTTCACCCTCACCCTGACATTTTTCACATCTCCCACCTTTCACATTAAAACTAAAACGACCTGCACTATATCCTCTAATTTTTGATTCTTTTGTTTCGACATAGAGATTACGAATGTCATCCATCAACCCTGTATATGTGCTAGGATTACTACGCGGTGTGCGCCCAATAGGACTCTGATCAAGATAAATTACTTTATCAAGATTCTCTAATCCTTTAATTTCTACACCATTATTTGCCTTCGTTTTTTTTCTATGATTAAGTAATTCCTGTGCCACAGGCAACAATGTTTGCAAGATTAGGGAGCTTTTGCCACTTCCACTTACTCCTGTAATACACACAAAGTTTGATAATGGAATCTTCACACTTACATTATTGAGATTATGTAATGTTACTTTGCTCATTTCAAGCCATTTGTCTTGAGTGCGATTATAATGGTAAGAAATTTCTTTTTGTCCATTAAGATATTGTGCTGAAAGTGTCTTTGTCTTTAGCAAATCTTTCACACTTCCGCTAAAAACGACTTCTCCACCATAAATTCCAGCTCCAGGACCAATATCTACAATAAAATCTGCATTTAAAATAGTTTCCTTGTCATGTTCGACAACCAACACTGTATTTCCTTTTTCTTGTAGTGATTTTAAGGTTTTAATAAGCTTGAGCGTATCCCTTTCATGCAGTCCAATACTTGGTTCATCAAGCACATACATTACTCCTGTTAAACCACTACCTATTTGACTAGCAATACGGATTCTTTGGCTTTCTCCACCGCTAATACTACGAGCATCTCTATGAAGTGTGAGATAACCCAATCCCACATCATAGAGAAAAAAGAGTCTTTCTTTAATTTCCTTAAGAATCGAAGTGGAAATCTGTTTTTGTTGATTGCTAAGATAATCAAAATTTTCAAAATCATTAAAAAACTCATAGCAATTTTGTATTGGCATATTGATGATTTCAGCAATATTTTTATTGGCAACCTGCACACTAAGAGATTGAGGGGTTAGTCGATTGCCCTTGCATGAAGGACAAGTCTTTTCTACCATATAATCTGTTGCATCATCTTTTAAAATATCAAGTGCGATTTGCAATACACCACGCCATATTTGCTTAATTTGAGAATTTCTCCATTGCACCTCAATTTGTTTGGTGCTACCATAAAGCAGTGCATTTTGTGTTTCCAGATTTAAATCATTAAAAGAATCTGCAGGATTAATATTATATGCTTTGCAAAATCCCTCAAAAAGTGCATAATAATAACTTTTATTAAATCCAAAAATAAATTTCAGCCCCCCTTTATTCATTGGCTCATTTTTATCAACAACGCAATTTGTATCAAGACTATATTTCATACCAAGTCCACCACATTCCTTACATGCACCTTTTGGAGAATTAAATGAAAAAGCAAGAGGTTCTAATTCTTCAAAACTTACCTTGCAATGGAAACATGCCAAGTGTTCGCTATAATGAATTAACTCGTTTTCACTTTCATCATGCAAAATTTCTACCTCAATTTCGCCATAAGATTCTTTTAGTCCAGATTCTATGGCTTGTGCGATTCGCGTTTTGTTTGAATCATTTAATACAACACGATCAATAACTAAACTGATTGTATGTTTTTTTGTTTTTGTAAGAGTAATTTCTTCATCAAGTCGCGTAATAACACCATTGATTTTTGCACGAATATAACCCTTTGCACGCAAAGATTCTAACTTATCATGGAAACTCCCCCTTTTCTCTTTAACAAGTGGCGCATAGATGATAAGCTTAGAATCCATAGGTAATTTTAATACCTCATTAATAATATCTGTTGCACTCATTGAGCTAATTTTTTCACCACAAACATTACAATGTTGTTCTCCTACACGAGCATACAAAAGGCGTAAATAGTCATAGATTTCAGTGATTGTTCCAACCGTTGAACGTGGGTTTTTAGAGGTCGTTTTTTGGTCAATTGCAATAGCTGGGGTAAGCCCTTCTATTTTATCAACATTTGGCTTTCCAACCTTATCAAGAAATTGTCGCACATAACTTGAAAGAGATTCGATATAACGTCTTTGCCCATCAGCATAAAGCGTATCAAATGCGAGTGTGCTTTTTCCACTACCACTAAGTCCTGTAAAAACAATAAGTTTATTTTTAGGTATTTTCAAATTAATATTTTTAAGGTTATTTTCTTTTGCCCCTGTTATTGTAATGTAATTTTGCATAATAAATCCTTAGAAATTGATTTTAATTTATTTATAAAATCATATAATTTATCTGTTTTAAAATACTAACATTTATGAATGAATTTCAATCTAATTTTGCTAAGAAAATAATAAAGTTTTGTAAGTTTTGAATGAAAGTATTATGAAAGAAATTTTAAATAAAGTTATACAAAAATATCATATAATTACTAACTTTATAGTTATTGTCAGTTATTGATTTGTGCTTGATTGTTTCAATAACATTCTTTTATTATCATTTAAACCTTAAAAGATTATGAAACAATCAAAGCAAAAATTTTGAGTATTATAAAAACATTTTATTAAGTTATTCGATTTAATGAAACTTTATATATTTGTCAAAAGTTATATTAATTATTTTTTATGAATTTCATTCATATAAAATCTAATTGATTTTGTTCCTTCTTTTTTTGCCCATTCATAAGCTTTAGAAACAAACGCCCAATGAATATGGGCAAAAAACTTTTCCAAATATACAGGACGAGCGTTTCTGTGATCAATATAATAAGCATGTTCCCACACATCAACTACTAATAATGGAATCTTATCTTCTGTAACCGGTGTAGCCGCATTACTTGTTTGCACGATTTCTAACTTATGGTTTGCAGGATTATAAACAAGCCAACACCAACCTGCACCAAAAAGCGTTGTGGCTGCTTGGAGAAACTTTTCTTTAAATCCTTCAAGAGATCCAAACTCTGCAGTAATCGCATCTTGCAATTCTTGACTCAATGCACTAGAACTTGGTGTAATACAATCCCAATAAAAATCGTGGTTATAGACTTGTGCCGCATTATTAAACAATCCACCACTTGATTTTTTTATAATATCATAAAGCTCTGCATTTTCAAACTCACCACCTTTAATTAAATTATTTAAATTTGCAACATAAGTATTATGATGTTTTCCATAATGATATTCAAAAGTTTCTATTGTTAAAAAATCTTTCATAGAATCTTTTTCATAAGGTAATTTTCGTAATTCAAACATATTATCTCCTAAAAATTAAAATGTCCTAAAATTATAATATGAATTATTTAATTTTCTCATATTTGTAGTCTTATTTTTTGCTAAAATCAAGACTACAATAATATTTTTCATCGATATTTCTCTGATTTATTAATAATATAAGAACTATGTTGGAATCATGCAAATAGAGATTGAGGGTATCATCTACTATAATCATCACTACATAAATATACTTTGAATATGTTTTGCTCAACAATTATCCCAAATTATTCCCAACATTATGGTGTATCTAGTATGCCTATACTTTTACTTCTCTAAAGTAGAAAACTTAATTATAACTATCTAACCAACTTGCTATCGCATGAGATATGTTTAATCCACTTAATGTCTCAATCCACATCCATTGCCCAAAACAATTAATTTCTAAAAATATCCATGTATTATTTGGCATGACAATAAAATCTATTGCACCATATTTAAGCCCCATTTGTTGAGAAAATAGATTTACTTTCATAGCAATTTCTTCTGGTGGTTTTATAGCTTCATGCGGTGTATGAGCTAAATCATATTTACGCCAATCTATATTTGCTATCTTTGATTGTTGCGAATCAATTTTGCAAACAAAGTGTTTGTTCTCTACAAAGGTATAGCGAACTTCATAAGATTTACTTACATATTCTTGCAAAAGAATGGGATTTTGTCTTGCATCAAAGTCATCAAAATCACTCTGACTTATTATATTTGTGTAGATACCTTTTAATTTTTCATTTTTAAGATAGAAATCTTGATTGAATACTTTAAAGATACTTTTTTGTTGTTTGAGGAAGTTGATACATTGTTGCTTTTTATTGCTGACTAACATTTTGGGTAATTGAAAGCCAACTTCTTTAGCCACCATAATTTGATAAAATTTGTTTTCACCAGCATAAGCTTCTTTGAGAGGATTAAGTGCTGGAATCTTTTTTAAATATGCCCAAAGCCCATTTAAAATAGCGTTCCATTCGTTTTTAAAAAGCCTAAAATGTATATCATTTTGTAATTCATATTCTTGAGAATTGAGTTCAACAAAAGCTCGTCTAAACCAAATACAAGATATTTCAGTTGATTTAATCTTAGAATCTTGGAAAATAATTTCCCATTTTTCACCATCAAAACTTAAACTTGTATTTTGTAGTGAAGCAATATCAAGATTCAATCTAAAAAATGCCTTATTTAATTGAGAACATACTAAATCAGCATGTGCGTCAAAGACATCACTCACAACAAGAATCATGCTACAAGCCTACATCAAATTATACAACTTTCAAACCCTCATTTGGTCTATCACTATCTTTCTGATTATCCCTCTGATCTTTATATGTGCTTTGCTGTGTAGCTGTGGGAGCACCACTAGCAAAAACATCAGTAGCATTATTCGCAGGTTTCCAATCCCATTGACCATTTACGCTATTGTCTTCATGTATATCCTCTAAAAACTTACCTGCAAATACCTTAATTCCAAAGCTATGATTCATACTCATATTGTTCCTTATTATTAAATGATTTGTAGCAGAATGTTATCAAAAAAAAAAGATGTCAATATGAATTGAACAATTTTTTACAATATTTTTATTCATAATTTAACATGGAATAATTGAAGCAATTTTATTTTTTGTTTCACTAGGGGCAATGAAAGTATCGCCAAACAATGTAAATCCAAACTACCAATCTATTAAAAGATATATTTCAGTTTTTGGTGAATGTTAATTTTGAATTTAAATCATGATTCTTAAATATTAAGAATAAATCTTGTAATCTCATGTCCGACATACGCAAAAAAATATGCAACACCTGTTGTAAAAATCAACAAATAAAATGTATATATTTTTTTTCCACTTTCGTATGCAAAAGTTGCCGTAGCAGCAAAACATGGGATATAAAGCATAATGAATAAGATAAAAGCAACTGCACCAGGCAATGCAATATGCTTTCTCAATGTCTCTTGTAATGCAAAGTTGTCATCTTCTGAATCAACAACTTCATCGCCCAAAGCATACAGTACACCTAAAGTTGTAACAACCATTTCTTTCGCAGCAAAGCCAGTAATAAGTGATACAGACAACCTCCAATCAAAACCTAATGGAGCAAACAATGGCTCCATTATATGTCCTAATCTGCCAGCAAAACTATATTCTAATTGTTTTTCTTTCATTTCATTTTGGAGTATTATGAGAGCTTTTTTAGTTTCTTCTTCACTTAGGATTTTATCGTGAAAAATATCTATTTGGGAATCTTTTTGTTGCATTTTTGTAGTATCATCTAGCATAAAAGATTCTAACCCTAAATCGCGTAAAAGCTTGTTCTTATCAAAAGTTTGCAAAAAATCAAGTGAATTATTACCAGAATCTTTTTCATTAATGTCTGGAACACTCTGATTGAAATCTTGTTTTTCATGTATATCTATATCAGAAGATTGAATATCTTTTTTGCCTAAACTTTCAATAAAAGCCATTTTATTGCTATATTCTTGAGCGATTGAATTGCTTTGTGGAAAACTCGCCAATGCCCACACAAACACTGCACCAATCAGAATCACACTTCCTGCTTTTCGTAAAAACATATAGCTCTTACCCCAAACGCTAAACCATATGACTCGTAAAGTTGGTATGCGGTATCTTGGCATATCCATGACAAAAGGTTCCGCATTTCCCTTGAATACAAGTTTTTTAAGCACCCAAGCAAGACATAAAGCAATTAATACACCACCAACATAAATTGCAAACATAATGATACCTGCATATTTTGTAGCAAAAAATGCACTTACAAAAAGTAAATAAATTGGCATACGTGCACTACAACTCATAAAACCAATAATAAAAAGTGTCAGTAATTTATCCCTTTGATTTTGTAAAGTGCGTGTAGCCATATAAGCTGGCACACTACACCCAAAACCAAGAACTAACGGGACGAAACTCCTCCCATGCAAACCAAAATGGAACAATAAACCATCAAGCATAAATGCAATGCGTGCCATATAACCACTACCCTCAAGAAGTGTAAGTCCTAAAAAAAGTGTAGCAATAAGCGGTAAAAATCCAACAACTGTCCCAACACCATTGATTACACCATCTCCAATTAAAGAGCCAAGCAATTCATTGTGAATTATTGTTTTACTCCAAGTAGCCAATGGTCCAACAACTTCGTCCATAAATAAATCTTGTAAAAATTTCCCTAATTCAAAACTTACCTCAAATACAATAAACATGGCAAACAAGAAAATCGGAACGCTCCAAAATCTATGCAACAAGATAGAGTCTAATGCTTTTGTATATTTTCCACGATGTGCTGAATTTTTCTGTACAGAAGTAGCAATATTCCTTGCTAGTAATGCATTCTGACTCGTGATTGTTATGGTATTAAAATTTGTTTTGCGGTCTGTGTTTGGTAGTTGAGAAAAGTTTTTCAGTAAAGGTTTATTTGTTTGATTATTCAATTCTAAATTATGATTTATTTGTGAAATATTCTCTATCCTATCATTCAAACTAGGAGATTCTTTAACTTTTATAGTATTGTTCATAGAATCTCTATTGCATAAAGAAGTTTGTTCATAAAGTGCAATTATGCCATCAAGTAGCATATCAAGATTATGTTCTTTTACAGATGATACCGCACACACTTCAAGACCTAATTGTTTGGATAATAACTCTATATCAATTTCTAAACCATCGTTTTTCGCCTCATCAATCATATTGAGTGCAACAAAGATTTTTTTGTTGGTTTGTTTCTGCAATTCTTTAAGTTGCAAAGTAAGAATAAGATTGCGTTCTAAATTCGTAGCATCAAGGACATTTAGAATCACATCATAATATTCATGAAGAAGAAATTGCTTACAAACTTTTTCTTCCATTGTATAGCCATTCAATGCAAAGGTTCCGGGTAAATCAACTATATTTATCATATAATCTTTATGATGAAATGTTTTTTCTGCTTTTTCAATGGTTACACCACTAAAGTTCCCTACACGCATTTTTGCTCCGCTAATTGCGTTAATTAACGAACTCTTGCCAACATTTGGTTGTCCTACCAAAACAATAGTAATTTTTTTCATGCTTTTTCCACTTAAGTTATTAATGATTTTTGCTCTTAATTTTATCTACTTTTTGTTAATTTAAAAAAATATCAATATGTTTATAAGTTTATAAAAAGAAGTGGTTGTGTTTTTAGGGCATAAAATTTTTATTATGAATCTCTTCAATAAGACTTAGATTGAATGTGAAAGTTTTGTATATGAGAAAATACTGCAAATATTTTTTGTTCGACATTAATATGAAAAGTTATAAAATGTAAAATAAATTACAATTAAAAACTAGATTCTGGACAAATGATTATACACAATGACTTACAAGAAAGTATATCTTTATCTCAAGAATAATCTAATTTTTACATACAAAAGTAAATATTATTGTTCTATTTTCTCCATGAAATTCCTTTCAATAATCTCACAAAGAATATGGATACATAGAATATGCATTTCTTGAATGCGTGGGGTATCATTACTTGGAATGATAATATTATAGTCAGATACACTCTTCATCTTACCACCATCTCTACCTGTTAGCGAAATCGTTAAACAACCAATCCTATTCGCAGTTTCAAAAGCATTGATAACATTTTTGGAGTTGCCACTTGTTGAGATTCCAAACAAAATATCTCCTTCATCAAGGAGAGCTTCAGCCTGACGGCTAAAAACATATTCATACCCATAATCATTCGCTATGGCAGTTAATGCTGAAGTATCTGTGCTAAGTGCTATTGCCTTAATCCCCTTGCGTTCCCTTTTGTATCTTCCTGTAAGCTCTGCTGCAAAATGCTGACTATCTGCGGCACTACCACCATTTCCACAAATAAGTAATTTCTTGCCATTTTTTAATGTTTTTATAATGGCTTTTGCAACATCGTGCAGAGTTGATGAAAGTTCATCAAGACTTTTTTGTGCTACTTCTACATGTGTTTGCATTTCTTTTTTTACTAAAGTTAAGCTCATATTGACTTCCTTATTCTCATAATTGAATTAAACTATTTCTTAAATATTACTATAACTTAGTAACGATCAATAAACATCTCTAAATTTGCTATTAAAAACATTTAGCATAATGCATAAGTTAAGTAATATTTAAGTAAATGGTTTCTTGAAATCTTGTTACCTAAAATCAAACACTCAATAACATATATAGTTATTACTTATAAATATATTTTAAAAATATTTTCATAAGTAATAATTTATTCAAAATAATATAATTTTATTTTCCCCTGTGTTTCGTATAACTTAAGTTGATACTGAATCTGCTTATTCGTAGAAAGCATGTGATTTCGTCCCCGATCTACTTTTATCATATCAAAAAGATATTGATTGGTGTTTTGAATATCAGAAATATCTTCTCGCTGCATTTCTTGTGAAATATCATTTTGAATAATCAATAAGAGTATAAATGCAAAAGACATGATTATTAGTGCAAAGGCTATGTCAATGCTAAGAAATGCTTTGCTTATTTTCATTTCCTGCATATATTTACTCCGTAGCTTAACTTAAACTATATAAATGAGTTATAACAAAACTTCAAATGAGAGTCTTAAAAGTTTATTTAAATTTTATCATAATATTATATTTACTAAGTAGTATTTCATAATCTATTGGTTAATAATAAATTTGTTATTATTAGTGCTTTAATTTTGTAATCTGTATGAGAACATTACCCTTGACCCTTGAAATTTAACACTTTATATTGCTTAATTAGCAATATAAAGCTAAAATTATATCTAATATTTAAGTTTTTAGAATCTAAAATACAAAAATAAAGGCTATGGTTTATAAGGAGCTATTGTGGAAATATATGAATCTGAGAATAACTATAACCCCAGTATTTCAATTGTTGTACCCTGCTATAATGAAGAAGTTTCTTTACCAAAATTTTTAGACGAAATTATTAAAACTATGAATGGTGTGCAAGAAAGAATATGTAAATACTTTAATACTGCAAACAATATACCTTTTTATGAATTTATCTTTGTAAATGATGGTAGCAAGGATAAAACATTGGAAATCTTGCAAGATATGCAAAAAAAATATAATACAGATATCCATACAAAGCAGCCACCCATTCAAACTACAAACAACATATCAAATGCAACACAATCTAACACTGAGAATCTTAATGAAACCGCTGTTCTTAATAATTTTGTCATTCGTACCTTTTCACTTTCACGCAATTTTGGCAAAGAAGCTGCAATTTTAGCTGGTTTAAAGAAAGCACGGGGCGAAGGAGTAATTTTACTTGATGCAGATTTACAAGATCCACCAAGCCTCATTCCTCAAATGATTCAAATTTGGTTAGAATCTAATCGTCAAACAAAAGTTATATATGCTCGTCGCACAACGCGTGCGGGAGAAAGTAAGATTCGTGCGATACTTAGTGAAGCATTTTATAAAATTTCAAATTTTATGTCTGAAGTTAAGATAGAATCAGGCGTTAGAGATTTTCGCCTCATGGATAGAGAAGTTATTAATTCATTATTACAAATGGGTGAGTATCACAGATTCTCAAAAGCAATGTTTGCATGGGTTGGTTTTAAACGAGAATGCTTAGAATATGAATATATACCGCATTTTAAAGAAGCATCAAGTTGGAGTTTTTGGAAACTTTTTAAATATGCTATCGAAGGTATCATTAGCTTTAGCACAATGCCATTGCGTTTTGCATTTATTCTTGGTTTTATCATCAGCTTTGGAGCATTTATTTATGGTTCTTATCGATTTGTCTTTACATTACTTTATGGTAATCTTGTACCAGGATACCCTAGCCTTATTGTCCTAATTAGTTTTATTGGCGGTATCCAACTTATTGTATTAGGTGTCATTGGTGAATACATTGCAAGAATTTATGAACAAGTAAAAATGCGACCAATTTATATTTTAGAAAATTTCCAAACAAATTTACAAAGCAATCATATTGTAAATACAGAATCAAAACAAGATTCAATAAAAGATTCGATTATAAGTGCTAATATTCATTAGAATCAAACAAGAGTTATTCAATATTTATTTGAATATATGAAAAGATAAAATATATTTCTTATTTTTCGTAAAGGGAAACAACATGGTATCAGATGTGATAATATAACATGGGAGACACAAAATAGAATCCTTCAATGTAATGCTAAAATAGAATATAAATAATTTAGAGAAAGATTCCGCAAATCTTCATAAGAAAGATGTCAAGATTATTTTTAGATCAATTTTATATAATCTTAGGAGGCAATAATGAATCAAACAAAAAAATACTACACTCAAAACACACATCATAAGACAAATTTATTTTCACAAATTTTTACTGACTTTAAAGGTGCGTTATGGGCATTCTTCCACACAGAGGGGTTTTGGAAATATATTTGTGTAGCATTTTTTCTCTATTTATTAGGGATTACTGCTATTATTCGTGCGGATGTGTATTATATTGATGATTGGGGGCGTTCTGCTATTGGCTATAAAGAATGGGATAATTTCTCACGCTATATTAGCTATTTTCTCTCAACTTTTATGCATATGGATAGTGTCTTATCTGATATTGCACCATTAACACAATTTGTTGCAATCGGTTTTTTAAGCTTTGCATCTGTTATTGTGGTATGGAGCATTCGTGAAGTCCTGTGGAAAAATGAAACAAGTATATGGGAAGAAAAAGAAGTGCCACATAAAAAACGTTTAACGATTTTAGGAATCATTGCTTCATTACCCATTGGACTTTCACCTTATTTTTTAGAAGAGCTATCTTTTAGATTTGATTCTCCCTACATGGCATTATCGGTGCTTTTTAGTGTGATACCTTTTATTTTTATCCACCATGTTCGTGCGTATATTCCCGTTTCAATTCTTTGTTCACTGGGAATGTGTATGACATATCAAGCAAGCAGTGGAATAGAAATAATTTTAGTGCTTTTCTTTGGCTTTCTAATGCTTAATCAAACAAATGCGGGACTGAAAAAAACACTTATTTTTATGGGGGTTTCAATGATAAATTATATTATTGCATTATCAATTTTTAAATTTATCATTATGCATCCATTTGCACATGCACAAGCTGGGACTGCTACACTCACGCCCTCTAATTTTATTGAAGGATTCTTAGAGAATCTGGAAACATATCTTGATTATTTATGGAACGATTTTGGTTGGAGTGGCATTAAAATCTCTTTTATTGCGTTGATTATATTTTTTATTCTCTCTGCAATCTATCAAGGTAAAAATAATAAGATTCTTTCTCTTACACTTTCCTTGCTTGTTATAATCTTTGGAATCTCATTTTCTTATGGAACTTATTTACTTTTGCAAGAGCCACTTACTCGTCCCCGTGCATTCATTGGTATTGGAATTTTTACCGCTATTATTGCAATTTATATTGTAAGCTCATGGAGAGGTTGGGCTTACAAACAAGAGGATCAACAACAAACAAATTCGGAAAAACTTGTCTCAAGAAATCTTACTCAAAGAATATTCTTTGTTGCTTCTGGTGTTATTGTTGGTATGTTGTCTTGGTCGCTCATTGTCTTTGCAAATATGTATGGAAACGCACTTGCAAAACAGAAAGAATATCAAAACTTTAGAATTACAATCTTATTAAGCGATCTTGCAAATGCAATACCAAAGCAAGTGAGTTATGATGATTACCTTTTTAGAGTAAAAGGCTGGGTTACTGCATCTCCCGTCCTTGAAAATTCATCAAAAAGTAATCGTATCATGAAACGATTGGCACTCATTACTGATGGAAAATATTGGATTCGTATGGTAATGAAACATTATGGTTGGGGCGAGATTCCAGAGGAACAATGGATTGAGTTACCAGATTCTGAAGATCCTGAAAAAATTGCTAAGAATCAAAAATGTATCCCAGAGACTGCTGGGAAACTCATCAAACGAGTAAATAATATTTACCATAAAATAGAAGTGTATCCACATTGTGCAATTATTACCTTTAAAGGTGAAGAAAAATATACACATAAAGAAATTGAGGAGGAGGAGGCATTACAACCATTAATACCATACTAACAAAGTGATATTAACCCCTATAAAGAAAAGACTCTAGTTTCAAAAAATTCCTAATAAAAATAAGATAATAAAATGATAAAAACAACGATGACAAAATTACTCAATAACTCTGCTTTCCTCTACGCACTTGTTGGCATAGCAAATACTATTGTAGGGTATTCTATTACATTCGGATTGACTTTTCTGGGGGTGATACCAGAGGTTGCTAATACAATTGGCACTATCTTTGGTGTGCTAAATTCATATATTTTAAATAAAAAATTTACTTTCAAATCACAAAATTCACATAAAAAAGATTTTGTGCGATTTGGAATTGCTATGGGGATTGCCTATATCTTTAGCACAATAATAATTTTTATTACATACAGAATCCTTAATATGAATGAATATATTGCCTTGATATTAGGTGGTGTTACCTATACTATTGTGGGATATTTTGTAAGCAAATTTTGGGCATTTTATGTTCCAGTAACAGCAAAGAATGATAATTTTACAAAATCTTAAGATGATCATGCAATACAAACAATACTCGGTGTGCCTTTATATCGTAGAAGAAATAATATTTTCTATCGTGCATATTTATTTATTCATCTTAACTTAATAATCAAAAATCTTTATTGATTCCTAAATTACTACTCCATGCTATGATAGAATTATTTTTGTTGCATTAAAATATAAATTACAGGGAGGAAACAATATAAGTAAAAATGAACAAGAGAAAAATACATACACTGATATAAATTATCCGAATAGAAATAATTATCAAGGATATAAACAATATCAAGATTCTCATAATGATAGTGGCATAACCATACTTAATCCACAAAGAGACTTTATGGGAACAGAGGGAGTAAGGGTAAGAAGTCATGATAGAACAAAAGAATTAATGATTACAAATAACAAAGGAGAATATCTTTTTGCCATAGCAAAACTAGAATTATGCAAAATATTATATCGTCTCAAGAACTCTATAAAATTCCGAATATCCAATGGTTTGAAAGCAGTGCAGATAAATATCATAAGTTATTATGGGTAAATCCTGATTTGAAAGATAAAGAACAATGTGAAAAACTGGGAGTGTTGTATTTTACTTGGAAAGAGATTGTAGAGTTTGTGGAAATAGATAGATTAAGTATATCGTATCAAAGTCCAAAAGATGAATTAACCGACAATTATGATAATAAAATAGTAGATAGGGGATTAAAATTTGCTATAAGAAAATATGAAGTAGTAGAAAGAAGAGTATATCCCACTCATAACGAATGGATTTTTATAGATTTAAACCCCAACCCTTCTTTTTATTAGCCCTAGATTCTGATGGAAGAGAAATTCATGCTTGGTAAGCGTGTATATTTATTTGTATTTTTAATTTTTGTTAATTTTGTGATAGGTTTATTTATTACAGATTATGGTATTGAACTGCTTAATTTTATAGCTCTTGAATGGTTTGGTAAAGAGAGATTTTATGTGTATGATACAAAAAATGCAGACTTTGGTATATATATATATATATATATATGTGTGTGTGTGTGTGGTTTGCATTGAAACTTAGCTTTTGTGTGATATTTGTCTTTAGTGTATCTTGTTATTGGTTTTATGGAAAATATAGAGACAATAACATAAAAGTCTTTATAAGAATATTTATAGTATTTCTTGGATATTTTAAGCTTTTTTCTATTGCATTGTATAGCATTCATATTATTCTATATAGAATTGATTTTTATTGTCAAGAAATCATCTATAACTCATATTACTAAAATAAATGAGATTCTATATTGTTTAATCCCCCCTACCCCAATACATTCTTTTTCCTATCAAATTATATTATTGATTTACAAGACAATTTGAATAATTAAGGAATCAAGTAGGTTTAGTTTGAGATTCTAAGGTTTTTTCTTTGTCATTATAGAACAAATAAAAGATACACCAATGAAGCCAACACCAACAAGTCCTGTGATAATTTCACTCACTTCTGTGAAAATTTTTACAATCATAATCACAGCTAATGCACCAATGGCATAATGAGCACCATGTTCTAAGTAAATCAATTTTTGCAACACTTGTCGTTTGACAAAATAAAGTGTCAAACTACGAACAAACATGGCACCAATACCTAAACCTACCATGATAATAAAAATATTTTCACTTAAAGCAAACGCACCAATAACGCCATCAAAACTAAAACTTGCATCTAAAACTTCCAAATACAAAAAGCCCATTAAGCCATTGCGAATACCATCGCTACCAAATAGTGTATCAGCAGAATGTATAAGCAAATAGAGTGCTAAAGCACTAAAATATGCCATTCCTATAACATATTCTTTTGTTATTGCTAACAAGATAATACCAAAAGTAATAGCAATCATGAACGAAACATTCGGAAATTTTACCAACATACGCATTATAGGATTAGCCTCGAGCAACGAAATCCAATGTTCATCTTTTTCATCACTAAAAAAGAATTGCAGAAAAACCATGAGTAGAAATGCCCCACCAAAAGCATATATTTCAAAACGCGTTGTTTCAAGTGCTTTATGGTATTCATCTGGCTTATAAATTGCGAGATGTAAAGTCTCCAATATCCCCATTCTTGCTGCAATTGCAACAATAAGTATGGGAAAAACAAAACGCATACCAAATACCGCAATGGGAATCCCCCAATAAATAAACCTTTGTTGCCATTTTTCTTCCATTGTGTTAAGAACTTTTGCATTGACAACAGCGTTATCAAACGATAAACTAATCTCAAGCAAAGAGAGAATGACACATATATATACAGCTTCCCATGTGTCAATATAGTATGCTATTCCTAAACCTATGAGCGTAACAACGAAAGAACTATAAAAATATTTCAATTCCAATCCTTGTTCAAGATTCTATAAATAGAATTAATTTGTATCGATAGTTTGTAATATTTAGAGAAAATACAGCACTTAGTCGAGTTTTTGTTTATCAAAACATATTAGAATATTTATTGGTTTGCAAATAATTTCATGTTGCTATATTTTGACTATAAAAATAAAATAATACCTCAAAAAGTAAAAAGATTCTCAAATATTTTGAAGAGATTAAGTAAATATATTTTACTTTTTTGGTTCATTTATTTTTTAATTTTAAATAAAAAAATCCCTATCGCCAACATGAGAAATTGAAAGAAACACAAAATCAAATAGTCTTAATCAATCTCAAAGCTACTCAAAAGAGATAAAAGATTGACAAACATAACTTACTTTTAAATTATTTTTATTATCTAATTATAAATAATGGTAATTAAGTAGAATCTAGAACAAAGAAGCAAACACAAGAAAAATCTATTAATTTTCATTTTGATGCTCTTGCATAAATAAAACATTATTTTTTCATTCTTTTTTTATAGCTTTAAGAAACTCGGCATACATATTATCGAGAATCTTGCCTTGTTCTTTTAATTCCTCATATTTTTCACACATTGTTGTATTAATATCTTGTTGTGTGCATTCTTGCACCATCGCTTCAAAAATCTTTAAGCGACATAAAATATACTCAAACATTTTTTGATCAATATCGGGTAATTTTGTTGTTTGCTTGTCATTTTCTTTGTCATCTTGCCCTATGATTCGAGCTGGAATACCAACTGCAGTAGCATTATTTGGAACATTTTTAATAACAACAGAATTTGATCCTACTTTTGCATTTTCACCAATAACTATATTTCCTAATATTTTTGCACCCGCACCAATTGTTACATTATGAAGCACTGTTGGATGTCGTTTTGTCTTTTCAAGACTCACACCACCCAAGCTCACACCTTGATAAATAGTTACATCATTACCAATTTGTGCTGTTTCACCAATCACAACACCAATGCCATGATCAATAAACACACGTCTTCCAATATATGCCGCTGGATGTATATCAATACTTGTCATGAATTGTGCCCAACCCATAATGATTCTTCCAAGCAATTTGAATCCCCTATTATAAACACGATGGGCAACCCTATGATGTGCGATAGCAATCAATCCAGGATAATTAAAAAAAAGTTCTAAAAAACCATTATATGCAGGATCTTTTTGCTGTGGGGTAGAAAAATCTTCTTTGATTTGTTGCCACAAAGGTTGTATTTCTTTTAGAATAATATTATTTTTTGTATCAATTTTTGTCTCTGTATTTATGTTGCTATTTTCACTCATTCTATACCTCATTTTAGTGTAAAAAATGTCTTTTACCTGAAAAATATAATGCAATTGAATGTTTATTAGCTTCCTCAATTACTTCATTATCACGGATACTTCCGCCTGGCTGTATAATTGCTTTTACTCCAACACTTGCCGCAAGAGTAACACTATCCTTGAAAGGAAAGAATGCTTCACTTGCAAGACTTGCACCATTGAGGTCTAAACCCATATCTTGAGCTTTTTTAATTGCAGCATAACTTGCATCAACACGGCTTGTCATACCCATACCGATTGCTACAAGAATCGAATCTTTTACATATACAACACAATTTGATTTTGTAAGAGCAGCTATTTTGTAAGCTATTTCCAAATCAAGCATTTGTTCCTGTGTGGCTTTCGCGTTACTCATAAGTTGAGAGTTTCTTACTTCATCAGATTCTATAACATCGGTATTTTGATAAACAAAACCACCCTCAATCCTCTTAAAATCAAACATATCACGAGGAAAATAAAGAGTATCGCAATCTTCATCATGTGATTGCATAAGAGGCTTTGTGCCATCTATTGCATTGCATTCAAAAATTTTAATACGTTTTTTGTGTAAAAATACTTCCATTGCTTCTAAAGTAACCTTACTTGCAACAACCACTTCAATATAGCTTTTTAGAATCTCATTTGCTAAACTCTTATCCAATATTCCATTAATTGCCACAACACCGCCATATGCACTTATGCTATCGCATTTGAAAGCTTCTTGGTATGATTGTATTAAGCTATCTTTGAGTGCAAACCCGCAAGGATTTCCGTGTTTTACAATACATACACAAGCTTTTTTACCAAAGGAAGTTGCAATTTTCATAGCAGCATTCATATCTGTAAAGTTATTAAAACTAGGATTGCCTTTCAGTGTTTTAAAATGCTTAGAATAGAAATCTTTATTCTCATATAATGCACCTTTTTGGTGAGGATTCTCTCCATAATTTGTATTTATAACTTTTTTTCCCACAATAAAAATATTTTCGCTCATATCATTATAGAATCTTTCATTCATATAATTTGCAATAATGCAATCATATTCTGCTGTATGACTAAAAGCCTTTATCATAAGGTTACGACGAAATTCAATAGTATTTTCGTTCCTTTTGAGAGTTTCTATTACTTGTTTGTAGTCTTTACAATCTACTACAACTACTACATCTTGAAAATTCTTTGCTCCAGCACGAATCATGCTTGGACCACCAATATCAATATTGTCTATAATTTCATGAAAATCCTGTGTTCTTTGGATTGTATCCTTGAATGGATAAAGATTTGCACAAACAAGATCAATAGTATAGATACCCGCTTTATTTGCAGTCTGTCTATCAGATTCTAGATTGCGACGATACAAGATACCACCATGTATTTTTGGGTGCAAGGTTTTTACTCGTCCATCAAACATTTCTTCACTTTGTGTATAAGAACTTACATCAATTGCTTCGATATTATTATCGTGCAATACTTGGAGTGTGCCTCCTGTGCTTAGAATCTTATAGTTCAAAGAGATGAGACCTTTTGCAAATTCAATAATACCTTCTTTATTGCTTACACTTAAAATAGCATATTTTTGTGTCATTGTCTATCCTTTTATCATTTTCAATAAAATAGTTTAAAAACAAATTTTATCAAAAGAATGCTAAAAAGGATAAAAAACTTATAAATTGCCAATAGAACTCATAACGCATTTCTATGATATAGAAAAATAAAATAAATCATTCAATAATTTTGTGTTAATTTTCTTATAAAAACTTATAACATTGTAATTATTAAGAAATCTCTTTATTGTGAAGAGTAATAGAAGTTTGAAATTATCTTTATTCCCTATTGATTTGCTTGTTCCAATTCTTTAATCTCTTCCTCTTCTTCTTGCATTGCATGAATCATTTGTGCATAAAGCTTCAGACTTTCTTTGGCATCTTCTTCATCAATTTTGCCCATAATATAACCCACATGCAAAAGCACAAAATCGCCAATAAGAACATTATCTTGCATAAGATCGAGGCTTGCCTCGCGTTTCACACCAAGTGTATCAAGTGTCGCCATATTTGTTTCTGTATTAATGCTTATAACTTTTGAAGGGATTGCTAGACACATTTTTATTCCTTTGATAGAGAGTTTTATGAGTATGGTTTTAAGAAATCAATAATATTTTACCAAAATATTTACAATAAAAAATATAGAAGCAAAAGAATTTAAGAAAGAAAATTCTTACAATAAATAGTTTTTTACCCATATACATTGGTATAAGATTTAGATTCTATAAATATCACGAAGTAATTATCTAATAAGTAAGATTATTGACTCTTTATCCTTACAACATCATAAATCCCATTCATCTCGCATTTCTAATATACCTTGCACTTGTGCCTTTATATCTTCATAAAGAAAACTTTCTCTAAAATTTTCAATGCGTCCCCCACTTGCATTTTTATGCCCACCTCCATGAAAACATTCTTGACTTAAGGCACTCACATCACAACCACCATTTGATCGGAGACTAACATTTCCACGATTGCTTACATCAATATAGAAGTCAAATTCATCTTTGTTCTCATGCAAAAATCGGTTTGCTACAACCGAGATACCTCCCATACAATAGCTTAAAAAACCAGTTTTATCTTTATAATAAATTTTACATTCATCTTTTTTCATTTCTAAAAGTTTTACTTGTGCCCTTGAGACGATATTATCCATGGTTTCTGTTTCTTTATCGCCCCCAAGTGCTACTTTTTTTAAAAAGAAAATCGCATTATCAAATTCTACTTCATCAAATGCTTTCCCCTCAATCAATCCCCCTACTTTATTCACATGAGAATCTTTAAGGAAATCTCGTGCATATTGTAAAAGATTGAGCTTATAATCTCTACTTTCTGTATCAAACATAAAACGATTGAGTTCATTACTTGTTGCAATCATGCTCATAGCGACTTTACCAAATTCAAAACCAAATCCACTTTCAACCCAAATATCAACCGAATTAATCATTTCAACCATAGGTTTCAACCAAACTTGTGTTGATTCTTGTAATCCAAATCGCTCCAATAAATATTCATAAGTAATTTTTGTTGCACAACGATTTACATCTAAATGATACCACGAATACATTTTCGCACTTTCCTCACCCGTAGCATGGTGGTCAAGTAGGATAATCTCAATATCAAGTCCAGCAACTTTTAATTCCTTTACTTGCTCACTAAGAAATTTTGATTCATTGAGTGTCAGATTTAAATCTGTAATAAGAATGATGAATTTTTCTTTCGTTTGGTTTTGTTGTATTGGATTTTTTTGTTCTATCTTTATAGTTTTGCCAAAAAGTGTCGCTGTATTACTATTTCCACGCATTTTATATGAAGAAATATTGCCTAAAATCGCATTTAATCGTGCCATAACTTCCTTGCCATAATTCGCATTATAAAATGTAATATCCTTAAAAAATTCACGTGCCACAAATTGGCAGCCATAGCCATCTAAATCGATATGTGATAAATGATATATTTTCATATTTTCTCTTTTTATAACAAATAAAGTTGCATACGCAACAAAAAACTTTTGTAATTATAACAAAATTCTTAGATTCTTTGAGAGATTCTTAATAATCATAATAAAAAAGTAAAAAGATAAAATTTTTTAGAATGCTTTCAAAAACGACATATCTTGTCGCAATAGGATATTATAATACGAAAACTCAAATTATAATACAAGGAGAATTGTATGGGTATATTACGATTTTTAGCAGTAAGCGGTGCAAGTTTTGCATTGGGTTATGGATTTAAAAAAATGTTAGATGATATGGACGAATCACGAGACAATACAACAGCCAGAATCAATAATTATGGAATAAAGCAATATAAAAGCCCTATTTTCGACACTAGTGTAGGCAATAAAGAAGGCTTCAAGGACAATAAGGAAAAATATTCTATGGATAATGGAAAATTTTCTGGTATGGGTGCTGCCATAATGTCCGCTGCCCAATCAATATTTGCACAATCCCAAGCGGATACCAAGAACGTGAATGGTCAAAACAACAATCATAGGAACACAAATGACCCCGACTTAAAAGTATATAGTAGTAATTTTTAGAATCTTTAATATCTATAATTTTCATTGCAAAGTAAAATCATAGTAAAAAATCTATGAAATTTGACATTTCGTATAAATTTATAGCAATGAGTTGTATTTTATAAAAGAGATTCTAAAAATTCTTAAATCAAGAAAAAGGCTTGATTTGTTTTTTTTGTAGAATATACAATCCTTACATAACCTCTAGAGATTGTTTGATATATAGCTAGGATTTTATAATCAAATTAGAATCTGTTGCTTATTGAGATAATGATGAGTAAAAAGGTATTTTTACAAAAATAGGTAAAGAATTTGGGGAGAATGCACAAAGTGTAGGGAAGAAAAGATAAAACAAAAAAAGAGAATGTCAAAATACTCTTCTGGAATTATCCTAAAAGCTAAAAAAGAATTAAGAGGAAACTCCGAAAGATTCAAGAAATTTAGCAGATTCTCAAGTAAAGTAAAAAAGTTTGTATAAAATAAACATGAGGTAACACTCAAAATCATACTGAAAGGTAAAACACATGGTAAAGAAGATTGTATTTATGGGGTTTTGTTTATTAGGATTTATTGTAAATGCTTATGCAGCACAAGATTCTATCCCAAAATGTAGTGATGATAAAGTATTTCAGGCATTTAAGGAAGCATATTTTGAAAGAAAGGCCTTTAACAAAGCATGGGACATTACACAAGGTGGCACAATCACAAAAAAGATTATGCAACAAGCAAGGAACGAGCTAAAAGCAGAGGGAGTTGTAGTTGATGACCCCGGCTTTTCCTCACTTTTTGAAAAAGGAGTTGATACTAAGCAAAAGCTTCTCTTTTGCACAGCAGAATATGAATATGGTGGTGAATATCCTAGCCTTATTCTGTATATTGTGAATTATGCAAAAGGTATTAAAATAGATGATGTAGCAGATGTGCAATTTTATTTTGAGGTAAATGAATAAGAAAGGTATCTAAAAATATTGCGAAAGATTCTTTGTTTGAGAGAAAGAATCACTATGAGAAATATAATATGAGACATAGCTTCATATTATATGCAATAGAGAGACCAAAGTAGATTTACATTTTACTTTGAGTGCATAAACACAAAAGTAAAATGTAAATTTATTGATATATAGGAGATTGCATGGCAAACCAACAAGAATTCAGTGTGAATATGGGAGATGTTATGAAAAAAGCTTATGGTGAGATGAAAAAAGATAAGAATGAGAATCTCAATGTTTTGATTCTAGGGAAAACAGGTATAGGGAAAACCACTTTGATTAGAGCTATATTTGGTGATAATGTCCCAGAGGGTCTTGTCACAGGATCGGGTAAACCAATAACACAAGAAATCAAAAGTTATAAAGTGAGTGATGATTTTACTCTCTATGATTCTAAAGGCTTAGAGGTAAAAGACTATGCAGCAATCAAAGATGATATAGAAAGATTCTTGCAACAAAAAAGTAGAGAAGATGTAGACAAGCAAATCCATATCGCATGGCTATGTATAGCAGAATCTGGGAGACGCATTGAAGTAGCAGATAAAGAAATATGGAATCTCTTACAAAAATATCAGATTCCATCTTTAGTCGCCATCACAAAAGCTGAGCGGGATAAAGATGAGCATGGAGAAAAATTTTCTGATATTGTAAAGAGGACATTACAAGTGAATGATGATAGGATGGAAAGAGTGCGTGCGTTATCGATAGAAGATGATGACGGAGAGAGAAAACCACTTATGGGAATCAATGAGATAATTCAAAAGTCATATAAAATATTGCCTGAAGCGAGAAAACTCGCTTTTGCAAGAAAGCAAACTTATGATAATGCATTACGCAAAGAGGCTGCAAAGAAACAAGCACAAACAATTATCAATCGTTATAGTGTAGCTGCCGGAGCCGTAGCTGCTACACCCATACCTTTCGCAGATTTTGCTATTTTATTGCCTACACAATGTGCAATGATTATCCATATTAGCAACATTTATGGGTTAGATATTTCACTTGAGAGTGCGAAAAAAGTTATCCCAGCATTTGTAGCTGTTGCTGGGGTAGGATTTGCTGCAAAAGTAGCAGTAGGAAGTGTGCTGAAATTCGTGCCATTTATTGGCACTCTCACTGGTGGAGCTATTAATGCAACGGTTGCTGGCACAACCACAAAGGCTATGGGTGAGCTTTATATTGCTTATTTGGATGACAATTTTGATAATCTGCAAGAGGCATTCAATAATATAACTGCCGAAGCACTAAAAAGTATACAAAGTCGTATTGGTTAGGGATTTTAGGTGATAAAAAAGGAAAGATGGGAACAATCAAAATGATAATAAATGATTTTTATGTATTTGACTTTTTAGATAAAGGAGATTCTAAAAATTCTTAAATCAAGAAAAAGGCTTGATTTGTTTTTTTTTTTTTGTAGAATCACAATATGGTCGCAATTATAATGCTTCTATAAATGCTTCTTGCGACATGATAAATGTAGCATTTAAGAAATTCTTAAATTAAGGAGTCAATATGTCAAAAAGTTTTATGGATTTTCTAATCACACAGCCGTCACATGGGAATGTGGTAAAGTTTTTAATTAATTTAAGAAAAGGTTATTAGATGTATATAAGCTCAATCTCACAATATATGAATAATAGATTAGATTTATTTGAAGAATTGATTGAATATTTACAAAGTGGCATATATGAATTAAACAAACTATATAATGTAACTTGTATAGGAATCTACAATCACGGCAAAAGCACACTACTAAACGCATTAGTCAATTCACTTGATGATAGCATTTTTGCTACCTCCGATAAAAGAGAAACTACAGAATCTAAAGCATATCAATATGGTGATATACTTTGGACAGATACACCCGGTTTGAATGCAACTAAAGGTGATGATAATGTCACTATGAAAGAAGTTAGGAAATCTCATTTAAATCTTTTTGCACATAATTTATCTACTGGTGGTTTAAATCAACAAGAGCGAAAATTTTTGCAAGAAATAGCTCGTATTTGGGACAATCCAAAACAATTTCTTGATAACACTATTTTTGTCTTAAATAATTTTGGCGGACAAGACGAAAATGCAATCAAAGATGTTGAAAGAGAGATTACTAGTCAAATCCAGACAATCTTTGGGGCTGAAGCAAAAGTAGATATGCTTGTAGTATCTGCAAAAAATTACCAAAAAGGTAAGCAAGACAATAAACAAATGCTTATCAAACAAAGCAATATCAAACAACTTTATACAATGATACAAGGCAAAAAGGAGCAATTTAGCAAGGACGATATAATGTCTCGGCGACTTATGAAAAAACTTGATATAGAGATTGACAAACGAAAAAAGGAGCTAGAAGAATGTGAGAGCGATATAAAAAAAATAGATAGGGAACTTATTAATGAGATAAGCAAAGCAAATAACAAAATCAAATCTTATAGACAAGGAGAAATATAATGCCAATACCATGGATAGTCGGAGCAGCAATTGTAGGAGTGATAGGATATGGGATAAAGAAAACTCTCGAAGATGATGCACCAGAAAACAACAAAACTAGCAGTAGAGATGAGAGGACATCACAGTATAAAGAAGATAAAAAACAAAGAGTGAAAAATCTTATCAAGCAATATAGAAATAATTTTATAAAATCTATGGAAGATAAATATCAAGCTACCATTGAATTTGACAAAGAGACATCTCGCTTTAAATTGGTTACATGTAAGCAATCTACTAACCTAGAAGTCATCAAACGACAAGCAGAAAAGGAGCTTAAAGTATTACAACAACTCAAAAAAGAGATAGCTCAAGCTAAAAATCAAGCAGAAGAACAACAAGGAGAAATAAATGTATTCGGTAGAATTTTATAAAAGTCTTGAATCTTTGAATGTCCGCAATAAAAACATTGATGAAAAACGAGATGAAATCAAAAAACAAATTGATGACTTTCATAACAAAATTGATACTATAAAAATCAATGAGAATATAAAAGATATAGATGAAGAGCTTATTCGTGTATTCAGAGAATACCAAAACAACACAAAAGAAAAGATTTCTATATGGAAGCAACTTTTTGACAAGAAATCCAAAGAAGCGAAGTTTGAAGATGAGTTGAGAAATAACTTTATTGTAATCATCTACGGTAAAGTCAAAGCAGGTAAGAGTACTTTGGGGAATTACATCGCAAAAAACTGTCTACCACATCAAAAACCAAAATTTACTAAATATGATAAAGCAGGTCAATATGAAGCGAGTGAATTTGAAGAAATTGATGAGAATGAGGGGTTTAAGACAAAAATCACAGAATGCACAAGTGAGATTCAGCTATTTAAATTAGGTGGATTAGCATGGGTAGATACTCCTGGTTTAAGTTCGATGACAGAAGCAAATGGTGAGTTAGCAAGAAAATATATTACAAAAGCTGATTTTATCATATTTCCCACAAGCTCAGATTCTCCTTTACAAAATGATGAAATAAAACAGATAAAAGAGCTTATTAAGTTGGGTAAAACGATAAATATCATTATCACAAAATCCGATAGAACAGAGGAAGATGAAGTTGATGGAAAGATAGTAAAAATATTCTACAATAAAAGTGAAGAAAATAGAAAATTACAACAAGAAGATATTTATCAGCGTCTCAAAGAAAACATAAAATCTGATATAAACAAGATTGATAATAAGATATTTTCTATCTCCATCAAAGCAGCCAAAGAAAGTAAGATAAATGATAATCAAGAACTTTACAATGGAAGCAATATCGAATATCTCTATGAAGTATTAGATGATTTGGTAAAAAATAAAGCAGAAAAACTTAAAGCTAAAAATCCATACATAACACTTGCAGGGCTTATAGATATTATCACCAATGGTGTAAATGGGTCTGAAAATGAAAAAAGTCTTTGCACCATCAAAAAAGAGTTCGAAAATATCAAAGGTGCAATACAATGCACACAACATGAATGCAATAAAGCTAAAGAGAGGCTTCAAAATCAGATTCCACAAATCATACAAGAGATAACATACAAATACTATGATGAGATTGGTAAGCAAGGAATAGAACAAAAACTGCTCCAAGAAGTCGAATATTCTATATTGAAACTCGCAAATAAGGAGATACGCGAAGTGATGAATAACTTTAATGCGAATACAAGCTCCATCCAATCCCTAAAGATTAATTTCAATATTGAGACGTTCTATGAAGACTATATAAAGGAAGCTTCCTGGTGGAATAAATTTCTCCATACAGTCTCATTTGGAGTCTTTGGTGAGGAAGATACAAAGGAAAGGCGTGTTGCGGGGGATAATAAAAGTGAAGTCATTGCAAAACTTGAACAAACACTTATATCGCATTATTGTGATGGATTTGTATCAGATTGTCTTAAGCAAATTGATAAAGATTTTTTATCTCAACTTAAGGATTTAATGTTAAATGTGGAAACAGGTATAAATGACTTGGAATCCACCTTAAAAACCCTTAAAAATAAACTTGTAAAGGAGGCAAAATAAATCTTACAAAGTTTTTATATTTTTACATTTGATTAGAGAATATAACTCGATATACAGGAGAATACACGATGGAAAATACAATTCAAGAAGTTCAGATTTATAAGAATCTCAAAAGCGAAATGATGGGACTAAAGCAAGATATAATAAATCTTGAAGTAAGCACAAAAGAGAATATAGGAGAGTTTTGTAATAAAATAGATTCTAAATTAGAATCTTTTACTCCTTCAATCATGCTCTATGGGTGCTATAATTCTGGTAAAAGCACTATCATGAACGCATTATTTGGTAAGAAAGTAGCAGAGGTTGGGGATAAACCCCAAACCTCTCAAATTCAACAATACACTTATCATAATTATACAATTTATGACACTCCGGGTATCAATGCACCAATGGAGCATGAAAAAGTCACAAGTGAACATTATAAGAAATGCGAAGTGATACTATTTGTCATTAGTAATGCTTCTGGTGTAGATGAGAAAATCACTTATGATAAAATCAAACAAATCGTAGATGACAAGAAACCTGTTATTATGGTCTTAAACAAAAAGCAAGACGCGAGTGATGAGGAGCTAAAAGCACAAGAAGACGCCATATATGCGAATCTTGAAAAATACAATATTGATAAAAATAAATGCTCTCTTAAAACCATAAATGCTCAAAGTGCGTTCAAAGGAAGAGTTGAGGGTAAAAATTCGTTATTTGAGAAAAGTGGTTTTCAAAAACTTGATGATGAGATTAAAAGGATAATAGACGAAAGTGGCAAAAGAGAAGTCATCAATGTCGTAAACAAAATGTTTGAAGAAACGATAAATACTCTTTTCCATAATATAGATAACAAAATTTCAAATCCCCAGCTCAAGATAATAGAAGAAGAAATAAGCAAGTATGAGATGGCAAAACGAAATTGCAAACAAGAATTATTGAGAACTATACAAAACATCTTAGGAAGTATCAGCACAATCGACGAGTCTCAAATCAATCAAATGCTAGAAAATTGTGCAAAAAAAATAGAATATTCTATTAATGACAGATTGCAAGGCGAAGCAAAACATCTTCAAAAGAGTTTTGAGCAACTCAAATTACAATATAAGCAAATCGAGATGGATACTAACGATGCGACAAACGCAACAGATATAATAGATAGTAAAATAGTTGCTATTCTTGGAACAACACTTGCGACATTGCCAATCCCTATTCCTGTGCTAAAGCCAATAGGGGCAGTATTGATGACTATTGCACCACTCATTGATAAGATTAAAGATGTCTTTGGTAATAAAGCTGAAAGAGAAAAAGAAAGAACAAGAGCCATGCAAGATAAATTTAGAGAGGCAAAAAATTCACTACAAAAGGAGGCAGAATCTTCCATTTTACAAGGTGTGGATAGTTTATTTAATCCTTTAATTTCAGGATTAAATAACACTCTTGATAACCATAAAGTTGATGAGGATACACTAAGAAATTTAAAGGAAAAATTAAGCAAGATTTTAACTAAACTACCTGTGCTTGATAAATAAGCATCTTGTATGTGGATAAACTTAAAGTTTTCTTATACCAACTTTGAAACCAAAATGAGTAAAATTTGCTCTTTTAGAGAAATCAAAATGATAATAAATGATTTTTATGTATTTGACTTTTTAGATAAAGGAGATTCTAAAAATTCTTAAATCAAGAAAAAGGCTTGATTTGTTTTTTTTTTTT